>SVOJ01000019.1 GCA_015066385.1 Oscillospiraceae bacterium
GACTTAAGTCAGTAAGACCCCTCAAGGACTATGAGGTTGATAGGCTGCGTGTGTAAGCGTGGTGACACGTTCAGCTAAGCAGTACTAATAGGTCGAGGGCTTGACCTCTTGATTCAAGGTTCAAGTTTCTACACTTCCAGCTTCCCATCCATTGTTCAGTTTTCAGGGTGTATCCACATATTTGATTATTACAGTCTTACTTCGGTGAGGCTGTTTTTTTGTTTTGTCTGATACGGAATGGTTTGTTCAGTTTGTCAATATGAAATAATTTAAAACGAAGGGTGATTATATGATGCAAAAGCCGGCGAAAAAATTATCAAAGATAAAATATATTTTATTCCTGTTAAAACCTTATTGGAAATACGGAAAAGGCTATGTGCTTACTGTTCTTCTTATGTCGGTGGTTCTGCAACCTGTATCCGCATATCTGACAGCCATTTTACCGCAAAAGGCAATTGATGCTGTTATGAATGATACACCGCACAATGAGGTTATTTACATAATCATCATGTTCACCCTGTTTATTGTTTTTGTTTCTGCCCTGGAGAAAGTCATTCAAATGGCATATACACAGATGACACTTGTTAAGGTGAGTAACAGAATTAAAAACGATGTGAACGAAAAAGCCTTGAGCACGGATTTTAAGTATTATGACAAGCCTGATTTTTTTATAAAGTTTATTTTTGCGCAAGAAAATTATCCTGTTCACGCGCAGAATGTTGTGATGATATTGCCGGATATTCTGCGCGGAATTGCAACCGTGATTGCCATGGTTGCAATCATTGCCACCACGGGACCTGTTTTGCTCGGCATTACAGCCTTTTTTGTGATATTGAATGCAATTGCAGGACTTCCTGCTATAAAACCTACTGCAGATTACGAAGAAAGTCTTGTTGATGCCTGGCGGCCGATGGAATATTCGGGCAGGGTGCTGAAAACCAAAGAAAATGCCGCTGAATTGCGTGCATCTGATGCCGGATTAAAGCTGTTAAACACAATCAATGCGGCGATGAACCATTTTCAGACGGTATACAAACAGTTTATTAAAAAAGTTGCACCTTTTCATCTTTTGCAAGGTGCCGTTTCACCCATTCAGGCGGCATGCATTCTTGCGTATATTATTTTTTTTGTCATTGACGGTGATAAATCACAGATCGGTCTGTATGCATCGCTGACCGTTGCTTCTGCGGCTTTGGCTGAGGGGCTCAATGATGCGGCAAGCAGTGTCATGCAAATCTTGCAATGCATTGCAAACGGTGAAAAAGTTGCCGCGTTTTTTGAAGCGGAATCGGAAATTGAACCGAAAAAGGAGAATGCGGTTGCGGCTCCCGAAGGAAGGTACGAAATTGAATTCAAAGATGTTGCTTTCGGTTACGATGAATCCGCGTTGTTGTTCAAAAACTTCAATCTGCACATTAAAGCCGGTCAAAGAATCGCCATTGTGGGTGAAAACGGTGCCGGCAAAACCACATTGACGAAACTGCTGTTGCGTTTATATGATGTGAATAACGGTGAGTTGCTTGTGAACGGAAAGAATATAAAAGAGTATGACATTCACGACCTGCGACTGCACACAGGTGTCGTATTTCAGGATATTCGTGTGCTTGCCATGAGCCTGCGTGACAATCTGACGGTATATCGTGATGTGTCGGATGAAAAATTGATTGAAACACTGGATAAACTTGGCTTGTCGGAAGTTCTCAAAAGAGCAGACGGCAATCTTGACACCATGGTTTCGCGTGAATTTACGGAAGACGGCATCGCGCTTTCCGGCGGCGAAGCACAAAAGTTAATGCTTGCAAGATTGTTCACATCCGACTTCGGATTGTTGATTCTCGATGAACCCTCATCCGCGCTTGACCCATTGGCAGAAGTGAAATTGATGCAGAATATTCTTGCTATCTCAAACACAGCAACAACGATTATGATTGCGCACCGTCTTTCCACTGTACGGGATTTTGATTGCATTTATCATATTGAGAACGGTGCAATTATTGAAAGCGGCACACATGATGAACTGATGTCCCGCAAGGGTAAATACTATGAAATGTTTGTTAAGCAAGGTGAAAATTATCAGAAATAATCTGCTTTTCTGATTTATTTACTAAATTGTAAAAAAAATTACAAACATTATAACCATCGATATGGTATGATGTTTTTACTCTATTTAAAGAATAAGGTGATTTTGTGACACATTCAGAATTGCTTCAATTCTGTCTTGCAAAAAACGGAGCTTATGTTGACCATCCGTTCGGGTCTGACAGCGATATCATCAAGGTGGAAGGAAAAATATTTGCGCAATTGTTTGTTTTGCGCGGTAAAGAAACCGCAACACTGAATTGCGAACGCATGACGGGGGATTTTTACAGGCAGATGTTTCCCGGTGTTGTTGTCAGAGGCTATCATTGTCCGCCTGTGCAGCAACCGTATTTCAACACTTTTCCTTTGGACGGTGTGCCGGATGCATTGATTTATGAAATGGCAGACCACAGTTATGCGACGGTTGTCGGGAAATTGCCTAAATATAAGCAAAAAAAATTGTTGGAAGAAGTCTGAAAATATTATCAAAGCAGGTGGCAAACATGAACATAAAAGCATATTTTACTTCACTGCCGTTGCAGAAAAATCCAAAAAAGTATGAGCAGTTTGTGAGCAATCTTGATTATAAAAAACTGCTTGCGGAAGATCCTGCTTGTGCAAAGGACAAGTTTTTTAACGATCAGGATTTAATTGCAACCGACCTTGAAAAAACGACCGCATATTTTGAATTGCACAGCCAACTGGGCGGCAAATATCATCTTTCGGATATTGCCACGGCGGAAACGGATTTTGAAAAGGTGTTGCAGATTTTGCATTGGCTGACTGAGCATACCTTTTATAACGGTGCGCAGATGCACATGTTGACGGATAATACCGTGGATATTCTGCAATATGCGTTCGGGAAGCCGTTCAAAAATGCAATCAATTGCAGGGCGAAAGCCATTGTTTTTGCGGATTGTCTGGTGACGGTCGGCATCAAAGCCTATCCCGTTTGTATGATGTCAACTGCATTTAAAAACTGTCACTTTACCTGCCGTGCATACATAAGTGAACTTGATAAGTGGTGTGTTTTTGATCCCTCGTTCGGCTGTTGGTTTTCAGATGAAAATGGAAATCCGATTGACATTTTTGAAATGCGGAAACTGTTTTTGGTCGGCAGTGAACCTGTTGTCAACGGGTATAGTTTCAACGGCACAACGCAGTGTCAGGCGATTTATGTGAATGCGTTTCTGAAAATGTGCATTTCCAATCTTTCAACTTGGCAAGATAATTCGATGGATAGAAGAGACTCAAAAAAAATCTCCGACAGAAAAGTATTCAATGCAAAATTGCCCGATCTTGTTTGATTTGCGGAGGAATGTATATGCAAGGCTATAATGCAATTGTTGTTTTTAATAAAGAAGCTGATAAAATGCTGATGTGCAAAAGACGCAGAAATCCTTATAAAGGGCTTTCCAACTTTGTCGGCGGTAAGATAGAAAAAGATGAAAACGGCCTTGATGCTGCATACAGGGAACTGGCAGAAGAAACGGCTATCACAAAAAATGATATCGTTCTTACCCATCTGATGGACTTTACATATCATCTTGGGAATTGTTATCTTGAGGTGTATGTCGGCAAACTGAACAAAGCTGTCACTGTTGTCGGAGATGAAAATGATCTGTACTGGTCATCCTTGGAACACAACTTTTTTGATGCTTCGCAGTATGCAGGTGAGGGTAACATCGGGCATATCATGATGCATGTGGAAATGTTCAAAGATAAACTTTTGCTGCAGGACGGTGAAAATGAAAATTGAAAAACATTTTAATCCTTGTAATCGGCGGCACGGGAAATGAACCGGAAGCTTTACGGCAGGCGCTGGAATATTTTGGTTTCTTTGTTGCCGTTAAATATATAGGCAGGCCCAATGATCTGATTTCTGCCTTGCAAGGTAATTTGCCTTTTGAGCCGGATTGCATCATTCTTTCCTGCCATGGGGAAGACGGAGAAATCATAATGCCTGTTCTTGGTGAGGCTGTCTATGAGGCGGATGAACCGAGAGGGAATATGACCGCTTCGGATATTGATAAGTATCTGAATTTGCAGGGCAAATTGATTCTGAACTTGGGGTGCGCAACAGGTGAAAAGGCAATGGCAACGGCTTTTGCAAAACAAAACACTTATATTGCATCAAACGATTATACCGAGGGAAATGCGGCATTGTATTTTGCCGTGACCTTGTTTTATGAGCTGTCCAAGGACGGTGTCAGCGTGGCGGAAGCGTTCAAAAAGGCAAAGTCCACAGACAGTGAAACACGGTTGTTTCAGATTTACAGTTGAAAAAGGAGTAAAATGATGATCCGTTTAGCAGAAGAAAAAGATTTTTTGCAGTTGGCAGAAATGAAATGGGAGCATTCCGCAGAGGATGATGTGACCTATGGGGAATCAAATATTGTCGGGGTTGACAAGCAGCAATTCATTGATGAATTTGTCGAATTTCTGAAAAATGATACCACCTATACCGTTTTCGTGATGGAGCTTGACGGCATTGTTGTTTCTGCGATGTATGTTGCCATCGTCAACAAGGTGCCAAAGCCCAAGGTGAACAATTATTGTCTTGCCTACCTTACCAATGTGCACACCCTCGAAGCGTACCGCAACAAGGGCTACGGCACGCAGCTTCTGACTTACATCAAGAATTATCTGAAAGAAAGAAACTGTGAAATGGTCATCGTCTGGCCGAGTAAAAATTCAGCTCGTTGGTATGAGCGAAATGAATTCAACCCGGACAACAGCATGATGCAGTATGATTTTTGAGAGAAAAGTTATTCATTCTGAAAGACCGACCATATTCCGCACATAATGTCGGGAAATCTTTTCAGCCTTCTGTTAGAATTAAGACAGACAAGGAGGGATAACGATGGATTGGATTACTGGAATACAACAAGCGATTGATTATATTGAGGATAATCTGACTGAAACAATTGACTATGAAGAAGTTGCAAAGCGGTGTTATTCTTCAAGCTATCATTTTCAGCGTGTGTTCAGTATTCTTTGCGGTTATACTTTGGGTGAATATATCCGTAACCGAAGACTTACTCTTGCCGGCAGAGAGCTTGCAACCACCAATGCCAAAGTCATTGATGTTGCAATGAAATACGGTTATGAAAGTCCTGACAGCTTTGCAAAAGCGTTTCAGAAGTTTCACGGTATATTGCCATCACAAGCTCGAAATAACGGTAGTAATCTCAAATCCTTTTCCCGTCTTGTACTGAAATTTTCTTTGGAAGGCGGTACAACGATGAATTACAGAATAGTGGACAAAGAATCGCTTGTTCTTTTAGGGCACGGTATTAAATGTTCAGGTTGTCCCACGAATGCGGATAACACCTATGAAGAAACAAAAAGACATTGGCAGAAAAGTAAAGACATTATTCGTAAATTAAAAACCTTTCGGAATGATGCACCGGTATGGTATGATGTTTATACTGACTTTGTAAATGATGAATTCACACACATCATTGCTGTCGATAGTTCAACAGCACACACTGAGAAGGACTTGATAAATATTTCAATACCAGCACATAAATACGCAGTGTTTGAAACGAGTTGTTGTGAGTCACCTGATGATGAATGGGTTTTGCTTATGAAGAAAATTGTAGCGGAATGGTTGCCTACAACACAATACAAAATATCCGAACATCCGCAAATCAACAGGCTTTTTTTTAATGATGATTATTCTGAAAGATATATGGAAATATGGATCCCAATTGAAGAAAAATAATGTTTTCTGCTCTCACTTTTGTGGGGGCAGTGATTTTTTGTATCACTCCGGCGATATATACAAATCAAATCCTTGTTGACAAGGCTATCACTATGGTGATATAATACAAGCAGAAGATGAATCGGAGGAATTGCAAATGGATAAAATAATGACTGTGTATCACGGTTCAAGACAAATTGTTGAGAATCCGACCTTCGGCAAAGGAAAAAAGAACAATGATTTCGGATTCGGTTTTTACTGCACGCAGAATGAAGACCTTGCAAAGGAATGGGCGGTTTCATCGCTTCATAACGGCTTTGCCAACCGATATTCGTTGGATACCGAACATCTGACAGTGCTGAATCTGAACAGTTCCGATTATACGATTCTGAATTGGATTGCGGTGCTTGTGGAGCATCGGCTGTTTGCAATCAAAACACCCGTTGCAAACAGAGCAAAACGATATCTGATTGACAATTTCGGTATCAATGTCAATGCTTACGATATTATAACAGGTTACAGGGCTGACGATTCTTATTTTGATTATGCAGAAGCATTTCTGAATAATTCCATTACGGTTGAGCAATTGGCGCGTGCCATGCAGCTCGGCAAGCTCGGGGAGCAGATTGTAGTCAAATCGCAGTTTGCTTTTTCAAAGCTGCGTTTTGAAGGTGCAGAGGTTGCTGACAAGCAGACCTGGTATGTGCTGCGAAAAGCAAGGGATCAGCAGGCAAACAACCTTTATTTTGAAATTCTTGAAGAAGAAAGTGACGGTTTGTATATACAGGATATTATGAGAGGAGGCATTCGCAACAATGACCCACGCATACCGGGAAATATATTTGAATAATGCACAATCTGCACTGGGCGATGCCTTTGATTATGCTGTGAACATTTGCGGCATCCCGGGCGGTGAGTTTGTAAAGCTGTTCGTAGTAAGCAGTGTTGCCGTACAAATGGAAAACGGAGAGCCTGCATTTGTGGCAGGAAAAAGCGGAATTGAAATTGCAAAAGAGGTTGTTTGGGAAACCAAACGCGAGGAGCTTGCAATGCAACCGCAAAATCGTTTTGCACGGTCAAAGGAATATTGGATCGGTTGGGCAGTGGCTTATTACCAATGGTATTCCGGCAGAAAATACAGCGATATTTTCAAGGTTGTTTCCTTTGATGCTTTGGAAAAAATGTATTACACACTTCACGAAGCGGACATTTCAAAATTTGTGCAGATAACGGATGCACTTGTAAGAGAGCATTTTTCCGAAACAAACTTAAAACGGATTCGCACGGCTTACGGTTGCTCGCAGTCGGAGCTGGCGGCACTTTCGGGGGTCAGTTTGCGTTCTGTGCAGATGTATGAGCAACGAAAAAAGGATATCAATAAGGCCGGTGCTGAAACCGTTTTTCGCCTGGCAAAAACACTCGGCTGCACGGTCGAGGATTTGATTGAAAAGTAATGAATGACCGAGGCTGAAAGATGAATATCAATCAATTGATTGCAACTGCAATACAAAAAAATACGGCTTGTGCTGTTTGTGATATTGTACGCATCGGTAAGGGTGCCAGCGGAGCGGTTTATCGAGTGACCTGTGATGGAGAATTAAAAGAAATGGCAGTTAAGATTAGCGAGCACCCGGAGCTGATGCAAGAAGAATATAAGATGCTGTCTTTTCTGAAAGAAAAAACGGAGAGTAAGATTCCGGCGGTGTATTTCTGCGAGACGGTTGATAATAACGGCATTATTGCCATGGAGTACATTAACGGTATCAGCGGAACTGACAAGAAACTGCAATATCGCTTCGGGAAAAAGCGTCTTGCGCACAGCATAGTGGATAATCTTCTTGTTCTGCAGCAAGCGCATAATGATAAATTCGGTCCGATTGACCGTGCGGTTTATGACACTTGGCAGGCTTATTACAAAGAATTTGCAGATGAGATTTTTGCTTTTTCCGAAAAGATGTTTGCTGAAAATAAGCTCGATCAAAAGGTGATGCATGCAGTGGAATTGTCCTATCGGAGCATTGACAGGATATTTGCAGAGGACAGGTCTGTTCCGACGCTCATTCATGGAGATTACTGGATGCCGAATTTTATTGTTGACCCGAAAAAGATGGAACTGCTTGCAGCAGTAGATCCATTCAACGTGATGTGGGCAGATCCTGAATACGAGCTGTTTGCAATGACAGTCGGTTACGGTAAAAAACTTCATTTGTATGAAATATATAAAAGAAAAATCAATGTGTCAAAGTATTGTGACTTAAAAGTCGAACTGTATGCACTTTACTCGGAGCTGTTGTGGTATAAAAAGCTCGGAACAATCGGACATGATTATCTTCAATTTCGTTCTGAAAGGTTGCTTAAACAAATGCAAAAGAATAAAATGACTTAAATTTTTTCCATAGTGAAAAATGCGGATTTTTTTATTTTGCTTGATTATCATAGAAAGATGAATTTTGGGGAGTGTGTATTTATGACCACTGACAACACGCAAAAATTCAGCGGCATTGCACGGGAATACACCCAAAGCAGACCCGGGTATGCACAGGCGCTGTTGGATTGCCTGTTTGAAAACTACGGTTTTTCAGCTTCTTCGGTTGTTGCCGATGTCGGCTCGGGTACGGGTAAATTTGCAAAACAGCTTCTTGAAAAAGGCTGTTTTGTGTTCGGTGTGGAGCCGAATGCAGATATGCGCGGTATTGCCGAAAACGAATTGTGCAGATTTGATAACTTCAAATCTGTGGACGGTACGGCAGAGCATACAACCCTGCCTGACGGTTCGGTTGATTTTGTCACCGTTGCGCAGGCGTTTCATTGGTTTGACGGGGTGCGGTTCAAAGAAGAATGCCTGCGGATTCTCAAGCCCGACGGCGTTGTTTGTCTGATCTGGAACACAAGAAAAGAAGATGCGGACATTAACTGTCAGTTATATAAAATCTATGAAAAATACTGCCCCGATTTCAAGGGATTTCACGGCGGCATAAAAACGCATGATGAACGCATACGTTCCTTTTTTGATGACAATTATGAATATCTGACCTTTGAAAATCCCTTGTATTCTGATCGGGATAAGTTCATAAAACGCAGCCTGTCGAGTTCGTTTTCGCTGAAAAAAGGGGATCGGGATTTTGATTCCTATATTGCAGAGTTGAACGCACTTTTTGACAGGTTTGAGGTTGACGGTATTGCACAAGTGGCGAATCAGACCGTGTTATATGTCGGAAAAATACAAAAATAAAAGGAATTGAGTATGTTTGATTCTGTTTTGCAACTTGTGCAATCGGGTGTGGGGTCGGCATACCCCTGTGCTGCGGTGGCGATCGGGCAGGGACACCGGGTGCTTGTGCGTGCATTTTTCGGACAAAGGCAGGTTCTTCCGACAGTGCTTGATCTCACGGAAGACACGCTGTTTGACCTTGCATCACTGTCAAAACTTGTGTCAACCACCATGGTTGCGCTGAAAATGATTGAAAACGGTAAACTGCATCTGCATGACAAAATCGGGAAATATCTTGATTTTGCCGGCAATTTTGCGGATTGTGAAATTTATCATCTGCTGACGCATACATCGGGACTGCCTGCAGGGATTCCTTTATATAATGAGGAATATAAAAACAGAGACGTTTTGCAAATCATTCTTTCTTCTGAAAAGTGTTATGAAACAGGCAAAGAAGTCTGTTATTCCTGCATGGGGTATCTTGTTTTGCAACGTATTCTTGAAGCAGTCGGCGGGGAAACACTCGATAAACTTGCACGAAAATATGTTTTTGCTCCGCTCGGGATGAAAAACGCCTGTTATAATCCCGATAAAATAAAAACACCGATTGCCGCAACTGAATTGTATGCCCATAACGGTGAATGGGCCACGGGGTATGTGCACGATGAGAATGCACATTATCTTGGCGGTGTAGCGGGAAATGCAGGCGTTTTTGCTACGTTGGATGATATGATTTCGTTTGCGGGAATGTGTGCAACAAACGGAATTGCAAAAGACGGAGAAGAGTATCTTTCAAGCCGGATGTTTGATCTTGCAATACATAATTACACCCCCGACAAAAAGGAATCCCGCGGCCTTGGATTTCAGTTGAAGGGAAGGCAGGATTCGCCGATGGGTGAATTGCTGTCGCAAGGCAGTTACGGTCATACAGGGTTTACGGGGACAAGTCTTTATGTCGATAAGGACACGGGATTGTGGGGAATTTTGCTGACCAATGCCGTGCATTACGGCAGGGAAAACAGGGGAGCATATTTTGCACTCCGCAGAAAATTTTATGATTCGTTGATACGGAAATACAAAATATTGCAGGCAGAAGAGAAAATTTAATACTGTATTTTGTGCTTTTTAACCACTTCGCGGACGTGTATTTTTTTTCGTCCGTCGAGGTGGTTTTTTGCGTTTTTCGGATGTGATTTTTTGCCGTTGCAGGCTCTTGTTTTTTTGTTTTTTGGGACGTGAAAAAAGATGAAAAATAATTAAAAAAATTGTGTTTTTACTCTTGCTTTTTTTAAGAAAACCATGTATAATGACAGAGTAGTGGTGAAAAATCCATGCTCATCCCATAAAGTGGGGCGAGATAAACAACAGAAATTAAATAGTGTTGATTATCTTGTGAAAATGAAATTTTCTTGAAAGGAGTCGTGCCGATGCAAGCCATAGGAACATTCAGACATACGATTGATGCCAAATCACGCATGGCAATGCCGGCACAATTCCGTGATGAACTTGGCGAGTCTTTCATCATCATGAAAGGGCCGGACAAGTGTCTGTTTGTGTATGATCAGGAAGGCTACAATGTAATTGCCGAGCAGTTGGCACGCAAATCCGCCACAAGTGACGATCGTAACAAGCAGAGAAAAAGATTTTCCGGTGCATTCAAACCTGAAATGGACAAGCAGGGCCGTTTTGTTCTGCAGCAGGAACTCATTGCACATGCAGGTCTTCAAAAGGATGTCGTTGTGTTCGGTTGCAACAGCCGAATCGAAATCTGGGATGCTGCCACATGGGATGCGCTCATGGCTGAGGAAGACGATGCCGATTTCGATGACATCATCTGGTGACGGGTATGGCATTCAAACACATCCCCGTTCTGTTCAATGAAACCATTGATTCCTTGCAGATCAAGCCCGACGGTGTGTATGTGGATTGCACATCCGGCGGCGGCGGTCATAGTGCGGCAATTCTTGCACGCCTTGAAAACGGCAGACTGATCTGTCTGGATCAGGATCCGCAGGCGATTGAAACCTTGCAAAAACGTTTCGGCGAAGACAAGAGAGTAACGGTTGTTAAAACCAATTTTTCGGATATTAAAACTGTTTTGCAGAGCTTCGGCATGGATGCCGTGGACGGTGTGCTTGCAGACCTCGGTGTCAGTTCGCATCAGCTTGACACTGCGGAAAGAGGGTTTTCATTCCACAGCGATGCACCGCTCGATATGCGTATGAGCATGCAGGGGATGAGTGCTGCGGATGTGGTGAATACCTACTCCGAGCCCGAGCTTGCAAATGTTATTTTTCGTTACGGGGAAGAAAAATATTCCCGTTCCATCGCCCGCGCCATTGTCAAGGCAAGGGAAAAGAAGAGAATTGAAACCACATTTGAACTGACCGATATCATCAAAAGTGCCATGCCTGCAAAAGCCATGCGTGACGGGCACCCGTCGCGAAAAACGTTTCAGGCAATCCGCATCGAGGTCAACGGCGAGCTGTCGCGGCTGCCCGATGCAATCGGCAATATGTTTGACTGCCTGAAAATCGGCGGTGTTTTGTCAATTATCAGCTTCCATTCGCTGGAAGACGGTGTTGTCAAAACAAAATTCAAGGAATTTACCCAAGGGTGTATCTGCCCGAAAGAATTTCCCGTTTGTATCTGCGGTAACACACCGCGCGGGGCCTTGGCGTTCAGGGGTAAAACGCCGTCCGCGGCTGAATTGGAGGAAAATCCGAGGAGCCGCAGCGCAAAACTGCGCAGCATTGTGAAACTCAAGTAGAGAAAGGTGATCCATCATGGCCGGATATCAGAGTGCTGAGGCTTATGATTTTGCAACATTTGAACCCAAAGACGGCTCTGCCGCAAGACAATTGAATAACGCACAGCCGGTTGGGGAACCGTTGCGCAAAAAAAATGTACGCCCGAATCCGAATCTGAAAATTGTCGAACCCAACGCCCGTCAGGCGGTAAAGCAACAGGCAAGTGTCAGTGCGAAAAAGGTATTTGCCGTTTTGTTCTGCTGTGTTATGATGTTCGGTTTTATTGCCATGTTTATCAATAATTCCGTTAAGAGCACGGAATTGATGAATTCCATCAATGAAATGGAAGTCAATATTGCCAACGCGCAGAGTGAAAATGTACGTCTGAGTTCCGCAATTGACAGTATGTTCAGCATTGCAAAGGTCGAAAATTATGCCACGAATGTTCTTGGTATGGCAAAAATGGAAAATTATCAGATTCAGTATGTGGATCTTTCTTCAGATGATCAGGTTCTTTATGCAGGAGAAGATTCTGCATTCGGGGGAGATCTTGTTGAGCGTGTGACGGAATATTTTAACGGACTTTTTGCATAAAATGGGCTGACAGCCCTTATATTTCATAAAACAAAGGGCGAAGAATACCTTCGCCCTTCGATTCACTTAATTATAATAATTATATTATTTTATATATGAATGGATGGATTTGAATGAGGAAATCAATCACCGCCAAGCGGGGCGTGTTGTTTCTGATTACACTTACGACACTTCTGTTTGTTGTTTGTTTCGGAAGTGTTATCAGAATTGCAATCATCAACGGTGACAAGTATAAGGCTAAAGCTGAAAGTCAGCAATTGAGTGTTACCACCAACAAAGCCCTGCGCGGAACGATCTATGATCGCAATATGCATGTGCTTGCACAGAGTGCATCGGTCTGGCTTGTGTATGTCAACCCGTCTAAAGTAACGAATGAAAACATGGAAGCCGTTATTGCGGGGTTAACGACGATTCTCGGTCTTGACGGCAATGAGATGCGTGAAAAAATTCTCAAGAATGCAGACTACGGATATCTGGAAGTGGCGGGACAGGTCGAATACGAAAAAATGTCCGCCATGAAGGAGTACATCTATGCCAATGATCTGTACGGCATTGTGAGTATTGATGAGGACACCATTCGCTATTATCCGAACGGCAATCTCTGTTCGACGATGCTCGGATTTACGGGAAAGGACGATGTCGGTCTTGCCGGTCTTGAGTATTACTACAACGATGAACTGACCGGTGTGGACGGCAGAACCGTTACCGCGCAGGACGGACAGCAGCAACCCATGCCGGGGCAGTTTATGACCCAGTATGAGGCTCAGCAGGGATTGAGTCCTATTCTGACGGTGGATGCGGAAATTCAGACGATTCTTGAAAATGCACTTTACACGGCATTGATTGAAAATGATGCACAAAATGTTTACGGTATCGTCATGGATGTGGAAACGGGCGCAATTCTTGCCATGGCAAATCTGCCCGACTATGATCCCAATGATCCATACACGCTTGATGAACTGGCACTCGCTGAAATTGCGGCTTTGCCGGAAGAAGAACAGTCTGCTGCCTATTCTGCGACACAGAACAACCGTTGGAAAAACAAAGCGATTGCAGATTTCTATGAACCGGGTTCGGTTGCAAAGGTTTTTCTGGTTGCCTCCGCGCTTGAAGAAGGTGTGATCGACACAGCGGAAACCTATGAGTGCGGTGGACGTATTCAGGTTGGCGACCGTTCCATCAAGGACTATAATCCCATCGGGCACGGTCTTGAAAATCTTGAAAAGCTGTTCATCAATTCCTGCAACACTTTTTCGGTGCATATCGGTGTTGAGCATCTCGGCAAAGAGTTGTTCTATAAATATTTCCAGGCATTCGGTTTTGCGGAACGCACCGGCATTGACTTGTCGGGTGAAGGAATTCCCGTTGCATCAATTACTTACCATGATCCGGAAATTTCATTTTCCACCTCTGACCTTGCGAGTTCTTCTTTTGGTCAGTCATTCACCGTAACGCCGTTGCAGATGATCACTGCAATTTCTGCAGTTGCAAACGACGGCAAACTGATGACTCCGTATATTGTCGAAAAATGGCTGGACGGCGACGGAAATACCGTTGATGAAACACTGCCGAATGTACGCCGTCAGGTTATTTCGGCTAAAACGGCAACTACCATACTTTCGTACATGGAAGAGGTTATCAAGCAAGGTACCGGTACAAATGCCTATGTGCCCGGTTACCGCATTGCGGGTAAAACGGGTACGAGTGAAAAACTCGGAACGGAAGAAGTCGTTTATATTGCCTCATTTGCAGGTGTTGCACCCGCGGATAATCCTGAAGTGGCCGTGCTTATCATTATCGATGAGCCCGGCGGGGTCGATTACAGCGGCGGTGTTATTGCCGCTCCCGTCGGCGGTGAGGTCTTCGGCAAAGTTCTTCCGTATCTCGGAATTGAGCCTGTTTACTCGGATGATGAATTGGAAGATATGTCTAATGTTGTGCCGTCTGTTATCGGCGATACGCTTGAACAGGCGCAGGAAAAACTGGATGCTGCAGACCTTGAAGTACGCGTAATCGGCAACGGTGAATCGGTCATTTCGCAGACTCCCAACGGCGGCAGAACACTGATGTCCGGCGGTACGGTTATTCTGTATACCGAAGCCGATGTGCCGGCTGAAAACGCAGAAGTGCCTGACTTTACGGGTATGTCGGTCAGCGAAGCAAATTATTATGCGAGCCTGTACGATCTGAATATCGAAATTTCGGGCAGTGCCATGATGACATCCGATGTCGTGGCTTACCGGCAGTCTGTTGAACCGGGTACTTCGGTTGAATTGGGAAGCATCATTACGGTGGACTTCCGTTCCAATTCGGCATACGATGACGGATATTAAGACAACATTTACTGATAAGGGATTTGAAAGGGAAGGATTCAATAAAAGTGTCTGTTTGATTGAAACGGAGGGCTGATCATTGAATCTTACAAAACTTCTCATCGGATCGGATGCCGTTTACAACGGCAAAGATCCGGACATCCGGTTTATTACACACAAACTTGACGAAACGGCAGACGGTGCACTGTTCGTCTGTATCAGAGGTGCACATGCGGACGGGCACGATTTTGCGCAATCTGCATTGCAGAAAGGCGCGGCGGCCGTGGTGTGTGAACGTGATCTCGGCATTGCCGAACAGGTGATTGTGCCGAACAGCCGTGCGGCGTTATCCTTGCTGAGTTGTGCATTTTACGGACATCCGTCGCAGAAAATGGTTCTCATCGGTGTAACGGGCACAAACGGCAAAACTACAACTGCTTGCTACATACGCAATATTCTTGAGCAGGCAGGCAGACAATCAGTGCTGATCGGAACATTGGGGGCAGACAGCGGCAACGGAACGGAACTGACCGATTATACTACCCCCGAAGCCGTAGTGTTCAATCGCAAATTGCAAGAAGGACTGCGGCGTGGCTGTGAATATGCGGTTGCGGAAATCTCTTCGCAGGCACTCAGTCAGGATCGCTGTGCAGGCTTGGATTTTGATGTTGCTGTCTTTACGAACCTAAGCCCCGAACATCTGGATTACCATCAGAGTATGGAGGAATATGCGCAGCAGAAAGCAAAATTGTTTGCTTGTACAGAAGCCGCGGCAGTGAATAAAGATGATGAATATGCGTCATTGATTCTGTCGCATTGCAAGGGAAGAACCGTTACATTTTCTTTACAGGATGATGCGGATCTGACGGCGAAAAATGTAAAATGTACGGCAGATGGTGTTTCTTATATTCTTGTCAGTCGGGAAGGTATTGAGCGAATACACATTCCGGCATTGGGAATTATCGCGGTTTATAATTCCATGGCTGCAGTTGCCGCCTGTATGGCCGCGGGAATTGATTTTGAAGATGCCTGTGCATATGTTTGTCATGTTGATGCGGTGGAGGGACGATTGCAGAAAGCAGAAACACAAGCCCCGTTTTCAGTGTTCGTAGATTATGCACACACGCCTGCGGCTCTGTATGAATCGCTGTATGCGGTGCGGCAGATCACAGAGGGAAATGTCATTGTCGTCTTTGGTTGCGGCGGCAACAGAGATCGCAGTAAACGCCCCCGCATGGGGGAAATCGCTTCTTCGCTTGCGGATATAACGGTGTTGACCAATGATAATCCGCGCTCGGAAGACCCGCAACACATTCTTGCGGATATTGCCGCAGGATTCAACAGTAAAAAAGAATTGGTTATTTGTGCCGACCGGCATAAGGCGATTGAAACCGCCCTGCAAAAGGCACAACCCGGTGACAGTGTTCTGATTGCGGGAAAAGGGCATGAGAAAACGCAGCACACCGCAAACGGCGAAGTCTTTTTTGATGATGCGGCTGTCGTACGGGAATATTTTACGGTAAAACATGCGTGAATGCATAAACGCAAATAAAGGACTCCGAAAGGATGATACGATATGGAGCTTTGGATAGGAATTTTAATGACGGTTGTGATCGGTTTCCTGACCACATTTTTACTTGGGTTCGTAATTGTTCCTATGTTGCAGAAACTGAAATTCGGGCAGGTTATTCTGGATATCGGGCCTGTATGGCACCGTTCCAAGCAGGGTGTGCCTACCATGGGCGGTATTCTGTTTATGATCGGTTTTGCTTTCGCCACAGGGGTTACTTTGTTGACAGATCATCTGCTCGGTGGCGATATACTTGTTTATTTGAGTGAAAAGCCCGATCAGATCCGAATCAAAGTCCTTGCGGGGATTCTGATGGCGGTCGGTTTTGGTCTGATTGGTTTTATGGATGACTATATCAAGGTCAAAAAGAAAAGAAACCTCGGTCTGACGGAATTGCAGAAGACCTTGATGCAGTTGATTGTCATTACGGCATTTCTTGGTGTTTTGTATTTCAACGGCTGTGATTACATGTTCATTCCGTATTATGGCATCTGGGCTGATATGGGGGTCTGGTTCTGGCTTCTCGGCTATGTTGCCATCTGGTGTACGGTCAATGCGGTCAATTTTGCAGACGGTATCGACGGTCTTTGTCCCTCTGTTACAATGGTTGCCTGTGTGTTCTTTGCAGTGACGGCAGTACTTCGCGGTTACGGCGGTGTCAGCCTTGTGGCAGCTGCTACCTTCGGTGCGTTGGCAGGTTTCCTTGTATGGAACTGGTATCCCGCAAAAGTGATCATGGGGGACATCGGCTCACATTTCCTCGGCGGCATTGTTGTAACGCTTGCTTATACACTGGATGCACCGTGGTTGATCCTTGCCATCGGTATCATCTATGTCGCGGAATTTTTGTCGGATGTTATTCAGGTTTTCTATATCAAGACCCACAACGGGAAAAAGCTCTTCAAAATGGCTCCTTTGCACCATCATTATGAAATGTGCGGATGGAACGAGAAAAAAATCGTTTGTGTATTCTGCATAGTCGGCGTCATCGGCGGTATTGTTGCGGTTGCTTTGACCTGGTTCGGCAGACTGCAATAAACAATTGAAAGGTAGATTTGAAAATGTCCCAGTCCGTAAAACGCAAAGAAAGTAATTTCAAGCGTATGATAAGACTGCTGACCGTGAACGGCGCACCGGATGTTATTTTCTTTGCATTGGTGTTGATTCTTGTAACGGTCGGGCTGATTGCCATGTATTCAGCCAGTTATCCTTATGCATATGCCAACAGAGGCGGCGATTCTTTTTTCTATGTCAAAAGGCAGGTTATCTATTGTATAGCAGGCGTTTTTGCAATGCTTGCTATTTCAAAAATAAGATATCAGCGCATTCAATATCTCGGTGCGCTCGGCGGTTTTGCACTGTCCATGATTTTGTTGATTCTCGTGCTTCTTATGCCGTCTGAGGATGGATCCATCCGCCGCCGTATGATTATTTTCGGCATAGAATTCCAGCCGTCGGAAGTTGCGAAATTTTGTCTGATTCTGATTTGTGCGTATTTTCTTGCAAAATATTATAAAGATCTGCTCGGTAAAGAGCCTTTGCGCTATCCGTGGGCAAGAAAAGTCAATTCTCTTGTCCGTATGCCGCTGATGAATCGTTCGTTGATTCCGATTATCCTTTGCGGCGGTTGTACAGTTATTTTTGCGGGATTGGTTTTCCTTGAAAGCCATCTGTCGGGTGCCATCATCATGGCAATCATCGGTCTGGGCATGCTTTGGTTCGGCGGTACGCGGAACAAATGGTTTGTGATCGGAATTATACTGGTGGTTGTCTCTGCATATGTTCTTTATAATTACACGGATTTCTTCCGTGATTATATGATGGAACGAATTGAACTGTGGAGAGATAAAGATGCCGATCCGCTCGGCGGTCGTTGGCAGACCAATCAGGCTTTGTATGCAATCGGTTCCGGTGGATTTTTCGGCACGGGTCTGGGCGGTTCAAAACAGAAACATCTGTATGTTTCCGAACCGCAGAACGATATGATCTTTGCCATTTTCTGTGAAGAAAACGGTGTGATCGGTGCCTTTATCCTCATTCTGCTGTTTGCTTTGCTCATCTGGCGCGGCATTGTCATTGCAGTCAATGCAAAGGATCATTACGGAATGCTGGTGGTGCTCGGCATTATGCTGCAGGTCGGTTCGCAGGTATTTCTGAATCTGTGCGTCGCGACGGATACTTTGCCGAATACGGGTGTTTCGTTGCCGTTTTTCAGTTACGGCGGTACGTCCCTTTTGATGTTGATGGGTGAAATGGGGATCGTGCTGAGCATTTCAAGGCAATCGAATCTCAAACGCTCCGCAGGGGCAGAAAAAGCATCTGCAAACAAAAAAGCAACGGAGGAAACAGCATGAAAGTTGTGATTGCCGCAGGCGGCACGGGCGGACACATCAACCCCGCTTTGTCGGTCGCAGAAGAATTAAGGCGGCGTGATCCGGATATTGAAATTCTGTTTATCGGAACAGCGGATCGCATGGAAGCCAATCTTGTTCCAAAAGCGGGCTTTGACTTTGCAACCATCGAAATCAGCGGTTTTATGCGGTCGTTCAGTCCCGCAGATATAAAAAAGAATTTACTGACACTGAAAAGGCTTTTGTTTGTCAGCGGTCAGGTTGAAAAAATACTCAAACCCTTTGCCCCGGATGTAGTGGTCGGTTTCGGCGGTTATGTCAGCGGCCCTGTTGTCAGAACTGCGCATAAACTCGGTATCCCCACCGCTATCCACGAACAGAATGCTTTTCCGGGTAAAACCAATATTGAATTAAGTAAATATGCCGATGCCGTTATGCTGACGGCAGAAGAGGCAAAAAAACATATGCATGCAGATGAGCGTGCCGTTGTCACGGGGCTTCCCGTGCGGGATGATATTCTGACTTCCGACCGCGATTTCGCGCGGGCAAAACTCGGACTTGATAACAAACCGTTGATTTTCTCAACGGGCGGTAGCTTGGGCTCTGCAACGATCAATGATTGTATGAAGCAGGTTATTCTGAAACTTGCTGATCGTCATGCGGTTCGTTTTGTACACGGTTGCGGAAAAAACGGAACGGACATGATTGAAGAGCTCAAAGCAAGCGGAATTACCCCCGGAACGCACCCGGAGGTAACCATAACCGACTATATTTATGACATGGCTTCGTACCTTGCGGCTTGTGATTTGTTTATCAATCGCGCAGGTGCGAGTTCGCTCGCTGAAATACAGGCACTCGGCGTAACTTCATTGTTGATTCCCTCGCCGAATGTTACGGAAAATCATCAGTATCACAATGCAATGGCTCTGGTCAATAAGGATGCCGCATTGATTCTTGAAGAAAAAGATTTGACTGCAGAAAAAGTTGTTGAAGTAATTGAGATGTGCATAGCCGATCCCGAAAAATGCAGGAAGATCGGGCTGAATGCAAAAAAAATGGGAGTTCCCGACGCAAAGAAAAAGATTGTTGATATCGTTTTGCAGTTGGCGGACAAAAAGAAATGAAGTTGAAATGAATTTTCACCGTTCGCACCCGGACAAACTCCCTTTCATAGTATGCAGTGAGAATAAAGCGCGTGTAAGGGAGATGCACGTTGCGAAAGGGTGGAAAGAGTGAACGAATACAGAATTGAAGGCGGCCGCCGTCTGCACGGTACGGTACAGGTGCAGGGTGCAAAAAACAGTGCTTTGCCCATTCTTGCGGCATGTGTGGTCTGCCGCGGTGTTAATGTGATTCACAATTGTCCGCAATTGTCGGATATTGATGCAACCATTAACATCCTGCGCCACCTCGGTTGCAAAGTAAGTGTTGATGGAAATACTGTCACAGTGGACAGTGCGGATATTGTTACCGATCATGTGCCGGATCATCTGATGCAGGAAATGCGTTCGTCTGTTATTTTTCTGGGGGCCATTGCCGCACGGACGGGGAAGGCATCCCTGTCTTTGCCCGGCGGATGTGAGATTGGTCTTCGTCCCATTGATCTGCATCTGGATGCTCTTCGCAAACTCGGTGCACAGATTACGGAAGAAGGCGGACACATTTATCTGGATTGTCCGCAGGGATTGCAGGGAAATGTAATCTCACTGTCTTTCCCGAGTGTGGGGGCGACTGAAAATGTACTCATTACCGCTTGCGTTTCAAAGGGCACAACAACTCTGGTCAATGCCGCACGCGAACCGGAAATCAGCGATCTTGCCGATTTTCTGAATCGTTGCGGTGCACACATCAGCGGTGCGGGGGAAGGGATTATCACCATAGAAGGTGTTTCATCGCTTCACGGCGCGGAACATATCGTCATTCCCGATCGTATTGTTGCCGCATCCTATATGATAGCGGCGGCTGTTACACACGGCGATGTGATTTTGCAGAATGTGATCCCTGCACATATCGGTCCCGTAACTGCTTTATTGCAGGAGGCGGGATGTGATATTGCCGTAAAAGAAAAGAAATTGCGTATTACCGCCACGGAAAAACTGCGTGCAATGTCCACTGTTCGTACCATGCCGTATCCGGGTTTTCCGACGGATGCGCAGGCCCTTATAATGACCGCTTGCAGTATTGCGGGTGGTACGAGTGTGATTATTGAAACCATTTTTGAAAGCCGTTTCCGTCATGTTCCGGAACTCTGTCGTTTTGGTGCCGATATTCTTGTGGACGGACGCATTGCCGTGGTGAAAGGTGTTCCGCAGTTGCAGGCTGCAAGCGTTTGTGCACCGGATCTGCGTGGCGGCGCCGCTCTTGTGCTGGCAGGTCTTGCGGCAGAAGGACAGACGGTTGTGCGGGAATTACAGCATATTGACAGAGGTTATGAAGCGTTTGAATCCAGACTTTGCAGTCTTGGTGCAGATATTCGGAGGATCGAGGATGAAAAAACAAGCGGATAAAAAAACTGTGACCCATGTATCACAGAATGAAAAAATAAAATCCGCGGCAAAAGACCGTAAAAACAAAAAACGGCAGAAAGAGGCAATCATTTCCGTTATTGTCATTATGGTGCTGCTTGCAACCGTGCTTGTTGCAGGTGCAGCTTTGCTGAAAGTCGGCAGTATTGAAGTGATCGGCAATGACGGATGCTATACAGATGACCGCATTATTGAAATTGCCGGGATTTCAACCGACAGCAGTATATTGTTGCTGAATGAAGAAAAAATTTCTGCCGCGGTCAGCCTTGCACTGCCTTATATTCAGAGTGTCAGCATTTCACGCAGTCTTCCGGATCATGTGCAGGTGGAAGTAACCTACACACAAGCGGCATTTGCTGTGGATTGCGGGCAATTGTGGCTGATTCTGAGTGAGGACGGAAAAGTCCTTGAGACCACGCAGACTCAACCGGATAATCTGACACAACTGCAAGGAATTCTTGTGAACAGTTATACCGTCGGCAAGGCTGCAGAGTTTGAAGATGAACTGTATTTTTCTCATGCCGCTGATATATATACCGCTTGTGCGGAACACGGAATCGGCGAAATCCGTACCCTGAAAACAGATCCTTCCGGGTATGTGACGATGAATGTTGAAAATCGTTTCTTTGTACAAAGCGGATCGGTTCATGTTTTGTTGGAAGAAATGGCAGTACTTAAAAAAGTCATGCTTGAACGCGAAGAAAAGAAAACCGTATTCACCTTTACGCTTGCCACAGACGGCAGTATCACCATCAGTAACAGGGAATCGGTTTCCGATGAAGAAAGCACAAGCATTTTTGTGGATCCCTATGTGAATATGGATTCGGAACTCGTCGGCGGAGATGATGCGGAAACCGCAACAGGAGAACTGACGGGCGGTCAGTCGACGCAGGAAGCCGAGCAGACAGCAACCGACGGCGATTCTTTGGGATAAAAGGTAAAGCGCAGAAAAGTTGCGTTTTTTATCGTGCAAAGCATCAAAAAATATACCATTGACGGTTGCTTTCGTCAAAGGTACCATATTGTACCCCTTTTTACATTTATTTTTTTTCTTGAACACGCATAATAATTCTTGAAATCTTTGTGAAAACATGGTATGATACAAAAGTGTAAAAATATATCGAGATGTTTATATATCAGGAAAAACAATGGAGGAAAACAAAATGGGATTCGAAATTTCCAATGAAGTCGATCTTGTAACCCAGATTAAAGTTATCGGTGTCGGTGGCGGCGGCGGAAATGCAGTCAACCGCATGGTAGAATCCGGTGTGCAGGGTATTGAATTTATTGTTGTCAACACGGATAAGCAGGTTCTTAACAGTTCCAAGGCTACACATAACATTCAGATCGGTGAAAAAGCCACCAACGGTCAGGGCGCAGGTGCCCGTCCCGAAATTGGCAGAAAAGCCGCTGAGGAAAGCATGGAAACCATCAACGAAATCCTTGCAGGTACCGATATGGTATTCATCACCGCAGGTATGGGCGGCGGTACCGGTACAGGTGCAGCTCCTGTTATTGCTCAACTTGCAAAAGACAAGGGTATTCTCACTGTCGGTATCGTTACCAAGCCTTTCCTTTTTGAAGGCCGTCGCAGAATGATCCAGGCTGAAGAAGGTATTGCCGAACTCGAAAAGCATGTCGACAGCCTTATCATCATCCCGAATGAAAGACTGAAATATGTTTCCGACCAGAAGATCACTTTCCTCAACGCTTTCTCCATTGCTGACGATGTGCTTCGTCAGGGTGTCAGAAGCATTGCGGAACTCATTAAAGTGCCCGGCATCATCAACCTTGACTTTGCGGACGTTACCGCAGTTATGAAGGATGCCGGCCACGCTCACATGGGTGTCGGCCGTGCAAAGGGCAAAGAAAAGGCATCTGCAGCCGCTGCAGCCGCTATTTCCAGCCCCCTGCTTGAAACCACCATCGACGGTGCAAGAGGTGTTATCATTCTTATTTCTGCTTCCGAAGATATCACTCTTGACGATGTTGATGTTGCCGCAACTCTCATTAAGGATGCCGCTGACATTGATGCAAACATCATCTTCGGTGTGGCTACCGATCCTACGCTGGATGACGAAATGATCGTCACGGTTATTGCAACCGGTTTCGGTGCACCTTCTCTTGATGAAATTCCTGCTGCTCCTGTTGCCGCACCTGTTACGGAAAAGCCTGCTTCTGTATTCCCGAATGTAGTTTCCGCGGCTCCCGTTGCATCTGCAACTTCCGCTTCTTATGAAGATGACAGTGCCGATGATGACATTTCCGACATCTTCAATATGTTCAAGAACAGAAACTGATTTCCTGTCCGCACTCAAAATATTGCGCAAAGGGGCGGCTGTCCGCCCCTTACTTTTTTGTGATATGATTAAGAATATTGTTTTTGATATGGGGAATGTGCTTTTGTGCTATGATGCCAATGCCATTCTCGGTAAATATCTGGATAATCAGGAAGACATTGACACATTCCGACGCGAACTTATGGGCTCGTTTGAATGGTTTGAATACGATCGCGGTACGGTTGAGAAAAGCAGTTTTATTCCTGTAATTGAAAAAATGCCTGCGCATCTGCAGTCGCTCGCAAGGAAAATCGTTCTTGAGCAATGCTTTGCAGAAAAAGAAATGCCTCCTTTCCCGCAGACGGAAGAACTTGTAAAACAACTGCGTGAAAATGGTTACGGTATTTATCTTCTGAGCAATGCAGGGCAGGATTTTTATTATTATTCCAAATTCAAACCCGCCTTGCAGTATTTTGATTTCTGCTTTGTGTCGTCCGACTATAAATTACTCAAGCCCGAACCCGAAATTTACGAAAAATTTTTCGCCGTTACGGGGCTCAACAGAAACGAATGTGTGTTTATTGACGATGTGCCCGCCAATGTACAAGGCTCAATTGATGCGGGAATGGATGCAATCTGTTTCACGCCGTCGAGGCAGGATATTTCCGAATTGTATACTGCACTGCGTGAGCGCGGTGTGAAAATATAAGAAAAAAGAGAAAGAAAGGCAGTTTCATTATGGCCGATAATAATAAAAAAATGGTTGAAGAAATCACTTCCATGGAAGTTGATTTCGGCAGATGGTATACGGACGTTGTCAAAAAGGCAGACCTTGTTGACTATTCCAGTGTCAAGGGTTGCATGATCATCCGTCCTTACGGATATGCAATCTGGGAACTCATTCAGAAACAGCTTGACGAACGTTTCAAGGCAACGGGACATGAAAATGTCTATATGCCCCTGTTTATTCCCGAAAGCCTGCTGCAGAAAGAAAAAGACCATGTTGAAGGCTTTGCGCCTGAAGTTGCGTGGGTTACCCACGGCGGCAGTGAACCGCTTGCAGAACGCATGTGTGTCCGTCCCACATCCGAAACGTTGTTCTGCGAACATTATGCAAATATTGTTCATTCTTATCGCGATCTGCCCAAACTTTACAATCAATGGTGCAACGTTGTCCGTTGGGAAAAGACCACCCGTCCGTTCCTGCGTTCGCGTGAATTTTTATGGCAGGAAGGCCACACCGTTCATGCAACAGCTGAGGAAGCACAGGCAGAAACCGAACAGATGCTCAATGTCTATGCCGAATTCTGTGAAAACGTGCTGAATATGCCCGTTGTAAAGGGCAGAAAGACCGAAAGCGACAAGTTTGCAGGTGCAGTTGCCACCTACTGCATCGAAGCACTTATGCACGACGGTAAGGCTCTGCAGGCAGGCACGTCCCATTTCTTCGGTGACGGCTTTGCAAGAGCTTTCAATATGACCTATACCGATAAAGAAAATAAACAACAGTTTGTACAGCAGACCTCCTGGGGTGTCACCACCCGTCTGATCGGTGCTCTGATTATGTCGCACGGTGACAACAATGGTCTGGTGTTGCCGCCCAAAGTGGCTCCCACGCAGGTCGTTATCATTCCCATTGCAGCACACAAGCCCGGTGTCATCGAGAAGGCCGATGAACTGACTGCACGCCTTGCAAAATCCTTCCGCGTCAAGGCAGACAAGACCGACAATTCCGCAGGCTGGAAGTTTGCTGAATATGAAATGAAGGGTGTTCCGCTTCGTCTTGAAATCGGCCCCAAGGACATCGAAAACAATCAGTGCGTGCTTGTCCGCCGCGACAACCGTCAGAAATACTTCGTTTCTCTTGACAATCTTGAAGCAGAAATTGAAAACCTGCTCAACGAACTTGGAAAAGCAATCTATGCAAAGGCAGCCGCAAATATGGATGCCAAAACTTATGATTGTAAATCCATTGATGAAATCATTTCTGCCCGTGCCGAAAAAGGCGAAGGCTTCGTACGTGCCATGTGGTGCGGTGAAGAAGCCTGCGAAGACGAAGTCAAGGAAAAAACCGGTGTCGGCTCTCGTTGCATTCCCTTTGCACAGGAAAATCTGTCCGATGTGTGCGTATGTTGCGGTAAACCCGCAAAACATATGGTTCTGTGGGCAGTTGCATATTGATCTTGTAAAAGCAGAAACCGTCCGAAAGGACGGTTTTTTTTGATGTGATGTGTCTGTCCGTGAGCAGACAGATAAACCGTAATTTACTGCCGCACTGCTTTAATCCCGAGTGAAATTGCAGATGCCATCAGGCAGCACCCCAATAACAATCTTGCCGCAATATCCGGAACGGGTTGCTGCCAATACGTGCACGCAACACTGCACAGCACAAGAAGCGAAGAAAGACAATCCGACCTGTGGTGAGCGGCATCGGCAAGCAGTGTTGTGTTTTGCATCTGCCTCGCAATTCTTGCCGTAAAAATGCTCATCAGTGCTTTCACAACCACGCAGAACACTGCTGTCAGAACTGCGGCGGGGGAATCGGGTTGCGGTTGAGCGATTCCTTGTATCAGTTCAAATGCCGAAATTGCCATACCGATGCCTGTTGCCGCAATGGCAAGTGCTAAAATAAAAATGACTGCCCGCTGCATTTTTTCGGCGAATGCTCCCGGTTTTTTTGCCTGCAGGCCGATGCCTGATAATACAAGCACCGTGCAGAGTGTATCGGCGGCGGAATGAATGCCGTCACGCAGCAATACGCCGCTGTTTGTCAACAAACCTACCGCACCTTTGGCCGCAGATAACACTAAATTTAATATTATATTCAGAACGGACACGTGCATGGCTTTTTGCAGTTGCACCTGTCCGTCGGTTGTTGTTTGCATAAAAACCCCTCCGATAATCACAGTATGCTTGTTTTTCTGTCTGGTGATATATTTTTAACAAAAGAGGCTTTGCTTGCATAAAAAAACCGTCGGGACAGCATCCCGACAGTGAATTTTGGTTTTATTTATAAAGCACAAACGCTTCTGTAATAGTCAAGCGTTTTGTATTTTTGCTGTGTGACGGACAAAAAGTAGGTTTCTGCACATTGTTCAAGTATGTTGAGTAAGGGTTCACTCAATGCAAACGAAAATAACCTTTCGAAGGGGGCAAACACGATGTGCCGCAGGGCGGAAATGACACTCAACGGCAATGCAATTCCGTCCGTTTGTGTGCAATTATCGCACAAAAGACGGCCACGCAGGGAATCAAAAAACATCACATCCGTTTCAAATGCACCGCATGCTTCACAGGCAACCAGTGCGGGCATGTAACCCGACAAAACCGCAAGCCGCAGTTCAAAAACGGCTTTCAGTTGCCGTCTGTCTTTGCTTTCTTTACACAGAAAATGAAGGCTGTTGAGAAGCAGTCGCAAAAATTCGTCACCCGTGCCGTCCTCCGGTATCGTCCTTGCGGCGGCATCGCAGAAATACTGTGCCAGTGCCAATGCTTCCAATGAATTGCGCAAATCGAAGAAAACTTCCTTGATATCCGCTTCCGAAACAATGTAGCTTTCTTTGGATTTCACAAACGAAAAACGACAGTAGGCAAACATCACGGTAGCAGATTGCAGTTTGCTTTTGGCACCGCGGGCTCCCTTTGCAAAGGCTCGTATGACCCCGTGTTCGGCGGTCAGAACGGTTATAATGCGGGTGGTTTCACCCGTTGTCTGCACGCGGATAACAAGTCCGTCGGCATTGAATTTTTCCATATCAATCCAATCCGAAGTTATGAATCAAGGCTTCGCGGTTTCGCCAGTCTTCCTTGACTTTGACCCAACAATGCAGGTTGATTTTGCAATCAAAGAATCGTTCCATGTCGATTCGTGCCCTGGTCGAAATCTTCTTGAGCATCGCACCGTTTTTGCCGATGATAATGCCCTTGTGGCTGTCGCGTTCACAGTAAATAACGGCATCAATGTCGATAATATTGCTGCCGTCATCTCGTTCCTTGAAACTTTCAATGGCAACCGCCGTGCCATGCGGAATCTCTTTATCAAGTGAACGAAGCAGTTTTTCACGGATGTATTCGGCGGCAATAACCTTTTCGGGCTGGTCGGTCAGTGTGTCATCAGGGAACAGGTGCTCGGATTCAAAGGACAGATTTTTCAGTTCTGTCAACAGCGCATCCATGCCGTTGCCGTCGAGGGCACTGACGGGGATGATGGATTCAAAGTTATAAAGTTGAGAATAATCAAAAATGACCTTCATCAGGCTTTCTTTGTCGGCCACGGTGTCAATTTTATTGATTACAAGAACGGCGGGAATATTTTCTCTTTTGAATCGCTTGATGAGTTCTTCTTCCGCGGGTTGAATCTTTGAATCGGGTTCCACAACCAGCATGCAGGCATCCATGCTGTGAATGCCTTCGCTGATGGCTTTGCCCATTTTTTCATCCAATTTGTTGTGCGGTTTGTGATAGCCCGGCGTGTCCGTAAAAACAAGTTGAATGTTATCTTCGGTCAGAACCCCCATAATGCGGGTTCTTGTGGTCTGCGGCTTGGGGGATACAATGGCAATTTTAGCCCCCAGGAGGCGGTTTAAAATAGATGATTTGCCGACGTTCGGACAACCGACAATGGCAATAAATGCAGAGCGTGTATTCATTTTATTCTCCGTCCAAAAAATAACTTCCGTTGCGCTTAAGACCGAGTTCGGTCAGCACTTTTTCTTCTTTTTCACGCATATGTACCGCTTCTATGCCGCCTGCTTCATGGTCATAGCCGAGCAGATGCAACATGGAGTGTACCGTCAGAAAAGCAATTTCGCGCTGAAAACTGTGACCGTATTCGAGTGCCTGTTCGTGTGCTCTTTCAGCGGAAATAACAATATCGCCCAACAGACACAGATTGGTTGCGGGGTTGATTTGATAATCGTTTGCTTCGCACAGCGGGAACGACAGCACATCTGTTGCACGGTCAATTTCACGGTATTCACGATTGAGTTCGCGGATGGATTCATTGTCCACAATACGAACGCTGATTTCTGCCGATACGGGGAAGTTTTCCTCTTCCAGAACCGCATGACAGCAACGGCGGATCAAAAGCCGTGTTCCGGAGGGGAGTCTGAAACTCTTCTGATCGTCCGTAAAAACTACTTTTACTTTGTTCATCGTTTAATCCTCTCTTTCCGAATCCTTTATGCTTTTTTTGTTTTTTCGTTTTTCTCGTAGGCTTTTACAATGTCCTGCACAAGCTTATGACGCACAACATCCTTTTCGGAGAATTGCACGCTTGCAATATCGGGAATGTTTTTGAGAATGCGCACGGCTTCTTTAAGCCCGCTCTTTTTGCCGTCGGGCAGGTCGATTTGTGTGATATCGCCTGTTACAACGATTTTTGAACCGAAGCCCAAACGGGTCAGAAACATTTTCATTTGTTCGGGGGTAGTGTTCTGTGCTTCATCCAGAATAATAAAACTGTCATCAAGCGTTCGACCTCTCATGTAGGCAAGGGGGGCGACTTCGATGTTGCCTTTTTCCTGATATTTCTGAAAATTTTCGGCTCCGAGCATATCAAACAGGGCGTCATAAAGCGGACGCAGATACGGGTCAACCTTCTGTTGCAGATCTCCGGGAAGAAAACCGAGTTTTTCACCCGCTTCCACGGCGGGACGTGTCAGAATAATGCGGTTGACTTCCTTTGCGCGGAAGGCTTTGACCGCCATGGCAACCGCCAGATACGTTTTACCCGTCCCCGCGGGGCCGACACCGAATACGATGGTGTTGTTTTCAATTTGTTCAAGGTAGGTTTTCTGACCGAGTGTTTTCGGTTTGACGGGCTTGCCGCGTGCGGTAATGCAGATGCAGTCCGAAGCAATGGCGGAAAGTCTGTCTTCACTGCCTTCATTGACAAGTGAAATGCAATAACGCACATTCTGCTCGTTGAGCTGCTCACCTTTGTTGACAAGCATAATAAGCCCTTCAATGGCTTTGCATGCCTGCATCACTTTTTCGGCATCACCGCAGACCTTGAGTTCCGCACCGCGGTTGATGACCGTTACGTTGTATTCTTTTTCGATCAGACGAATGTTTTCGTCAAAACTGCCGAACAGACTGACCGCCTGCTCCATTCTGTCAATACTGAGTGTTTGTTCAAACATTTTCTTCTTTTTTATCCTCTGTCAAAGCATCAATAACGGTTTTGTAAAGGGCGGCGGGATCTGCTTCAAAACGGTCGCAGATCATATTTGCCTGTAATGCATCCGTACAGTAAAAACTGAGTTTGAAAACCTCGTCTTCACCGTGGAAAATCCGCATCACAACATCTTTACCGCTGCCGTGCGGCAGGATTTCCGTTTTGACGCCTTTTTTTCTGCGTTCGGCAAGAGCAATGTGCATTGCTTCGCGAATTACCAACTGGCGAACGGAATAGGGAATATGAGAATCCAGTTCACGGGCGATAAACTTGCCCGAATCGGTGATGCTGTAATATTCAAGCCCCTCTTCGGTCGTTACCGCAATGTGCCCGGCTTGTACAAGTTCGTTGAGCGCATTGGAGCCTTCGTAGTAATTGACAAGCTCGTTTTCAAGCAGAAAACGGTCAATGCTTGATTTACATGTGGGATAATCAACACATTTCAGAATATAGCAAAGCAACACTTTGATGTCGCTTCGGTTGTAAAGGCCGCCGATACGTACACCTGCGGTCATGGCATCTATTTCTTTTGCCAAAAAAAGTCCTTCTTTCTGCAAACAGGAGTTAATAGTTGAATAAGTCGGTCGATAAATAGCGTTCCCCGCTGTCGGTCAACAATACCACGATGCGAAGTCGCGGGTTTTTGATTCCTTCGGCTAACTTTTTGCATGCCGCCAGTGCCGCACCGCCGGAGATTCCGACCAATAAGCCGTCCGTTACTGCAACCGTGCGGGCCGCCTGACAGGCTTCTTCTTCGGTAACGGTAATCACACGGTCAATGATGTGGCGGTTGAGCACTTCGGGGACGAAGCCTGCGCCGATTCCCTGAATGCCGTGTGCGCCTTTCTGTCCGCCCGACAAAACGGGGGAATTGGCGGGTTCAACGGCAACGATCGTTGCATTTCGGTTGATGGCTTTGATCATTTCGCCGACACCCGTAATGGTACCGCCCGTACCGACCCCTGCCACAAAATAATCCACTTTTCCGTAGGTGTCACGCAGAATTTCGGCCGCTGTTGTTTTGCGGTGAATGTCTGCATTGGCAGGATTGGAAAACTGACCGGGAATCCATGCACTGTAAGAATGTGCTGCAATTTCATTTGCTTTGTCAATACTGCCCTGCATGCCGAGTTCTGCGGGTGTCAGTACCAGTTCTGCACCCAAAGCGCGCAATAAGTTCATGCGTTCCGTGCTCATGTTTTCAGGCATGGTCAGAATCAGTCTGTAACCTTTGATGGCTGCCACAAAAGCAAGGCCGACACCCGTGTTGCCGCTTGTCGGTTCCACGATGACGGTTTCCTTTGTCAGCAGTCCTTTTTGCTCCGCATCTTCAATCATGGCAAGCGCAACTCTGTCCTTCGCGCTCCCCAACGGATTAAAACTTTCCAATTTAGCAACGAGTTGGCAGGAAATTCCCGCTGCGGCAGCGAAACCGCCCAATTCGACCATGGGAGTATGCCCGACCAATTCGGTTAAATTTTTTGCAATGCGTGCATCTTTGTCGATGCCGAGTCCGAAGTTGAATTCCATAACCGATCTCCTTTTTTAAACGTCTAATGAAAAATCAGCCGCTGTAAGTTCCTGCGTGGCAGGCAGAACAGCCGCCGGGGGCTTGCGTTTGAACGGATCATAGCGGAATGATCTGCATTTTGAATCGGGGGCGCGTAGCCCTTTTTTGATGCAAAGGATCATTTCTCCGTCAGGAGAAGTTTTCCCCATTTCACAGCAAGCACAGCATTTTTCAATTTCAGCGCCGAAAATTTTTTGTTTCACGCAAATCATCCTTAAGTTATATCTGTATTTTTCTTAATTCTTTTTATTTTCCGTATATTCTTTTATATAATAGCACATTTTTTTCGGCGGGGCAAGGTCTAAAATAAAAATAAAACAGGCAAACAGAAAAAAGAAGGATGCAGTGGGATTGATACTGTAAGTTTTAATCATGACAACATTTTGCGCAATGCCGAAATCCGGGAACAGAAATAATATAATTTTGCAAAAAACCATGGATAACACAGCCTGTAACAGGCGGAAGCGTAAAAAACGGACGGCAGATAGTCCTGCTTTTTGCAGGTCAGGTAGCAGTTGGAAAAATATACACAGCCCGCCAAAACCAAGCACCGCCCCGCAAAGCGGAAGATCGGCACGTTTTACACATTGCACGGCTCCTGTTGTGACCTCAAAAAGCAAAGAAAGCCCCGCATGTGCGCGTGTGGGCAGAACGGCAAACAGAATGGCTTGCAGGCTTGCAAATATAGCCATCCATGCTGTCAGTTGCAGGCAGGCCTGCGCCCCTTTACTGACAGACAATGTAAAAATATGTGATAATGGGATATTGTTTTTGATTACGGGGGTGGACAGACGGGGATCTTCATCTTTTTTCGGAAAAAGCCCGAGCAGAATTGCCGACAATGTACAACACGAAAACAGCAAAAAACCGATTTTGTTGTTGCCGAACAGGCCGTTGCCGACTGCGCCGATTGCAAATGCAAGACCGGGAGAAAAACAGAAACAACAAAGTTTCTGTGCTTCCTTTTTTGTGATTTGTCCGTTGTCATATAATGCCAATGCGGTTTTGCAGCCGGTCAGATAGCCGCCCGTCAGCCCGAATATAACAGCGGGAATGCCCGCCGCAGGAATACCGAACAGCCGATGGATGATACGGTTGAACTTTTTATCCGTCTGTACTGTGATTGCATTGCAGGCAAAATCGGACAATACCAGAAAAGGAAACAGTCCCGGAATAACGGTGCTGACCGACAAGGAGAAAGCCTGCAGAACAGCATCACGCACCTGTTTCGTAAACAGTAGCAGACTGATCGCCGCAGACAAAATAAAGAGGATGAGAAAAAAGTTTCTGATTCCGTTTTTCATTGGGTTCTCCCTGTGTTTTTTTGTTCTATGTATATGCTGTGTGCATATAGTTTATCAAACGGGAGGGACTTGCAATGAAAGAAAAACAACTTTCTTTTTCCGAAAAAATAACCACAACACTTTCACGGGAACTGGAACTGCCGAATCTGTTCACTGAAACGGACATACAGATCAGCGTTTCGCAAGGTGTGCGCGTGTGCGGAATCGAAGAAGTTACCGAATACACAGCACAGCGCATTGTTTTTCAGCTCAAACATAACAAACTGATTCTGGACGGTGATCAGTTGCAGATATCCTGCTGTGAAAACGGTATGGCAATCGTGCACGGCGCACTGCTGAACTTCGGTTTTTCGGAAGGCGGTGCGTTGCGGTGTTGAGTGAACGCCTGATCCGTTTTGTGCGCGGCGAGGTTCGCTTTTGTGTGCAAGGCGGCTTTATCACGCAATTCACCGATGTTTGCAGGCGGGAAAATATAAACCTTTTGCATACAAAAATAAAGGAAGACAGCCTGACGGGGTCGATTATGCGTGAAGACACCGAAAAACTGAAAACGGCGGCGCAGAAAAGCGGTATGCAGTTGCAGATTCTGAAAAAACGGGGGTTGTCATTTGTAGTTATCCGCTATCGTTTGCGATGGGGGATTCCTGCGGGGATTTGTCTTGCATTTTTGCTGTTCGGGATTTTGTCGTCCGTTGTGTGGCAGGTGCAGATAACGGGCTGTGAAACCTTATCGGAAGAATACATTCGTGACTATTTTGATGAACTCGGCGTGCGACCGGGGGTATTTCAGCGCAGTATTGATATTGTACATTGCCGCGACCGTGCTATGCTGGATATAAAGGAATTGCTGTGGGTGTCGGTGTATCTCAAGGGGTGTATCGCTTGCATTGAAATCAGCGAACGCAAGGGGGAGGTTTACACGGAAGACAAAAGAAACAGTAATCTGTATGCTGCGTACGGCGGTGAAATTATCCGCGCCGATGTTTATGCCGGGGAGAGTTATGTGCAAAAAGGACAGGCGGTGGCGCAAGGGGATCTTCTTGTCGGCGGTGCATTGCCGCTGAAAAACGGCGGTGTTCGATTTGTGCGCAGTCAGGCGGATATTGTGGCACGGACAAACCGTACCTTGCAGACAGAAATGCCGTTTTCGGCATCCGCACAGATAATTGAAAAAAGCGGTGTTCGGTATTTCTTGTATTGGTTTACATTGCCCGTTCCGCTTGGGTTTGCGTTCGGCATGCAAACTGCCGAAACGGCAACGTTTTTGCTGTGTCGTGAAAATGTAATTCTTCCCATTGGGCTGGTACGTCACGGGTGCAGAACATTAACAGAGAATGTTGTGCAATACAGTGAAAAAACGGCATTGTTGTGCTGTTTTGCGGAATATGCCGTGCTGGAACTGCAGACCATGCACGAAAAAACAATTTTGCAACGAAATCTGACCGTACGGAATCAAGATGGAAAAATCACGGTCAGCGGAGCGTATATCTGCGAAGAAAATATCGTACAGGAACGAGAATTGCAGATTGAAGATGAAAATTGATGTTTTTTGTCTTGATTTTTGCATTTCGGCACTGTATAATAAACTTTGACAAAAAAATAACGGAGGCAAAAAGCAATGATTGATTACAAAATGGAATTGACCCCCGAACAGATTGACATTCTGTCCGGTAAGCAGGGCGAAACCCTGCAGAAGGTCATGGAAACCGTTGTCCTGTTCGGTGACATCTTCGGTGCAAAGCGTCTTGTTCCCGTAACCTATAAGGATGCACACCTTGTTACCTCGTTCGGTCTTGGTGTTCTCAAGCCGCTGTATGCAACCATGGATCAGCTCATCGCAGCAGGTCTCAAGACGCAGGGCAAATTCACGGTTGACCCCCGTCCCATCGACTATGAAAACGTGAAGTGCAACTTCCTTGAAAAATTCGTTTTCAATAAGAAAATGTATTCCGAACAGGCAAAGTATGAAGATCAGCTTCATAAGATCGGTCTGAAGGATAAAAACGGCTTCACCTGCACCTGTTATTACAAGGAAGTCGGCAATCGTCCCGGTAAGGGCGATATCCTGACCTGGGCAGAATCGAGTGCTGTTGTTTTTGCAAACTCCGTTCTCGGTGCAAAGTGTAACCGTAACTCCGGTATGCTCGAATTGTTCGGCGCGATTCTCGGCCTTGTTCCCGAATTCGGTTTCCTCATTGACGAAAACCGCAAGGCACATTGGAAAGTCATTGTCAAGACCACCAAGAAGCCCCTGCCGCAGATTCTCGGTTCCGCAATCGGCATGAAATGTATGGAAGATGTTCCCTACGTTGTCGGTCTTGATCAGTGGATCGGTACCGAGATTACCGACGATGTCGAAGGTTATCTCAAGGACTTCGGTGCCGCAACCGCATCCAACGGTGCTGTCGGCCTGTATCATATCGAAAACCTCACGCCCGAAGCCAAAGAACAGGGTGAATCTCTGCTTCGCACCGATTACAAAGAATATGTCATCGACGATGCAGAACTTGAAAGAATTTATCTCAACTATCCTATCATGTGGAAAGACGTGAGCGCAAAGCCGCAGCTTGTTTTCATCGGCTGTCCGCACCTGACCTACAATCAGCTTTGCGACTGGACAGACAAGTTTGTTGCAGGTCTCAAAGAAACCGGCAAGAAAAAGCTGACCGCACGCACCGTGCTTACCACCACTCCCGACGTTGCCGACAAGTTCCGTGCAACTGCAAAATATCAGGAACTTCTCAGCACGGGTGCCACCCTTTCGAGCATCTGCCCGCTGATGTACACCAACAACCCCGTCTGCATGATGCTGCACAGAGTAGCCACCAACTCCAACAAACTTCGTACTTATTCCAAAGCAAGATATTACAAGGATAACGAACTGCTCAACATTCTTGTAGGCAAGGAGGGCAAATAAAATGAAAGAATTCAAAGGCAGACCCATCGCCGCAGGCAACTGGAAAGGGGAAGCTGTTGTTTCCCGTCAGGGTGTGAACACCCTTGCAACCTTCCAGAGCAGCGCCATGAACAACAAGCCGGAAGTTATTGTTTCCGACCAGAATAACTCCGATATCTACGGAAAGAACATCACCGGCAAGGCTCTTTGCCTGCCCATCACCATCGGTTCCACCACGGGCGGTCTTGTCATTCAGACCGTCTGCGATATGAAGATCAATCCTGCCGCATTCCTGTTCTCCGAACACATCGACTCCCTTGCCGCTTCGGGCATCGTTCTTGCCCGTGTATGGCAGAACAGCCCCGTCATCTGTGTCGACCAACTCGGCGAAGAATTCCTCAAAACCGTCAAGACCGGCGACCAGATCGAAATCAAAGAAGACGGTACGGTTATCATTCTTTAATTTTTGTGTTTCATTTTACAGCTTCGCTTCGGCGGAGCTGTTTTTTTGGATAAAAAAGGTTGCAAGCGAAAAAGAAAGGTGCTATAATGGATACACCACACTAAATTAAATATTTTTTTAACGAGCGGAGTGGGCATTTTTATTTTGGTAAAAATGCTGACTTCTATTTTCTCATTTCGCTTGTTGAAAATAAATTTAGTGTGGTAACTAATCGAAGTCTGCATTTTTCGTGTGTGCTTACTTCGGTTTGTGCACACTTTTTTCTTTTTAAGGAGGAAATCGAAATGAAAAACACAATCAGAAAAGCACTTTGCATGACCCTTGCGGTGTTGCTTTTACTCACCGTAGCCCCGCTTGCAGGATTTGTCGGATTGAGTCTTACTGCTGATGCGGCTACGGTTGTTGATTCCGGCAGTTGCGGTGCAAACGTAACCTGGACTTTTGACAGTGACGGTGTATTGACCATATCCGGAATAGGCAGGATGGACGATTATCTATCTTCGAATAATCCAAGTTGGGCACTTGAATCTTATTGTCCTCTTATTAAAACTGTTGTCATTGAAGACGGGGTGACACACATCGGTGAAGAGGCCTTTCAATTATGTAGTTCAATGACTACCGTTTATATTCCGGACAGTGTAACAAGTATCGGAGATAATGCATTTGACCTTTGTAATGCCCTTGCCGAAATTGACCTGCCGGATGGAATGATCAGTATAGGGCAAGGTCTCTTTGGGGGATGTCGTACATTGAAATCAATTAAAATTCCTGACACTGTACTGTGTATCGAATCGCATGCATTTACTGGTTGCACCTCGCTGACAGATATTGAAATTCCGGACAATGTAGTGAGCATCGGGGATTCTGCTTTTCTCAATACAGCTTATTACAACGATGAAACCAATTGGGCAGATGGTGTGTTGTATCTTGATAAACATTTGATTGGGGTAAAAGCCGATTTTGACGGTACATATAAATTTAACGATGAAACACAAACAATTTCCGACGATGTATTCACCGACACTGCTTATTATAACGATGAAAACAATTGGACAGATGAGGTATTGTATGTCGCCAATCACCTTGTTGCCGCAAAAAAAGACCTGTCCGGTGCATATGTCATTCCGGAGGGCACAAAATCAATCGGCGGTTCTGCATTCAGCGGTTGTACAGCACTTACATCAGTTGATATTCCGGATAGCGTGATGAGCATCGGGGCTTCTGCATTTTCCGATTGCAATGCACTTACTTCGATAGATATTCCGGCCGGTGTGATGGTGATTGGGGATTTTGCATTCTACAATTGTACATCCCTTACCGCAATTACCTTTCCTGAAAACAGCCGATTGGCGAGTATCGGAGATTGGGCATTTTCTGATTGTACCGCACTTGCTTCTGTTGAGATTCCGGGTAGTGTGATGAATATTGGGAGGTGGGCGTTTATCCGTTGCCAATCTCTTACCGCAATTGACCTTCCGGACGGTATTACAGAAATCAAACGTTCTGCATTCGCCGGTTGTAAATCCCTGCAAGTGATTGATATGCCGGAAAACTTAATGTATATCAACAACGCTGCGTTCGGCAATTGTTCCTCTCTTGCTTCCATTACGATTCCGTCCGGGGTGATCAGCATTGATAGTGGAGCATTCCAATTGTGCACCGCGCTGATCTCTGTCACCATTCCGGACAGCGTAATGAGCATCGGTTCTTATGCGTTCCGAGATTGCACCTCGTTGAATTCGGTTATCATCCCGGACAGCGTGTCGAGTATTGGTAATAGCGCGTTTTATGGTTGCACCTCTCTTGCTGAGATCTCAATTCCTGATAGTGAGATCAATATCGCTGATGAGGCATTTGCCGGATGTACTTCCTTGACTTCTGTTACCATTCCGGACGGCGTGACAAGCATCGGCAATAAAACATTTGCCGGTTGCACTGCACTTGCTTCCATTGTTATTGCGGATAATGTAAAAAGCATCGGAGAAGATGTGTTCACCGATACTGCTTATTATAATAATGAAAGCAATTGGACAGACGGTGTTTTGTATATAGACAATCATCTGATTAAGGCAAACGAAGATCTTGCCGATGAATATGCCATTAACGACGGTACAAAATCAATTGCCGACGCTGCGTTCTCCGGTTGCAATTTGCTTACTTCAATTGACATTCCGGACAGCGTGACCAATATCGGCTATAATGCGTTCTATGATTGTAAATCGATAAAATCCGTATATGGTACATCACTTACAGCATGGTTAAATTTTGATTTTGAAAATGGATATGCCAATCCGCTGTATAATGGTGCAGATTTGTATTTGAACGGAACTCTTGTGACAGCGGTGGCGATTCCCGATACGATAACGGCAATTAAAGCTCATGTGTTTAGCGGATATACGCAACTCAACTCAATTGATATCCCGAACGGTGTGACGAGCATCGGAGATAGGGCATTCAACAATTGTAAATCGCTTACCTCAATAGTCCTGCCGGACAGCGTAACGAGCATAAGTGGCGCATTCTGCAATTGCTCCTCGCTGACATCAATTAATATTCCGGATGGTGTGACGAGCATCGGAGGTGCTACATTTGCCGGTTGCAGTGCGCTTACTTCGATAGATATTCCGGGCGGTATGACGAGCATTGGGAATTCTGCATTTAGCAATTGCTCCTCGCTGACCTCAATTGATATTCCGGACGGTGTGACGAGCATTGGGAATTCTGCATTTAGCAATTGCTCCTCGCTGACCTCAATTGATATTCCGGACGGTGTGACGAGTATCGAGGATTCTGCATTTCGCAATTGCTCCTCGCTGACCTCAATTGATATTCCGGACGGTGTGATGAACATTGGACATTCTGCATTTTACAATTGCTCCTCGCTGACTTCGGTCTCAATCCCGAACGGCGTGGCTGCAATCAATATGTACGCATTTTATTCTTGTGTTTCATTGCAAGAGATTTTTATTCCTGACAGAGTAACAAGCATCGGCATCTACGCATTTAAAGGCTGCTCCTCTTTGACAGATGTATATTATTCGGGCACGAGTGAACAATGGGATGCGTTGATTGCAAACAGCACATCAAAAGAAGGTTCCAATTCGGAATTATTCAATGCCAACATTCACTGCAATTATCAACTCGTTTCAGATTTTGTTGATACCGACACTATGTTTGTAACAGAAGACGGCAACATTGCAAGTCTTGTTGGCACCACAGCCGATACTCTGCTTGCACAGGCGGGGAACGGTGCAATGGTGGTTAATAAAGACGGCAATGCCCTTTCCGGTGAAGCCAAAATCGGCACCGGTGCGGTTGTGACCCTTGCTGACGGAACGGAATATACCATCATCGTTCCCGGGGACGTGGACGGTGATGCCGCCATCACTGCCGGCGATGCGAGAGCTGTTCTGCGTGCATCCGTTGATCTGGAACCGCTGGAAGGTATTTTCCTTACCGCCGCCAAAGTAGAGGGCAATGAAAACATCAGCGCCGGCGATGCAAGACTGATTCTGCGCGCCTCGGTCGGTCTGGAAGACCCCGCCGACTGGCTGACAAAATTCTGAAACAAAAAAAACACCCGAAACAGGTGTTGACAGAATGCAGAAATGTTGATATAATATAAATGAACAAGGCAGACCGATAGACGGTTAGCCTTCCATATCAGTTAAGAAATAACTACCCTGATTTTGGAAGTGTGAGGGCGGTTATTTCTTTTTTGTTTCAAAAATATGTTTACACACAATGAAAACAAATTCTGCAATTGCAACAAGAAGTCCTAATAATGCAATAAATAATTGCTTCGCCACGATATTGACAAACAAAAACGGAACCTGCAACGCAATGCAGATTCCGTCTTTTATTTGTGTTTTTACTGTTCCACTCTTTCTTCACGCATGACTTTGAGGTCTTCGAGGATCTTGTCATGTTCTTTTTCGGTCAGGAAGTAGCCGTGGATGGGAATTGCCTGCAGAACGCAGCCGATGGCGGGCACAAAGGTGATGAGCACCAGCATGGCGGTGGTGATTTCGGGATAGCTTTGGGCAAAGTTGAGCGTGAACTGCTGTCCTGCCGCTGCAGCGGTGCTGATCTGCTCTGTAAGAGAGTTGATGGTCTCGGTGTAGTTGACGAACGAGAAAATCAGGTTCGTGATGATCGCCGTGATGGCGGCGGTGAGTTTGGATGTGAAGTTAAGCCCCGAGAAGAACACGCCGTCGTTTCGTCTGCCTGTTTTGTGCTCCATGTAGTCCACGCTGTCTGCAATCATGGTGGTGTTGTAAACGGTGGAGAAGCCTGTCAGGAAGCCGCAGAAGAACATGAGAATGCCCATCACAATCAGATGTTCCGCAAACAGGAAAATCAGAACATAAGGCACGGCATTCAGGTAAGAAGTGAACAGATACACTTTCTTTTTGCCGTATTTTCTGGCAACCTGGGTGCTGATGTTCATGGCAATGATCATGCCCACAAGGAACGGGCCGCCGAGTTTGACAAGCCACAGCGTTTCGTCACCGCCGTTGCCGAGAACCCATTTGCAGTAATACATACCTGCGGAAAGCATGAGGGTCTTTGTGCAACCGAGAATGTTGGAAGCAAGCGAACGCAGGAACAGTTTGTTTTCCCACATCAGTTTCAGGTTTTCTTTCAGTCCCGTGTCCTTTTCTTTGGGTGCCTGGGTGATGCGTTCACGGATGAATGCAAACGGCAGACGGAACATGATGCCGCCGACAAGAGCAATTGCGGCAACCGCAAGCAGATAGCCCTGCGGTTCGGAGAAGTAGGCAAGGTCGGAGTTGGCTTTGCCTGTGTTTTCAAACAGACCGAGGTCAAGTGCACCGAATGCATCTTTGATGGGATAGAATGCAACAATCGCAATGCTTCCCACGCTCGAAATGGTTCTGGCGGCGGAAATGAGCTTGGCTCTTTTCTGCTCGTCGGGTGTCATCAGGGATGTCACACCCCACAGCGGAATGTCGCCGAGGGTATACAAGGTTTCCCACAAAAGGAAACTGAAAATAACAAATACCACTTTAAAACTGTTCGGTAAGTTTGTAATCGGCAAGAACAGCAGAATGGTGGTCACTGCAATGGGAATCGGAACGAATTTCAGATAGGGTCTGCACTTGCCCCAACGGGTGTGGGTTCTGTCAACCACCGTGCCCATGACGATGTCATTGATGCCGTCCCAGATTCTGGAAACACCCATAATGACACTCACGGCAATGGTCGGAATAATCAGAATGTCCGTGTAAAATACCTGCAGGATAGACCCGATGATTGCATAAATCAGGTTCTGTCCGAGCATGCCGACAAGATAGACATTGCGTTCACGGTTGGAATAATCGCCGATGTCTTTGGTGGCATTCGGGAAAGACAGGCACAGCAGTTCCTTGACCTTGTTTTTCAAAATGCACATCTCCTTGTGTTTTTTATAATCATAGTAGCATAAGCAGACAAATGAATCAAGGAATTTTGTTTCAAAAATGAAAAAATGTTGAAAAAGTTGAACAAATTTTTTTAGACGCGGTTGATGGTTTTTATCGTGTTAAGCCTTTGTGATTGTTTTAACAATCAACTGATTGTGCAAAATATACAAAAAGCAATCATTGTTTTTGTATATTTTATTGATGGTGAAAAAGAGTTGTTAACATTTGCATTTATGCATTTTGCACAAATGCAAATATGATACTTTGTGCAAAATGACTTGACAAATGAAAAAAAATTGCGTATAATGAAATCACAACGAAACGAAAGGAGATACACAGAATGCTGACTGAAAAAGAACTGTTCGCACTCGAAAACAAACTGTTCGCAGAACTTGAAAGTGCAAAGGGTCTCAAGAAGCTTGCTATCATCATGAAGCTTGACGGTCTTATGAGTCTGAAGAACGAACTGTAAGAAAAGGGCGGCTGCCTGAGGTGCAAACGCACCGGACGCAACTGACTCTTTTGATGCCAATCCCCCTTTGGGGTTTACATATAGCCGTTGCGGTTTTCCGCCGGCACAATCAGAATTTTTCGTCCTTTTTCATAGAATTTCCAACTGTTCCTACAAGAAACCGATGCCGTGGGGGTGTCGGTTTTTTGTTGCTTTTTGCAACAAAAAGTGTTAAAATGAAATCATGTAAAACGAAAGGGGGCGTTGCACATGGAAAAACTTTGGTTGCTGCGTATTGCACATTTCTGTGTGGATTTCGGATGTGCGTTTCTGTGCCTGGGATATGCGGAGGATAATATTCAGTTTTATCTGCTGATTTATAATTTCTGTGCCTTTGCCCTGCAGATGCCGTTGGGACTGCTTGTTGACCGCTTCGGCAAGCAAATCAAGGTTGCCGGTTTCGGTGTGTTGCTGACGGCAATTGCCATGTTTTTCCTGTATCATCCGTTGCTTGGTTGCATAACAGCAGGCTTGGGCAATGCACTGTTTCATGTCGGCGGCGGTGTGTATGTGTTGCACGGCTGTGGTGAAAAATGTGCTCCGCTCGGAGAGTTTGTTGCCCCCGGTGCACTCGGCCTGTTTTTAGGCGGTTATTTTACTTCGCAATGGGCATATATCCGCCCCGTTGCCATTTTCATTCTGTTTGTTATGGCCGCTGTTTTACTGTACGGAAAAAGCGAAGAACATGCAACTGCTGAGCCGATCACGCCCGTGCCTTTTACAAAAAAGACAGCAGTTGCCTTGGTTTTGCTGTTCCTTGTAGTGTTTTTACGTTCTGCCGCAGGTTTTCAGTTCACTTTTTCGTGGAAAAAGGGTTCAACTGCGTTTTTGTTTGCAATTGCAGTGATGACGGGCAAGGAGCTTGGCGGTGTACTGTCTGACCGTTTTGATATGAGCAAAACAAGCCTTGTTTCGTTGCTTTTGGGGGGTGTGCTGTTCTGTTTTTCGCAAAACAGTGCCGTGTGCGGGATTCTTGCCGTCTTGTGCTTTAATTGTACCATGCCCGTGACCTTGTTTGCGGCATTTAAAATACTCAGAAGGTTGCCCGGATTTTCATTCGGTCTGCTTACGTTTGCACTGTTTTTAGGTCTTCTGCCGTCTTATTTCGGTTTTGAAATGCCGTCTTATGCATTCCTTTTCGGTGTCGGTGCGTGTGCGGTGTCGTTGTGTCTGCTTTTGCCCGGATTGCACCTGTTGAAAGCGGAGTGTGAAACTTTATGAAACCTGTTTTTATGTCGCTGGGCATTTCGCTGATGCTTACATGGTTGCTGGAAAGTATTGCATATTTGTTTGTGAAAAAGAAAACCCTGCGTGACTACCTTGTATTGCTTCTTGTCAACCTTGTGACAAATCCCGTTGTGGTGCTCATTTCCGTTTGCACCTCTTTTTCGGGAATGACGGACATTTTGCTGACCGTGGTGTTGGAAGCATCTGCCGTGCTTATTGAATGGCAATTGTATAAAAGATGTGCCCAATACATACCCCGTCCCTTGTGTTTTGCCCTGTGTGCCAATCTTTTTTCCTATTTTACGGGGCAGATTTTGCAACTTTTGTAAAATTATACTTGATTACGCATTCATGTAGGTGTAAAATGAATGCGTAATTTTTTATATAAGGAGTTTTTTGCCATGAAAAAACTGACCGAATACTACGACGGCGTTTATGCCCTTATGCTGACCCCCTACCACGATGACCTGACCATCGACTACGATGCTTACGAAAAATACTGTGATTATCAGGCTTCCTCGGGTGTTGAACACCTGTTCTGTGTCTGCGGCACATCCGAAATGTCCGTGCTGACATTGGAAGAAAGAATCAAACTCGCAGAGCTTACCGCAAAGCACAAAAACGATTTGACCATCGTTGCAACCGCCAACATGGAACCCTCCTGGTTTGCACAGGTTGAAGAAGTCAAACGCATGAGCCAGACGGGTGTGGACGGTCTTGTGTTCACCACCAAAGGCTTCGGCGAAGACCCCGAACGTCTTGTGAATTATGTCGGTGAACTCAAACAGTATACCGATCTTCCCGTATTTATGTATGAATTCCCCGGTTTGCAGCCGCACAAAATTTCCGGTGAAGCTTACGGCAGACTTGTCCGCGAATGCGGTGTTTACGGCATCAAGGACACCACCTGCACACTCGAAGGTATCGGTGCAAAGATCAAAGAAAAAGGCGAAAGCTGCATCATTCAGGCAAATATGCCTTATCTGTTTGAATCCTTCAAGATGGGTGCAAGAGGCATTATGTCCACTCCCACCGCCTGCGGTGCTTCCTTCTTTGCACGTTTTTACGATGCGTTCGTGTCGGGCGACATGGCTCTTGCAGAACGCCGTTACTGGGATATCATGCGTCTTGACGATGCCATCGGAGACGGTTTCAACATGACTGCAAAATACCTTGTATCTCTGCAGGGTGTTGAAATGAACTGGATCAACCGCAACAAGGGCAGTCTGTCCGGACAGAGACTGCAGGCTCTTCGTGCTTTCCATGACTGGGCTGTCAGCGAAGGTCTTATGAACTGATGGAACTGTACATCGTCCGTCACGGCAATACCCCGTTGCAAGGGGATGCGCAATATCCGTTAGATCCTCGTCTGACCGAACTCGGTGAAAAGCAGGCGCAGGCTTTGGCACTTCGTTTGCAGAATGTGCATTTTGACCGCATTTTTGCAAGCCCTCTGCAGCGCTGTGTGCAGACGGTGGCCCCCTTGTGCGCCAAAACGGAAATGACCGTGCAGCTGATGTATGCTTTACTCGAAAAAGGAACAAGGGCAAACTATATCGGTTTGCCTTTTTCCGTTTTACAAACCATTTGTCCGCAGATAAAAGAAAACACGTTTTCATGCTGCGAAAACGGTTTGCCGCCGTACGAAAAAGATGTGCAGGCTTTTGAACGAGCCAATGCCGTCATTTCGTATGTGCGTTCTGTTTGCAAAGAAGACGATACAGTATTGCTGGTTGCACACGGCACATTTAACAACTTTCTCATTCACGCCGCACTCAGGTTTGAAATACGGGACAACTTCAATTTCTCGCAGGACAATACGGGGCTTACCCTGATTCGTTTCCTCAATCAGGACGGTAAAAAACATACAAAACTTGCATTTATGAATGATACGACCCATCTTAATAACTTATTGTAAGGAGTAAATTATGAGTCATATTCTTCGCTATACGCATCCCGCAAAGGTGTGGGAAGCCGCATTGCCGCTCGGCTCGGGCAGACTCGGTGCCATGGTGTTCGGCGGTACAAAAACAGAAAAAGTGCAACTCAATGAAATATCTCTCTGGTCGGGCGAACCCTATCCGAATGCCGACCGTCCCGAAGCCTATAAACATCTTCCCGCACTTCGCAAACTGATCGAAGAAAAACAGTTTAAACAGGCGGCAGACCTGCTCAATGCCGAATTTACCAATCAGGGCGGCGGTTTTGAGGCGGCGTATTCAGGTTCCTACCAGACCGCAGGTGAATTGTTGCTGACACTGCAACCGACCCTCGGTACCGTATCGGGGTATGAACATACCCTCGATCTGCAAACGGCAACCGATGCAGTTGCTTACACCAAAAGCGGTATCCGTTTTGAAAGAAAAACCATTGCAAGCCGTCCAGATAACTGTGTTTGCATGAAACTGACTGCCGACAAAACGGGTAGTGTTTCCTTTAATCTTCGCTATGAACGCAACGACCTCTCGTTCTGTGTGGCAGATGAAAACACCCTTTCTGTAGGCGGTTATTGTGACGGCAACACCGATCATATGCGTTTCGGTATCTGTATCGTTGTCAAAAACATCGGCGGTACATTGAAGGCTGACAAGGAACGTCTTGAAATCAGAAATGCAGACAGTGCGGAAATTTTTGTCGGTATTCGCACCGATTATGTGCTTGATCAGAGTCGCAATTTCAAAAGCGGTAAAGTGCCGCTTGAACAAGCATCTGCGGATGCACGCACTGCTGCCGAAAAAGGTTTCGATACCGTGTATGCCGATCATTTGAAAGAGTATAAGTCTTTTTATGACCGTAATACTTTGCATCTCGACGGCGAGCACCGTGACGATCTCACTATCCCCGAAAGACTGAAAAATTTGCAGAAAGGCGGTAAGGATGTCGGCCTTTGCGAGCTGCTTTATAACTTCGGCAGATATCTGCTGATCTGTTCATCCCGTCCCGACAATGCACTGCCTGCCAACCTGCAGGGCGTGTGGTGCAAGGATTATCAGGCACCGTGGCATTGTGACTACCATGCCAATATCAATGTGCAGATGAACTACTGGCTTGCAGGCCCTGCCAACCTTGCAGACTGCACCGAATCGCTGTGGAAACTTGTGGAAGCCTTGCCTGAAAACGGTGCAAAAACCGCAAAGGCATATTACAATGCCCCCGGCTGGACACTGTACACCATCACCAACCCGTGGCTGTGGACCTCGCCCGGATGGGGAGGCGGTTGGTCGCAGTATCCTCTCGGCGGTGCGTGGATGTGTCGTCACCTGTGGGAATACTATGCCTACACAGGCGACAAAGCGCAACTTAAAAAATTCTATCCCGTCATGAAAGAAAATCTGCTGTTCAATCTGTCCATGTATACAACCGATGAAAACGGCAATATTATCACCAATCCTTCGACCTCGCCCGAAAATGATTTCCGCGATGATGAGGGGAATATCGGTTGGGTCTGCAAAGGTGCTGCGATGGATCTTGAAATGCTGTGGGATAATTTCACCTATATGGCGGAAATCTGCCGTATTTTAGATGTGGATGCAGATCTGCGTGCAGACTTGCTTGCCAAACGCGAACAACTCAAACCCTTGCAGATCGGCAAGGCGGGACAGCTTTGCGAGTGGGAAGGCGATTGGGACTGCAATGCACCCGAACCGCACCACCGCCATGTCAGCCACCTGTATGCACTGCATCCCGGTTTTCAGATCAGCCCCTTGACGAGTCCCGAGTTTGCATCTGCTTGTGCCAAGACCCTCGAAATGCGTGGCGACGAAGCAACAGGCTGGTCGCTTGCATGGAAGATGAATTTCCACGCAAGACTGCATAACGGCAATGCGGCCTACCGTCTGCTTGCTCGGTTGTTAAGACCGCAGCCGACCGTCAAAAAAATCGGCTATTCGGGCGGCGGGGGAGTGTATCCGAACCTGTTTGACGCACATCCGCCGTTTCAGATCGACGGCAACTTCGGTGCAACGGCAGGTGTTACGGAAATGCTTCTGCAAAGCCATATGCTGACCGAAGACGGCGATTTTATTATTCATCTTCTGCCTGCCTTGCCCGATGTGTTTGCAAACGGCAAAACCAAGGGACTTCTCGCTCGCGGCAATGTGAATGTGGACATTGAATGGCAGAACGGTAAACTGAAAACCGCCGTGTTGACCCCGAAATACAATCAAAAAATTGTACTGTACGGTGAGTATGCAGTTTGTGCAAGCGGTGTGCCCGTTGCAACCGAAACCAAAAACGACTGTACCGTGTTCAATGCAAATGCAGATACGGCATATGTTATTGTTTAAATGAGAAAGAACGGATCCGCTTCGGCAGACCCGTTCATTTTTTTGTTGCATCAGAATGTCTTATGCAAAACCTTGTTCAGTTTCCTTTCGGCTATCTTGACAGACACAACCACAATGCCCCAGATTGCAAAGAAGCCGACGGCAAAAATGCATGTAAAAATCAGCACCACTGTTTTTTCAAACGGGATCCACGAATTGAGCAGGTAGCAGCCGACATAAACCACATACAGGCTCAGGAAATGGAAGAACACCGATTTGACCGTTGACCAGTGCTCGATTTGCTCAAAAACGGTCGAGCCTGCCTGCACGAATGCCAACAAATAAGACGACACAATGCTGAGTAATATCTGCGTGCCGTGCAGAGAAATATTGCCTGTCACGGTATCGATGATTGCAAGCACAATGCCCACCACGATCGGACCGAAGCCGCCGAACAGCAGACCTCTGTGCAAAAATTCTTTTACATAACGATTCATTTTTTCAAACCCATCCTTTCTTTTACCGTTTTTAAGTTTCGTCGGGACACATAATCGCAGAAGCCGTTTTGCAGGGTGACCGACAGCGTACCTGTGATACCGGTATCAAACCGCTGTATTTTTGCAATGTTGACAATGCAGGACTGATTGATCTTTACAAAGCAGGCAGGTAAGACTTCTTCAATTTTATAAAGTCTTGCCTTGATCAGAAGCTTGTCCTTGGCTGTGCAGGCAAAAAGACGGTCGTTTTCCACCGTAAAACAGAAAATATCAGCCGTCTGCAACGGAATTGCCGTTTCGTTTTTGTAGCCGATCAGCGGCTCATTTGCATTCTTTATGAGCTGCTCAATGCTGTCAGTCAGTGCATTTCTTTCATTGGCATACACAATGACTTCTTCCGCATGCTGTGTTCCGATATGCAGTGTGAGTTTCATGAAATTCCCCCTTGCAGACTCATCATACACAGCTTTTATGTGTTTTGCAAGCGTTTTTCGGTAAGCGGTCGGTTTATTCCGGCAAGCGGAAAAGGGGATGGGATTTTCTTTGCAAAACAAAAAAAACCACCCGATTGGGTGGTTTCGTTTATGTCGGCGACGACCTATTTTCCCGGGCAGCTTCCCGCCAAGTATTTTCGGCACGATTGAGCTTAACTACCGTGTTCGGGATGGGAACGGGTGGAACCTCAATGTTATAGACACCGACTGTTCATGAGAGGTGTTACTCCCTCAGTGCTTGGTTAGTATAGCACGCAAAAATGCATTTGTCAAGCACTTTTTTGATTTTTTTTAAAACTTTTTAAAAAAAAGAGAGACACTTCTTTTTGAAGTGCCTCTTGTATGTTTTTTTTAGTAGGTGATGGTCCAGCGCTGTTCACCGAGAAGGCCGATGTCGCAGTCGTTAACGGAAACAACAACAGCGGCTGTAACCTTGTCGAAGTGCAGAACGCCGGGCATTCTCAAGTACAGATCGGTAATTCTTCCGGTTGCCTTGTCGATGGTGGCAGTAACGGTGCAATCACTGTATTTGAGTGCAAGGCCTTCAAATTTGATAATGCCGCCGACAGCATCGGTGATGGATGTGGTTTCAATCAGCGGACCGATCTTACCTGCAGAGCCGCCGCCTACCGTCGGGTTGATTTCGGGGTTGGCGTCCGTGCCTGTGGATGTAATGGTCACGGTGTAGGTTGCACCGTTGTCAACACAGGTTGCACTTGCGATGTCAGCCGCAGTCAGGGGAGAGGTGGTAAGACCTACAGGAGGAACATCGGCAACTGCAAAATCAACAGCTTCCGTGTTTTCAACCATGAACTTGCCCATCAGGCTTTCCGCAATACCGGAAAGGGTGGAGTTGTTGCCGATTTTGAGAATGTTGTTGTAGTTGCTGGTATAATCGTATGTTTTTGTAGCCTTGGTAGCTTCCGAAGCAATCTTGTTGTATGCGGAAACATACAGAGCCACGATTTCTTCATTTGTGGACGGTGTGCCGGAAGGGGCGGGAACTGCAGTGGTGTCATCAGCTACGGGAGCAGCAGTGGTATCATCTGCAACAGGGGCGGCAGTGGTGTCATCTGCAACGGGTGCAGCGGTGGTATCAGCCACGGGAGCTGCGGTGGTGTCAGCAACAGCATTGTTGCCGGCGGGAAGCCCCACGGCATTGCCGTTTGCATCAATGTTTACGATTTCATAGCCGGAGTTGATGGAGTCAACCTGCACATACAGTTTGACCTTTGCACAACTTGTTGCACAAAGCAACATGGCTGCAAGCATGGTAAAGACGAGAGCAACACGAAGAATCTTTTTCATAATTTTTTATCCTCCACACAGCACCATTGGTGCATTATACAAAGATATAATACTCTAAAATAGTTTCATTTGTCAAGTGTTTAAATTTATTTCATAAAAACTCTGCAGAGTTGACAAAAAGGGGGCTTGCAATTTGTGTTTGTTCTGTGTATAATGAATATAAACAATAACAGAGGTGTTTAATTATGAAAAAAATTATTTGCATTTTATTAAGTGTTATCATGGCGTTCGGCATGCTTGCCGCTACGGCAGGTGCCGCAGAATCCATCATCCCCGTGCATTATGTCTGTCTGGATGATGATGCGGTCGGTTATATCCTGATTCCGCTGAATGAAGACGGACAGTATAATTCCACCTATACCGATGAAGATGACGATATCGAAAACGGTTTGTTCTATATTCCCGACGGCGGTACCATCCGTTTTGTTGTTGAGTATGAAGACGGCTATTCCGATAACTTTATGTCTACTGTTCGTTATATGCCTACCGACCGTTTTCAGGGTTCTTTCAACGGGGATCCTGCTCTTGCCGAAAATGAAGCAAAATTGCTCACACCCGACAAAAACGGTGTGTATACGATCAGCAATATCGACAGAGCCATCACCGTCACGGTTTATAACACCCAGTCCGAATCCATGTCTTCCATTTTTGATTTCATTAAGGAGCTTATTGCATTTCTGACTGATCTGTTGATGAAATTCTTCGGTGTCGATTTTGACCTCGGTGACGAGTATTGATATTCCAATCAATTGTATAAGGGGAAAGAGGACTGTGTGCCGCACGGTTCTCTTTTTTTGTCAAGCTTTCAAAATTTGTTCATATACTACAAAAGATCGTGCAAAAAATTTATGATTTTCACGGAAATAAGTATAGAAATTTTTGCAGATATTTGTTATAATGGTTGACGGTCAAATAATCTTATTATCTATTTGAAAAAGAAAGGACATGATACCAATGAGCAAGAAATTTGTTTACCTGTTCAAAGAAGGCGACGCTTCCATGCGTGAACTTCTCGGCGGTAAGGGTGCTAACCTCGCTGAAATGACCAAGATCGGTCTTCCCGTTCCCCAGGGTTTCACCATTTCCACCGAAGCTTGCACCCAGTACTATGAAGACGGCCGCAAGATCAACGATGAAATCCAGGCTGAAATTATGGAATACATCGTTAAGATGGAAGAAATCACCGGCAAAAAGTTCGGCGATCTCGAAAATCCGTTGCTTGTTTCCGTCCGTTCCGGCGCAAGAGCTTCCATGCCCGGCATGATGGATACCATCCTCAACCTCGGTCTGAATGAAGACGTTGTCAACGTTATGGCTGCAAAGTCCGGCAACGCACGTTGGGCTTGGGACTGCTACAGAAGATTCATCCAGATGTACTCCGACGTTGTTATGGAAGTCGGCAAGAAGTACTTCGAAGAACTCATCGATAAGATGAAAGAAGAAAAAGGCGTTTCTCAGGACGTCGAACTCACTGCTGAAGACCTCAAAGAACTCGCAATGCAGTTTAAGGCTGAATATAAATCCAAGATCGGCTCCGACTTCCCCAACGATCCCAAAGAACAGCTTATGGGCGCTGTTGAAGCCGTTTTCCGTTCCTGGGACAACCCCCGTGCAAACGTCTATCGTCGTGACAACGATATTCCTTATTCCTGGGGTACCGCTGTTAACGTTCAGATGATGGCATTCGGTAACATGGGCGACAACTGCGGTACCGGTGTTGCTTTCACCCGTGACCCCGCTACCGGCGAAAAGGGCCTTATGGGCGAATTCCTCACCAATGCACAGGGTGAAGACGTTGTTGCAGGCGTCCGTACTCCCATGCCCATTGCTGAAATGGCTGAAAAGTTCCCCGAAGCTTTCAAGCAGTTCAACGAAGTTTGCGCTATTCTTGAAAATCACTACAGAGATATGCAGGATATGGAATTCACCGTTGAAGACGGTAAGCTCTATATGCTCCAGACCCGTAACGGCAAGAGAACCGCTAAGGCTGCTCTCAAGATCGCTTGTGACCTCGTTGACGAAGGCATGATCGACGAAAAGAAAGCCGTTGCTATGATCGATCCCAGAAACCTTGACACTCTCCTTCATCCTCAGTTCGATGCAAAGGTACTCAAGGCTGCTGTTCCCGCAGGTAAGGGCCTCGGCGCTTCCCCCGGTGCAGCTTGCGGTAAGGTTGTCTTCACTGCTGAAGACGCTGTTGCATGGAACGAAAGAGGCGAAAAGGTTGTTCTTGTTCGTCTTGAAACCTCTCCCGAAGACATCACCGGTATGAAGGCTGCTCAGGGTATCCTGACTGTCCGCGGCGGTATGACCTCTCACGCAGCTGTTGTTGCCCGTGGTATGGGTACCTGCTGTGTATCCGGTTGCGGCGATATCAAGATGGACGAAGAAAACAAGAAGTTCGAGCTTGCCGGTAAGGTTTACAACGAAGGCGATTACATCTCCATCGACGGCTCCACCGGTAACATCTATGACGGTATCATCCCCACTGTTGATGCTGAAATCGCAGGCGAATTCGGCAGAATCATGGCTTGGGCTGATGAATTCAGAACCCTCAAGGTCCGCACCAATGCCGACACACCCGCTGATGCCAAGAAGGCTCGCGAGCTCGGCGCAGAAGGTATCGGCCTTTGCCGTACCGAGCACATGTTCTTCGAAGCAGACAGAATCGCTGCTTTCCGTGAAATGATCTGTGCTGACACCGTTGCTGAAAGAGAAGCTGCTCTTGAAAAGATCCTTCCCTATCAGCAGGGCGACTTCGAAGCTCTCTACGAAGCTCTTGAAGGCAACCCCGTAACCATCCGCTTCCTCGATCCGCCTCTTCATGAGTTCGTTCCCACCGAAGAAGCTGACATCAAGCTCCTTGCAGAGTCTCAGGGCAAGACTGTTGAAGACATCAAGGCTCTCATTGCAGGCCTCCATGAATTCAACCCCATGATGGGTCACCGTGGCTGCCGTCTTGCAGTTACCTATCCCGAAATCGCTGCAATGCAGACCAAGGCTGTCATCCGTGCAGCTATCAACGTTCAGAAGGCACATGCTGACTGGAATGTTGTTCCCGAAATCATGATTCCCCTTGTTGGCGAAATCAAGGAACTCAAGTTCGTTAAGAAGGTTGTTGTTGAAACTGCTGATGCTGAAATCGCAGCTGCAGGCATCGACCTCAAGTACGAAGTCGGTACCATGATCGAAATTCCCAGAGCTTGCATCACCGCAGACGAAATCGCTAAGGAAGCTGACTTCTTCTGCTTCGGCACCAACGACCTTACCCAGATGACATTCGGCTTCAGCCGTGATGATGCAGGTAAGTTCCTCAATGCTTACTATGATACCAAGATCTTCGAAAACGATCCGTTCGCAAAGCTCGACCAGACCGGCGTTGGCGCTCTCATGGAAATGGCTGTTGCCAAGGGCAAGGCTTCCGGTAAGGAACTCCACTACGGTATCTGCGGCGAACACGGCGGCGACCCCGTTTCCGTTGAATTCTGCCACAAGATCGGCCTCAACTATGTATCCTGCTCTCCCTTCCGTGTGCCGATTGCTCGCCTCGCAGCAGCTCAGGCAGCTATTGCCGATGGCAGGAAGTAATCTTCACTAAGT
>SVOJ01000020.1 GCA_015066385.1 Oscillospiraceae bacterium
TCAACACCGAAGGCACCGCCGCAAGAGTGTTCACCGCCCTTGCCAATGCCAAGGTCAATGTCAGAATGATCGACCAGGGCTCGAGCGAAATCAACATCATTGTGGCTGTCGAAGAAAAGGACTACCGCAAGACCATCGAAGCCATTTACAACGAATTTGTAAAATAAAAAATCATAATAATACCGACTGCTTATCCTTTCGGACGGCAGTCGGTTTTTTTTGTTAGTCATTGTCTTTACTGCAAAAATCAATCAGCAGTTCAATCATTTGCTGTTCTTTTTCGGTAAGGCTTTGTATGCGTTCAGTCAGTGCGGAAAGGTCGGTGATCGTTTCTTTTCCGGTGAGGATGTAATCGGTGCTAATATTCAGAATGTTGCTCAGATTGACCAGATTGTCAATGCGGATGGCTTTGTTGCCTCGTTCCAGATTCGACACCATCTGAATGGAAACATTCATTTGTTCTGCCAGATGTTCTTGCGTGAATCCTAATTGTTTTCTTCGGTTCTGAATGCGTTTTCCGATGCTGACTAAATCTGTTTCGTGCATAAAATCACCCTTGAAATTTAAACTACAGGATAATTATATGAATTATAAGATTAAAAAATAAGCATCTAAAGGTTGACAAACTTAAACTTTAGATGTATACTGATGACAGTTGAAGGAAGTTTGGATGTTCTTCTTAACTTTTAATAATAAATTAAAAAGGTGGAGATTATTTATGGAAGGTACCTATAAAGAACATTACAAAGAGTGTGCACCTGAAGATACAGTGAAAAAATTGAAAAAGACCTTGGAAAATATGAATATTGAAACTGAATGTAGTTTCATTCAAGAAAGCGAAATTGGTACTTATTCTTCCAGAGTTGTTTTTAAAGGTACAAATTTTGGTTCAAATGGAAAAGGGGTAACAGATGTTTTTTGCGAAGCAAGTGCTTATGCTGAATTATTTGAGCGATATCAAAAGCATTAGTTCAAGGACTTTCTGAAATTTATGAACGTGTAGCGCAACGTACTATATTTATAAATCAAGAAGCTGTGCCTGATGTGCCTGAAAATTATATTGAAAAGTATGAGAGAATCTATCAATTGTATAAAAAATTGAAGTCAAACAAAGAAATTCATTGTTTTGTTAAAGACTGTTCATTTGGTGGTAAATATCCGGTTGTTGCACTAATTGTCGTAGAAAAGGACACAGGTTGTTTTGGTGTGAAATTTGGTTGTCATCCTGACTTTGGTGTTGCATTGGAACGTTGTTTTACGGAAGCTGCTCAAGGAAGAAAAATTAACGAATTTACGAAAACCTCAATTTTAGATTTTCAAAACAATGGGGTCGCTACTGAAAATAATATTTGTAATGCATTTAAGATTGCGCAAGGGCAATATCCTTTCCAACTTTTCAGCAAAAAGTCAACATATGATTTTACACCCTATGAAGAAATAATTGGTAGTTCAAATAAAATTTTATTAAAAGAATGGATTGATCGTATTATAAAATCAGGATATGATGTGTTGATTAGAGATGTTTCATATTTGGATTTTCCTTCATTTCATATAATTATCCCAGGTTTGTCTGAATTGCAAAAAGTTGATGATCAGTGTTTCAGAGCTTATAATACACGATTGTTTTCAAGGCAAGTTTTGATGTGCTTATAGAAAATGGAATTTTAATTAATGAAAGCACCAGAAGAAAAATAAAAAAATATAAATTTTACCTTAATTTGCTTCCATATGAAGTTATAAAAAAGGTGTCAGAAAATTTAAATTATAATATTTTATTTTTTATTGCTATTTTTTGTGTGTTTGTTTTAATTGTAGTTTGTTCTTTTTTGTTTTTAAACGGAGGAATTGTATATGATTTTGATAAGATAATGCAAAATGTTAATTATTTTCATATATTATTATTGAACTACTTTGTGATAATTATATCCACAACCGGACATGAATTGTATCACGCTATTTTTGCACAAAAGTATGGCTGTTATGTGGTCGAAGCCGGAGTAATGCTAAAAGCGTTTTTGCCTGATCGCTGTTGTCGGCAGAGGCATGGTCAACACCGAAGGCACCGCCGCAAGAGTGTTCACCGCCCTTGCCAATGCCAAGGTCAATGTCAGAATGATCGACCAGGGCTCGAGCGAAATCAACATCATTGTGGCTGTCGAAGAAAAGGACTACCGTAAGACCATCGAAGCCATTTACAATGAATTTGTAAAATAATCACCATCACCCGGCATTGCATTTTTGTGAAGCGCCCCCTGTCAAGTAGACAGACTAAAAAACAAAAATATATTTAGTTGAAGGAATTCCACCCTGCTGCGCAGCAGGGTGGAATTTTTCACGCTGCCTGAGCGTAATGAAATTCCATTGGCGTCATACATTTCAGCTTAAGCTGAAATCGCTTTGTATTGTAGAAATCTATGTAATTTTCGATTGCTTGGGTAAGTTCTTCTTGGGAAGTGAATTTTTTGAGGTAGTACATCTCAGATTTTAAAATGCCCCAATACCCCTCCATAGGACCGTTATCAATGCATCGTCCAACTCTGGACATGCTTTGTCGCATACCGGCTTTCATTAATTTACTATGAAAGGTTTTGTTTGTGTACTGAAAGCCTCTATCACTATGGAATAGCGGATGGGCAGTTGGATTGTTTTCGATTGCTTCATCGAAAGTATCAAACACAAGTTGATTGTTGTTACTTGTTCCAATTTTGTAGGCTACTATTCTTCTATCATATATATCCAATATTGCACTTAAATACAGTTTTTTTACTTCTGTACCAACATAGTATTTGAATTCAGTTACATCTGTAAGCCATTTTTCATTAGGAGCATCAGCATAGAACTCTCGGTTAAGAACATTTTCTGCGGTTACCTCCGGTGTGGATTTGATGTAATTGTATCTCTTTTTTCTGCAAACAGATCTTAAATGAAGCATTTGCATCAATCGGTAAATACGTTTTTTGTTGTAGTTAACATCATATGTTCTGTTAATGGTTATTGTCATTTGACGGTAGCCTAATATCCCGTTTTGTTCTTCGTACAATTCCTTTATCCACTCAACAAGTTGTTCATTTGTCTTTTGATGTTGGCTTGGTTCTCTGTTTAACCATTTGTAATAGGCACTGCGACATATGTGCAGACTTTCACATAGCTTCTCGATAGGATAACCTTCTGTTTGATTCATATATTGTATCGCTCTGTATGAAACTTCGTTTCTTACTCCGCTTACCAATCGCCCCCTCTCAGTTCCCTCAATTTTTTTAACAGGGCTATCTCCATTTCCTGGTCTTTGATTTTGGCTTGTAATATCCTGTTTTCCTGACGAAGACGTTCTTCTTCAGTAAGTTCAGATTCAGGTTTTGTTTTTCCTCGTCGGTCTGTTAAACCTTCTACACCTTTCTCTTCATACTTTTTAACCCAAGAGTAAATTTGTTGGTAGCTTACCTTGTAGGTTTCTATTGTTAATCCATAATCTTTTCTATGTTCAATACAGAATGCAACTATCTCTATTCGTTCTTCGAAAGTGGTTTTTCTTCCTTTGGTCATATAGATTTCTCCTTTAACCGAGCTTGGCTCCTTGAATTCTTGATGACCATTATACCACTTTATCCAATTCCGTAGTATCTTTCTATCTTTAATTTTATATTTTTTACATATATCTTTTTGACTTCCTTTTCCCGATAGATAATCTGTTACTGCTTGTATTTTCAACTCTTTGCTATATTTTTTGTTTCCTTTTTCTCTCGTGCCTTGTGTTTCGTATATTGCTACCATATCTTGCAGAGTTGTAATACCGATTCCGTATTTTCGGGCTATTGTTGTGTAACTTCCTTTTCCTGTTTTATATTCTTTTATCGCTAATAGCTTTTCTTCGTGGCTTAATTTTGCTTTTGACATAAAAATCCCCCTAAAGTAGTCTTGAAAACTTTTTGTTTTTTCAAGTGTCTACTTTAAGGGGATTATATCATTTGCAGTGTCGGGCACTTTTTTTGTTTTTTTGCGTGGAGCGCTTCCATTCTCTCCATTCTTTATAACATTCTTATTAAAACATTCTTTCTTATATAATAGTATGTACAGTGATGAAAGCAGTGATGAAAAATGCAGGGGTAAGTGATGAATCAGTGATTAAAAATGAAAAACCGATATGCTGAAAAGCCTTTCGCATCGGGCTTTGTTCAGCGTTCTCGGTGATCAGACGGTGATGACAAAAGCAGGGGGCAGTGATGAAACGAACGATCTGATATACAAAAATTTGATTTATTTGCTTTCTTGATATTTTTATGATTACGCAAATGCATATACGCAAAGGCGCATAACTAAATACAATATCTTTGAGGTGAATCGGATGAGCGTCAAAGATACTGTCCATCGTAACGAACAAAAAACTGTGCGGCGGTCTTGATATCACTTTGGGTGAATTCTTTTCCTGTGTCTGCTTTGATGAACTCGAGCAAGAGATTCAATAAAAAACAAATAATTTGCTGCGACTGCTTATCCTTTCGGGCGGCAGTCGGTTTATAATTGTTGCAAAATGTTGTTCTTTGTGTAAAAAAATAACAGAACGGGCAGTTGTTGCACAAAAACTCTTGTAACGACAGACAATATTTGCTATAATTGTACAACGCAAACACAATAAATTGTATTGTCAGGAGTTGAAAACAATGAAGAAAATTATTTCCGTTTTGTTGGTTTTTGTTCTTGCTTTTGCCTGTGTTCTGCCCGCATTTGCAGAAGACACGGAGCACCCCACCATTTACATCACGGGTGCACAGACTTGTAAGCTGGTGAAAGCCGACGGCACACAGTTGTATCCGATTGTGGATGATGTGGAGGCCATAGATGTGATCAAGGAAGCCCTTGTGCCCTGCCTTAAAAAACTTGTCAAGGGTATGCTTACCAATGATTACAAAGAATATGCCCAGGAATTCTACAATGTTTTTGTTCCCATTTTTGATGATATGGCACTGGATGTCAACGGTGAAGTCAGTGACGGCAGTCATCCCGAATATAACATTTACACCTACAACATTCCGCAAAAAACAAAAAATTATAATGAATATGACTATCAATTCTGGTACGATTGGCGCATTTCTCCCATGGCTGCCGCCGATCAGTTGAAGGAATACATCGACATGGTGCTCGCCGCAACGGGCGAAAAGAAAGTCAATGTTTTGGGCAGATGTTACGGTGCAAATGTGATTGCCGCATATCTGACAAAATACGAAGCCCATGCGCTGGAAACGGTGGACGATGTTGCTTATCTGTCTTCTTCCGTCATCGGACTTGACATGCTGACGGCACTGTTTACGGGCAATATCAGACTCGACGGTGATGCAATCGACAATTTCCTGAATTATTACATGGAAACAGAAAATCTGATCGAAGACGCCGAACTGAATCTGTTCCTTGTGACCGCGCTTGAACTGCTCAAAGAAATCAAGACTCTTGATTTGGCAGGTGGGGCAATTGAACTGCTCATCAGCCGTTTTAAAAGCGATCTGATTCCTCCGATTCTTCGTGATACCTACGGTTCGATGCCTTCTTACTGGTCCATGGTCACCCCCGAAAGCTATGAAGAAGCAAGAGATTTTGTTTTTGCCGGTTGCAAGGATACCTATGCAAAGATGATCGAAAAGACCGATGATTTCCACTACAACGTACAGCAAAATGCCGAAGAAAAAATGCTCGAACTTGACGAAAAGGGCATCGATTTCTACATCATCGCAAAATACAATTTCCCCGATTATCCCATTTATTCGGGTGCGGCCTGCCTTGGTGACGGCAACACAAGTTGTGTCCGTCAGGCATTCGGCGGCGAGTATGCAGACTACGGCACCGTTTTTTCACAGAAATATATTGATTCATTGGAAGATACCACCTATCTTTCTCCTGATCTGAAAATCAATGCCGCTACCTGCCTGTTCCCCGAAACCACATGGTTCGTCAAAAATATGCACCACGAGACCTTCCCCTATCCCATCAACCGCCTTGCATTGGATGTTATGAACAACGAAGCGGTTGTCAGCGACGGCAGATACCCTGCTTATCAGGAATATGTTGCTGACGGCAATAAGCTGATCCTTGTAGAAGGCACCGATGAGGATGCCGTTCCCGAACAGAAGAACTTCTTCAAACTGATTCTTGATTTCTTCAAATCTCTTATCGAAGTCATGAAAAAGCTCTTCAACGGCGAGCTTGCACTTTCATAAAGACACAAAACACCCCGGCATTGCAAAAACGCAGTGCCGGGGTGTAACATTTGCAGGTATAAATAAATTTAATTTGTTATTTGCCGGGAACGGGATCGGAAAGTTTGACAAAGTCGATTTTTTCCATTTTGGTTCTGGGCAGCAGGTCGTAGAATTCCACTCTTCTCGGGCAGGCATAGGCTTCAATATTCTGTCTGCAATACGCCAGCAGGTCTTTTTCGACCTGTTCTTTGTCTGCATTGGGGTCATTGAGCGAAACGCAGAGCTTGACATCGGGCTTGCCGTTTTCGTCATATCCCTGCACGGCGCAGATTTCGTTGAGATAATCCAGTTTTTCAAGTTTTTGTTCAATGGTTGCGGGATAAATATTGTAGCCTGCAATGATGATAATTCTCTTTTTTCTGCCGTTGAAATAAATGCAGTTGTCTTCGTCGGCATAGCCCATGTCACCGGTGCGGATCCACTGTTTGCCGTTTTTGTCGGTGTAAATGCCGCTTTCCTTTGTGTTTTCGTCGGGAAGATAACCGTTCATGATGGTGTCACCGGTGAGCACGATTTCGCCGATTGTGCCTGCAGGCACTCGGTTGCAGTCATCGTCCCAGATTTCAACTTCCGTGCCGGGGAACGGGTATCCGATGCCGTCACGGCTTGCGGCATAGTGCGAGTTGTTCGTGCCGATCGCACCCATTTCGGTCAGACCGTAGCCGCGGCGCAGTTTACCTTTCGATCCATTTCTGGCAAGAACTGCATTGAACTTGTCAAGAAACTCATTCGATGCAACATCGCCGCCCGTAAACAGCTGGGCAAGATTCTTTGTGCCTTCGTTTTCAAAGTTGGGGGCTTCCAACAACTTCTGGAACATCTTGGGCACCCCGAGGATCTGCGTGACGCAGTATTTTCGGATGAGTTCATTCGCCTGCATAGGCTCGAATTTGGGAAGCAAGATGGGCTGATACGCATTGCAGACGGCATAGTGTATGGCACTGCCCAGACCGTATGCATGGAAGCAAGGCAACGTACACAGAGAATGATGTTTGCAATATTCATGATCGATGTCATACAGATAGGTACTGTAAGCAATGGAGTTGAACGAGAAGTTGGAATGGATGATGGTTTTGCTTTTGCCCGTTGTGCCGCCGCCGTGCAGATAAATCGCATCGTCCTTACCGGGATTGGGTGCATCGGGTACGGCAGGCAGATCCATTGCCATAATGTCCATGTAGCGGACAACATTTTCGTGTTCGGGAACAGGTGCATTCTGCATTTCGTTACCCTTGGCATATTTGTAAGCAATGTCGTCACAGAAGTCAGAAGTTGAGCAGACAATCGTCATGTATTGTTCGATAACGCTTTTGAACGGCATTGCAAACAGGTCAAGGATGAAAAGAGCCTTGCTTTTTGTGTGTGCCATGATTTCAAGCAGCTGGTTGGGCGGTGTCAGGGGATGCACAAAATTGGAAATGATGCCGAGTTTGCTCAAAGCATAAAAAGCAATGAAAGCGTGGCCGCAGGAGGGCAGGAATGCCGTAACAACATCGCCTTTTTTGATTCCCTTGGAAGCAAGGAAAGAAGCCATTTTTTCAATGTCGTTGAAAAGTCTTGTCATGCTCGTTGCACTTTCATATTGAAGCACGGGGGTGATGAAAGCAATGTATTCGCCGTGGTCAGCAGAAATCTTTGCATACGCATCTTTCAGATACTGATAGCAGGATTCGTTTGTGGGGTCGTTCAGATATCTTTCTGCGGGCACTCTGAACTTGGTTCCTGTTAAATCCATAGTTTAATTTTTCCTTTCGTTTATGTTAAAATGTTTTTATGTTATAAGAGAATTGTGACATTGTATAACATTTTTTAAATTATAATCTATAATGACATATAAAGTCAATTTACAATTTTTTGTTTTTTGTAATAATTTTATTTCAATAAAGAAAAATAGGACAGGGGACGGTTCTCTGGTCTATCTTGACAAATCCGCTTCAATCTGTTAGGCTGAAAATGGGTAGTCAATCCGGCAGCTCAGCTGATTGACGGGAATTGGTTATTACATAATCCAAAAAGTCTGAGCAAAGTAAAATGCCAATCACATCGGACGGTTTTGTGATTCACTCTAAAATATAACAAAAGCAGTCAATCACAGAACCGTCCCCTGATTGGTCTTAACACAAGAAGCAGTAGAATATATTCGTGAATTATTAGGAATATAGGTGAATATAATGAATATTGGTTTTTACGCTGAACCTACAAATGAGAATATGCTTATGTATAAAGGGTTGTATAGGCAAAATGGTTTGATAGATATAAGCACTAGCAAAAATCGATATTTAAATAAAGGAATTAAGTGGTATTTTCGTTCTTCAATAGAAGGAAATTTTATGGAGTATTCCGAAAAAAATAAACAAAGGTTGCTTTTGATGTATGAAATTTTAAAAACTGAACAATGGCAAGGAGAAATAATCATTTTTACAGACAATTTTGATGTTGAAATTCCTTCAAATTGCAAATTTTTGGGATATGATATTTGTGCAGACAGTAAATATTATTCTCCGATTGGCGATGGTTTTTTAGAAACTTATGATACTGATAGTGTTTTTTTTTCAGAGATGCATATTTCTGATTTTGAATGCTATAAAAAAAATATTAATATGAGAGGCCTTTTTAGTACGATTTCAAAGGCACTTGAATTTTCAAACTACTGTAATATGATGAATGAAAAATACAATCATGCAGTGGAAACTGAAAAGAATTGGAGACCATTTGCTCTTTATGGCCCAATCAGATAAGAGACCAATCGGGGACGGTTCTATGATTGAGTGATAATTCAGGCAGGACAGGGGACGGTTCTGTGTCCTGACGAAAAACAGCTGTCCGACGGCACAAATTAACCGTTTTTTTATTCCGCCCTACTCCGAGTTTCTGCACACCGCCGAGGATGATTTCAGCATCCACCGCGTTCATCTTCGGCGGTTATTAAAAATGCAACCGTAGCTTAAATCATCAAGTTTTTCAGCTGTTCTTTCCCTGCATTCCTTTTTCGCGCCGAATATCCTTGCAGTGGATGCACCCACCGCCCTCGGCGCAGGGCAGAGACTGATTGAGGGAATGTAAGTGTAAAATGGAATTTTTGATAAAATCAAAGAAATATGCCAAGTGCAAGGTAAGTCCTGCGGTTGGTTCTTTGAAGTCATCAAAAAGCTGTTCAGTGGTGAAATCACGCTGTAAGGTGTCTTATAAAAAGTGTAAATAAAAAATGACCGGCTGCGTTCCGTTTGGATTGCAGTCGGTTTTTTGATAGTATTTATTCTGTTGCGGTGATTTCTGCTTGTGCGGTCTGTGTGCCGTCGGAAACGGTCAGTGTGATTGTGCCTGCTGCCTCGGCACGCACAATGGCAAGGGCTCTGCCGTAATAGGTGGTGAAGCTACCCGTGTGGTATTGCTCGGGGGTGCAGGGATTTGCGCTGCCGAATGCAAGCAGGGTGCCGTTTTGCACCGTTGCGGTCAGGCTTCTGTCGTCATTGCATTCCACAACGCCGTTTTCACCCTGCAGGCTTACGGGGATATACACAATATCGCCGACCGCAATCTGCGTTTCTTCGGGCGTGAGCACAAGGCTTACCTTGCCCTTTGCCGAGCACATCATGCCCGTTGCAAGCAGACGGTTGTCGGCATCGTATGCGTAGGCGACGATGTCCCCGTCATAATAACGGGTTTCAAAAATGGCCTTGCATTCCTTGAGCTTCTTTTTGCCTGCGCTGCAGCCGTTAATTTTCAGCTCAACGCTGTCGGCTGTGCTGTAAACCTCCACAACGGCCTTGTTGCCGTTGCAGCTTTTCCAGCTCCAGCTCTCAAACGCATTGGTGCCTCTCCAGATGGATTTAGACGGTCTGATGCCGGGATAGTTGACAGGCTGCACGGCAATCACGGGCTTGTCTGTTTTGCCCCAGACGGTCGAAGCGTATCTGCATGAGCCGTCGGGGATGCCGAGAATGTTGATGACACCGCCGCCACCGATCAGCCACGGATACGGACGGTTGAACGGCACACCGCCGTCATAACTCCATGCGCCGATGCCTGCTTCGCCGAGATAATCCCATGCCGTCCACATGAAATCACCGATAACCGTGGGATATTTTTTTACAGTTTCCCAGTTTTTGTAAATATCCTGCGGGAATGTTTCCGAGCCGAACACAATGCGGTCGGGATATTTTTTTGCATCAATGGCATATCGGCCCGAGGCATAGTTGTAGCCGACGAGGTCAAGCTCCCTGAAAAACGGAGCGGCCTGCTTTTCAATAATCGAGAGGTTTCCGAGTCCGTTCATAACAGGCCCTACAATGTTTGCAGCGGTGTTAAAAATCAAACTGCCGTTTTTGACCTTGCCGTCGCCCTTGTTGAGCTTCACATCCGTTACACCGCCGTCGCCGCCGTTATAGAAGCCGCCGCCGATGGCCGCCATGGCAAGAATTGCCAGGTTGATGCCGCAGGTAACGGGACGCGTGCTGTCGAGCCTGTGAATCAGCTCAATCTGCTCCTTGCCGACCTTGCGACCCTTTTCGCTGCCGGGCTCGGCAACCTCATTGCCGATGGAATACATAATGACCGACGGATGGTTATAATCACGATTGACCATGGCGGTCACATCATCACGCCAGCAGGCTTCAAAATCCCTGCCGTAATCGTGGTAGGTCTTGCTCGAATACCACATGTCATAGGTTTCATCCATGACGAGCATGCCGAGTCTGTCGCAGGCTGCAAGCAATGCCTTGGAAGCAGGGTTGTGCGCACTTCGGATGGCATTGAAGCCGACCTGCTTCATAATGCGCACTCTGCGCTCCTCGCTTTTTGCATAGGTTGCAGCACCCAAAATTCCGTTGTCATGGTGAATGCAGCCGCCGCGCAGCTGCTTTTGCTTGCCGTTGATGAAAAAGCCGTTTTTGTTCCATTCGATTTTGCGGATGCCGAACACCTCTTGCGCAGTGTCCTTTTCCGTTCCGTCAACGGACAGGGTGACACGGCAGGTGTAAAGGCTCGGGCATTCATCGTCCCACAGCTTGGCATCGGGAATTTCGATTGTGCAATCCGTGCCCGCGCCTGTTGCAACGGTTTTTTCTCCGTCCAGAATTGCAACAGCCACCTCGCCGTCCGTGCAGTCGGTTTCCACGCGGATAACGGCAGGGGAGATCGACAGCGTTGTCACACGCACACCCTCGAAACGGATGTGCTGCTTTGCAGCCGTCCACAGCCAAACAGGACGGTAAATGCCGCCGCCGGTATACCAACGGGAATTCGGCAGCCTTGAATTGTCGGCAATAACAAGAATTTCATTTTCCTCGCCGTAACGAAGCGCATTCAGCGCAACCGTAAAGCCTGTGTAGCCGTAGGCATGAAAAGCAATCTGTTCACCGTTGAGATAAACAGCTGCGTTTTTGTAAATTCCTTCAAATTCAAGCAGGGCTGTCTGCTCCTGCATGCTCGCAGGCGCAAAAAAGGTTTTTCTGTATTCATATTTTCCGCCCGGGAAATACCCGTGTCCGCCGTCGGAATAAGCAGGATCCCTTTGCTGCAGAATCTGCGCATCGTGCGGCAGGGTAACAGCCGTGCATTCCTTTTCGCCGACATAACGGAAAATCCAGTTTTCATTGAAGCTTTGTTTTTTCATTTCCATACCCCCTTGGTTGCTTTTATTATATTCCATCGCCTGCATTTTTACAAGAGGCAGATCGCTTTTGCATAGAATGGCCATTGTTTTATTTGTAAAATAAAAAGGAAGTAAAATAAATGATGTGAAAAACAAATACTTCAATTTGTGCGAATTGTCAATTGAATAAAAATGTCGGTGCGTGTATAATGAAAATGAAAAGCCTTTAAATAAACGGATACGAACGACCGCCCGACAGCTCGGGTGACGGACGAAGAAGCAAAGCAGCTTATGCTGAAATATGCACATTGCGGCAATGCAAGCGAATTTCAGGCATTGCCGATTGAAAAACGAAACAAATATCTTTGCAAATATGCTATCAGAACTATAATTGGAGGAAGGGGCAAATGAAATTTTGTCGAGATGAATTAGATGTATTTGAGACATATATTGGCGTGGTTGTCACCCTGATTGTGTTTTTGTTTTTTCTGTTAGGTCTTAAGCCATCGGAACCGTTGTTGCTAATTTCTTTAATGAGCACAATATTACTCACCGCTATAATTTGTTACAACTGGCACAAACCTCAAATTGAAATTACCACAGAAACGATAACTTGCCGAAAAAAACAAAAAATATTATGGAAATACAAATGGGATGAAATCAAAGCGTTACGCATCGGTAACCGATTTCGTCATCCCTCAATTGAGTTTGAATTTGCAACTAGCGATCGGAATGAACAAAGGTTGATAGAAGAAGTGGATCCGTATTTTCAATACGGAAGATCGGCAAAAAAAGCACTCAAGCAGTATTGCCCGTGTCCGATTACAAAAATAACAAGCAAAGCACCGTTTTACCGTTTTCCAAAAGATTAACCGAACCAATCAGGGACGGTTCTATGATTGAGTGATAATTCGTCCGTTTGCTGTGATATTATCACAAATCGATCAACTGTAATTCTCTGAAAGGCCCTTAAGCCACTTTGCATACACCGCCGAGGATGATTTCAGCATCCACCGCATTCATCTTCGGCGGTTATTAAAAAAAGTAAAGTGCCAATCAAATCGGACGGTTTTGTGATTGGCTCTAAAATACAACAAATGCAGCCAATCATAGAACCGTCCCCTGATTGGTCATAAAGAAAGGTAAAATGATATGAAATACTATTATAGTAAAATATCGACCATAGCGCAGGTTGTTGTGATGTTGGGAACGGTCATGTGTGCATATTTTTTGGGTCAGTTTTTGTTTCCAGACCGTGGAACGGTATTACAAATTACAATCGGCTCCGGTGTTGTGATCGTGTATCTGATATACTTATTCATCCCCGGATTGCTGAAAAGAACGGTTGAATTATATGAAGATGAAGTTTATTTTCATTCTTTCATTGCAAACACATCAAAACAGGCAAATAAAACAATCAGCATACGTGTAAATTATTCGCAGATCAAAAAGTTGAAGGCAAGAGTGCTTCCCTTTTTTGGTATAACAAGCATTGTTGTACGCTTTTATGATACGGATGAAAAAATCAAATTAACGCCTTATTTTAATAATTCCGATGCACTTTTTTCAACGCTTTGCGAAAAAGTCCGACAGAATAACCCCAATGCTGACATCGACCCGAAACTTATTGATTACGCAGAAAGGAAAAAAACAAAATGAAAAAAAAGCTCAACAGAAAAAGAATTGCCTATTACTGCATTCTTCTTGCGGCTTTGCTTTTTTTGGCTGTATATCTGTTGTTTTTCATCGGCAATCCGCAATTCTCTTTCTTTCCTGCCGTTCTAGGGTCGTTGATAGCCGGTGCGTTTTTAATTGTTCGTGCGCATGGCCAAAAACCGCTTGAAATAGATCTGACAGAGAATCTTTGTCCTGATGAAGATCAGCCGTCAAACGAGACAACTTGACCGTCCTATCTGATTGCTGAACTGTTTTCCTACCCAACTACCTGACGGGACTAATCAGGGGACGGTTAGCGTGAAAACCCAAGCGGAAGACAAATAAAAAAGGGCAAGCAGAAACAAGCCCTACTCCGAGTTTCTGCACTCCGCCGAGGATGATTTCAGCATCCACCGCGTTCATCTTCGGCGGTTATTAAAACTGTACCCCTTTTCTGCGCCGAATATCCCTGCAGTGGATGCTATTACCTCATTCGGCGCAGGGCAGGGACTAAAATAGGGGCACAATGCAACGATGCGTTGCGAAAGGAAGTGCCGAAGCCAATCACTTCGGACGGTTTTGTGATTGACGATAAAATACAACAAATGCAGCCAATCATAGAACCGTCCCCTGATTGGTTGGCGTTCTTTCTGGGGCGGCACTATTTGCTTTTTCTGCGGAATTAGGCTCAGCTATAGGTTTTGCTTCTGGTAATGTTGCAACTGGTGTAGGAGCTGGATTGTTCTTTAATCTTTTTACTACTTTATTAGTGGAATTTTGGGAGGTTATTATATGAAACAAGTGTACAATTATCGAAAGTTTGCAACATTCTTTTATTTCTTTTCTACTTTTTGCTTTTGTTTTTTCTTTATGATATATCCGGCTTTTTTGATTTCCGAAAGATTTAAATTGCGAATTTTAGTTGGATCATTTGCATTGATTGCAGTTATGTTTGGTCGATTTGTTCCTGAATACCTTAACAGGAAAATTGAGTTGAATAAAGAATATTGTAAGTTTACATCTTTTCGCGTTAAAAAAGTTGTGAAGCCTGTAACAATTACAACACACTATAAGGATATAATTTATATAAAAATAAAACCTTTTCCATTTATAGGTTTTCGATGTGTAAATGTGAGGATTAGTCACTATGGAAAAATAATCAAAATTAGTCCTTATTATACAAATCGCATCGAACTATTTTCAACACTTTGTGAAAATGTACAACAATATAATCCCGATGCGGAAATTGATCCGAGGCTTATTTCTTATTTGGAAAGGAAGAAGTCAAAGTGAGAAAAAGGTCAAAAGGAAAGATAATCGCATATTGTTGTATTGTTTTGGTGTTTCTGTTTTTGTTTGTTGTTTATGTATTGTTTTTTAGTGGCATTTCGCAATACTCCTTTTTTCCATTTGTTTTAGGAATATTGACAACAGGTGCAATTTATATCGTCCGAGCACACGGTCAAAAACCGATTGCAATTGATCTTACGGAGAACCAAGACAATCAGGACAATCCACAGACTACAGGCCAATCAGGGGATGGTTCTGTGATTGAGTGATAATTCGTCTGTTTGCTGTAATATCATCACAAATCGATTAACTGTAATTCTCTGAAAGTCCCTAAATCCACTTTGCACACACCGCCGAGGATGATTTCAGCATCCACCGCTTTCATCTTCGGCGGTCGTTCAAAAAGCAAGACTTGAAACAGGAAAGCTTATCACTCGCACCCCTTTTCTGCGCCGAATATCCTTGCAGTGGATGCTCCCACCACCCTCGGCGCAGGGTAGGAATTGATTGAGGGCAGCCCAAAAACAGAACCGACCCTTATCCTGTTTTTGTTGTGCCCCGTATCCTGATAGATCTTAAAATCCTTTGAAAGGAGACGAAAAATGGCTTCCGATTTTATGAAACATCTTACAGAGATGAAAGAACTGTTGGGCGGCAAAGGGCCGTTTAAAGATCTGCATAATTTTTTACATACAGAAGAAAATCTGAAACGCTGTGAGCCGTTTGAAGAACTGAACCGAAAATATGTTGCACTCTACAGGCAATATGCCGATTCATATGCGGAACTGACGCAAGGTCTGGAAGAAAAAGCGGTGCGTGTCGAATATGCAAAAGGCGGAGAAACCTTGCACAGAGGATATTATTCTCCGAGTGTTGACGATTTGCATGTAGGCGGCGCAAGCAGAGGTCGTCTACTCAAACGAACCCCCAAAGATGACCGTTTTGACTATCGCTATCTGTTTGATGCTGAGGATAAAATGCTTTGCGCTTGTAAATACGCAAGTTTCGGTGATGAACGTGTACTCTATCAGACCGAGGTTTTTCTGTATCAGGGGGACAAAGTTCTGACCCTGTCATACGAAAGCAAGTACAGGGAATTGACCGTAATAACCGAATGTTTGTATGAAAACGCAAAGCTACTGCGTTATGAATATGCTTCTCTAACACCTGCTCTGAGAACAGACTCCTGCAATCAGATTGATGTTGAAGAATTATCTTATGAAAACGGATTGATGCGCATATTGGAAAGCTATCACTATAGACCCGAACTTCATTCGCTTAATCACTGCCGACTCACCTTTGAACGGGATGCAGATGACTTTTTGTCTGCTTACACATTTGAAGAATTCGATGCCTTTGTGCAACGCCCGCCACAAAAATATCCTGTTTTGGTAAAACGAAAATAACCGCAGAACCGAAGATACAGATGCAGAACACCGACTGCTTTCCTGATGAAGGCAGTCGGTGTTGTTTTTCAGTCTTTTTTTACAACGAAGATGAACTGATAATTATTGCACAACAGGGGGGACATTTTTCTCTTTGTTGTTGAGAAGAGATCCTGCGAAATCAAGGAGGGCTTCAATTATTAATGTAATACCCGTAAAGCGCCAAAGGATTTCCGTTGTCTCAAACGGATCGTTGAAAATAACAACGGCACAGATGATTGCATGTAGGGTGCTGATGGCAGGAAGATACCATCTTTTCTTTTTCAGACGGATCATGTTGACGGTTGTTTGCAATTTCTGCAAGGATGAAAGCAAAATGCAAGCACCGTACAGAATAGTCAGAACGGGAAAAACGGAAACAAACCAATCTGCTTTCACCGTGCAGAACACACCGACAAGCAGCAGAAGAGCACCCTTAAAAAGAACTTGTTCCTTTACTGCAGTATCAATAGGTGTGCGGAAATAATGTACAAGGGATGAAAGACCGAGAATACACAGGATGACACCTGCGGCGGTAATGATGCCCGTTGTGAATGCAATCGGGTTTATCAACAGCAGAATGCCGACAATGATCTCAAAAAAAATGACGATGTGCTCTAATGCGTGATTTTTGATCTTCTTCATTTGTGTTCTCCTGTTTTGTAATCAATCATATTTTGTTTTTTGTTCGTTCCACAATCTCTCGGCGGAGGGGCGCCATTGATCTGCATAAACATGACACTTTTCGCAGAGGTGTTCAACGGACTCCGGCGAAGCAAAATCCGTATTCTTTGCTTTTGTTTGCGTGACCATTTCTTTCAGTGCTTCGGGATTTTCAAGCATCGGGCAGGGTAAAAGATGGTTCTCATTGAAAGGTTGATTCCGATGATAAGCCATAAACAGCGGGCTTTGCAGAATGTCAAGGAGTGAGGAGGAGTGGATATTTGCATTGGAGTAGTGGATGAATACGCATGGTTCTGCATCGCCCGCCGCGTTTATGTGAAAATAGTTTCTGCCGCCGGCAATACAACCGCCGACATATTTACCGTCATTCTGAAAGTCAATGGGGAAGAACGCAATGTTGCTCTTGGGAGAACGGATATGTGCAAAACGATCAATGATGTAACTGCGTTGTTCAGGGGTCGGCAGCAGTTCCGTAACGGCATCGGTACCGATGGGCATATAATGAAAATAAAAACCGAATTTTGCACCTTTTTGGGAAAGATCTGTTAAAAAAGTGTCGCTTGTAACTGCTGTGATGTTTTGAGATGTATAGCAAACGGAGATTCCGAAAAGGATGCCGTGTTTTTTCAGCAGTTCCATGGCTTGCATAACCGTTTGATAGTGACCGTCACCGCGTCGGCTGTCATTTGCACTTTGATCGCCTTCAACAGAGAGAAAAAATGCAATGTTGCCGACCTGGAGCACCTCTTTGCAGAACGAATCGTCAATGAGCGTGGCGTTGGTGTAAACGGCAAACTGCACGTCAAAATGTTTTTCTGCAAGTCTGAGAATGTCTTTTTTACGCACAAGCGGTTCACCGCCTGTCATCATGTACAAATAGATACCTAACTGTTTGCCTTGGGTAACGATTTTGTCCATATCATCAAGGGACAACTGGTGACGGTCTCCGTATGTGCCTGCCCAACAACCTGCACAGTGCATATTGCAAGCGGATGTCGGGTCGAACAGAATCAGCCACGGGATATTGCAGTTGTATGTACGGCGGTTCTTTTTAATCTCTTTTGATCCTCTGAAAAAAGCCTCATAGCCGAGATTCAGAAATGTAGTTTTTACCACATTCGGATGTAACTCGTTCAGTGCATGATTGATGATGTTCATCCAACGGCTGTCAGCATTGCAAATCTCAGCCGCGGCAGCGGAATATTGTTCTTCTGTCAGCCGATCTCCCCAGAAAACTTTTGCCATATCAAGAACTCTTAAAAATAAGTCTTCTCTTTCACTGGCAGTTTTGTTCAGGATATTATCAATCAGACCCGCTGCCACTTTTCTTTGAACGGAATGAGAAAGCGTTTCAAACGAATGAATCATAAGTAATTTCCTTTCTGTTGAATGATTGTTTTTATTGTAACTCCCACAGAAAGAAAAAGCATTGGACAAAAAACACATAGTGTCAGACTTTGTCGCATACCGTCGGTGATGTCTTTTTTTTGGACACTCTTTGAAAAATGTCCAAAAAAAAATATTTGATAAATATTGATAAGAATATTTATGAATGATATAATAAAAAATATAGGGGAGTAGTCAGCACGGCTTCGTGCGATGATGTCAACAACATGGAACAAATCCTGGCTTCATCTGAAAAGACGAGACTTATCTGTGCAAACAGATCTGTTTCGTCTTTTTTTATTGCAAGAGTTTTGTAATAATTAGGAGGAACAGCAATGGCAGATTCCAATATAACCAAAAAAGCACTTGCCGCTGCTTTAAAAGAACTGATGATCGAAATGCAGTTCTCCAAAATCAGTGTGCGTATGATCTGTGAAAAATGCGATATGAACCGAAAAAGTTTTTATTATCACTTCAAGGACAAATATGAACTGGTCAACTGGATTTTTGATACTGAATTTACCTCAGAAAATGCACATATTGAAGATGACTCAGGTTGGGAACGCCTTGAACGAGTATGCTGTTACTTTTTTGAGAACAAGCATTTTTACAAAAAGGTGTTTAAAATAGACGGGCAAAATTCTTTTGTGGAGCATTGCAGAGGACTGTTATTGCCACTTTTGCGTGAAAAAATTGCAAGCATCATGAACAGCAATGATATTCCGGATTTTTATGTCAATCTGTTGGCGGATTTTGTTCTGTGTACTGTGAAACGCTGGTTGCTTGAAAGGAATCCTCTGCAACCGCAAATATTTGTTTCTTTGTTGAAAAATCTGATCGAAAGCGGCGGTGTTTATGTGTATCGATCCACCATGGGAGACATGGGTGGGATATAACGGTTTGCTATACTAATGAAACCGTGTTCTGACGGACACAAGATGTGTCTTGACAAACAGCTTTGATTCGGGTATTATGTTTCTGCGAGCGGAATGGGCAGTCGCGTGTGTTTTCGGATGACTTATCACCGTCCTTTTTAAGACACATGAGGAAAGTCCGGGCATCACAGAGCAGGGTAACGGCTAACGGCCGCCGAGGGTGACCTCCGGGATAGTGCAACAGAGATATACCGCCGGTTTTTCCGGTAAGGGTGGAAAGGCGAGGTAAGAGCTCACCGTGCGTTTTGGTAACAAGACGGACCTGTAAACCCTACCCGATGCAACACCGACCGAAGTGGCTTGCTCGGCCCATACTTCAACGGGTGGCTAAAGGTTGTCGGCAACGGCAACCGAAGACAGATGATTGCCTTCAAAGACAGAACCCGGCTTACAGTTCCGGTCGCACTTTTTTCAATCACTTCATACAATGGTATGGGGTGATTTTTTTTATGTTTACCAATCTGATGAACGCGATTGTTATTATTTTTGCGGCAACGGGCGCGGTGTTGCTGCTCATGATTTTTCTGCAAAGGCTCATCCGACCCGACAAGGGCTCTTACAGTCTGTATGTGCATCTCAAAGAGGATGATTTTCAGAACGAAGCCGTCATCGGTTATGCCGTGCAACGCATCCGTTTTTTCGGAGAAGAAAACTGCACAAAAGTCTTTGTCTGCTGTGACGGAGTGAATGCACAGACGGTTGAACGCTTGCAAAATGCCTTTTCAATGTATGATTTTGTCCGATTTACGGGACTTGATGACGAAACAGAGCCGAAAAACGACATTTCCTGCAAATAAAGTCTTTTCTTTTTGTTGTTTTTCCTGTACAATAAAAACATACTTTTTTATTGGCAGGTGATTGAAGTGCTGCAACTGATTTTGTCGCGCAGTGAAGCGCAACGCAAAGAGGAACTCGATAAAGAATTGTCTGCAGCATTGCAACAGACACAAAAACGCATTATTCTGTTGGTTCCCGAACAGTCCGCTTTTGCAAGAGATCGCGATATTTTGTTGCGGTTCGGCGCAAAGGCGGTCAGTTCCATGCTCATCTGCGGATTTTCCCGCTTTGCAACCACCCTTTTGCAGGAGGCGGGAAAGGCTGTTAAACCCCAGATTGATGCGGCAGGAAGAGCAGTGCTTATGAGCCTTGCGGTGGAAAATGCCGCAGGCGAAAACCGTTTGTACAGTGCGCATGCAGGCAGGGAAAAGCTGATGCAGAATCTGTTGGCGGCAAGGGATGAACTGCGCCAATACGGTCTGACACCTGCCGACCTGTCGCAAGCCGCCGAACGCATCGGCGGTGAATCCCTTCGCCGTAAAACCACGGAGTTGGCACTCATTTTTGCCGCATACGATGCCCTTGTCGGCAAGCGTTTTTCCGACAAAAGCGACAACATCAATATGCTGACCTGTTTGCTTAAAAAACAGACGCTGCTTGAAAATGCAGTTATCCTTATTGACGGCTTCCGCGGCTTTACCGAGCAGCAGTTTTGTTGCATGGAGCAGTTGCTCCGACAGTGTCCGTTTGTCACCGTGTTTTTGTGCACCGAAAAAAATGCCGCCGAGGACGGTGCTTTTTCGCATGCCGAGCGTGCCCGCCGAAGACTGCACACGGCGGCACATAAAAGCGGTACAGATATAAAAGAAAAGTATCTTACTGATGCGGATCCGGAACAGACAGCATTGTCTTATCTGCGCGAAGCACTGTATAATTCGTATGCGGATGCATATAAAGAAAAAACCGATGCTGTGACCCTTGTTGCCGCGTCCGATAAATATGCCGAATGTGATTTCTGTGCTGCCGAGGCGGCAAGGTTGTTGCGTGAGGAAGGCTATCGTGCAAGGGATATTGCCGTTATTGAGCGGCAGGCGGGTTCTTACAGCAAAGCCATTGCCGCGGCATTCCGCCGTCACGGTGTACCGTGTTTTGAAGACATGCGTCGTCCTTTGGGTGAATTTCTGCTTGTCCGTCTTGTCACGGCCGCTTGTGAAGCGGCGGGCGGCCGTCTGCAGACGGAAACACTGATGAAAGCCCTGAAAACGGGGCTGGCCGACCTGAATGTGCAGGAAGTGGCGGAACTGGAAGCCTATGCCCGTTTGTGGCAGATTGACGGTGAAGGTTGGAAAAAAGAATTCACGGGGCATCCGAGAGGCTTCGGCAAACCCATGGAGGAAACAGACCGCGAAAAGCTGTCAGCACTTGAAGCATTACGAAAAAGGGCTGTTCTGCCGATCCTGCATCTTCGTAAAGAATTGGATTGTGCGGACGGCAAAACGGCTTGTGCAGCAGTTTATAACTATCTTTTGCAAGTAAAAGCAGGTGATCGCCTGCGTGCGTTCGCCCGGCGACTGGATGCCAACGGTGACACAGCCGCCGCCATCGAATGCGGCAGAATCTGGGATGTTCTGATGGAATTGCTCGATGCTTTGCAGGAGGCAATCGGTGTGCATACCGTTGGTGCAAAACGGTTTTCGCAGTTGTTGCAGATTATGATTTCTTCTGCCGAACTCGGTGATATTCCCGACGGGATTGACGAGGTTGCGGTCGGGGATGCCGTGCGTATCCGTCTGCAGGATGCAAAAGCGGTGTTTGTTGTCGGTGTCAATGACGGTGTATTTCCTGCCGCACAGTCCGATGCAGGTATTTTTACACAGTCCGAAAAGGCTCAATTGCGGGAAATTGACTTTCTGTTGGGAGAATCCCCCGAAAATGCCTGTGCCGAAGAACGGCTTCTTGCCTATTGCGTGCTGACGGCGGCAAGCGAACGGCTGTATGTCAGTTACAGTGAATCCGACCTGCATGCAAAAACACAGCACAAATCGGAAATCGTGCAATCCCTTGAAAAAACATATCCGCAGTGCCGCCGTGTCAACACGGCAACGCTGTCGGTGTTTGATAAAATCTCAAGTGCACAGACAGCCTTTGAATCGGCGGCGGAGCGTTTTACGGAAAACACACCGCTGTCGGCTTCACTCGTTGCTTTTGTAAAAGAAAAAGAAGGATATGCTGACCGATTGTTGGCGGTGGAACGTGCCGCAACGGGACGAAAGTTTGTTTTTGAAGATCCCGAAGCCGCAAAAGCATTGTTCGGTGAAAAACTGTATTTATCTCCCACCAAAATAGAAACCTATCATAAGTGCTCGTTTGCTTATTTCTGCCGTTACGGGCTGAAACTGGAACCGCCTTTTGCGGCAAAACTCGATCCGTCCAACCGAGGGCTTCTGATTCATGAGGTGCTTGAAAAACTGCTTGATCAGAACCGCAACGGTGCATTGAGTCAGTTGACGGATGTGCAACTGCGTGAACAGATTCATGTACTGTGTGAGGAATATATAGAAAAATGTATGGGCGGCAGAGAAAATATGCCGCTTCGTCTGCAATGGCAGCTTGACCGCGCAGAGCAGACCGCCTTTGAAATTGCACAGCGGCTTCGCGCGGAATTCGGGACAAGCCTGTTTGTAACCAAAGATGTGGAATTGGCTGTCCGGGAGGATGGCTTGGTTGCTCCGTTTAGCGTCAGAACGCCCGACGGCGGACTTGTACAGGTGACGGGTATGATCGACCGTGTGGATGTCATGGCGGCCGACGGGAAAAGTTATGTCCGAGTGGTGGACTACAAAACGGGCGGAAAAAATTTCAAACTTTCCGACATCAATGCGGGACTGAATATGCAGATGCTTTTGTATCTGATGTGCCTGTGGGACAATGCGAAAGAACGCTACGGCGATATTATACCGGCAGGGATTCTGTATGTGCCCGCCAAAACAGGTGCTCTGACATTGCCGCGAAATGCGACAGTGGACGAAATCGAAAAACAGAAAATTAAAAACGGCAGAATGAACGGTCTGGTGCTTGCCGAAAAACAGGTTATTCTCGGTATGGACAGCACGGGTGCGGGGGTTTACATCAATGCCGAAATTGACAAAAAAGGCGAACTCAAAGGCAGTATTGCTTCATTGGATGAGTTTGTCCGCATTCACGAAAAAATAGAAAGTATTTTGTGCGAAATGTATGCCGATCTGCAAGACGGCTCAATTCATGCCTTGCCGATTGAAGGAACCAATTATAAAGATATATGCCGCTATTGCGATTATGCAAATGTATGTTGCCGTGAAAACACAGACGCAGTGCGAAATCTTGATGTGACGGGAGAGGGGGCTGCACAATGAACTGGACACCCGAACAGCAAAATGCCATTGAAGCGAACGGTTGCAGTCTGCTCATCAGTGCTGCCGCAGGCTCGGGCAAAACAGCCGTTCTGACCGAACGGGTGGCACGCAAACTCCTCAATCGTGAAAACCCGTGCAATCCCGAAGAACTGTTGGTTGTTACTTTTACCAATGCCGCCGCCGCAGAAATGCGCTTGCGCATCTGTGATAAAATCGCACAAGCGGCAAAAGAAAATCCGAGCGATCCGTTCTTTGCGAAACTGCGTGCGCGTATGGACAATGCCCGCATCTGCACCATCGACTCATTTTGCATCCGTCTTGTGCGTGAGCATTTTCACGAAGCGGATGTGGCACCCGATTTTCGTCTGATGGATGACGGCGAATGTAAATTATTACAACGCAAAGCGGTGGCACAGGTGCTCGAACAATTGCACACCGAAAAGGATGCCGATTTTGTGCAATTGTGTGCCATGTTTGAACAAGGGCAAAGTGACGAACAACTGGCAGAGTGCATTTTGCAGATGCATCACTATTGTTCGGCATATCCTTTTGCAGAACAGTGGCTGAACGGTGTTCTTGATTATTACACTTCGGCACATCCGCAGGACAGTATATGGGGGAAAATTCTGCTCGACCGCCTGAAAACAGGCTTGCAATATTGCATTTCACTGTATGACCGTTCTCTTTGTGATATTCTCGGTGCGGATGATCTGACCGCAAAATATGAAGAATTTCTCAAAACGGAGAAATTCGGTTTTGAACGTGCTTTGCAGGCGGCACAGGATGGGTGGGATGCCGCTGTTGCCGCCATGTCCCGTATGACTTTTGCAACATTCCCGATTCTTCGCAAGCCTTCTGATCCCGATTGCAAGGATGCCGTGAAGGCAAGACGTGATTACTGCAAAAAAGAATTTGCCATTTTAGCGGCGTTGTTGCCTGCCGACAGCGAAGAACACGAGGAAGACCTGCAGGTGCTTCGTCCTGTTGTGCGTTCGTTGGTGCATGCGGTGCGCTTGTTCTCCGCGCGTTTGCTTGACGAGAAGCGGGAACTGAATGCCTATGATTTTTCCGATATCACATCGTTTGCATTGGGACTTCTTGTGCGCAATGAAAGCGGTGTTGTTGAACGTACCCCGTTGGCGGAAGAACTCAGCGGTGAATTCAAAGAGATTCTGGTCGATGAATATCAGGATACCAACGAAGCACAGGACATGCTGTTCAGAGCACTGTCAAAAGATGAAAAGAATCTGTTTACCGTCGGTGATGTGAAACAGAGTATCTATAAATTCCGTCTTGCCATGCCCGAATTGTTCCTGCATAAGGCGGAAACCTTTGTGCCGTATGAGGACGGATCGCAAGCCTCCAAAATCATCCTCGGCAATAATTTTCGCAGCCGCAAAGGGGTTGTGGATCTTGTGAATTTTGTTTTCTCCCGCATTATGACAAAACAAGCGGGGGAGATGGATTATACCAAAGACGAAGAACTTGTTTTTTCGGCTGATTACCAACCCATTGAAGGTGCCGAAAGCGAATGGCATCTGCTTGAAACAAACGGTCAAAGTAAAGAGGAAGCACTGCGTGCGCAGGCACGGTATGCGGCGGATCGTATTCTTGAATTTATACGACAAAAAACTCCCGTGCGTACAAAAACGGGTACCCGTCCCGCCGGATTCGGCGATTTCTGTATTCTGCTTCGCACCGTCAAAAAGGCGGCAGATGTGTTTGCCGCAGAATGTCAGGCACGCGGAATACCCGTGTCCTATGAAAAAAGCGGCGGTTTTTTTGAAACAGCGGAAATTCGCACGATGTTGTCATTTTTGCATATTCTGGACGATCCTTACCGTGATGTGGATACTCTTGCCGTACTGTATTCGCCGCTGTATGGCTTTGCATCGGACGAAATCACGCAGATCCGTCTGTTGGCAACAAAACAGCCCTTGTATGTTTGCCTGCAATTGGCAGCCGACGGCGGAAATAAAAAAGCGGCAGATTTTCTTGCCGATTGCGAGGCATTCCGCACTGTTGCCGTTGCAGGAAACACTGCCGATCTTTTACGGCAACTGTATGACCGTACGGGCTTTACAAGTGTTGTATATGCAAGTGACGGCGGGGATGTGCGTTTTCGCAATTTGTTGGTGCTTCTGGAATATGCCGCTGATTTTGATAAGAACATCGGCAACGGCTTGTTCGGTTTTTTGCGTTATATCGACGGGCTGATTGAAAACGGGCAAAAATTAGATGGTGCGGCAGGGGCTGCGGCAGATTGTGGTTTTGTCCGTATTATGAGTATTCATAAATCCAAGGGATTGGAGTTTCCGTTTGTCATTCTGGCGGGAACGGAAAAAGAATTCAACCGCATGGACAGCCGTAAACCTTTGTTGATTTCCCATAATGCGGGCATCGGTATCCGCAGGCAGGATCGTGAAACGCTTCGCCGCTTTGATACGGTCGGGTCGCGTGCCGTGCGGCAGGTGCTTGACAGCGGTGTCAATGCCGAAGAAATGCGGCTTTTGTATGTTGCCATGACCCGTGCGGCAGAGCATTTGCTGATCCTGACTTCTTTGAATAAAGTCGGTGAAAAACTGGCACAGGAGGCCTGTTTCTTAACCGATACCCTGCAACCGTCGGAATACCGTCTTTGCAAAGCAAACAGTTTTGCGGACTGGTTATTGCCGACTTTGCTGACCCATCCCGATGCATCGGCTTTACGCGGTTTTACCGTTGCACATGAAGACGGTCTTTCCGCTTTGAAAGTCTGTTTTACGGATGAAGAAGACCCTGCACAGGATGCACAACAGACACAGGAAATCGCCTTGCCGCAGGAAAAACTGCTGACTGAAATCCGCAGACGGGCAGATTATGTGTACCCCTTTGCGGTGCTGGACGGTGTACCCGTCAAACGAACCGCATCCGATCTGTATGCGGAAAAATTCAATACCGACTTTTTTGCTTCTTCCAAACCCGCCTTTCTGTGCGGCGGGGGGCTGACCCCTGCGGAACGCGGAACGGCTGTACATAAATTTCTGCAATACTGTTCATTGGATCCGAATGCGGATGCCCCGCAGGTGCAAGCGGAACGGATGTGTTCGGCAGGCTTGTTGAGCGAACGGGAAGTGTCTGCGATCGATTTTGCAAAAACCGCGGCATTCCTGCAATCTGAAACCGCGTTTCGTGCAAGAAATGCACAGCAACTGCATCGTGAAATGCAGTTTACCGTTGCGGTTCATGCAAATGAATTTGTAAAGGATCTGCCGGATTTTGTGCAGGAGGAAAATACGGTCGTTATCGGTAAAATTGATATGCTCTTTGTGGAAGACGGACAGGCGGTCATTGTGGATTACAAAACAGACCGCGTGAAATCTTTGGATATTCTGTGCGATCGTTATGCCGAACAGATCCGCATGTATGCCCGTGCCGCAACCGAAATTTTAGGTGTTCCGGTCAAAGAGGCGGTGCTGTTTTCCATCCATCTCGGACAGACTGTCGCAGTGGATCTGAAAGACGAAAAAAAGTGAAAAAAATATCAAAAATCTCTTGCATTTTCAAATTCTTTGTGTTATAATGCCGTTTGCTATGTTGATTAGGGAAAGCCGCCCCGATCAAAATCGGATACTTTCCCGCATAAGTATTAACGAAGAGGTGAACCTAAATGAAGCAGGGCATCCATCCCAACTACAGTGCAACAGAAGTCAGATGCGCTTGCGGTGCTGTTTTTGAAACTGCATCCACCAAGCAGAACCTTCGTGTAGATATCTGCTCGAAGTGCCATCCCTATTTTACCGGTAAACAGAAACTCGTTGACACCGGCGGACGTGTTGACAGATTCAAAAAGCGTTACAATCTCGAGAATAACTAAAATCTCGCAAACACAATTTTTTCGAAAAAAAACGGTACTCTCGCGGTGCCGCTTTTTTCTATTTCCCGAAAAGTCAGGAGGCACTTTTTTTTTGAAGTCCTATCTCACACTTGAAAAAGCGGCAAAAACAGAATATATTGTCAAGCATTCCCGCTTCATCACAACCGTAGCCCCCGTCGAAACCAATGAGCAGGCTGTGCAGTTTGTTGCAGATGTGCGAAGCCAATACAGCGATGCCACCCACAATGTGTATGCCTATGTTCTTCGTGAAGGACAGATGAAGCGTTATTCCGATGACGGAGAGCCGCAGGGCACGGCAGGTATGCCCGTGCTGGATGTTTTGCTCAAATCGGGTGTGACGGATTGTGCATTGGTTGTTACGCGGTATTTCGGCGGAATCTTGCTCGGAGGCGGCGGACTCGTGCGGGCTTATTCGCATTCCGCATCGCTTGGTGTGGAGGCTGCCGGTATTGTTCGCATGTCCTTGTGTGCAATCATGGAAATGACCTGTGATTATTCCTTTTACGGCAAAGTGCCCGCATTGCTGGCGGATTTTGAAGCCATTACGCAGGATACGCAATTTACGGACAATGTGACGGTTGTATTCCGTATGCCTGCCGAACATGTGGATGCATTCGAAAAGGAACTGACCGAGCGCAGTTTCGGTAAGTTTTATGCAAAAAAACGGGAGGAAATATTCGCTCCGATAAAAATTTAAGTTTTTTAAAGGGATTTTGTTTAAAAAAGCGTATAATAATATGTGATAACTTAAGGAGGGAATATTGTGCGGTTCAGTGACTCATTTCTGAATGATCTGCGTTCCAAAGTCGATATTGAAGAACTGATTGCACGGTATGCAGAAGTGCGCGGCAGAGGCCGTACACCGGTCTGTTTGTGCCCGTTTCACAATGAAAAGACCCCTTCCTTTGTGATTTATAAAGATAACCAATCTTATTATTGCTTCGGGTGCGGAGCCGGCGGCGATGCCATTACTTTTATCCGCACAATTGAAAATCTGGATTATACGGAAGCCGTCCGTTTTTTGTGTGAACGCACGGGTACGGATTTTCCGAATGATCCGGTGGATGATGAATTGACACGGCAAAGACGCCGTTGTTATGAAGCCAACAGGGAAGCGGCACGGTTTTTTCATGCCCAGCTTTCCCAACCGCATGCGCAGCAGGCAAGAGAATATATTCAAAAACGCGCATTGACCAAAGAAACGGTCGTGCGGTTCGGTATCGGTTATGCACCCGCTTCATGGGATGCATTGCTCAAACACATGCGGTCAAAAGGGTTTACGGATCAGGAGTTGATTCTCTATGATCTGGCAAGAAAAACAGCAAAGGGTTCTTGTATTGATGCTTTCAGAAATCGCCTGATCTTTCCGATCATTGATCTGCGGGGCAATGTCATTGCCTTCGGCGGACGTGTGCTTGATGATTCAAAGCCCAAATACCTGAACACTTCCGATACCGTCGTATATAAAAAAAGTCAGGCTCTTTATGCGCTGAATGTTGCAAAAAACGGGAACAATGACCGTTTGATTCTTTGTGAGGGTTATATGGATGTGATAAGTCTCCATCAGGCAGGCTTTACACAGGCAGTTGCCGGTTTGGGCACAGCCTTCACGCCTGAACAGGCCAAATTGCTCAGTCGTTACTGCACGGAACTTCTTATCTGCTTCGACTCGGACGAAGCGGGCATGAAAGCAACACAGCGTGCCCGTAAAATCCTTGCGAATACGGATGTGAAATTGCGTGTTGTCCGTATGGTCGGCGGTAAGGACCCTGATGAAATCATCAAAAAATACGGTAAAGAACGCATGCGTGAAATTCTGGAAGGTGCGGTCAATGAAACCGAGTTTGCTCTGCAGAGTGCGAAGGCACGATTTGATACGGAAACGGCAGACGGGAAAGTCGGTTATCTGAATGAAGCGGTCAGTGTGCTTGCTGCAATTCCGAATGCTGTCAAACGTGATGTTTATATTACCCAGCTGGCAGGGGAGTTGCAGGTTTCCAAAGCGGCGATTGAATCGCAGGTTGCCAAGCTTTACAGGAATGCGCGCAAAAAGGAAGAAAAAGAATTTTTCGGACAAGCAGTCAAACATTTGAGAGGGGAGGACACACCATCTCCCAATCCCGATAAACGGCGGTGGCCGCGTGCTGTCAAGGCAGAGGAACATCTGCTTGCGGCATTGCTTGCCAATCCCGCTTATTTGCGAAAATTTGCGTCCCGTCTGAACGCGGACATCTTTTTATCACCGTTCAATAAGCGGATTTTTGTTGCAATTTCCGAAAAAATCGAACACAATCTCAGTCTGATGCCGTCTTCTTTCTGCGAAACGGAAAGCGAAGAAACGGTTGCCTACATATCCATGTTGCTTGCGTTGTCTTCGCAGGTGGGTACAACGGAAAAATCATTCGGAGATTACCTTACAATTCTGGCACAGGAAAAGAAAAAGGCAGAACGCAGTGAGAGCGGTCCGCTGACGGATGCGGATTTTCTTGCGCGTATTGCCGATTGTAAAAAAACGGATAGTTGAAAGGAAGAAAGATATGGAACACACTGAAAAACCCAACAGCCTTGCCTCGTTGATCGAAAAAGGTAAGGCGGCAGGAAAACTGTCCACAAAAGACATCGATATGCTCCTTCTGGAGAATGATATCGACATTGAAGAACTTGACAAAATCTATGAACTCATTGAGCAGAACAACATCGAACTCATTGATGAAATGTCTGATCTTGCCGCAGAAGCGCTCAACTTTGATTCCGAAGTTGCGCGTGTTTATGATGCAGACAGCAGCGAAATGGACAAGAACGGTGTTCTGGATGATCCCGTCAAAGTGTATCTGCGTGATATAGGCAGAATTTCCCTTCTGACCAGTGAAGAGGAAACTGCCCTTGCCATCCGTGTTTCGGAAGGTGATAAAGAAGCCAAAAACAAACTCATTCAGGCGAACCTGCGTCTGGTTGTCAGTATTGCAAAAAGACATCTCGGCAGAGGTCTGCAGTTGTTGGATCTGATTCAGGAAGGAAATCTGGGTCTTATCAAAGCGGTTGACAAGTTTGACTATACCAAGGGCTTCAAATTCTCTACTTATGCAACCTGGTGGATCAAGCAGGCAATCACCCGTGCCATTGCAGATCAGGCAAGAACCATCCGCATTCCCGTACACATGGTTGAAACCATCAACCGTGTCAAAAAGACCAACAGCATGCTGTTGCATAAAAACGGCAAAGAACCTACCGAAGATGAAATTGCCGCCGAACTGAGTATGTCTGTTGAACGTGTGCGTGAGATTCTGCGTGTTTCGCAGGAACCCGTTTCTTTGGAAACCCCTATCGGCGAAGAAGATGACAGCCATCTGGGTGACTTCATTCCCGATGAAGATGCACTTGCACCCGCAGAAGCTGCTTCCCGCGAAATGCTCAAGGAAGCCCTTGCTTCCGTGCTTGAAACCCTTACTCCCCGTGAAGCAAGAGTGCTGACACTTCGTTATGGTCTTGAAGACGGCCATCCCCGCACACTTGAAGAAGTCGGCCGTGAATTTGACGTTACCCGTGAACGTATTCGTCAGATCGAAACAAAGGCTCTGCGTAAACTCAGACATCCGCAGCGCAGCAAGCGTCTGAAGGACTTTTTGGAATAAGAAAACGGGGGTGTTTGTTGTGAAAAAATCTTTAGCGGTCATGCTGACCTTTGTTTTGTTGATTTCGGTTGCTTTTGCCGGTTGCGGTTCGTCATCCGGTGATGTTATCATTCGGCCCGTTCTTTCTGCCGAAAGTGCAAGGCCCGGCGATACGGTACAGGTGCAAGTGTATATTGACAATGCCGATCTGTTCTGTTCCATGGATTTTTATCTTTCTTATGATGCGCAATATGTCACTTTTGCAGGCACCAATGCGGAAAATGTGACGGATCTGATGTATGAACTGACCAACGGTACGGATGCAGGCGGAAATGCCTATATCAAATACACGGGGCTGACACTCGAAACCCTGAACCTGGACGAATGCCTGTTGTTTACCGCCACATTCACCGTGCGTGAAGATGTCCCTGCAGGGGAACCGTTCTTCGGTATTGCTGTGGGTGAATACTACAAAGGCGACGATGCAAGCGGTGCTACTTACACAAACATCGTTTCCGATGTTGTTGAAGGCGGCGTAAAACTTGCCGTTACGGCGGGATAAGCAATACAAAAAACGGATTTTAATGCGGTCGGTGTGCTTTACCGTCCGCATTTTTTTCATAAATTTGTAAAGATTGAAAAAAACTCTTGACTTTTGCATGCAAGATGTGTATAATGCTATACTGCATTATAGTGAGGACATATAAATAAAAATATTTGTCTTTTATTATAATTATTATAGCAAACGCATCAGAATGAAAATCGGGAGTTTTCTTTTTTTGCGTTTCCCCAGCTGATAAAAAAAGATCGGAGAGTAATGTACATGGCAGATGTGAAGCCCGTAAAATTGGGAAGAAAAACCAGAATGAGTTTTTCGCACATCAATGAGGTTATGGAAATGCCGAACCTCATCGAGGTGCAGAAAACGTCATACCAGTGGTTTTTGGATGTAGGTCTTCGAGAAGTCTTCAGTGATATCGGTGAAATCACCGACTACACAGGCAATCTGGTGCTTGACTTCATTGATTACAGAATGGACGAACAGCCTAAGTACACCATCAAGGAGTGTAAAGAACGCAAAGCGACTTATGCGGCTCCGCTGAAAATCACCGCCCGCCTGCTGAACAAAGAAACAGGCGAAATCAAGATCAACGAGATCTATATGGGTGATTTCCCCAAAATGACCCCCAGCGGAACATTTATCATCAACGGTGCAGAACGTGTTATCATTTCTCAGCTCGTTCGTTCCCCCGGTGTGTATTTTGAAATGAGCCGTGACAAGACGGGTAAAAAGCTCTTTACCGCACAGGTTATTCCGAACCGCGGTGCATGGCTTGAATACGAGTCCGATCAGAATGATATTTTCTATGTTCGTATCGACAAGAGCAGAAAACAGCTCATCACCACATTCCTGCGTGCGCTGGGTCTGAGCTCGAATGCCGATATTCTTGATTTCTTCGGCCCCGATGAACGTATTCTTGCAACGTTTGAAAAAGATACAACGCAGAACACTTCCGAAGCTCTGCTTGAAGTTTACAAAAAACTTCGTCCGGGTGAACCGCCCATCATTGATACCGCAAAGGCACATATTGACGGTTTGTTCTTTGATGAACGCCGCTATGACCTCTCCCGTGTCGGTCGTTACAAATACAACAAAAAACTTGCAATTTCCGAAAGACTTCGCAATCAGGTTCTTGCCGAAGATGCAATCAATCCGCTTACCGGTGAATTCATTGCACAGGCCGGTACCCGTGTGGATAAGGCTCTTGCTTACGAAATCGAGCAGGCAGGTGTTAAAGAAATCACGGTTGAATCCGCAGGCCAGATCGTCAAGGTTATCTCCAACGGCATGGTTGATCCGTTTGATTATCTGCCCATGTTCACGGTAGAAGAACTGGAAGATCTCGGCATCAACGAAAAAGTCAGTTTTGCCGTTCTTTGCAACATCATGGATGAATGCGGCGAAGATAAAGATGCTCTCTGCGAAGCACTTGCACGCGATTGTGATCTGCTGATCCCGAAGCACATCACCGTTGATGATATTTTTGCAACAGTCAACTATCTTGACTGCCTTGCACACGAAGTCGGCAATCTTGACGACATCGACCATCTCGGCAACCGCCGCATCCGTTCCGTCGGCGAATTGCTGCAGAATCAGATCCGCATCGGTTTCTCCCGTATGCAGAGAATCGTGAATGAAAAAATGAGCCTGCACGCACAGGACAGTGAAAAGATCACCCCGCAGGCCCTTATCAATATCCGTCCCGTTCTGGCGGCAATCAAGGAATTCTTCGGTTCTTCCCAGTTGTCCCAGTTCATGGATCAGACAAACCCTCTTGCGGAACTTACGCACAAGCGTCGTCTTTCCGCACTCGGCCCCGGCGGTCTCTCCCGTGAACGCGCAGGTTTCGAAGTCCGCGACGTTCATTACTCCCACTACGGCCGTATGTGCCCGATTGAAACGCCCGAAGGTCCCAACATCGGTCTGATCTCTTACCTTGCAACCTTTGCAAGAATCAACAAATACGGCTTTGTGGAAGCTCCCTTCCGCCGTGTTGATAAAGAAACAGGGGTCGTTCTTGATGAAATCGAATACATGACCGCTGACGTGGAAGACGAATTCCGTGTCGCCCAGGCAAACGAACCGCTTGATGAAAACGGCCGTTTTGCCAAGAGCAAGGTTATGATCCGTTACAGAGGCGACTTCCAGGAAGTCGAAAGCAGTGTTGCTGACTACATGGACGTTTCCCCGCGTATGGTCGTTTCCGTCGCTACCGCAATGATCCCCTTCCTTGAAAACGACGACGCCAACCGTGCGTTGATGGGATCGAACATGCAGCGTCAGGCTGTTCCGCTTCTCAAACCCCAGGCACCCATTGTCGGTACCGGTATGGAATACAAAGCCGCCGTTGACTCGGGTGTTGCAGTCATTGCAAACAATGCAGGTATCTGTACGAAAGTCAGTGCAGACCGCGTTGAGATCACAACGGATGACGGCAAGATCGAAGAATATTCTTTGATGAAGTTCATGCGTTCCAACCAGGGTACCTGCATCAACCAGCGTCCGGTCGTCAATGCCGGTATGCGCATTGAAAAGGGCGATGTCATTGCCGACGGTCCTGCTACGGATGAAGGTGAAATCTCCCTCGGCAAGAACGTTCTCATCGGCTTTATGACGTGGGAAGGTTACAACTACGAAGATGCCGTTCTTGTAAACGAAAAGATCGTTCGTGACGACGTATTTACATCTATTCACATTGAAGAATATGCAACCGAAGCCAGAGACACCAAACTCGGACCGGAAGAAATCACTCGTGATATCCCCAATGTCGGTGAAGATGCTCTGAAGGATCTTGATGAAAACGGTATCATCTGTGTCGGTGCGGAAGTTCATTCCGGTGATATCCTTGTCGGTAAGGTAACCCCGAAGGGTGAAACCGAACTGACTGCTGAAGAAAGACTTCTTCGTGCCATCTTCGGCGAAAAGGCAAGAGAAGTCAGAGATACCTCCCTGCGTGTACCGCACGGCGAATACGGTATCGTTGTTGATGTTGAAGTGTTCACCAGAGCCAACAGTGATGAACTGAGCCCCGGTGTCAATAAAGAAGTCCGTGTTTATATCGCACAGAAGAGAAAGATCTCTGTCGGCGATAAGATGGCAGGCCGCCACGGTAATAAGGGCGTTGTTTCCCGTATTCTGCCGCAGGTCGATATGCCGTTCCTTCCCGACGGTACCCCGTTGGATATCGTTCTGAATCCCCTTGGTGTTCCGTCCCGAATGAATATCGGTCAGGTTCTTGAAGTGCATCTCGGCAGAGCTGCAAGGGAACTCGGATGGAAAGTCATGACCCCTGTTTTTGACGGTGCACACGAACAGGATATCGTGGATCTTCTGAAACAGGCCGGTCTGAACGAAAACGGCAAGATTGATCTTTACGACGGCCGTACCGGTCAGAAGTTTGACAACCCCGTAACGGTTGGTGTTATGTACTTCCTGAAGCTGTTGCATCTTGTTGACGATAAGATCCATGCCCGTTCCACAGGCCCGTACTCCCTGGTCACCCAGCAGCCGCTCGGCGGTAAAGCCCAGTTCGGTGGTCAGCGTTTCGGTGAAATGGAAGTCTGGGCACTGGAAGCATACGGTGCTTGCTACACCCTGCAGGAAATTCTGACGGTCAAGTCCGACGACGTTGTCGGTCGTGTCAAGACCTACGAAGCAATCGTCAAGGGTCTGAATGTTCCCAAACCCGGTATTCCCGAAAGCTTCAAAGTTCTTGTCAAAGAACTGCAGTCTCTTGCGCTGGATATCAGCGTTCTCGATGAAGAAGGTTGTGAAATCGATCTTCAGCAGAGTTACGATGAATACGGCGATGTACCTGCTGTTCTTGAAGAAGAATTTGTGGAAGATAAAAACATGGAAAGTGTAAGCGGTATGAGCATCGAAGAAATGCCTGAAGATGCAGGTGCGGATATCGGCCTGTTCGATGATGATTTCGATGACGAATTCAATGCCGATTCCTATGTCGATGATTTCGACGACATGGGATTTGATGAATAAATCTGTAGTCATTCTTACACATTAAATAGATAAGGAGCTGCTGGTAAATGAGCGAAAGCCCTGTTACTGTAAAAAAATATACGGAAGAGAATTACAACGAGTTGAATTTTGAATCGATTCAGATCCGGCTCGCTTCTCCCGATAAGATCCGCCAATGGTCCTGCGGTGAAGTAACCAAGCCCGAGACCATTAACTACAGAACCTTGAAGCCCGAACGCGACGGTCTTTTCTGTGAAAGAATCTTCGGGCCTACAAAGGACTGGGAGTGTCACTGCGGTAAATATAAGAGAATCCGTTACAAAGGCATCACCTGCGAACGTTGCGGCGTTAAAATCACAAAGGCAAAAGTCCGCCGTGAAAGAATGGGACACATCGAACTTGCTTGCCCCGTTTCTCACATCTGGTATTTCAAGGGTGTTCCCTCCAGAATCGGTCTTTTACTTGAAATTTCTCCCCGTGAACTTGAAAAAGTTCTGTATTACTCCAAGTACATTGTTATCGACAGCGGCGACACACCGCTTGAAAAATACAGCATCATCAACAGCAGAGAATATGAAGATGCCGTAGAAAAGTACGATAAAGATTCTTTTGTTGCCAAAATGGGTGCAGAAGCCATTCAGGATCTGCTTGCAGAGCTTGATATTGATGCACTGTATGAACAACTTCGCGATGAACTTCGCGTTGCTGTCGGCCAGAAGAAAGCAAAAGTTCTCAAACGTCTTGAAGTTGTTGAAGCATTCAAAAATTCGGGCAACAAACCCGAATGGATGATCCTCAACGTGCTTCCCGTTATTCCGCCTGATATCCGTCCCATGGTTCAGCTTGAAGGCGGCAGATTTGCAACAAGTGACCTGAATGACCTGTATCGTCGTGTTATCAACCGTAATAACCGTCTGAAGAAACTGCAGGAAGACGGTTCTCCCGAAATTATTATAAATAATGAAAAGAGAATGCTGCAGGAAGCTGTCGATGCTCTCATCGACAACGGCCGCCGCGGAAAGCCCGTCACCGGTCCCAGCAACCGTGCGCTGAAAGCTCTTTCCGAAATGCTCAAGGGTAAACAGGGCCGCTTCCGTCAGAACCTTCTCGGTAAGCGTGTTGACTATTCCGGTCGTTCCGTTATCGTTGTCGGTCCGGAACTGAAAATTTATCAGTGCGGTCTGCCCAAGGAAATGGCACTCGAACTCTTCAAGCCCTTCGTTATGAAGCGCCTTGTTGAAAAAGATATTTCCAAGAATATCAAGAACGCAAGAAAAATGGTTGACCGCGCAAGTGCAGAAGTATGGGATGCACTTGAAATCGTCATCAAAGATCATCCCGTTCTGCTCAACCGTGCTCCCACGCTGCACCGTCTTGGTATCCAGGCTTTTGAACCGGTTCTCGTAGAAGGCCGTGCAATTAAACTGCACCCCCTCGTATGTACTGCTTTCAACGCCGACTTCGACGGCGACCAGATGGCTGTTCACGTTCCGCTGTCTGCCGAAGCACAGGCAGAAGCCCGTTTCCTGATGCTTGCTGCTAACAACCTTCTCAAACCGTCCGACGGTAAGCCTGTTGCCGTTCCTTCTCAGGACATGGTGCTCGGTTCTTACTATCTGACCCTTGTTCGTGAAAACGAACCCGGTGCAGGTAATGTTTACCGCAATGAAGACGAAGCCGTTATGGCTTATGATGAAGGTTATCTCGGTCTGCATGCACCGATTAAAATCCGTATGACCAAAGAAATTGACGGTGTGGAATATACGGGGCTTGTTGAAACTACACTCGGTCGAGTCATTTTCAACCGTCCCATTCCGCAGGACCTCGGTTTTGTTGCCAGAGATACTGCTGATCCTGTCAGCATGCTCAAGCCCGAAGTCAGCGAATTGGTCAAGAAGAAAGAACTTGGTAATATTATTGAAAGATGTATCAATGTACACGGCACATCCGTTGCTGCAAGCGTACTTGATGATCTGAAAAACCAGGGATATAAATATTCCACACGCAGCGGTATCACCGTATCCGTATTCGATGCCGTGATTCCCGAAACAAAGAAAGAATATCTTGCTGATGCCGAAACCAAGATCGATAAGATCACTTCGCAGTATCGCCACGGCCTGTTGAGTGATAAGGACAGATCCAATGAAGTCATCAAGGTCTGGACCGAATGTACGGAAAAAGTTTCGGTTGCCATTAAAAACAATCTTCAGTTGAATAACCCCATTCACATGATGATCCACTCCGGCGCCCGTGGTTCGACCTCTCAGTTGAATCAGATGTGCGGCATGCGTGGTCTGATTGCAAATACATCCGGTGAAACCATCGAAGTTCCCATCAAGGCGAACTACCGTGAAGGTCTGAATGTTCTTGAATACTTCATTTCTTCCCGTGGTGCCCGTAAAGGTCTTGCCGATACCGCTCTTCGTACCGCTGACTCCGGTTATCTGACCCGCCGTCTGGTTGACGTTTCGCAGGATGTTATCATTCGTGAAGATGATTGCCATACGAATGAAGGTCTTGAAGTCAGCAATATTTACGGTGATGGCGAAAACAACATCATTGAAGATCTTGTTGAAAGACTGACCGGTCGTTATCTCCTCAATCCGCTTGTGGATGAAAACGGCGAAGTCATCATGGATGCTGATACCATGATGAAAGAAAAAGATGCGAAGCGCATTGTCGCCGCAGGTTACACCAATGTAGTCATCCGTTCTTTGCTTACCTGTAAGGCTAAGCATGGTGTCTGCCGTCGTTGCTACGGTTCCAACCTTGCTACGGGCGGTACGGTTGCCAACGGTGAAGCCGTCGGTATCATTGCCGCACAGTCCATCGGTGAACCCGGTACGCAGTTGACCATGAGAACGTTCCATACCGGCGGTGTTACAACCACAGCCGATATCACACAGGGTCTTCCTCGTGTTGAAGAACTTTTCGAAGCACGCAAACCCAAGACGCTTGCAATTCTCACCAAGATTCCCGGAACAGTTTCGTTCGGTGAAAACAAGAAAGGTTCTTATATCTGCATTTCCGGTCCGGAAGGCACGGAAGAATACACCATTCCTTACGGTTATCGCAAGACCGTCAAGGAGGGCGATTATGTAGAAAAGGGTACCGCTTTGACGGAAGGTTCCTGTAATCCGCATGACGTTCTGGATGTTCTCGGTGTTGAAGCCGTTTATAATTACCTTATCAACGAAGTGCAGAGCGTTTACCGTACACAGGGTGTTAACGTTAACGACAAGCACATCGAAGTCATTGTCAGACAGATGATGCGCAAGGTCAAGGTTGATGAACCCGGTATGACGGAACTTCTTCCCGGCGCTTCCGTTGACAGACTTGAGTTTGAAGCCGCCAATGCCGCTGTTCGCGCACAGGCTGAAAAAGAAGGTTATGTTGCCATCGAAGCAACCTACAAACCGGTTCTGTTGGGTATCACCAAGGCTGCCCTTGCAACCGACTCTTTCCTGTCTGCTGCATCCTTCCAGGAAACCAACCGCGTGCTGACCGATGCCGCGATCCGTGGTAAGATCGACCCGCTGCTTGGTCTGAAAGAAAACGTCCTGATCGGTAAATTGTTGCCCAGTGGTACGGGTATGAAGTGTTACAGCGACGTTTCCGTTGTTGAACAGCTTGCCCCCGGCGTAACTTTTGGTAATTTGGACGAAAATTCTTAAGAATTTTTGTAAAAGGTGTTGACAAAACGGGTATAATCATGGTAGAATTATACACCGTGCGATAGAAAACACCGCATATGGTTATATCGCACGGGGAAATATACATTTCCCCGTGCTATATATATACAATTATAATAAGGAGGTGCAATAGCTTGCCGACATTCAATCAGCTCGTCCGTCACGGAAGACAGTCTCTTGAGAAAAAGTCCAAGGCTCCCGCTCTGGGTAAGGGTCTTAACTCCAAAAAGAACGTTATGACCGATCACAATTCTCCCCAGAAGAGAGGCGTGTGCACAGTTGTTAAGACTGACACCCCCAAGAAGCCCAACTCTGCTCTCAGAAAGCTGGCCAGAGTCCGTCTGACCAACGGCATTGAAGTATCCGCTTACATCCCCGGCGTCGGTCACAACCTGCAGGAACACTCTGTTGTTCTCATCAGAGGCGGCCGTGTCAAGGACCTTCCCGGTGTGCGTTACCACATCATCCGCGGTACGCTCGATGCTCAGGGCGTTAACGGTCGTATGCAGGCCCGTTCCAAGTACGGCGCCAAGAAAGCAAAAGCTAAGAAATAAGTTTTTGCATCCCGACAACTTTTCTTGATTGTGTAACATCACCACGGTGAGTTTCTATATAGAGTCTCACTTTGGCGCAACGGGGAAAATGTCACTCGAGTACCTATGATATCATTACTATGAAGGAGGGAAGTAAAGTGCCAAGAAGAGGCAACATCGCAAAGCGTGACGTATTGCCGGACCCGCTTTACAACTCAAAACTCGTAACGCGTCTTATCAACAGCGTTATGTACGATGGTAAGAAGGGCGTCGCTCAGAAGATCGTTTACGACGCATTCGAAATCATCAGAGAAAAAACAGGTAAAGAACCCCTTGAAGTTTTTGAAGCCGCTATGGAAAACGTAATGCCCTTGCTCGAAGTCAAGGCTCGTCGTGTCGGCGGTTCTACCTATCAGGTTCCCATGGATGTCCGTCCCGAAAGAAGACAGACTCTCGGACTGAGATGGATCACTCTCTATGCTCGCGCTCGTTCCGAAAGAACCATGAAAGAACGTCTTGCAGGCGAAATCATGGATGCAGTCAACCAGACCGGTTCTGCTTACAAAAAGCGCGAAGATACCCACAAGATGGCAGAAGCCAACAAGGCTTTCTCTCATTTCCGTTGGTAATCAAACTAATTTTCATTTATCCCGGAGGAAATTATGCCAAGGCAAGTATCGCTTGAGCGTACAAGAAACATCGGTATTATGGCTCACATCGACGCCGGTAAGACCACCACATCCGAACGCATTCTGTTCTATACAGGTGTCAATCATAAGATGGGTGAAACGCATGACGGCTCAGCCACCATGGACTGGATGGAGCAGGAGCAGGAACGTGGTATCACGATCACTTCTGCTGCTACTACCTGTTTCTGGAAAGATCATCGAATCAATATCATCGATACCCCCGGCCACGTTGACTTTACTGTAGAAGTTGAACGCTCTCTTCGCGTTCTCGACGGTGCAGTAACGGTTCTGTGTGCTAAGGGCGGTGTTGAACCGCAGTCTGAAACCGTTTGGCGCCAGGCTGATAAATACCATGTTCCCAGACTCGTCTATGTCAACAAAATGGACATCATGGGCGCTGATTTCTACAATGTTGTGGATATGATGTCGGACAGATTGCATTGCAATCCCGTTCCGCTTCAGCTTCCCATCGGTGCAGAAGCGGATTTCTGCGGCATCATTGACCTCGTAGAAATGAATGCGACCATGTACAATGACGATAAGGGACTGAATACTTCCATTGTCGACATTCCCGCAGATATGCTTGACGATGCACAGACTTACCGTCTGCAGCTTGTTGAAGCCGCTGCCGAAATGGATGAAGAAGCACTCGAGTATTATCTCGAGAACGGTGACCTGCCGACCGATGTGCTGAAGAAGTGCATCCGTAAGGCAACCATCGCAGGCGCATTTATTCCCGTTGTTTGCGGTACTTCTTACCGTAACAAGGGCGTGCAGAAGGTTCTTGACGCAATCGTTGATTATCTTCCCGCACCCACGGATATTGCTTCTGTTGACGGTACGGATCCCGACACGGGTGATACCATTTCCCGTAAGGCATCCGATGACGAACCGTTTGCAGCACTCGCATTCAAAATTGCTACCGACCCCTTCGTCGGTAAACTCTGCTTCTTCAGAGTGTATTCCGGTACTGCCGAAAGCGGCAAGACCGTTTTTAACTCCACCAAGCAGAAGCACGAGCGTATGGGCAGAATCATGTTGATGCATTCCAACCACAGACAGGACATCGATATGGTTTATGCCGGTGATATTGCCGCTGTTGTCGGTGTCAAGAACACCACCACGGGCGATACACTCTGCTCCGAAAAAGACCAGATTATCCTCGAATCCATGGAATTCCCGGAACCCGTTATCCGTATTGCCATTGAACCCAAGACCAAAGCAGGTCAGGAAAAGATGGGCATTGCCCTGATGAAGCTTTCCGAAGAAGATCCTACTTTCCGCTATTATACGGACGAGGAAACCGGTCAGACCATCATCGCAGGTATGGGCGAGCTTCATCTTGAAATCATTGTTGACAGAATGCTTCGTGAATTCAAGGTTGAAGCAAATGTCGGTGCACCGCAGGTTGCTTACAGAGAAACCATTTCCAAGACTGCGTATACGGATACCCGTTATGCACGTCAGAGCGGCGGTCACGGTCAGTTTGCTCATGTCAAGATGAACATTGAACCCAATCCCGAAAAGGGTATTGAAGTCATTGACGAAACATTCGGCGGCGCAATTCCGAAAGAATATATTCCTGCCATCGAACAGGGTATTCTCGGTGCTTGCAAGTCCGGTGTTCTTGCCGGATACGGCGTTGTGGACGTCAAGTGCACCATCGTGGACGGTTCGTTCCACGAAGTCGACTCTTCTGAACTCGCATTTAAGATCTGCGGCTCCATGGCATTCAAAGATGCAATGGAAAAAGCGGCTCCCGTTCTTATGGAACCCATTATGAGCCTTGCCATCACTGTTCCCGATAATTATCTCGGTGACGTAATCGGTGACCTTAACTCCCGCAGAGGCGAAATCAAAGAACTCGAAAACCGTAACGGTGCTACCCAGGTCAACGGCTTCGTTCCGCTGTCCAATATGTTCGGTTATGCAACGGACCTTCGCTCCAAAACGCAGGGACGCGGCAACTATGTCATGCAGCCCAGCCACTATGCACAGGTTCCCAAGAGCATTTCCGATGCGATTGCAAGCGGCAGAAAAGCAAAATAATCAGAAAAACCCTGATTTGCTTATAAAATAGTACTTGCATTTTCGCTTTCTTTTTGATAGAATATCAAAGACAAGTATTTGTTCACATCTTTAAGGAGGACAACGAATTATGGCAAAAGCAAAATTTGAAAGAACCAAACCCCACGTAAACATCGGCACCATCGGTCACGTTGACCATGGTAAGACCACCCTCACCGCAGCTATCACCAAGACCCTCGCTATGAAGGGCGCTGCTGACTTCGTCGATTATGCAAACATCGACAAGGCTCCCGAAGAAAGAGAAAGAGGTATCACCATCAATACCGCTCACGTTGAGTATGAAACCGCTTCTCGTCACTATGCTCACGTTGACTGCCCCGGCCACGCCGACTATATCAAGAACATGATCACCGGTGCTGCTCAGATGGACGGTGCTATCCTTGTTATCGCTGCTACCGACGGCCCCATGGCTCAGACCAAGGAACATCTTCTCCTTGCTCGTCAGGTTGGCGTTCCCTACATCATCGTTTTCATGAACAAGTGCGACCAGGTCGACGACGAAGAACTTCTTGAACTCGTTGAAATGGAAATCCGCGAAACTCTTGATTACTATGAATTCCCCGGCGATGATACTCCTATCATCAAGGGTTCCGCTCTCCATGCTCTTCAGTATGAAGGCGGCGACGAAAGCGCTCCCGAAATCGCTTGCATCTGGGAACTCATGGATGCTGTTGACAGCTACATTCCCACTCCGGAACGTACTGCTGACCTTCCCTTCCTTATGCCTGTTGAAGACGTTTTCACCATCACAGGTCGTGGTACCGTTGCAACCGGTAGAGTTGAACGTGGCCAGCTGAAGACCGGCGAAGCTGTTGAAATCGTTGGTATCCAGGAAGAAAAGAGATCCACCGTTTGCACCGGTATCGAAATGTTCCGCAAGCTCCTCGACTATGCAGAAGCCGGCGACAACATCGGCTGCCTGCTTCGTGGTGTTCAGAGAAGCGAAATCGAACGTGGTCAGGTTATCTGCAAGCCCGGCTCCATTCATCCCCACACCAAGTTCCAGGGTCAGGTTTACGTTCTGACCAAGGAAGAAGGCGGCAGACATACTCCGTTCTTCAACAACTATCGTCCTCAGTTCTACTTCAGAACAACTGACGTTACCGGCGTTATCTCCCTTCCCGAAGGCACTGAAATGTGCATGCCCGGCGACCACGTTGAAATGAACGTTGAACTCATCACTCCCATCGCTATCGAAAACGGTCTTCGTTTCGCTATCCGTGAAGGCGGCCGTACTGTTGGTTCCGGTAGAGTTATCGCTATCAACGACTAAGATCAACCTTCTTCGCAACGGAATTCCGCAAGGGATTCCGTTGTTTTTTTGTTTTACGAAAAGGTGTGAGCAGATTTTGTAACTCTGTTTCCTTTGAAAAATGCAGTATAATCGGCATGCAGAGAAGTAAACTGCAGGCAATTTCACCAATGCACCTAAAAAGAATATTGGTAATAAACAGTTTTGATAAAATCCGACGCATCAATACGGCACAAAATCCTGTGGCGGCGGCAGGAAACAGGAGAGAATGCAAGGGATCGAATGAAATTTTCACAAAACGGATCAATTTCCCCGCACTGCAGGAAAAATTCAGAATTTCTGTTGTAAAAACCGTCAGAATATAACCGACAAGTCCAAAACGGGGTACAATTTTCCATGTCATCAGTACACTGACTGCCGCATCGATGATATTGACCACCATGGTGTAAACCTGTTTATCCAGTCCTTTCAATACGGAATCTGCAGTTGTGTCACAATACATAAACGGAACAAGCGGCGCAAAACAACGGATGAATTGTCCCGCTTTTTCATTTTTGTAGACCGCCGATCCGAGATCGTCACCAAATGCGAACAAGATGACAGCCGTAATGACCGAAAATGTGCTTGCGAGGTTCATGGATAAGGATGCCTTGCGGTCAATTGCATTTTGATTCTGCTTGGTGTTGTCTTTTGTGAATTCAGGAATCAATAATCCGGTAAAAGCAGATAAAACAGAAGCAGGGAAGAGCACAACGGGCAATGCCATCCCCCGCACAATGCCGTAATCGGACAGCGCATCCTGTTTTTGCTTACCGTAACTTTGCAGTCCTTTCGGAATCAGTGCGTGTTCAACCGTCACAAGTCCGCTTCGTGCATAGGTGGAAAATGCAATCGGAAGTGCAATGCGCAACAATCCTTCGCTTTTTGTCGGCGTAACAGCAGTCTGCCTGCGCATTTGTTTTGTGTCGTACCCGTAAAGCAAAATGGAAACCGCAAAAGCGCCGACTTCCCCGATGCAACTTCCCTTGGTAACGGCAATAATGCTCGCTTGCATTCCAAACGGTTGCGCAGATTTCAAAAGCAAAACAGTTGCCGTAATTTTGATGAATTGTTCTGCAAAATCCGAAACTGCACTTTTGTAAACTCTGCCGACGGCAGTGAAATAACTGTCTGTAACCGTTGTCAGGGCAATGAACGGCAGTGCCGCGCTGAGGATACGGATGGATTCAACCGTACGTTCATCGCCTAAAAATCGTGTTCCGAGGAATTTTGAAAACGAGCTGAGCAGCCCCATTGCAATAAAACCGAAAAAAGCGGCATACAAAAAACTTTTCTGCAGGGCTGTAAACAATGCAAAAGAATCTTTTTTTGCCAATGCCGCGGCACACAGCCGCATGCAGGCAAGGAAAATTCCGCTGACGGCAAGCGTGATGCCGAAACCGTAAACCGTATTCACAAGGGAAATCAGTCCCGTACCTTCCGCGCCGAGATGTTGTGTGATGTAGGCACTGAATCCGAGCCCTGTCAGCCGTAAAAGCAGAGAAGAACAGGCAAGAAGCGCACCGTTGAAAATGAATTGCATTTTTTTATTCATATTACGGGTCCTTTTCATTTTTTTTTCTAAATTTATATGAGCTTTTACATCGTTTTATGGCAATATGAAAGGAGAAAAAAGATTTATCTGAAATCTTATATAAAAAATATTTAAAATGACCTCTTTTTTGTGTTGACATTAAATAGGAAATGCTGTATAATACAAAAGTAAAAAAATATATTGGAGGAATCCTACTATGAAAAAGACTCTCGCTGTAATCCTGAGCATGCTCATGCTCGTTCTTATGGCTGTGCCCGCAATGGCAGCCGAAGTTTGTCCCACTGATGGCTGCGGCGCAGCATTGCTGTACATGACTGTTGCTCCCAACTGCACAGAAGATGGTTATACTTCCTGGAAATGCGCTATCTGTGGTTATGAAGAAAAGACAGATATCGTTCCTGCTCTTGGCCACGCATACGGTGCTTATGAATTTGTTGAAGGCGACTGCACACATGATTCTTATGATCACGCATATTGCGTAGTCTGCGGTGCTGAAGACAAGCAGAATGTTGTTGTTGCTGACGGCCACAATTTCACTTCCCGTGAATATGTCGGCGTAACCTGCACTGTTGCTGAACATTATCTTCTTACCTGTGCTGATTGCGGTGCAACCGAAATCGAAAAGGTTCTCGGCGGCCAGCCCTACACCGGCCATGACATGAAGCTTATTTCTGCTCCCAAGACCTGTGCAGATGCTGCTGTTGAAGTTCGCGAATGCACCAAGTGCGGTTTTACCAGCGAAAAGGCTGTAAACGCTATTGCATGTGTTGATGCTGATGCTGACGACACCTGTGATGTCTGCACAAACAAAATGCCTGTTGAAGAAGAACCCCACGGCTTCTATGCTCAGATCATCAAGTGGATTTCTGAAATCATTGAAGCATTCAAGGCTTTCCTTGCCGCTATCAAAGGCGACTCTCTCTTTTAATTGAAAAATGAAACAATGCCGGGAATCGAAAGATTCCCGGTTTTTTTTGATTTTTACAAAAAATAAAAGACTTGTGCGCAGGGGATATGGTGTCATATCCGAAACGTGCAAGTCTTTTTTGCTTTTTTTGTCGAACCCGCGCATTGCAATGGGGAGAGAAATTGTCTGCCTGCCTGACTGATCAGCACTTGCCCGATACGGGAGGCTCGGCTCGTGTCAGCCTGTCGGCAATGGTCAACAGTAATAAAAGGTCTTCCTGTTTCATTTGTGAAAGTGCGGAAACAATGCTTTGTTGCAGTAACGGGGCAGTGTTGCTTGTGTCAAAAAATTCAACAGGCGTGATGTTGAAGTATTCACAGATTGCAAAGAATTCAGCCATGGACGGGAGTGTTTTGCCGGAGGAGATGTTGTTGATATAACCGCGACTGTGTCCGAGGTCGTAACTCATTCTGTATTCCGAAACCCCTTTTTGCACACGCAGACCGGTTATTCTTTCACGAACAAATTCTGAATACATATTGCAGCACCCTTTTCTATTTTATCATAAAGCATAATGACGGCAAAATGATAATTTAAAAAATGTTAAAATTCTTGACACGCACTTTTAAAGTTGTTATTATTGTTTTGTTGATGATGTTTTATCAAAAACAGACATTTCAAAAAGTGCGGAGGTCATTGAATGAAGAAAACTTTTCATAAATATAAAAAAGTGATTCCTGCCAGGTTTAAATACTATTTTTTAAAATGCCATGCCTTTATTTTGTTTTTTGCAGTTGCCATCCTATTTTTACCTGTATTTTTCGCTTTTTTGATAAAGAATGTTCAATTACTGAATATTTTTGAACCTGATTCACTTTTAGTCTTTTGGGGAACAACCGTTTCAATTACCACTGGTTTGATAGGACACTATTTTCGTAATGTGCGTGAGCAAAACTTGAGATACAATGCAGTACCGAAAATACAGATAGAAGTCAAAAATAATCCGAATAACACTGAATGCTTTGTTCTAACCATATATAAAAATGAGGATGATAAATATAACTTACTTTATGTTGAAGGTGAATTCGTATCTGCTGTAGTTGAAAATAAGCGTAAAGTTTATTTGTATCCGATTGATATTGAAGTTGATAATAGGGATTGGATACCTGTATTCATTAGTCCGGATGATGAATATCCAAAAGAAATCATGATAGGTGTATGCGATATGAATGATTTGTGCTGGAGCATCACTTATAAGCGAGTTATAGGAAATACCGGTGTTCATTATGTAGTTGGTTCTGCATATCAAATATGAGAATTAAAAATCAAATGAAAGGTGATTAAAATGAAAAGAAGTTGGTTGAAAAGTTTTCTGATCGTTCTTGCAGTTGCTGTTTTGTTTGCGGCTGTTGCAATGACAGCAAACGCAGAGGTCGTTGACAGCGGGACCTGCGGCGAAAACCTGACATGGGAACTTGATTCAGAGGGAACACTTGTAATTTCGGGCATTGGTGAAATGGCAGTTCTTGATTCGTATGCCCCATGGTTTGCTGAAAAAGATTTAATTAAAAAAATAATTATTGAAGACGGTGTAACAAATATTGTTGCAAATTCATTTAGTAGTTGCGACAACCTCACTGATGTTAACATCGGTAGCAGTGTTACTTCAATCGGATATGCAGCATTTAGTTCTTGTGTAAACCTAACAAGTATTGTAATTCCTGACAATGTTACATCAATAGATAACAATGCATTCCAGTATTGTACCAATCTTGCAACTGTTAAAATTGGTAATAGTGTTACAACAATAGGTGCAAACGCATTTTATAATTGTTCCGGCATTAAAGATCTTACCATCGGTAAAAATGTCAAAACAATCAGGTATTCTGCATTTGAATTATGTTACAACCTGAAAACTGTAACAATTCCGGACAGTGTTACATCAATCGGTGACAGTGCATTCAGAAAGTGCACTCGCCTTGAAAGTATTGTTATCGGTAGTGGCGTTACTTCAATCGGAGAAAGTGCCTTTTATGGCTGCGATAACCTTTGGGAAGTTTATTATACAGGCACTTCAAGTCAGTGGCACTCGATTGAAATGGGGGTGTTTTCTGAATACCTGACAAGTAAACATATTCATTATAATCATGTTCATAACCATGCAACAGTTGTAACACCGCCGACTTGTGAAGAAAAAGGTTACACAACCTACACCTGTGAATGCGGCGACTCTTATGTTGCAGATTATGTGGATGCTGCACATTCGTTTGAAGACGGGGTTTGTTCCATTTGCGGTGCTGCTGAAATCATTGTATCCGGCACCTGTGGTGAAAACCTGACATGGACACTGGATGCTGCGGGAACGCTCACCATCACCGGCTCGGGGGATATGAATGACTGGTATGAAACGTCTGTCCCGTGGAAAGATTACAGAGAAAATATTTGCAAATTGGTGCTGGATGACAGAATTACATCTGTCGGAAGATATGCATTTTACAACTGTGTCAATCTGACGGGTGAATTGATTATCCCGGACGGAGTAACAAGCATCGGTTCTTATGCTTTCAGAGATTGCCGCGGACTGACGGGTGAATTGATCATCCCCGATGGGGTAACCAGCATCGGTTCTTATGCTTTCAGAGATTGCCGCGGACTGACGGGTGACCTGATCATCCCTGCCGGTGTGACAGAAATCGGTAGTTCTGCGTTCTATAATTGCAGCGGCCTGACGGGTGAATTGGTTCTTCCTGACGGACTTACATCAATCGGCAGTTCTGCATTCCGGGATTGCTGCGGGCTGACGGGTGACCT
>SVOJ01000021.1 GCA_015066385.1 Oscillospiraceae bacterium
CCTTACGGCTTCGGTGTCAACAAAGACGGAAGACTGACTCCCGATTTTACCGAACCTGTCCGTCTTGTTAAAGAACTCGTTGATCTCGGTATGCCGCTTATCAACATTACCATGGGCAACCCCTATTTTAATCCCCATGTCAACCGTCCCTTTGCGGCAGGGCTTTACGATCCGCCCGAAGAACCCTTATTCGGCGTACAGAGAATGCTTGACGGCACGGCACAAATTAAAAAAGCGGCAGGGGAGGTCCCCGTTATCTGCTCGGGACTTTCATTCCTCGGTATCACGGCGGCAAACTGCACCGCGGCTTATATCCAAAAAGGCGACTTTGATTTTGCCGGCTTTGGCCGTCAGACCCTCGCTTATCCCGATATTGCAAAAGACATTGTGAACAATGCTGTTCAACAGAACAAACTGTGCATCTGCTGCGGTAAATGCAGTGAACTGATGCGTGCAGGCGGCACACCCGGTTGCATTGTGCGTGATGCAACCTTGTATGCCCCGATGTATAAAGAAAAGGTGAAAAACGCATGAAATGTGCCATTGTAACGGGATGTATGGGCGGTATCGGCTTTGCCGTCACCAAGCAACTGCTCAATGACGGCTATTTTGTGGTCGGTATGGGCACATCCCCCAAAGAAAAAAAACAAAACCAAATTGAATCGCTCGGCAAAAATTTTTTGTATGTCAGCGGCAATATTGCAGATGCAAATGACCGTAAAAATCTGCTCGATACCGCGTTGCAGACGGAAAAACAGATTTTTGTGCTTGTCAACACGGCGGGGGTTGCACCGACCGTGCGTCGTGACATTCTCGAAATGACCGAAGAAAGTTACGACCGCGTCATGAATATCAACCTCAAAGGTGCGGTTTTTCTGACACAGGCTGTGGCAAATGAGATGCTCAAGAACGAAGCCGAGAACGGTGTCAGAGGCAGAATTGTCAGCATTTCTTCCTGCTCGGCTTATACAAGTTCTGTGAGCCGCGGCGAATATTGTCTTTCCAAATCTGCCATGACCATGATGACTCTGCTTTTTGCCGACCGTCTTGCCAATGAGGGGATCACGGTCAACGAGGTCTGCCCTGGAATCATTGCCACGGATATGACCGCACCCGTGCAGGAAAAATACAATAAACTCATTGCCGACGGTCTTGTGCCTATGCACCGTTGGGGCACGCCTGAAGATATTGCAAAGGCTGTTAAAACGCTGTATGACGGCTCGCTCGGATTTACAACCGGGCAGTCCATCATTGCCGACGGCGGTCTGCACATCAGAAAATTATAAACTATGAAACAGACAAATCTTTCTATTCATAATCGGAAAATAAAAACATATTTCGTCAATACCCTTGTGGTGGGTAGCGGTGCGGCAGGCTATGCGGCGGCTGTTCGGCTGTGGGAAGGCGGCAATGATAATATTGCCTTGCTGACCGAAAACAGGCTCTGCGGTACGTCCCGAAATGCAGGGTCAGACAAGCAGACCTACTACAAACAGGGCATCGGAGCTATGGGGACGGACAGTCCCATGCAGATGGCAAAAGATCTGTTTGCAGGCGGTGCCATGGACGGCGACACAGCTTACTGTGAGGCGGTCAATTCCTTGCCGTGCTTTTTCAGATTGTCACAGATGGGTGTTTCGTTTCCGACCAACCGATACGGCGAATTTGTCGGATATCGCACCGACCACGACACAGCGGGCAGAGCCACCAGTGCAGGGCCTCTGACTTCCAAAATGATGACTGAAGCGTGGGAAAAACAGTTTGAAAAATATGAAATCCCCTTGCTTGACAATCTGCTTGCATCTGAAATTCTGAAAGACGAAAACGGTGCGGTCTGCGGTGTGTTTGCCATCCGCACGGATGCTGAAAAAAACGAAGAAAGCATGGTGCTTATCGGTTGTTCAAACTGCATTCTTGCAACGGGCGGCCATGCGGCGGTGTATGCCGATACGGTCTATCCAGACGGACACACGGGTTCCTTGGGGCTTGCCGTTCAAGCGGGTGCCAAGATGCAGAATCTGACCGAATGGCAGTACGGTCTTGCAAGTGTGAACCCGAAATGGAATGTATCGGGTACCTATATGCAAAGCCTGCCTGCACTCATCAGCACCGATGAAAACGGGAACAGGACAGACATTCTGCAAAAATACATCCCCGACATCGGAACAGGGCTTTCGCTTTTGTTCCGAAAAGGCTATGAGTGGCCGTTTGACAGTGCCAAAGCCGAAAACGGTTCGTCACAGATTGATCTGCTTGTACACAAAGAAAAGGCACTCGGGAAACGGGTGTATCTTGATTACACCGTCAATCCCTACGGCGAGAATTTTGATCTTTCGATGCTCGATACGGAAGCAAAATCTTATCTCGAAAACGCAAATGCCCTGCTTGCAACGCCTTTGAAGCGATTGCTGAAAATGAACACACCTGCGTATGAACTGTATTTCGGCAAAGGTGTTGACCTTGCAATGCAACCGCTTGAAATTGCCCTTTGTGCCCAGCATTGCAACGGCGGTGTGGCGGTGGATGTGTGGTGGCAGTCGTCCGTGGAGGGCTTGTTTGTCTGCGGCGAAGCGGCAGGCACGCACGGTGTACGCAGACCCGGCGGCAGTGCGTTGAATGCGGGGCAGGTCGGTGCGTTGCGTGCGGCGCAGTTCATCAACGCCAAACGTAAAGACAAGGTGACAAATGAACAGACTCTTCTTGCAAGTGCGGCACATCTTTTTGCTGAATCGCAACAAAAAACAGACAAAAAAAATTCTTTACAGACCCTGGCAAGTCGTGTGTTTATGAGTGAACACGCAGGTGCAATCCGCAATGCCGATCAGTGCCGACAAATGCAAGAAAGCCTTGCAGAACAACTTCTGCAATATGAAAAAACCGCACCCGTGCAGGATGCGGAATTTTACAGATGCCGTCATGCGTTGTTCACACAATGCGCACAGTTCAACGCCCTTTGTACACTTGCAGACCATGGTATTGTGCGTGGCGGTGCTGTGTGGACAGATGTTGATCCGACCGAAGACAACACCCTTTTGCAATCGGTGGTCGAAACGCAGTACAAGGATGGGGACTTTGTTTCCTCCCTTCGCGCACCCCGCCCCTTGCCCGACGGCGGCGGTTTCTTTGAAGAAGTCTGGCGATCTTTCCGTGAAAACGGGAATGTTGAATAAAAAAAGAATATAAAGGATATGAATTATAAACGGAATCTGCATTGTTTTGCGGATTCCGTTTTTGTGTGGCACATAAAAACACACCGTCCGAAGACGGACGGTGTGAAGGAAAGAACGATTCTTACAGAACTCTGCCCTTTCTCTTGTCGTTCATACGAAGGAAGATCTTGATGATTTCAAGACCGGGAACAACAGAGAAGCCGAGTCCGAAGGCGATGAACAGGTCTGTCAGGGACAGTGCACCTTCTACATGTTCAAAGGTAAGCGCAAGAGGAGCAAGGCTGAAGATGTTAGCAAGGGCGGGAACACAGACAACGATGAGGGTGAGAATGGTGGTCAGCACAAAAGCACCGATCAGCCACCAGTTCTGGCTCTTCATGGTGAAGATGGAACCGTGCTGCGAACGCATGCAGATGGCTTTGAAGATTTCCATAAAGTTCATGGTCAGGAAAGCCATTGTTGTAGCTTCAAGTGCAATATTACCCTGAATGTCTGCAAGAGTCCAACCGGAGCCGCCGAATGCAATCTGAACACCGATGAAGTAGGAAGCAATAACAACAGCGGCAAGGAAGATGCCCTGGGTTACCATGTCAAAGCCTGCACCGTTTGCGAAAACGGATTCGTTTGCAGGTCTGGGTTTTCTCTTCATGAGGTTGCTTTCTGCTTTTTCCATGCCGAGTGCAAGACCCGGAACGGAGTCTGTGACCATGTTGATCCACAGCAGGTGAGGTGCGGTGAAGAACTGCAGTTTCAGAACGGCGGAAATGAACATAACGAGAATTTCTGCCATGTTGGTGGAAAGCTGGAAGCCGAGAACCTTACGGACATTGTCGTAGATCTTTCTGCCTTCTTCAACAGCGTTGACTATGGTTGCAAAGTTGTCGTCTGCAAGAACCATGTCGGAAACGCCCTTGGTAACGTCGGTACCTGTGATACCCATGCCGATACCGATGTCTGCAGCCTTGATGGAGGGAGCGTCGTTAACGCCGTCACCGGTCATAGCCGTGACCTGACCGCGGGCTTTCCATGCTTTGACGATACGGGTCTTATGTTCGGGCTGCACACGTGCATAAACGGAATACTTGGTAACAAGGTCAACGAGTTCTTCGTCGGTGTAGTCTTCAAGATCCGCACCGAGAATGGCTTCGGATGCATCGGTGATGATGCCGAGGTCTTTTGCAATTGCAACAGCGGTATCCTTGTGGTCGCCCGTGATCATGATCGGACGGATACCTGCACTGCGGCATTCTTCGATAGCGGGTTTGACTTCGGGACGGCAGGGGTCGATCATGCCGACGAAGCCGATGAAAGTCATGTTGTCTTCAAGCGCTTGGGCATCAAAAGAAGCGGGAGCTGCATCATATTCTCTGTAAGCGGCACCGAGAACGCGCAGGGCGCGGTCTGCAAAGCCTTTGATGCCTGCGGAAAGTTTTGAACGGAAAGCATCGTCAACGGGCTTCTTGGTGCCGTCGGTGTCGATGTAATGTGTGCAGTGCTTGACGAGGATTTCGCAAGCACCCTTGGTGTACTGAATGATCTGACCGTTGTGGTTGTGAACGGTGGACATCATCTTTCTGCCGGAATCAAACGGAGCTTCGCCGATTCTGGGATATTCAGCTTCCAGTTCATACTTGGGCATGTTCAGTGCAAGACCGTAGTTGACAAGTGCGCATTCGGTCGGTTCGCCTGCAGCCTGGGTTTCGCCGGGCTTAACGGTAGCGTCGTTGCAGAGGGTCATGCAACGGGCAAGAAGGGTTTCGTCGAAAGCCGTTTTGTCAACGACTGTCATCTTGTTCTGGGTCAGTGTACCGGTCTTATCCGAGCAGATGATCTGTGTGCAGCCGAGGGTTTCAACGGCGGTCAGTTTGCGGATGAGTGCCTGACGCTTGGACATGGCGGTAACGCCGAGGGAAAGAATAATGGTAACAACGGCGGGCAGACCTTCGGGAATTGCCGCAACTGCAAGCGCAACAGCAAGAATGAAGGTGTCAAGTGCGGCCATGCCGAGAACGTCCCAACCTTCAAATGCGAAATGGAAACCGCCTTCAAAGGAAACAAGTTCGGTTACGATACCGTAAGCAAACATAAAGATACAGATGCCGATAACGATCTTGGTGAGGGTTTTGGAGATTTCTCCCATCTTGATCTGCAGGGGAGTCTGTTCGGCTTCAGCCTGAGAGAGTGCTTCTGCAATCTTACCCATTTCGGTGTCCATGCCGATTGCTGTGACAACAGCCTTGCCGCGGCCGTAAACTACGGTGGAGCCGGAGTACATCATATTTTTGCGGTCGCCGAGAGCAACGTCTTTTTCGCCTTCTTTGAGAGTCAGAAGGTCAACGAGTTTTGTTACGGGAACGCTTTCGCCGGTCAGAGCTGCTTCTTCGACTTTCATCGAATAGCTTTCAAGAATACGGCAGTCAGCGGGAACAGCATCGCCTGCTTCAAAAACAACAACGTCACCGATGGTGATGTCTTCGCTCTTGATAATCTGGATTTCGCCGTCACGGATGACTTTGCTGGTGGCCGCCGTCATTTCTTTGAGGGCATCAATGGCGGATTCAGCCTTGCTTTCCTGAATGAGGGACAGAACGGTGTTGATGATAACAACAACAAGAATGATGAAGAAGTCTGCAATGTCGGAACCGGAAATGGGTTTGCCGGAAGCTTTACTTTCAATGAAAGTGGTTACAAGGGTGATTCCTGCTGCGGCAAGAAGCATAATGATCATCGGGTCTGCAAGAGATTTGATGAACTTTTTGAAAAGGCTTTCCTTTTCGGCCTCTTTGAGTTTGTTTTTGCCGTACTTTTCAATTCGCTTGGTGGCTTCGGCAGTGGTAAGACCGCCTTCGGAGGCATCGATCTTTTTAAGAGCGTCCTCCTTGCTGACGAGATAGTAGCTCATCTGCAACTTCCTTCCTTTCAATTTTTGTTTTCTTTCCGGAAAACAAGTGTTGACGTGTTAAAAAAACTCATGCGAAACGAAGCGGGTACTGCGTTTCGCATGAGTCTCGTTCTTTCATCCAAGCCAGACGGACTTCCGTCATGATGTTGACTTGAAACGTGTTTTTTACACGCAAACTACTCCCTCACGGAAAGATTAAAACATAACACCTTTATTTTATCATAACAAATGCTTTTCTGTCAATAAGAAAAAAAATATTGGTAATGTTGGACAAATAATCAAATTTATCAGCAGTAAAGTTTTGCTGATTTTTTCAGGATTGTGCTGCTTTTTCCTTTTTTAAATCCCTGCCGACAATCACATTGAATGCGATATTGAGTCCGAACAGGAAAATACCGACAAACAGGCACGGACCGAATGTGCTGCCCGTCAGAACGGGCGCAAGCTCGCTTGCGGCAAATTGTTGGGTGAATACCGTCCAACAGATGCCTGATGCAACAACAAAAAGCGTACTCAGCACACAGCAGACGATGTTACCGATGTAACCCAATCTGTGTGCACGGATGAGGGTCAACAGGAAATTGACCACCCCTGCAACAATGGATAGAACCATCATAAGAATGCACATCACCAACGGCAAGAATGCGTTGCCGATATGATCGCTTGTTACAAATGCGAGAATGGCACCGATGTCAAAATTCTGCACAAGCATCAGCACAACAGTTAAAAGGCTGACCGTGTGGCTGCCGCTTTCAAACGGAAGTGCTGTCTGCACCCATGCATAGGGGAGCACGATGAGCACCAACGGCACAAAAACAAAAATCAGGCGGGCTTTGCGCAGACGGTTACCGATGAGTGTGTTTTTGAAATTGGCGATCAGTACACGCAGTTTTGCAAAAGCGATTTCGGATTGTTTTGCATCCTCTTCAAGCCGTTCTTCCCAGTTGTAATTCGGAATATTGACACCGCATGCGGGGCATTCGGCTTTTATGTTCCACGGTTTTAAATGATAATTGCATTTCGGGCAGTTTGCCATTCTGCATTCTCCTTTGCAAATTATTTTTGTGCCAGACGAATCATATTCCACGACATCGGACGCAAACTCGTTTCGAGCCCCTTGTCCGTTTTCTGCGGAAGTTCGGCTTTTGACGGCTGTACGGGCTGTGCGGTTGCGGTATTGGTAAGGTCAGTCGCAAAGCCTGCAATCACGGTGTGGTCAACGGGAATAAAGTCTTCAAAACCACCTGTCTGTACCTGCAACAGATTTTCTTCTTCGCTTCTGTTGACGGCAAAAATGACAAGTTCGCGTTTTTCTTCATTATAAACACAAACGCTGTCAACATCAAGTACGTCCGTGAATTCGCGGCTGTCGTATTTGCTGCCGGTCACTTTTGCCTGCAGCACTTCACCTCTGCCGAATTGCGAGGTCAGGGCATAGGGATGGTAAATGGTCTGTTTCCACGCACTGCCGCCGTTGTCGGTCATAATGGGTGCAATGACATTGACAAGTTGCGCAAGGCAGGCAATTTTTACACGGTCACAATGGCGCAGCAATACGTTGAGCATGCAACCGACCAGAAGCACATCCGCAAAATCATATACATCTTCAAGAATATGCGGGGCTTCTGACCATTTTTCAAAGGGGGTGCCGTTGGAATGATACCATACATTCCATTCATCAAACGAAAGGTTAATGGTCTTTTTTGAATGGCGTTTACCTTTGACAAAGTCGCAGGCGGCAATGACGGATTCAATAAATGCTTCCATATCCATGCTTTTTGCAAGGAAGTTTTTCAGATCGCCGTGGTGATCGCCGTAATAAGTATGCAATGAAATATAATCCACATGATCATAGGAAAGATCGAGTGCGGTGGCTTCCCAATCACCGAAACTGCGCATACCCCAGTTGGAACTGCCGCAAAGCACCGTTTCAATGGACGGATCGGTCCATTTCATCAGTTTTGCGGTTTCGCAGGCAACCCTGCCGTATTCGGCGGCGGTTTTGTGACCCATCTGCCACGGGCCGTCCATTTCATTGCCCAGACACCAGGTTTTGATTTTGTGCGGCTCTTTGTATCCGTGTGCAATACGCAGATCGCTGTAATATGTACCGCCTTTATGGTTGCAGTATTCCACCAGGGCACGGGCATCTTCTGCCGTCCCCGTGCCGAGATTGACTGCCATCAGCGGAGCACAATCTGCTTTTTTGCACCATTTCATAAATTCATTTGTGCCGAACGTGTTCGGTTCCGTGGAACCCCATGCAAGTTCCAGTCTTTTCGGTCTGTTTTCAACAGGACCGACCCCGTCGCGCCAGTTGTAGCCCGAAACGAAATTTCCGCCGGGATAGCGCACAATCGGCACTTTTGCTTCTTTGATAAGGTCAAGCACGTCGGTACGGAAGCCGTCTGCATCCGCTGACGGATGCGAGGGTTCAAAAATGCCGCCGTATACGGCTCTGCCGAGATGTTCAATGAACGAACCGTAGATGCGGTCATCTGTTTTGCCGACGGTAAAATTATGATCAATGAGTATGTTTGTCTTATTCATACGCGGATCCTTTCAAAAAGCATAATAATAAATTCATTGTACATGAAACGGAAGAAAAGTACAATATTTTTTTGTAAAAATCCCGATAAATTCTTTTTGTTCCTGCAAAAATCCTGCAAAAAGATAAAAATAAGAATAAAAACATAAAAATTACTTGCATGTATGGGGACAAATGTGTATAATAATTTATATTTTGTTTTATCCGGAGAAAAAAATGTTAGGAAAAATTGTCAGGGTGAAGGTGACAAAACCTTGCAATTCCCATGATCCCCGATCGGGTATTCGGTATCTGCTGAATTTCGGATTGGCGGAAATGCAGAAGGATAAAAAGTCATTTGTCATGGGAGCCTATATTTTAGGCGTGAATCATCCCGTCCGTGTTTTTGAAGGACGTGTGATTGCAGTTTTGCACCGCAAGGAAAACGGCCGCAGTTTCCTTGTTGTAGCACCGAAAAACATGCGGCGCATCAATTATGAAATCAGCAATGTGCTTTCCTTTGCGGAAAAGCCCGACACGTATACATTGGATTGTTTATATGAGCATTCCTGCGGTGCGGTGGTTGTGCGTACCATCAACGGGGAACAACGATTTTTGCTGATTAAAAACAAGCGTTCCAACAACTGGGGCTTCCCCAAAGGGCACATGGAAAACGGTGAAACACCCATACAAACCGCGTGCCGTGAGGTATTGGAAGAAACAGGCCTGCATATAGATATTGTAGACGGTTTCCGTTGTGAATCGCAGTATAAAATCGGCGGTACGGTGGAAAAACGTGTGGAAGTGTTCCTTGCCACCACAAAGGATACGCAGACCATCATCCAGAAAGAAGAAATCGAAGATTACATCTGGCTGCGTTTTTCCGATGCATTGGATACATTGAAGTTTGACAATGACAAGGCGATTCTGGAACAGGTGAATGAATTTATGATAAAGGAGAATCTGTATGGAACTGTTTGAGTTAATTGAACAGAACGGTTTGTCGGAAGGCCTTGTTTTTTGGATTACATCTTTGTTTGAAGGCAGTGCCGTGGCAAAGGAATTTATTATTTTTCTGACTTCCATGTTGCCCATTCTTGAATGCCGAGGCGGTATGATAGCGGCAAAATTGTTTGAACTGCCGCTGCTCAAATCCTTCTTTATCTGCTATCTGGGCAATATGATTCCCGTGCCGTTCATTCTGCTTCTCATCCGTCAGATTTTTGCTTTTATGAAAAAGCACAACATTCTGACGAAGTTTATTGAAAAACTCGAAGGCAAAACAGATAAAAACAAAGATAAAATTCTGCGTTACAAGCAGTGGGGACTGCTTGCTTTTGTTGCCGTTCCGCTGCCGGGTACGGGTGCTTGGACGGGTTCTCTGTTTGCGGCATTGTTGCACATTGATTTCAAAAAAGCACTGCCCATCGTTGCGCTCGGTGTGTTCATTGCCGACTTTATTATGGCACTTGTGACCTACGGCCTCGGGGCGCTGTTTAATTTTTAAAGGGCTGTTTTTTTTGCGGGAAACGAAATGTTTCCCGTTTTTTTAATTTTTTTTGCGACCAAAACTGAAAAAATCGTACTGATAGGATGAAAGGCCTTTTAAATTTAAGAAAGAGTGGTGCAGTGTATGGAAGACTCCGGGATCATAGAACTGTATTTTGCACGCAATGAACAGGCAATCAGGGAGACGGACAGCAAATACGGAAAACTTTGTTTGCATGTGTCGAATAATATTTTATGTAATACAGAAGATGCCGAGGAGTGTGTAAATGATACATACCTTGCTGTGTGGAACAAAATTCCGCCGACACGGCCCTGCAATTTTTCAGCATTTCTTTGTAAGATTGTGCGCAATTTGTCTTTAAAGAAAACGGAATATGCATTTGCTGAAAAACGCAATCGGAATGCAACGGTTTCTTTTTCAGAGCTGGAAGCGGTTCTGCCCGACCGCAGTATTGCATGCAATACGGAAAGGGAAGAACTTGCAAACGCAATCAGCAGGTTTCTTGCCGATGAAAAAGAAATTGCCCGTCATGTTTTTATCCGCCGATATTTTTTCTTTGATTCCGTCAACGAGATTGCAAATCGCTGTTCTTTCACGGAAAGCAAAGTCAAAAATATGCTGTATCACACCCGTAACAAACTCAAAGATTATTTGCGGAAAGAAGGTCTTTATGTATGAATATTCCGAAAATTATAACGGCAGTCGGGCAGATTGATGATGAACTCATTGCTGCCGCCGTTGATTATAAACCGAAAAAGAAACAAAAAAAAATCATTATTTTACGTTTTGCAGTCCCTGCGGCTTGCTTGCTTCTTGTTCTGTCTGCATTTGTTCTTCATCCTGAAATCAATGATGAATTTTTCGGTTCAAAATTGCCGTGGAATCAGGATGATGCAGTATATAAAACAGCCGTATTTGATGTGACCGAGCCGATTGAACCGGTTCAACTGTTTGCGTATGCTGCCGAGCTGCCTGCCCAAATCAGAGAAACCGTTACAACACGGTATGGAGTTGATACGAATCAATATTTCTGTGTGTTCGATTGCACCGATGAAAATGCAATCAATTATTGGTTCCCGGTTATCACAGACGGAAAAATCTTCAATTTTGTTTATGCAACTCTCGCAGACGACGGACAGGTGACGACCGCATCTTCAATATCTGATGCCGATGAACTCAATGCAATTGCATCGCTTACTGATGAGGAGAATCCTGTTTTGGTTGTTACGGACGGATTTATAATATATTACATCATCGCAGACACTGCTTATGTTTCTCAACGTCAGGCACAATACTGCCCCGAATCCATCGGAGAAATAAAGATACCTTTTGATGAACTGCGGGTTGCGGAAATTTCGTAACGATCTGACGGATGATTTTTTTTGTTTTCATTGGTTGTATTCTATGTTTTTATGTGGTAATATGTAAAAAAAAGAAAATGAAAAATGAGGAAATAAAAATGAAAAAAATTTGCACATTTTTACTTTGCATTACCTTGTTTTTTAGCTTGTTTACTTTTGTACAAGCGGAAAATGTTCGTGTCGGGGATGCAGACGGTAACGGTGAAATCACGGCAGGGGATGCAAGACTTGCCTTGCGCTTGTCCGTTGCACTTGACAAGGCATCTTATGCCGCAAGAATATATGCCGATACGGATGCAGACGGCGAAATTACAGCAGGGGATGCAAGAACCTTACTTCGCATTTCGGTTGGACTCGAACCGGAATCGGTGCTTGCGACGGTCAATTTCAAAACACCCTCATTTTCAAGATATCCCGACTCTTACCATCTGACGGAAATCACGGCATATCCGGGGGACGTGTTGTCGGTTCCCGATGTTGTCTGCCGTGCCGGTGAAGATGCCGTATGGGAGTCTTCCGATCCGACTGCCGTCAGCATTTCGGAAAACGGCAGTATCACCGCCCTTAAAAAAGGTTTTTCATGCATCATCTGCACAGTCGGCAGTGAAAAATTCTATTTTGCCGTAACGGTGGCAAGCGAAGTGCAGGAAAAAATAAATGCCCTTCGCGATAAATATCCGGACGGTTACTACTGGAATGCTTACGAGCCGAGTGCAAAATACCCTGCCGTGACGGAAACACCCTGTTCCGACCATGCTTCGGGCGGTTATTCCATGTGCATCGGGCAGTGCTGGGGCTTTGCCAATCTCATCAGCGATGAGGTGTTCGGCAAATATACAAAGAAATCCTACGGTGTCACTGCTGAAACCATGAAGATCGGCGACCATATCCGCACAAGCCACCATTCGGTCATTATTATAGATCTCATTCGCAAAGGCGATGTGACGGGGTATGATTATTACAACGGCAGAAACATCACCGCTACAAAAGACAAAGTCATCGTTGTGCATTGCAACTGGTACGGCACTTGCAGTATCATGTGGGATTATGACTACACGAGTTATATTTATGAAAGAGATTCCGTTACCGCAAAGGACAGTTATACGCGTTATTGATGGTTTTGGGTGTTGCTTTTGCTGTTATACTGTGGTAATATGTAAAAAATAACAAATAAAGGAGGAGTATTATGAGCCTCGGCAAAAAAATAAAAGATATCTGCGGCATCGAAGGCAATGCCAAGGATGTGCTCATTCCTGCCGCGAGGTTTACTTCCGCCAATATTACATTGGGTGGTGCGGGCTATCCCATCGGTCAGTTCCATCAGCAGTTTTTAGCCTATGTTGAAGGACTTGACACCGAGCAGGCGGGGCGTATTTCACTTATCAACGGTCTTTGGGATGCGTTCAATGACCCGATTATGGGGGTTATTACCGACCGTACCCGCTCCAAATACGGCAGACACAATATCTATAAAGTGATTGCCGCATTACCCTTTGCGCTTTCTTATGTTTTTAAATGGACATCCTTCGGCATTTCCGCAAGCGGAAATCTGTCGGCAGTGTGGTGGTGGTACCTGTTTGCGGCAGTGATGTACAGCACCTCTTACACTGTGGCGAGTGTTCCGCATCAGGCAATGCTGCCGCTGGTTGCCCCGTCTTATTTTTTGCGTACACAGTACCGTATAGTGGAATACATGATGAACTCCGTCGGTCAGGTCAGTTCCTGGGTCTTTGCGGCATTGGCTCTGAGTAATTTCAATGTCAAAACGGCTTTGACCGCCTTGCCGACCCCGTCTCCCGATGACCGCGGAAAATACATGATGGTCGGTATCATTCTTGCTGCTTGGTTCTTCTGGCCGCTGATTTACAGTTTTTGCAAAACAAAAGAACCGCCCTCAATCGGACAGCCACGTGAACCCATCAATCTGCGTTATATGCTCAATGAATACAAACTGGTGTTCTCCAACCGTTCATTCAAGCAGTATTTCATTATGCAGTTGTTCTTCTCGCTTGCACGCTCGTTCTACAGCATCACAGACCAATATTTCATGGTCAGTGTGGCAGACCAATACAAGTATTTTATCTCCCTGAATGTCATTGCCGGTACGGCAGAATTCATGGGTTCACCGCTGAATTATCTGCTTGTCCGCTATAAGGGTAAGACCTTCTGCGGTAAACTTTTGGGCCCGATGATGATTGCAGGTCTTGCGCTCAACGGCCTGATCACGCCGAGTATGAATCCAAAGACGATCACAAGAATTCTGTTCTTGTCGGCAGTGCTTTACAACTTCGGATTCTCCGGTCCCGGCTTTGTTGCCGACAACATTCAGCCCGACATCACCGATGCCGACGAAATGATCACAGGCCGTCGCCGCGAAGGTGTTATTTCCACTTTCTACTCACTGTTCCGCAAAACCATCGGCAGTTTCATCAGCTATGCTGTCGGACTTGGACTGAAACTCTTCGGCTATGACCCCGAAAGAAAGACCCCCGCAGAACAGACTGCGATGTCTATGCTCGGGCTTCGTCTGAACTTTGTTATCATCCCGACCGTGCTTGCATTCTTCTGTGTTCTTTCCATTTTCCGTTACACCATGACCAAAGACGATCATGCACGCATAAAAGAATTGCTTGCAGAACGTCACGAAAGAGGTCATGTGGAAGTGACCGAAGAAGAAAAGAAACGCATGGAAAAAATCTGCGGACAGAGATGGGAAGATATGTGGATCGGCAGAACCGACCCGGCAGTTGCCACTGTTGCCGAATAAGCAAAAAGGTAAGAGAGTTGCATCGCTGCAACTCTCTTTTTTTACCCTATAAATTACGGTTTGTCGGGTTAATTTATGTCTTTCGTCAGTCATTAAAAAGTTTTGATCAAACTTTTTCAAAAGTTTGCGGTGTCGAGAGGCGGAGCCTTTCGTCGCCCGCTAGCCAACGGGCGAAATCCCTTTGCCGCAAAAAAGCGCAGGAAAGGAGCAAAACAATTGAGTATTGTTTTGCGTGGAAAACCCTCGCCGGGGGTTTTCCATTGCGCGATAGCGCAAACATCAATAAATATTTTATATTATCGGTTGCCGGTATATAAATTTACCTTCAAACAACACTTTGTTTGCCATGGTGCTTCGCACTTAAGAAAACCCCCGGCGAGGGTTTTCTTAACAACTTTCCTGCGCTTTCTGAAGCATAAAGAGTTTCGCCCGTTGGCTAGCGGGCGACAATGGGCGCAGCCCCTTGACCCCGCAAGTTTTTGAAAAAACTTGACCAAAACTTTTAATAATTGACAATCAACCAAAATTCCTGCAAATCAAACGCCCCGCTAAACCGTAATTTATCTTATTGCAAAATTCTCTGTTTTTATCAATTTGTCGAGCAAAAACACCGCCTCTCACATGAGAAGCGGTGCATTGTTTTGTGTGTTATTACTGCACAATGCGGAATGTGTATTCAGCAGTCGGGGATTCAGCATTGTAAATGAATGAGAATCCGTAGGTGCCGTCTTCGTTATAGAATACCGTGTAGCCGTCATATCCGTAAACGGATGCGGTCGAGCCTTCCACCCATTCACCGTTCTGCAGAACATAAGTCTTCGGACGGGACAGGGAAGTGAAGCCGTTCACGCGGATGGTCTGCCAGTTCTTACCGCCTGTCAGGGTCACAATTGCTTCGTTGTTTTCGCAACGAACAGTGGGAACAATGCTGTCATCCTGCACAGTGCCGTTATCTGCTGTCACTGTCAGGGGATGCAGACAACTGTCTTCACGAACAACAAGCACATTGCTGTCGTTTTCTTCCGTACCGATGCCCCACGGAAGCAGAATGAGGTCGAGTGTGATTCTGTCACCGGGACGGAACATGACTGTGCCGTAATCAAGGGTCAGTGCACCGACGGTCATATCCTTTTCGGAGCTGTCGCGGAACAGAAGATCAACATCCTGTTCTTCTCCGTCTTTGACAACGCTTGCATTCTTTACAAGCAATGCAAAGTTCGCACCGAAGCGTTCTTCAAGCCTGTATTCGGTTTCATCCGTAATGTCAAAGAAGCCGAAATACGGGCAATTATCGCCAAGGGTATAATACTTTGTTTTGTTTGTTGAAACATCCGTAACGGTCGGTTCATTGTTTTCGTTGAGGTAGCCAGCTTTGTTGAACGTTACAAATCTGCCGTCAAAATAGAACAGGTCAAAATCCTTCTTGAAATCATCAAAGCAGATATATTTGTCGAATGTGATGTCAACCGTATAGAATGTGCGGTTTTCGTCCTGCTGCGGGAATTCGGCATGGCGCAGGGTATAGGTATAAGAACCGCAGTCGGATTGGTAGGTGTTTGTGATGTCGGAATAGGTCTGCCCGACGGAATCAATTTGTGTGTTTTTGAGCTGTGCAAGCACGTTTTTGCCCAAGAGATCTTTTCTGTAATTGACAAATTTCAGAATACCGACAGAGTTGAATTGCGGCTGTTCAGGCCAGATATTGCCGCTGCAACCGCGGAAATCGGGCAGAATCCATCCGTCCGTCGGGGATACAAAATAGGGAGCAATGCAGTTGGATTCCGTTGTCCCCGTGGAAAGGTGATAATAGGACACATGGAATTCAATGGACGACAACTGCTTAAGCGGGGCATAACCCCAGTTCTGATAGAGGTTCAGCAGTGTGAAAGACAGTGCTTCATTGGCTTTCAGTGCCAGCGGGATAAAGCTGTCGCCATACTGGCGGTCGATGGCATTGTAGAATTCATCACCGAAGTCACCGCTGAAATTCTTGCAGACCTGTACATTGATGGGTACCAATGTCTGTGTGTCGTCCAGCACTGCGGCGGCTTCCAGGCAACCGTTTCTGCCGTTGGAACGCAGATAAATGTTGCGGTCATTTTCATCGCACTGAATCTGCACATCGGCAAAGAAACGCATATCGGGGTTGTTGTAAGCGGTCGTGAAATCCGTGCCGTCCATCTGCAGGGTGTAAGTACCGCGAAGATGCTCATAACCGAGGTAAACGGCATTGGCATTGTCCCCTGTGATCGTGACACCCTGCAGGGGATTGCGTTCAAGATTGGCTTCTTTTTCGACCACTGCAAAATCATGGCTTTCTGCAGTGAAAATGCGATAACCGCAGGTGACTTCATTCAGGGCATAACCGCCTGTTTCATCACTCTTGTTGAGACCTGTGCCGGAAATGTAAGATGCATACTGCGTGACGGTGTAATTCTTTTTATCTTTGGTTATCTCCACGCGGTCGGTTGTTTCGTCTGCAGGAATGATAAATGCAATAATGCCTGCATTTTCAATGTCGAAAGCGACATATGCAACACTGTCAACATCAATGCCGTCAACATTGTCATGCACACCGTTTTTGTCTTTGACCTGCACGGCTTTTACGGACGAAACAGGAATATTGACCACCGTACCGAATGCCGTCAGATCCTGCGTGGCTTCTGCGGCAAGAAGACGAACCTGCTGATAAAGCTTGTCGCCAAACAGGTGATAGGTCTTGTCAACCTTGAAATCAACATCCTTTTTTGTAAGGGTGGTAAAGTCAAAATCTCGCACATTGCACTCATAATAATAAATGCCGAGGCGGTTTGTGTTGACTCTGCCGTTGACTCTTGATGCAGAGGAATAATACGTTTTGCCGCTGCCATCCACATAGAATGTGTCGAACGAATCGGCAACAAAAATATTACCGTTTGTGTCAGCAAGGGTCGCAAAATTATTTCCCTTGTCGGTCAGTTCATGGGTCAGAACCATATTTTCGTTCTGCATGCGGTAGGCACTGCGGTCTGCGTCGGTATAAAATGCCTGCACCTTGTTTTGCATTTTGTTTGCATACAGAATGCTGTTGTCAAGCGTGGTGTCGCCTGCAATGCTGTTCACAATTTCCACCTCATCCTTGTCGGGAATTTCGGGTACAATGGTGCCGAACACATTTGCAAGAAAGGTAAGCAGGGCGCAAAGAATCGGCAGAATAATATGTTTAATGAGCATTTTTCAACACTTCTTTCTGTTGTTTTTTATTCGTATCTCGGCAGTTCAACAAACATCGGAACAATACCGAAATGCGGCAGAAATACTTTTAAAATGTCTTCCGTTTTTATTTTGAGTGTGCTTGTGTTTTTGCAAGGGTGGAAGCCAATGTATTCGCTGTCAAGCAGGTCTTTGTCGATGCTCAAAGAAACGCGGTGTTCAGTATCATTCATAAGACCGAGCACACTGACCGAACCGGGGGTAAGCCCCAACAATTCTTCCATGTGCTGTTCATCGGCAAAGGAAAGACGGGAAGAGCCGATTTGTTTTGAGAAATCCTTGGTTTTGAATTTTTTGTCACCCGGCATCAGCAAAAGGTGAAAATTGGTGTGCTGTGTGTTGCACAAAAACAAATTTTTGCATATGCCGACCTGCAACACTTTTTCAATTTCAAGGCAAAGTTCAATGGTATCGGCACGATCATGGTCAACTCCCGTGTAAGAAATCTGCAGGTTGTCCAACAGATCATACACTGCCGTTTCAACCGCAGTTCGGTTGGTGCAATCGGGTTTGGTTGTAAAAAGTTCGTTTGCTATATTCATTCGCTTTCTTTCTCCGTTTTTGTTTTCAGGTCGGCGGCAACTTGTTCAATTCGCTTCATACGGTGATGCAGTCCCGATTTTGTCAGACTTTCACTCAACAGCGGCAACAGTGCCGTGGTGGAAAGTTCGGGATTATCAAGCCGCACCTGTGCCAATTCCTGCAATTCCTTGGGCAGATTGTCAAGCCCCACCGTATCGCGGATCTGTAAAATGGCATCCCTCTGTGTTGTTGCACTGATGACCGCGCGCTTTGCATTGGCATTTTCAAAATTGCATTTGCGGTTAACGCGGTTTCGGATGTCCTTGATAACCTTTGTGCCGATGAATTCCATATAGGATTCATTGCCGCCCATATGTCCGATGGTATCTTCGATTTCCTCACTGCTCTTGAAATAGAGTACGGGAATGGAATTTCTTTGTGTGCGGCGCGGGCTGAGGTCAAATTCATCAAAAAGTCTGGTAAATTGCTCGCAAAGTGTTACGGACGGTACGGAGAATTCAAGATGATAATCTTTGTTCGGATCCGTAATCGTACCGCAGGCGAGAAATACACCGCGCAGAAATGCGCCGAAACAGCATTCATTTTGTAAATTTGCAAGATTGATTTGTTTGCGCGGATTGCGCGCATCCAGTCCCAATGTGTCCAGAATTTTCATGCGTTGTTCCGCGTTGCGGACCGTGATCTGATAATATCCGCCGGGGGTTTCCTGCAAGTCTGCAACTTGCCCCGAAAGCAACGCAACGGCGTCGCAATACAAAGATGCAACGCCGTTATGTTCGGTTAAAAGTGAGATTTCGGAAGCGGAAAATGCGCGACCGAAGAGTAACAGACCGTAGCCGCACGCAATCGCACAGCAATCGGAATTCTGTATTTGACTCAGTTCAGTTTTTAAATTTTTGGCAAATGACATAATTTTTTGTTTTTACGGTAAAAATACGACTTCGGGTTCCAACAGAACGCCGTGTTCCGCCTGCACCGTATCTTGTATTACTTTCATAAGATCTTTGACATCCTGCGCCGTTGCAGAGCCTGTATTAACCACAAATCCTGCATGTTTGGTGCTGACCTGTGCTCCGCCGACACTGCGACCTTTGAGTCCGCATTCGTCGATGTGTGCCGCGGCATAACCTTCGGGAGGTCTTTTGAATGCACTGCCCGCACTCGGCAATTCAAGCGGTTGACTTGTTCTTCTTTTTTGAATCAACTCGTCCATGCGTGCTCGGATCGCTGTTTTGTCGCCGTTTGCAAGACGGAAGAAAGCGCCTAAAATCAAATGATTGTTATCTGTGAATGAAGTATGGCGATAGGTGAAAAACAGGTCTTTTGCATCGGTTTCGATTACTTCACCATCGGGCGAGAGGTGACGGACACGGGCAATGCAATCTTTGATTTCCCCGCCGTAAGCGCCTGCATTCATGTATACCGCACCGCCGACAGATCCGGGAATACCGTGAGCAAATTCAAGTCCTGTCAATCCGTTTTCAAGCGCAAACATGGCAAGGCGGGAAAGAATCACCCCGGCTTCGCAGTAAATAAGGTTGTCTTCAACAAGCCGCATCTGCATGAGACCGTCCGTCAGCTGAATGACAGCTCCGTCAAATCCTTCATCCGCAAACAGAATGTTACTTCCGTTGCCGATGATCAGAAACGGAAAGTTTTCTTCTTTGAACAATTGCAGAACGCCAAGCAATGCCTGTTCATCCTGCGGAATCACAACGTATTTTGCTTTGCCGCCGATACGGAAACTTGTATGCTTATGCATCGGTTCATCGCAAAGTACGGTGCAATTGAATTGTGCCAATCGGTTGTGCATAAAAATTATAACCTCTTATTCATCAAGCAGGGCAGCGCCGATGATGCCGGCATCATTGCCCAGTTCAGCAGGCAGAATCTGTGTCTGCTTCTTTGCATGGATGCTGTAGATTTCGCTGGATACGACCTTGCGAAGGGGAGTCAGCAGATTTTCGCCTTCGTTGCCGACACCGCCGCCCACGCAGATGACATCGGGCTGGAAGGTGTTGATGATATTGCCGACACCGCAAGCGAGCATGGCAACATATTTGTCAACAACTGCAATAGCGGTCGGATCGCCCATTCTCATGCCGTCAAAAGCAGTTCTTCCGTTGACTTTGGAGATATCATTGTCAACAATCTGCCACATTTTGCTGTCGTAGTGCTTACGCATGGCATCTTTTGTCTGTGCAATCAGAGCCGTTGCAGAGGAATATCTTTCCCAGCAGCCTTTTCTGCCGCAGTTGCACTGCTCACCGTCATAAACGATGACCATGTGTCCCATTTCACCGGCGGCATAGTTACAACCCGTAACAAGCTTGCCGTTTACGATGATACCGCTGCCGACACCCGTGCCGAGTGTGATGGCAACAAAGTTTTTAACGCCTTTACCGCAACCTGCAACAGCTTCGCCGAGTGCGGCACAGTTTGCGTCGTTATCAAAATAGATTCTGCCGATACCTGTGCGTTCGGTCAGCAGACGAAGTGCGGGGGTGTTGTCAAAACCGAGGTTGTTTGCAAATTCAATCAAGCCTTCTGCTTTGTTGACCGAGCCGGGCGTGCCGACACCGATGGAAAGAACATCGTTCTTGGTGATACCTGCGGCTTTCATTGCATCTTCAATGGCTGCTGCAATGTCATCAAAAATCTTTTCTGCAGGACGGGGAACATTGGTTTTTCTCTGTCCTTTTGCCACGATTTTGTTGTTTTCGTTGACGACACCCGCAACGATGTTTGTGCCGCCGAGATCAACGCCGATTCTGTACATGTTTATTTCCTCCTGTATCTCTTTATACCTTTATTTTTTTGATTTAATGCCAGTACTGAATGGAAGCCGCACCTTCCTCGTCTTCAAGGCCGAGTTTCTTGAGCAGTTCTTTTGCTGCGGAATACCCCATACGCTTCTGACGGTTGTTCATAGCTGCAACTTCAATGATGGTCGAAAGATTGCGGCCGGGTTTGACGGGAATGGTCACGCTCGGAATGCGGATGCCGAGAATTTCGGTGAATTCTTCTTCCAGACCGATTTTGTTGTAACTTTTTTCTTCGTCCCAGTTTTCGAGTGTGAGAACAAGGTCAATTTTTTCCGTCATCTTAACTGCACCGGCACCGAAAATGTTCATGGCATTGATAATGCCGATGCCACGCAGTTCAATAAAGTGACGGATGTTGTCGGGGGATGTGCCTACGAGGGAAATTGCCGAAACTTTACGGATTTCAACCGCATCATCTGCAATCAGACGGTGTCCTCGTTTGATCAGTTCCACAGCCGTTTCACTCTTACCGACACCGCTGTCACCTGTGATCAGAACACCTTCGCCGTATACTTCGACGAGAACGCCGTGACGGGTGATTCGTTCTGCCAGCTCAACGCCGAGGTATGCAATGAGTGCTGACATACAACCGGAGGTGCTGTCAGGGGATCGAAGCACGGGAATCTGATATTTGATTGCCAGCGGAACGAGTTCTTCGGGAGGCTCAAGACCGCGTGTGATAATGATACAACTCGGTTGCTGCTGCATGAAATGCTCCAGACAGTTGTGTCGTTTTTCTGCAGGCAAACTGTTGAGGTAACCGTATTCGGAAAGACCGATAAACTGCAGCCTTGCCGGATCAAAATAATCGTCATAGCCTGCGAGCATCAGCCCGGGGCGGTTTACATCCCGCGTTTCAATGCGGATCTGTGAGAGTTCTTTCGGTGTTGAAATAACTTCAAGCGAATTGTCTGTCAGCAATTTTTGCAGGGACACGGAGTAATTCTTTGCCATCAAACTCCTCCTTTGGCATATATATTAAAATTATATAATAATTTATTTTCAAAATCAACGTATTTCAAAAAAAAAGAGCAGAAAAAATCAAGTTTTTTCTACTCCTCCTGCAGTTTTATCCGACTAAAAATAATTCCAGAATGAAAACCGTTGCACAACAGCAGATTGCCGTTTTGAAGAGGTCAAATCCGAACCATGCAACCAGTATTCCGATGCCCAGTGCAACAAGTCCGGCAACGGGACTTTGTGTTGCATGTACAATGGCGGGAACAGTCATGACTGCCAATGTAACATACGGAACATAATAAAGGAATGATTTCAGAAACTTGTTTTTGATCTGTTTGCGGATCAGCGTCAGTGGAAGAACACGGATCAGCAGAGACACAACCGCCATAACGGCAATATAAATATAGGTATTTCCTCTCATTCTGCCGTTCCCTCGCTTTCCTCGTCCTTAACAGGAAACAACAGTGCTGCAATGGTACTGATTGCCACGGTCAGGATAATCGTGCGTGTTCCTTCCGATAATTCGCAAACATAAGGAATGTAATTCGCCGCAATGCTCAAAGCAAAACAGACGGCAATGATGCCTGCAATGATTTTGCTTTTTCTTGCGGGTGGAATGATAATGGCAAGGAACATGCCGTACAGGGCTACGCTGAATGCGCTGACCACGCGCACGGGCAATAAATTGCCTGCCAATACACCCAAGGCTGTGCCGATTGCCCAGCAGGGAGCCGCCGCTGTTGCTGCACCGTAGGTGTAAAACGGATTCAAAGTACCGGGTCGTGCAATGGCAGCCCCAAACAGTTCATCCGTAATGTAAAAACCCATGATGAAGCGGTGAAAAAACGGCATTTTATTGTCAAGACGCTGGCTCATGGCGCAACTCATCAGCAGGTATCGTGCATTCGCAACCAATGTGGCAAGTGCCATTTCGATATAAGTGGCACCTGCGGCGATGATTGTAAATCCTGCATATTCACCTGCGGATGCATTGCACAAAAAGGAAGTCAGAAAACCTTCAAACGGCGACAGACCTGCATTTTTTGCGGCAATGCCGAGTGAAAATGCAACGGCAAAATAACCAAGGCCGATCGGAATGCCGTCTTTGAATCCGCTTTTGAATGCAGTTTTGTTTTGTATTGATTTTAAGGAATATGTACTCATTTTTTTTCGCGGAAAACGGTGCAACCCTTAGGTCGCACCGTTTGTATTGTTGATTTTTTTATTCTGCAAGCACTTCGGTGGCTTCAATTGTGATTTCCGGAACGGTTTCTGTTTCGGAATTGAATTCAACAACATCACCGTCGGTCAGAACATCGCCGTCTGTGATTGCGTCGCCGTTTGTGATGACATCGCCGTTGGTAAGTACATCACCATCAGTCAGCACGGCATCGTTTTCAACGGTGGTTTCGTTGTCAACAACGTCTTCTGCTGCGGCGTAGTCAAATGTGCAGGTTACGGTGTCGGTGAATGTGAAGCAGATCTTGAATTCACCGAGGTCTGCAAAACTGCCTTCACCTTTTGCTTCAAAAGTAACGAATGCATTCTTTGTGTAAGTAGCATTGAGAACCTGTTCGGTTTCCATGTCAATTTCAAAAGTAACTGTGCAATCACGGTATTCAACACTGTAGTCGTTGATGGCTACTGCGGTGTTTACTTTTGCAAGTTCACTGAGAACATATTCTTTGTCAACCGTGTTGGTGAAATATTTGTTGATAACAGCGGAATCAGCAAACTGAATGGCAGTGGTTTCTTCAGCGGGCTGTGCAAGGAAGGAGAGTGTTGCTCTCATCTTGTTGTCGCAGACAAAAGTTTTGGACATCACGTCGCCGTTTCCGTAATACTGCTGTTCGCCGTTTTCGTCCGTAACAGGCTGATCAAGCAGTTCATTGCCGTCCATGTCGAATTCATACTTCGGTACATCTTCTTCATAAGCAATGGTTTCGCCTTCTTCATCGGTGACATTTTCAGTTGTCCAGTTTCTGGCGGTTTTGTCATTATAATTGACAACAGCGGCTACATCGGCATTGTCGATGGTTGCAAGAGCCGTGATTTCGGGAGCGGGTGCACTGAAGCCCTTCATCAGATAGGTCTTGATGAAGCCAAGGGTATCATCAAGCGTATCAAGTGCTTCATTGCCGGCAAGTTCTTTGCCGTTGAGGTAAGCGGCATAATCTTCATCCGTCAGGGCTTTGGGATCATTGACGCTGAAACTTTCGCTGACATTGATCTTTGCGCCGGAAGCGTTGGATTTTTCAATGACGGAATTGATGTAAGAAACAACATTTTCTTCGGGAACGGTATCCATTCTTACGAATACGGTAGTGGGTTCTTCCTGATCAGGAGTGTCATCCATGCAACCCGCAAAACTGATGACAAGCGAGAGAACAAGCAGAACGGACAAGGACATTGCAATAATTTTCTTCATGCGAAAATACCCCTTTCGGATGTCAATATTTGATACAAAAATCATTATACCAAAGATTTACATGATTTGCAAGAAAATTTTTTAAATCAATCGTAACTTTCGCAAAGGCCCTTTTCATCAAACAGATAGGCTGCTTCCAATGCGATCTGGATTCCTTTTTCAACACAACGGGGATTCATGTTGTCCCATGTGTCGGTACGGGTGTGATAATATCTGGGCGGGCCGGGGTTCATAGCGGCAAGGGATGCAGACGGAATACCTGCCTGTGTGATGGCGGCGGCATCGGATGCACCGCAGAAAATGCTGGAGTATTTCAGTTCTCTGTCTGCATATTCAGCGGCTTTTCTGACAAGGCTGCAACAACGCTTGTCGTGTTTGGTGATACCGGACATATCGCGGTTGTAAACAAACATATCGTCGTCATCGCGGAATGTATCCATTGCCATGAACATGGTTTCGACTTCTTTGAATTCATCCATGTGTTTTTTTGCAAATGCCTTTGCACCGCGCAGACCTGCTTCTTCACCGCCTGAGAACAGAACCCAGAGCTCGGTGTTTTCAAAACGGAGATTGCAGTCACCCATGTATTTCATAACAGCGGCGGCACACATGCAACCGGTGAGGTTGTCATTTGCACCTTGTACGCAGACTTTAGTGTTCAGGAAGATGAACAGGCAAATGAAACCGGGGATAAATGCAAAACCGATATAAGCAAGCGCCGGGGGGAATTCACCCTTGGTTGCAATTGCAACGATGCCGACGACGACCATATAAGCAAGACCGATTGCTGCATAAATCAAAGAAATATACAGAGCCGGAGCACCCCCGAGATGTGTGAAACGCCATTCAAAAGAGGAATCGGCATGGCCGCCGATAATAATTCTGCGTTTGACTTCACCGGAGGGTTTACGGACACAGTAGACGTTGTGAGAAGTTACTTTTTTAAACATGAAATCAATGAATTCTTTATAGAAAAGGAATTCGCCGAACATGAATGCCGCGGCAACAACGGCAAGGCCGAGGCTTACATAACGCAGAAAATCAAGCCCGTCAACCAGTGTGCCTACAGCAAAAGCGGCAACCGACAAAATCAGAAGCACAGCATCAATTTTCATCCAACCGAAAAAAGCACCGGGATGAACGGTAAATTCATCTGTATGTATTTCATCAGCGGCATTGCCGACTTGTGCTGCCATAAACTGCTGTGCTTTGAGTTCTTCTTCGGATCCGCAAGGACGGGGGCCGATTTCTGTGCACACTTTTTTGATGGTGCGGGTTGCAAAATTGGTGTACTCCCTGAGTTTGGGAGTAAAATTGGGGATTGATTCTGATGCTCTCATAAAATTTCAATTTTCCTTTCTCCGTAGCTTAAAAACATGCTACAATGACAATATCATAGCATAAAAAGTAAAACAAGTCGAGTGTTAATAATGATGAAAAGTGTTTAATTTTATTATACAAAATTACCAAATTGTGTTGCAATTGAATACAAGTGTGTGATTTTGTTGTTTAAACGCCGGCGTTGTAAATAAATAATTTGACTTTTTTCATTTTATGTTGTATTATAAAATCGAATATATGTGATTTCTTTTTATGAAAGGAAAAAAAATGATGAATAAAAACATACTCATTAAAATTCTGATTGCGGCGGTTGTTGTTGTACTTGTCGGCGTGATTGCATTTTTTGTGGTTAACAAAGTCGTCGGCGGTGAAGAACCGACAACCTTGTCTTCGGAACTGGTTGCTCCTTCCGTAACTGTTCCGGGCGGCGATAATGCTGCCAATGAGGCAGATTCTACGCAGGCATGGAATGAAACCGAAACGCTTGTGCAGGGAATTGAAATGCAGTCAACGACTCCCGAAAGACCCGATGAGCAACCGGGGGAAGTAGAAACACTTGCCGATCCCGAGATGATTGATACGGCTGATCTTGCTGTTAAGGACAGAGTTCTGCTTGTTATCAATTTGCAGAATAAACTGTCTGCCGAATATGTTCCGCACCTCGAAGAAACGGTCAACGACAGCGGTGTTTTCCTTGAGGCACAAGCTGCCGAGGCCTTCATGGAAATGTATAAAGCCGCTCTCGGCCAGGGCCTTACGCTGACTCCCTATAGCGGATATGTCAGTTTTGATCGTCAGCAGAGCCGTTATAACACGCTTGTTGAAGAGTATACAGATATGGGCTATTCCGAAAAGGAAGCACAGGCATTGGCCGCAAGAAAGATCCTGCCTGCAGGCTGCAGTGAACACAACGCAGGTCTTGCTGTGGATCTCGGAAGTAACCGTGCTGATTTTACAGATTCCGCCGAATACAAATGGCTTGTCAAGAATGCGGCAAAATACGGTTTCATTGAACGCTATACCGCCGGAAACGAAGACGAAACCGGTGTTGAAGCCGCACCGTGGCATTGGCGTTATGTCGGTTCGGCAGCAATGGCGGAAGCTATCAATGACAGCGGATTGAGTTTTGAAGAATGGATGGAAGACGAATATCCGTATTGGGAAGAGCCGGAAGCCACAGAAGAAAGCACATCGCTTGCGGATGATGAGACTGTGACAGATGAAGACGAAGAAAATATTGAATCAGATGATGAAACCACTTCAGCCGAAGATGCAACGGAAGAACTCGAAACGGAAGAAGAGATTGAAGGGGTTATAATTGATCTTGATGAACAATAAAATCACAGCAAAAACGGGGCAGTTGTGCCCCGTTTTTGTTTTAGAAAATTCCTTTCCGGTTTTTCTGCTTTCAGCAAGAGAAATCTTGACATTTGTTTATCATGATGTTACAATAATTGTAACTGAATCACACGACTGCGTATCACCCTGATGATACGGCCGCACAAAACGCACGTGTGCGGTGCTGAGGAAATCCGGTGCGAATCCGGAGCAACAGCCATTACCGTAACTCTTTCTGAGAAGTCGGAATGCTCAGTCTTTCGTCTGTGAAACGGTTCCCGGGCAAAAGGGGAACACGACACACAAGAAGAACCGATAAGGGGTTCTTTGTGTCGTGCTCTGATTTGCAGAGTACGATTTTTTTATGAAAGGAACACAAAATGAACAGAAAACTTTTAGTCCTTATTTGCAGTCTGTTTGCTGTGCTTTGTCTTGTGTGCGGTTGTACGCAGGAAGCACCGCAGAATGAAACCGCAACCGATGCTGTTTCCGATGGCAATCTCATGTCCGATGGTGATCTTGCCTCCGATGTCGATGCCGAAGCCATCTTTGAAGACGGTGCCGTGCTCGGCGAAGGTTCGATTGCGCTGACGGTAAAAGTTGTCGGTGCGGACGGTACTGAAAACACCTTTACCGTGAATACGGATGCTGATAACCTTGCAGATGCACTGCTGAACGCAAACCTTGTTGACGGTGACGATGGTGCGTACGGATTGTATATCAAGTTTGTCAATGGCGTGCGTGCCGATTATGATCTTGACAAGGCCTATTGGTCTTTGCAGAAAAACGGTGAATTGCTGATGACAGGTTCTCACGAAACTCCCATTGCAGATGGTGAACAGTATGAACTCGTCTACACCGCAGGTTGAGAAGAAAAAAAACACTGAAAAAAAGAACGGTAAGGCCCGTGCGTTGCCTTTGGCAGACCTTGCTGTGTTTTCCATGTTTGCGGCTCTGATGTTCTGCTCTAAACAGTTGATGGAGTTTCTGCCGAATATCCATCTGCTCGGCATGTTCACCATGGTGCTGACGGTTGTGTACCGTAAATATGCGCTGATTCCGATTTATCTGTATGTCATTCTGCAGGGGCTGTATGCAGGTTTTTCCCTTTGGTGGATGCCGTATTTGTATATATGGACGGTTCTTTGGGGCATTACCATGCTATTGCCGAAAAACATGCCCGACAAAGTTGCCGCTGCGGTTTATCCGCTTGTGTGTGCATTGCACGGACTTTTGTACGGCGTTTTGTATTCCCCTGCGCAGGCATTGTTGTTCAGGCTTGATTTTGAACAGATGCTTGCATGGATCGCGGCAGGATTTCCTTATGATATTCTGCATTGTGTCGGCAATGCCGTTGCAGGACTTCTGATTTTTCCGCTGTCGCGCTTGCTGCGTAAACTGCGCAGTAAAACCGTATTCAGATAAAGAAATGAAGGGACTGTCCTGTTCAGCCCCTTCATTTATTATTGTTTGAATTTTTCAAAATGCCGTTTTAAGCACTCGAATGTTTCGTCGCTGAGGTCATGTTCGATTTTGCAGGCATCCTCTTTGGCAGTTTCGGGGGAAACTCCCAATTGCATGAGCATATTTGTGATCACACAATGTCGCTCATAGGTCGATTGTGCAATTGCAAGCCCTTGTTCGGTTAGAGAAAGTGCACTGTGTTCGCCGATTTCAACAAGACCTTTTTCACGCAGTTTTTTCAACATTACACTGACGGTTGGTCTTGAAAAACCCAGATGTGTGCAAATATCAACCGCACGGACCTTTTCTTTTCGTTGACTTTCTATGAAAATGGCTTCTAAGTAATTCTCGGCTGATTCTCTGACTTGCACGGTGCACCTCCTTGTGTTTTTTTTACAGTATATCATATTGGTTTTGTTTTTGCAAGTGTCGAATCGTATGCTTGCTGTGCTTTGCATTTAAAAGGATATTAAATATTTACAAAAATGTAAGAAATATAAAAAAGCATTGACATTAAAAAATCAATATGTTATAGTTTTTTTATCCAAAAGTTACTGAAACGGTGACTTTTGAAATTTTAAGGAGGAAACCAAACATGAAAAAGTTTTCCAAGATCATTGCACTTCTTCTTTGCCTGAGCATGGTTGCCGGCTTTGCAGCCTGCGGCGGCACGGAAGATCCCACCCAACCTGCTACCGATGCAATTTCCGACGGTAACGCAGACGATGCTCTCACCGACGGCAACGCCGCTGATGATGACGACAATGCAGATGCCGCATTCGACTTCTCCGAAGTCGGTCAGTACACTGCAGACAACACCGAATACTTCATCGGTGCTACCGGCCCGCTTACCGGCGATACTTCTTCTTACGGTATCTCCGTACAGCAGGGTGCAACTCTTGCAGTTGAAGAAATCAATGCCAACGGCGGTCTCAACGGTGTTCTGTTCAAGTTCGACATGAAGGACGACAAGAGCACGGCAGCCGATGCTTCTACGGGTTACGATGCTCTTTACGAAGCAGGCATGCAGATTTCCATCGGTTCCGTTACTTCCGGTTCCTGCGAATCTTTCGCTTCCAGAGCTGACGAAGACGGCGTTTTCTTCATCACACCTTCTGCTTCCGCAGCTTCCGTTATTGCAGCTTCCGACTATGCTTTCCGCGTATGCTTCGGTGACCCTGACCAGGGTATCCTTGCAGCTGAAGAACTGACTGCAAACTTTGAAAACATCGGTGCGATCTACGATAACTCCGATCCCTACTCCACCGGTATCTATGATGCTTTCAAGGCAAAGATGGCTGAACTGAATGTTTCTTATATCGAACAGAGTTTCGATGCTGAAAACAACAGAGACTTCTCCACCCAGATCGAAGCACTCAAGGATTGCGATGCAATCTTCCTGCCCATCTACTACACCGAAGCCGGCCTGATCGCAAAGACTTGCGTTTCCAAGGGCTGTGACGCTCTTCTCTTCGGTTGCGACGGTCTTGACGGTGTTGCAGGTCAGATCGACGAAACCGTTACCAACACCATCAAGTACATCACTCCGTTCGATGTGAACAGTGAAGATGAACTTGTTGTTGATTTCGTAGCAGCTTACACCGACAAGTACGGTGTTGCTCCCGACCAGTTTGCTGCAGACGGTTACGATGCAATCTATGCAATCTACAACGCAATGCTCAAAGCAGGTGTTGACAATGTGACGGTTGCTCCCGAAGTTCTCGGCGATGCTGTTGTTGCTGCCATCACTGCTGAAGATTTCGTTCTCAAGGGACTTACCGGTGAAATGACCTGGGACACCACCGGTGCCTGCACCAAGGTTCCCGTCATCGTTACGCTCGGTGAATAAGAACCGTCCGGTAATTTCAAAAACAAAATGATTTATGGCCGGGGGATGCAAGTCCCTCGGCCAAAACCGCTGTTTATCGGCCAAAAAAGATGAATACGGAATGACTGAAAATAGTATAAAAGGTTGAAAAAACGCAAATTCTGTCATTCCGTATGCACCTTTTGCGGTGCAGAAAAAACAAAGCGAAGGAGTACACTATGAGTACAATTTTTGACGGATTGAGCTTAGGGGCGATCTATGCCCTGATTGCCCTCGGTTATACCATGGTTTACGGTATTGCCAAAATGCTCAACTTTGCACACGGCGATATTATCATGGTTGGTGCATATGCGATTCTGACAACCCTTGCCGCAGGCGGTCACATCGGCCTTGCTCTTGTTGTGGCAATTGTTACCTGCGTCATATTCGGCATTGTCATTGAAAAAGTGGCATACAAGCCTCTTCGTGGGGCCTCACCGCTGGCAGTTCTGATTACGGCGATCGGTGTCAGTTACTTTTTACAGAGTATTGCACAAATTATTTTCGGTGCAAAGGCACAGACCGTTACGGTTGCCACATTCGGCACGGTCAGTATCGGGACTGCCGAAATCAGCATTTCGTCCATTATTACGCTGATCGTCGGTGCGGTTATCATGGCAGGGCTTACCCTCTTTGTCAAGAACACACGCACGGGTCGTGCCATGCTCGCTGTCAGTGAAGACAGAGGTGCGGCACAGCTGATGGGCATCAACGTCAACCGTATCATCATGATCACCTTTGCCATCGGTTCTGCTTTGGCGGCTTGTGCAAGTATTTTCTATCTGATGCAGATTCCGTCCACTGAACCCACACTCGGCTCCATGCCCGGCATCAAGGCATTTACGGCAGCCGTTATCGGCGGCATCGGTTCCATTCCCGGTGCCATGATCGGCGGTGTGTTGCTTGGTGTGATCGAAAAAATCTGCCTGAGCATTCCCGTTCTTGCCCCCTACACAACGGCGGTTGAATTTGCAATGTTGATTCTGATTCTGCTTGTAAGACCCATCGGTCTGCTCGGCAAAAAGAGAAGAGAGAAGGTGTAAGCATGGCTAAATTGAAAAAAATCAAAATTTCAGATTATTTCTGCTACATTATGGTAGCGGCAGTCATGCTCGTATCCTTTGTGGTGGCACAGACCGGCAATCTTCCTCGTTCTTATTCCAATCTGCTTGTGCAGATCGCATACAGCATCATTCTTGCCGTTTCGCTGAACCTTGTTGTCGGCTTCCTCGGCGAATTGAGCCTCGGCCATGCAGGCTTTATGTGCGTGGGTGCATACGTCGGCAGTTACATAGCCATGCAGTTGGCTGAAGTGATCGACAATAAGCTGATCGTTCTGCTTCTCAGTATGATCATCGGCGGCCTGCTTGCAGCTTTTTTCGGCTTCCTTGTCGGTCTTCCCGCTTTGCGACTGAAAGGCGACTATCTTGCCATTGTTACGCTTGCATTCGGCGAAATTGTTCGTACCATTTTTAAGAATATGTCCGTGTTCGGCAAAGCCATGGGTTTGAGCACACAGGCTATCAAGTACGATACCCGTAAGGATACCTCGTTGTATCTTGTATCCTTTATTACGGTTCTTGTTGTGCTGTTCTTTGTACAGAACCTCATCCGCAGCAAGCACGGCAGAGCCATCACCGCAATCCGCGATAATGAGATTGCCGCCAAAGCCATGGGCATCAATGTCACATTCTACAAACTGTTTGTATTCGTCATTGCTGCTTTCTTTGCAGGCATGGCGGGTGTTATCTACGGCCATTACACCACCCCCGTTCTTTACTCGTTCTTCTCTTATAACTACTCCATTGAAATTCTTGTTATGGTTGTGCTTGGTGGCATGGCAAGCATCAACGGTTCCATCATTGCCGCAGCACTCATCACCTTTGTCAACTTCCAGTTGCAAAGCCACCTTTCGGGCGATCAGGCAGCTTTGAAATATCTCATTTATGCACTTATTCTCATTGTGCTTGTTATTTTCAATAACGCTCCCAAACTTGCTCCCATCAAGGATAAACTTTCACCCAAAACATTGCTTGCCAATGCAAAGGGGCGTCGCCATCCCGGTGAAATCCGCAGTGATACAGGCGACTGGCGTGTCATTCCCAGCAAGATCAAAATGGACGAAGTGTTGTCCGTAGACTTACAGCAGAATACCGAATTCACCCCCGACAAACCGCAGAAAGGAGGAAAATAACATGAGCGATATCGTATTGAAAACTGAAAACTTAGGCATTTCCTTCGGCGGTCTGAAAGCGGTTGACAATGTAAACATTGAAATCAAAAGAAAACAGCTTTACGGTCTTGTCGGTCCCAACGGTGCAGGTAAAACCACTGTTTTCAACCTCCTGACGGGTGTTTATCAGCCCACCACCGGTTGTTTTTATCTTGACGGTGAAAAACTGACAGGCAAAACGCAGGAGCAGATCAACCATAAAGGCATTGCCCGTACTTTCCAGAATATCCGCCTTTTCAATAATATGAGCGTTATCCGCAATGTTATGGTCGGACTTCACAATCAGCCCGAATTCAAGTGCAATCCTTTCGTGAGCCTGTTCCGTCTTCCTCATCATTTCAAAACCGAAAAAGCCATGCGTGAAAAGGCAAAAGAGATTCTTCGTATTTTTGATCTTGAAGACGAACGCAACAACCTTGCCTGCAATCTTCCTTACGGTAAGCAGAGAAAACTTGAAATCGCCCGTGCGCTTGCCACCAATCCGAAACTTTTGCTGCTGGATGAACCTGCCGCAGGTATGAACCCGTACGAAACGGAAGACCTCATGAAGATCATCCGCCGCATCCGTGACGAGTTTGATCTGACCATTTTGCTGATTGAACACGATATGAAATTTGTTTCGGGACTTTGCGACGAAATCACCGTTCTCAACTTCGGTACCGTTCTTGCACAGGGCAAAACGGAAGAAGCACTCAACAACCCCGAAGTTATCAAAGCCTATATCGGCGAATAAGGAGGAAACGAAATGGCATTGCTCGAAGTCAAAAATCTCGAAGTTTGCTACGGCGTTATCCGTGCACTGAAAGGCATCAATTTTGAAGTCAACCAAGGGGAAATCGTGTCTCTCATCGGTGCGAACGGTGCAGGCAAAACCACCACCATGCAGAGCATCATGGGCCTTATTCCCATCAAAAGCGGCACCGTGTCCTACGACGGACAGGTCATCAACAAAATTCCCGGTCACAAACTCGTATCCCTCGGTATGAGCCAGGTTCCCGAAGGCCGCCGTGTGTTTCAGGAACTGACCGTTTATGAAAATCTTGTCCTCGGTGCCTATGCACAGAAAGACAAAAAACGAATCAAGGACGACATTGACGAAATCTGCACCCGTTTCCCCCGTCTGGGAGAACGCAAAAAACAGGTTGCAGGTACATTGTCGGGCGGTGAACAGCAGATGCTGGCAATGGGACGTGCCATGATGAGTCACCCGAAACTGCTGATGCTCGATGAGCCGTCCATGGGACTGTCCCCGCTGCTTGTGGATCAGGTTTTTGAAATCATCAAGGACTATCACAAGTCCGGCGTTACCATTCTGCTTGTTGAACAGAATGCAAAGAAAGCACTTTCCATTTCCGACCGTGCCTATGTTCTTGAAACAGGCTCGATCACCATGGAAGGAAAGGCTTCCGACCTGCTCAATGATGAAAGTGTCAAAAAAGCCTATCTCGGAGAATAAAAGCAATAAAAAATCCGACTCGCAGTGAGTCGGATTTTTGTCTGTCAAAGCATCATGGATGCCGCAAGCAGAATCTGGGCTCCAAAGTATGTAACAGATGAAAAACGGTCAAAATTGAGTTTGTGTTTGCCGATGTACACATCAGGTGCAGAACCGAACATCTGCATGCAAACACCGCAATCCGATGCCATAAAGGACACGACCGCAATACACAGAGCGATTGCCTGTAAGGTTTTTATGCCGCCGTGTGCGGCAACGGCAATGCCTGCACGCAGCCCCAACAGAACCATCACACAGATGATCATTGCATACACAAGTATCGCCGGACCCGTCCCTGCAAAGTTGATCTTTATCTTTTTTGTGCCGAGCCACACAAAGAATGTTACGATGATTCCCCACGGAATCAATAGCCACAATGTGTTTTTTGTCAGCGGCACGCGCACCGCGAATGCTGAAATATAAAGAATGTGTGCTGTTGCAAAACTGATAATACCGGGCAGGCCTTTCATGCCGAATGCATTGAATTTCAGCGTGTAATCACCGATAAATGAAGCCGCAAGTCCTGCAAACAGCAGACAGCAATAGGGACTTGTGTATCGTGCACCCGTCAGCAATAAAAACAATCCTGCCGTCAGAAAGGTCGATGCGGTAATCATTTTCATTTTAAGCGACCAGTCCTTGTACATATAGCGATATGTACAAAAAACAGCGACGGCGAGGAAGATAAAATAAAAATATTCCATTTTTACCCTCTTTCATAAAAAGCCACGGCATTGCAAAAAGTGCCGTGGCTGTATTTTTTTGATTTTTCTTATACGCCGTCGTGGGATGCCCAGTAGAAGGGAAGCGGGAACCAGCTTCTGACATTGGCGGGCAATGCGAGTCTGTCTTTGCTGTAAAGTGCAGCGATCAGGCGGATGCCTTCACGGTGCGTGATTTCCATGTCGGGTGTTTCGGTGGTCGGTGTTACGCTGACTTTGTTATCTTTGACTTCAATGCAAAGTTGTTCGTCGCAACGATAGCCGTGGAACAGGATGACGATCTTGCCGTCGCAAAGGCTGTCATAAGCGGCTTTGACACCGAGGAAACCTCGGATGAAGTTTTCGTAATTGAGCACGTTGATCATTTCAACATGATCCATGCTGTAACCGCTCATGTGGGCGGCACTGAATTCGCAAAGTTCGGTGTTGTAACACGGTGCGCTGAAGCCGATGCCATCGATGTTGAGTGTATCCATGGCGGCGATGCAGACATTGAACATATCCTTGACTTCAAATGCCATGATTTCATGTACACCCTTGCCGTTGCGGCTGACCGAGAAGTAACCCTTGATTTCTTCGCCGTCAAGCACCACATAGGGAGTGGCTTTCCAGGACTTGAGCAACTGCAGGAAGTCGGTGTTCTCTTTGTAGATCGTCTTCTGCGGGAACTGATTCTTGTATGCAAGGAACTTTTCAAAGAACAGAGTATCGTCTTCGGTCATCAGTCTTGCCGTGAACGGATGGGGATAGTCTTTGCCGAGTTCACGGTAAAGGTTGCCGGTGTTTACATCAAAACCGTAGCACACGCCTGCGGGTTCATAACCGAAAAAGCCGTAACGCTGTCTTTGACCGCCCAGAAGCGAGAAATCCGTACCGTCCTTGATCATTTCGTCAAGACAGAGATTCATGCAGGTAACCATGTGGCCTGCGCCTCTGCAATCGCGTGCAACCGCAACATTACCGATACCGCCGATCTTGAGTTTCTGACCTGCCGCATCGACTTCAAGCGGAAACAGGCCGATTGCACCCTTGATAACGCCGTCTTCCATTACGCAGACGTTGTTGTAGCAGGCTTCTTCTTTATTGGTATACAGTTTGGGAAGCAGACTCAAAAAGTCACGCTTCGGCACTTCATCGTCTTCCAAAAAGAAAACGTTGTTGAGCATTTCCATCAATTGATCGTATTCTTCAATCGGCGTTCTGCCTTTATAAATTTCCATTTCCGTTCTCCTTATTTTTTATATCTTCATTATAATACACTTTCTGTGTTGAGTGTGTCAAGTGTTTATTCATTTCAGTTTAAAAATCAGCCACAGCACACTATAAATGATCGGTTGGTGTGCCATGTAGATCCACAGTGAATACCGTCCGATAACGGCAAACGGCTTGATTCCGCAGGGCAAAACACGCATGGCCCTTTCACTTTTGTATATGATTTTGTGCAGATAAAATCCGCTGACAAACACAAAAAACCAAGGCAACAGCGGCACATAATCCGAAGAACGGAAGGTGGCATTTTTCAATCCCAACGGGAATAAAAAGGAAGTTGTGTACCAGGCATCAGGCAATTCGAGCAGGGGATACGTGTATAATCCGATATATCCCGATCGCACACCGTAGGTCAACACGCCGAGTATTGCGAACAGCAGAAAGCCGATCACAGCAGGCAGTTTCGACAGCGGTTTCTCGAGTGCTGTCATCAACAGCATGCAAATACCCAGACATGTCAGCACGCCGAACAGAATTTTCTGTGACGGCATGACAAGGAATGTCACAAGCGTGATGACAAGACCACACACAAAGACCTGCACGGCACGGAATATCTTTCGTTTGCCCATCGGGAAGCAAAATCCTGATAACACGACAAAGCCCGTCAGAATGGAAAGTTGGAACAATCGCATTCCCGTTCCCGTAAACCACGGTATATCGGCATTGAACATATAATACAGGTCAAACAGCAGGTGGTAGACAATCATTTCGATGACGAGAAATCCTCTGATTGTATCGAGCAGGAGAAATCGTTTTCGTTTTTGTTGTTCTTTCATTTTTTATCGCTCCGACATCGGGATATATTCTCGTCTTTCTCCCACAGCAAGGTACGCAGGGCGAATGATCTTGCCTGCATTTACAAGTTCTTCCATACGGTGTGCACTCCAACCTGCAATACGGGCAATAGCAAACAGAGGTGTGAACAGTTCTTCGGGGATGCCGAGCATTCTGTAAACAAAACCGCTGTAGAAGTCCACATTGATGCTGACCCCTTTGTACATTTTTCTGCGTTCGGCAATGATTTTCGGTGCAAGTTCTTCCACCTTTGCATACAATGCAAACTCTTTTTCTCTTCCTTTTTCAATGCACAGTTTTTCAACGAATTCGCGGAATACAACCGCACGCGGATCCGATATCGAATAAATCGCATGACCGACCCCGTAAATAAGACCGCTTTGGTCGAAGGCCTGCTTGTTCAGGATTTTTTGCAGATAGGATGCTACTTCTTCATCATCTTCCCAGTCGTGCAGATTTGCCATGATGTTATCAAACATATGGCAAACTTTGATGTTTGCACCGCCGTGTTTCGGACCTTTCAGGGAGCCGAGTGCGGATGCAACTGCGGAATAGGTGTCCGTTCCGGACGATGTGACAACGTGTGTGGTGAATGTGGAGTTGTTGCCGCCGCCGTGTTCTGCGTGCAGAATCAAAGCAAGATCAAGAATTTTTGCTTCCAACTGCGTATAACTGCGGTCATCGCGCAACATCATCAGAATATTTTCGGCAGTGGATAAAGCGGGATCGGGTTCATGCAAAAAGAAACTGCTGCTGTCTTTGATGTAATAATTCATTGCCTGATAACCGTATACCGCAAGCATCGGGAACATCGAGATCAGTTGCAGACTTTGGCGCAAAACATTTTCAATACTTGTATCATCTGCATTGTTGTCGTAAGAATACAATGTAAGCACACTGCGCGACAGGGAATTCATAATGTCCGCACTGGGTGCTTTCATGATGATATCTCTTGAAAATTTGGACGGCAGACTGCGGTAACTTCCGAGCAGTGTTTCAAATTCCTGTAAGGCATTTGCATCGGGCAAGTGACCGATAAGAAGCAGATAAATGATTTCTTCAAAACCGAAGCGGTCATCATTTATATATCCGTTTACAAGTTCCTTTACGTTATAGCCACGATAATAAAGATTGCCTTCGCAGGGAATCAGTTTGCCGTCGATTTCTTTTTTTGCAACGATTTCGGAAATTTCGGTAAGTCCCGTCAGAACACCGTTGCCCTCTAAATCGCGAAGACCGCGGTTTACTTTGTGTCTGATATACAGTTCCTTGTCAATTATATCGTTTGCGGCACACAATGCCGTTAAGTTTCTGATTTCCGGTGTGATTGCAGAAAAATCGCGTTCTGCCATAAAAAGACCCCTTTCATCTTTTGATATTTAAAATACGGACCGTCCGTCAGGACGGCCCGCTTACACATTGTTGATTTCAGTTCAGTATGCTGACTTCAATGGGGAAGTTGGGTTCACCCATGGCGCAAGCCACACGGCGTGCAATTTCTGTGTTAAGAATGCTCTGACCGTCATTGATGAAATCATCGCAACCGTAAACAAGAAGCGGTACGTTGAATGCGGAATGTCCGCCGCTGGAGTAAACATAATCGCCGGCAATCTTGAGAATGCCGCCCGTTTCGTGGTCAGCGGTAACAACAACCATTGTGCCTTCATGTGTTTTTGCATATTCGAGCGCAACCGCAATAGCCGCATCAAAGGATATTACGGCATCTTTCATGCCTTCGCCGTTGTTATCGTGACTGTTTTTGTCAATGTGCGCGCCTTCGACCATGAGGAAGAATCCGTCTTCGTCATCGTCAAGCAGATCAATGGCCTTTTCGGTCATTTCGGCAAGGGTAGGCATGCCTTCGGGGCTTTCAGCATGCCAAAGTGCATTGGTGAACTGCCCGAAACTGCGGCTGCCTTCTTCAAGTGCATTCATGCTGTCTTCGTCGTAAATGTGAGTCCAGCCGTATTCTGCAGCAGCGTCTGCGGTGAAAGAGTCTGCCATGCCGCCCCACATGACGGTCAGGTCGCCGGCAAGCTGCTGTGCGGTGATCTGATCTTCATAATCTCTGTCAGCAACGTGAACGGAGAAGGATGCAGGCGTTGCACCGGCTGTGGAATCAGTGGTAATAACACCTGCAAGTTTGCCCATGGAAATGGCAAGTTCGGTCAGGTTCATGGGGTGGCTGACCCGATTTTTTTTGTCGGTCATGTAAACACCGAGAGCACCGTTGGAGGTACGCACTGCTGTGGCAAGAGCCGTGCCGCCTGCGGCAGAGTCCGTTATCGGACTGTTTGCGGAAGAAGTTCTGCTTCTGCCGTTGAGTTCGAATGTATCCATCACAAGGGAAACGCCGTTTTCAGCCTTTGTTTTTTCAAGGCTGTTGAAGCCCATGCCGTCGCCGATCATAAAGATAACATTTTTTACTTCATCGAAATCGGTTTTTTGGGAATCAATGTCGGGTAATGCCCAGAAAGCCTGGAACATAAGAATCAGGGAAGTGAAAAATGCAATAAATTTTGCAGCAAAAGGTACCATAATGTTTCTCCTTTTCTTTTTAATATTTCTATTATATATTTTATGAACAGATATTGCAAGAGAGAAAATGTTAATTTTTAAGCATTTTACAAACCTGTTGCAGTGCAAAAAGTGTTGCCGCTTCGCGAATGCCCTGTCTGCCCGTGTCGGGGAAGTGCATCAGTCTTGTGGTCACGATTCCGTTTATGCAAAACCCGAAAGCAACCGTTCCGACGGGTTTTTCGGCACTGCCGCCCGACGGACCTGCGATTCCGCTGATTCCGACCCCGACCTCGGCGCCGTTTGCTTTTGCACAACCGATTGCCATTTCGCCTGCAACGGCTTCACTGACAACACCGTATTGCTCAATGTTTTTTTCACTGACTCCGAGATATTTTATCTTTGCATCATTGGCATACGTTACAAAAGAAGCATCGAACACTTTTGATGCATCTGCGACCGATACAATGCTTGAAGCAAGCAGACCGCCCGTGCAGGATTCAGCCATGGAAATGCGGCACTGTTTTTGCATGAGCAGTTGCACACATTCGCAGGCTGCGGCATATAAATAGTTTTCATTCTGTTTATTCAGCATAATTTAAGTCCTTTCAATATAATGATATTTGTAAGGCAACTTACCTTGCATGTGAAAAAGAAAAAATTAAAAAACTTAAAAACTTTAAGTAATATTTCAGTTTTTCAATATATAATGCAAGCATAGACAAGACAGTTTCTATTTTTCATAAACAATCTCCTTCAAACAGGGAAGACCTCCGTTCCGCAAGCGGAGGTCTTTTCTGTTGTTGCGGGAATACTCATATTAAAAACGGGTCTGCTTATTTTCAGGGCAGACCCGCTTTGTGTGTTTATCAACCGATGGCGGCGGTTTTGCAGATGAAAGTAAGGCTTGTTTCAAAGTTTTCGGGGGCATCGGTGAAAATCTTGTAGCTTTCGCCGTATTGAATCCAGTATTTTGCCTTTTCGGTCATACCGTCCGCATTGCCCATGAGCTGTTCATAGCGATTGACAAGTGCAGACAGGTCAGTATCTTTCAGCGAATCCATCAAGTTTGTCAGTGCATCCATACCGCCCGAAGAAATAATGGTCGAGAACGAATTGATGAGTTCTTCATTTTCTGCAATGGATTCGGAAACACCCTGCATGGTTTCCACTGTCTGCGGCAGGTTGTCAAGTGCCTGCTTTACTTCGGGATTCTGCATTGCTGTCAGCATTTCCTTGAGCAGCGGTGCAGCATCGGCAAGGGCATTGATTGCGGTCAGTGTTTTTGCGTCCAGCAAAATGGATACCAACGGATTCGATGCCAGCTGTGTCAGTGAGTCAATGGTTTCGGGAGTGACCGAGTTTGCAAGGTTTGTCAGTGTTGCCACGTTTTCTGTGGTCAGATAGTTGTTGAAGAAGTCAAGCAATGCCTTGTTCTGTTCATACGCTGTGATGGCTTCGGTCATAACATCCGTCAGGTCAAGCAACTGGTCAAAGTTGTCGGCAAGTTCATTGATAACGGAAGTCATGGCATCAAAGTCAAGGCTCGTGATTACTTCAATGAGAGCACTCATGGAGTTGAGGTCGCTTGTCAGTGTGGAAAGCGATTCAGGAATCACAAGGCCGATATCCATACTGCAAAGCGGCAACATAACGAAATACATGTTTGTCAGTTTGAAGTTGTCGGTGGTCAGTGTGATGGAACTTTCACCTGTCATCTTCAGGCCTTCCAGTTCTTCAAAGTCCATCGTGTCAAGACCTAAACTTTCGGAAAATCCGGGAAGGCCGAGCGTAATTGCAATCTGTTTTGAACCGTCACCGATGCAGGTAACACCTTCGGTCGTGATTGCGGTGAAGTCGTCTTCGGGCAGAATGGCAAGACCTGCAACCAGAATGGGAAGGCTGACTTCAAACATGGATTCACCTGTGCGGGAATCTTTGATGGTTGCCGTTTTATTGTTTTTCATGCTGATTTTAATGGTGATTGTGCCGGATTTACCTGCAATGTCAGCAGCGGAATATTCCACACCATTGAGGAAATAACGCACCGAAATGGAAACGGGCGGCTGTTCTGTTGTTGTTCCGGAATAGTAAAGATCGGTATCATCCATATTCCAGATTACTTTTCCTTCTTCAAAAACGGGCAGAATTTCACTTTTGACGTTTTCAATATCAGTCAGCGGTGAAATATCTTCCACGCGGACATTGGGACGATCGGTGTGCAACCAATCGCTGACCGTTGCACTCTGAAATGCACCGTTTCCGTCAAGCGTAACATATACCATTTCCGTCTTTTTGACCGAAGCCGGAGTTTCGGTGAAAACGGGTTGAATGAAAGTGTCTTCCTGCACTTGCACGGTGGGTGTTTGTGCATTATCCGAGCAGGCTGTCAGACAGAATGTTGCCAGCAGAACGGCAAGCAGGACGGCGGTAGCCGAACGGATCTTATTCATTTATTTGTCCTCCTTTTTGCCGTAGTACGGCTTGTTAGCATAAGGATTTACCTCAAACGGGTCAGGGGAGAAGGGGGCTCTGCCCGTATTTTGCGGCATTGGTTGTCCTTGCGGATTCGGACGAGCCTGCTGCGGCGGCATATTCGGATTGGGTTGTTGCGGCATCGGCTGTTGCGGCATACCACCGGGGAACGGCGGATAATACGGATAGCCTTGCGGCGGTGGCGGCATAACAGGTCGGCCTTGCGGCGGAACCTGCGCTGTTCTTACGGGAACACCCGGACGCGGTATACCCTGCGGGGGGATGGGTTGCATCGGTCTCGGTGGCATCCCCTGTGGTGGTATGGGTTGAACGGGTCTTTGCGGCATACCCTGCGGGGGGATGGGTTGCATCGGTCTCTGCGGAACGCCTTGCGGCGGCATGGGTTGAGCAGGTCTTTGCGGCATACCCTGCGGAGATACGGGGCGTACCTGTTGTACCTGTGCGCGTTGCGGCCTCGATGGAATCGTGCCGAGCGGCTGAACATATCTGCGTTCGGGAATTGCTTTTTTCGGTTGATCTTCTGTTGCCGTGGCGGTTGCGCTTGCCGCAAGGGGAACTTTTTCGGCTTTGTGTTTCAGTTTCGGTTCTGTTTTCCAAGTGGGTTTCACACGAAGCGGATTCGGATACGGCCAATCGAGTGATGTCTTTTTGATGAAACTTTCGCAGATGCTCAATGTCGGTGCCAGAAGGAACAGAATAATGACGGCACTGATCAGTGCACCGCGTGAAAGCATAACGCACATTTCGCTGATGAGGGTAATATCGCTGATAAGGGCGATGCTTCCGGTAACGGTGAAGAAGACCAGCGCACTCTGGAAAACGGAGCGCATGGCGGTTGCCGAAGCTTTTTCGGCGGCCTCATCGTTGCTTAAGCCTGAAGCGAGATATTCTTTATATCGACTTGTTACAAGGATTGCATAGTCAACCGTCGCACCGAGTTGTACGCAGGAAATGACGATGGGGGCAATGAAGCTGACCTCTGTGCCCATGATCCATGTGATGGATTGGTTGATGAAAATTGCCAATTCAATCGCCATAACAAGTATGAACGGAATGCTTATCGATTTGAATGCGAACATGATCAGAACAAGTATTGCAATGATGGATAATGCAGAAGTCAGAATCAGGTCGCTGTCGGCGGTTTTGGCAAGGTCTGCCATCAGAACGGCTTCACCTGTGGACATGCCCCCGTCGGAATATTTTGCAATGATCTGCCGCATGGCATCGACCTGCACATTGGCTTCAAACGAGCCGGCATCATAAGCGGAGTTGATCATGGCTAAACTGTAGCCGTCTTTATAGCACAGATCGTTGACGATTTCGGGCAGAACCGAAGTGTCGATTGCTGAACCCAGCAGCGTATTGAGTGCCAGAACATCTTCAATACCGTCCAGTTCTTCAATCTCTCTCATCATTTTTTCTGCCTTTTTTGCAGGTGTATCTGCGGGCAGAACAAGGAAGTGCGTTGATGCCATATCAAAATCTTCCTTCATTTTGTCCAAAGCAATCAGAGAAGGTGTGTCTTCGGGCAAGCCTTTGATCACGTTATAATATATGCCCATCTGGTCTTTTGCGATAAAAGAAGGGATGATCAGCACAATAAATGCAATGGCAAACACTTTTTTGTGGCGCAGTGTGAAGGCACTGATGCGGTCAAATTTCGGCAACAGACGTTTGTGTCTGAATTTGCTGAGAATAGAATCAAATTGTAATAAAACGGCCGGTAGAATGGTTAAAACGGCAAAAACGCCGAAAAGAACACCTTTTGCCATAACGAGGCCAAGGTCCAGACCGATGGTCAATGACATAAAGCACAATGCCACGAAACCGAACACCGTTGTCATGGAAGAACTGAAAAGGGAAACAAATGAGGTTTTTATGGCTCTTTGCATGGCATTTGCTTTGTCTTCGGGGGTCTTTATCTTTTCTTCTTCAAAACGGTCAATGAGGAAGATGGAATAGTCCATTGTCACACCCAACTGCAGAACAGCGGCGATGCATTGGGTAACAAAAGAGATTTCTCTCATAAAAAAGTTGGTGCCCATGTTGTAAACAACCGCACAGGCAAGTGCAAAGAACAGTGCAAGGGGCATGAAAAGCGTTTCCATTGAAAACGCAAGCGTTATCAGTGCAACGGTAACGGCGATGGCAATGTAAATAAGTGCTTCCGTTTCGACCAGATTTTTGACATCAGCCACGGCGGCGGAAATGCCGCTGATGAAACACTGTTCATTAAGGATCGAGCGAATGGAATTGACTGCTTGCAGGGTAATATCGTCACTGGTGCCGGTGGAATACTGTACAATAAACAGCGTTGCATTGCCGTTTTTGGAATAAAAGAGATTTTTTGCTATATCCGGCAATATGTCAACCGGAACGGAAATGTCGAGAATGGAATCCGTCCAAAGTACCTGTGCGACACAATCAATCTCTTCGATCTTTTGCTTGATTTTTGCAACATCTTTTGCTTTCATGTCTTCCAATATAACAATGGAACTGGCTGCAAACTGAAAATTATCATCCAGAATTTCAAGCGAAGTAACGGAATCAATATCGTCGGGCAAATAGGATAAAATATCATAATTGACTCCCGTTGCAAAAAAACCGATTGCGCAGGGAATCATCAGCAATATACTCAACAATATGATCAGTTTCGGATGTGCGGTTACAAATACCGCCAATTTTTGTGTCATGTTATTTCCCCCATGATATAATCTTAAGTATTATAGCACAACATAATATAAATCGCAATCTTTTTAATATAAATAAACGTGTTAATATTAAACAAAAATAACAAAAAAAACAGCTGACTGTTTGACAACAATCAGCTGTTTCATATTCATTTTAAACTTATTTCTTTGCTTCCCAGCCGTCGAAAATTCTGTCGAATTCATAGACGTTGTTTTCTTCCTTGGTGTGGTTGGTATACCATACCTGTGCAAAGAAGGGATTGTTCTTGGCAATTTCGTCATAGTGCCATTCCTTGCCGATGCCGGGCAGGTAGCAATGCGGGCACCAGTGACCACCCTTGAGGATGAGCGTGGGACTGGCTTCAAATTCTTCGCCGCAAAGGCCGCATTTCCATGTCAGTTTGGTGACAGTGTCACCTTTCTTCATCTTCTTGCTGACAACAGAACCGCCTCTGAATTCGGCAGCTTTCTGCATATCTTCAATCGTCCATTCACTTGCGGGTTTGGTTTCATCGTAGCCGTGATCGAGTTTGTAAAGATCGGCAACCGAGGAATCCTTTTCGGGGGAGATCAGAAGATAATTCTTCCAGTTGTCCGGGATTGCTTCCCATTCTTCGTAAGAACCGTAGTAAGCGGTCAGACGGTCTGCATCCTTGTTCTTGATCCAGTCAAGAGAACCCCACTTGGGAGTCTGAGCGATCTTCTTCATAAAGGGCTTTGCAGCAGCACCAAGGAGTTTCTTGGTGGGAATGTACTTCGGAATGCGGAAGTAGAAGTCAACCTGCTGTGCCATGCGGTCGAAATAATCTTTTGCAGTGATATCTTCACGGAAGTCAAGGTAATCGTTCAACAGATCACCGTCTGCATAATACTGACCGTGGAAATTCTTGGTGGTGAACCAGTTGGGGTCAAACAGGGTCTTGGGAGAACCAAGGCCGATACAGCCGAGAAGCAGTTCTTCGAATTCATAATTGGTCAGGCGGAATTCCTTACCGGAACCGATGTTGTAGAAATTTCTCCAGAATTCTTCAGGAAGAGATCCGTCGGAATCTTTGAGAACAAGGTTGCACATCAGGCGGCCGGAGTCTTCAACCGTACACCATTCAAGCATGCCGTTAAGCGGAACATGGAACATGATGGGTTCCATATTGTGAAGCAGATCGGGATACAGAATGCCCGACTGACGCATAACAACCCAGTTCTTCAGACCGCTTTCAACGAAGATGCGTTCTGCAAGAACCTTGGAAATTGCATAATGGTCATAAACGGAAACCTTGATCGGGTCACCGCAACGGCCCCAATGGATCGGAATGTTGCGGTCGCCGGTTTCTGCAACAGTACCGATGTAGCAGACCTTGATGTCGTCTGCATTGGGCTGTTCAAGAACCGCTTTTACGATGTTGGCAGCTGCGCCGGGGTTGATTTTCTGGGTAGAGTAGGGTTTGTAGTCTGCAGCGGGGGATACCATGCCGCCGACATGAAGAACATAGTCTGCACCTGTTACACCCTTGAGGATGGCATCATATTCCATGAAGTCACCCCAGACGACTTCAACGTTGGAGTAGAATTCATAAGGAGCAAGCAGTTTCTTGTTCTTTTCGCTCTTGCGGGCAAGGAGCTTGATGTTGATTTTGTCGGGATGCTTAAGCATTTCCTGGAAGGCAGCCCAACCCATGTTACCGGTACCGCCGGTCAGGAATACGGTTTTCTTCATTGGATTCTCTCCCATCATAATATTTTTTATCTTTTATATCATACTTGTTATGACATATTTTTGCAATAGACAATAATTAAAAAAGTGTTCAAAAACGATCATTCTTCTTCTGTTTTGAGTTTTATTACAGGTAAGGTCTGATTTTGTTCGTTGAAAAAATATTCCGCACCTTTGATGCCGAGTGCCAGAATGGTTTTTGCAAGGTAGTCCCTGGAAACATCCAGATCCCCCGCGATCCATCTGCACAGAACCCCGACAGCACCGTTTGAAAAGAAAGAGTACAGCAATTCCATCTGTGATTCGTTCAGATTGTTGACATTGTGTTCTTCCCAGTATGCAAAGGCATACTCTTTCATAAGATCCAACAGGCGGTTAAGGAATGTCTTATCGGCGTTGATGTTGAACAGCACATTGCAAAGGTCACGGTTCTGCTCAATGGTGGACAGCAGTTCCGCAAGAATAGTTCCCGATATGCCGTCTGTTTTGAAACGTTCAAGCTGTTTCAGAAGGTTATTATAAAAGCTGTCTTCAATTTGTGCAAGCAGGTCATACGCATCACAATAATAATTATAAAAGGTGCCGCGGTTCAGATCTGCATGCGTGCAGATGTCTGTTACCGTAATGCGGCTGATCGGCTTTGTTTTCAGCAGTTCAATCAGGCTTTCTCGTAAAACCCTTTTTGTGTACCGCACACGGCGGTTGTCTTTTTTTTCTTCCATTATTTTTTTTCTCCCTGTTAAAGAATCAACAGGCAGTATTGTAACATACAAAATGAATCAAAGTCAACACCGTGTTTAAAAAAATATGCATTATGCTTTGAAATTCATAAACAGTTTACATTTCATATTCCGCAATACCATAATTATCCGTTATCATATAATTGTAAAATCATTAAACCAAGGAGGTTTTTATAATGGTCACAATGGTAAAAATTCTGGTTGCAATCATCAAAGTCCAAATTTTTATTTTCAAAATCTTTGCCAACTATGAGCAAATTGCAGAACTTGAGGCAAAACTTGAAGAATTGCTCAAGGAACAGGAAGAAAGCAAATAAAAAACAGGGGGCGGATTAAAAAATCCGCCCCTCAGACTGTCGAAAAAGTCCAGTTTTTACTGGGCTTTTTGTCATATTTATGGTATAATGAATATGGTGATGAAAATGTTAGAAGAAAAGCGAACAGGACAAAACAGAAACGAGGGCGAGATAGTAAGTTTGGATGCACTCGTACCGAAATTTCATCTGTTAAGAAAGATAGATAGATCAATAGATTGGAGAAAAATATATCCGATAGTAGAACATAAGTACAGTA
>SVOJ01000022.1 GCA_015066385.1 Oscillospiraceae bacterium
CCAAAACTCGTTCGCTGTATTTCCCGATCCCTCGGTCGCTGCTCTTCGTCTTCTCAAGCTCTCTTCGGTGTGTTCCTCAGTGCTCGTTAGTTATACACCTTTTTCGGCCATTTGTCAAGCCTTTTTTGCAACTTTTTTTATCTTTTTTTGAAGTTTTTTTTCATGCCACAAGATATTGTGCACAAAGCGTGTTTTTACCACAAAAGGAAAGATTTGCTGTGCATGTTTCACAGAAGCCGCGGGAACAATTTGGACAGAATAAATAAAAAAGGGTGTAAAAAGACATGAAACTGAAATTGACTCGATCGCATAAAATCATTGCGTTTCTGACCGCCGCGATTCTGCTTTGCGGCAGTTGTATTTTTGCAAATAACGACTACTTTCTCTTATATAATGAAAAGAATCACACGCAGGTTTTGTCGAAATACGGTTCACGCGGGGAAGAAGTGCGCAAGATTCAAAGCAAACTCAAAGAGTTGGGATATTACTCCGGATCCGTGGACGGCATCTTCGGCACACGCACACAAAGTGCCGTAAAATCTTTTCAGCGAAACTGCGGCTTGTCGGTGGACGGCATAGCGGGACCTAAAACATTATTATATTTAGGCCTTGGCGGTTCTTCGTCCTCGTCGGGGGCGTACAGTTCCAATGACGTATATCTGCTCGCCAAACTGATTGCCGCCGAAGCGCGGGGCGAGAGTTACACGGGGCAGGTCGCCGTGGGGGCAGTGGTTCTCAACCGAGTTGAACACGGTTCGTTCCCCGATTCCATTTCGGGCGTAGTCTACCAGGCGGGAGCATTCAGTGCAGTCAAGGACAGCAACTGGAGCGTAACCCCGAATGCAACGGCGCAGAAAGCAGCCCGGGATGCAATCAACGGCTGGGATCCGTCGGGCGGGGCTATATACTATTATAATCCCAAGACCGCAAAAAGCCAGTGGATCCGTTCGCGCCCGATCATCGCGGTGATCGGCAATCATGTATTTTGCTCATGACACAACAACGAATGCATGTAACCCGGATACTTTACAAAAACAATGCGGAATAAATAATAAGCCGTGATCATACTGAAAAAGCGAGATCCACATTTATCTGTGGATCTCGCCTTATGCACTTTTTACAGTCCTTTTATATTTTACATTATTTATAGAGCGGGAATTTTTCGCAGATGGCGCAAACTTCCTCACGGATAGAGTGCGCACTGTTTTCGAAATCGGTTGCACAACGGAAAATAAAGTCCGCAATGCGTTCCATTTCTGCTTCGCCGAAGCCTCTTGTGGTGACGGCGGGAGTGCCGAAACGGACACCGCTGGTGATGGTGGGCTTCTGGGGGTCATTGGGAATGGCATTCTTGTTGGCGGTGATGTAGCAGGCATCCAATCGCTGTTCAAGTTCCTTACCCGTGACATTCAGGGAACGAAGGTCGGTGAGGATGAGGTGATTGTCCGTACCGCCCGAAACCATGTCGATGCCCTTTTCGGAGAATGCCTTGGCGAGGCAGGCGGCATTGGTGATGATTTTGTGCTGATAAGCCTTGAATTCGGGCTTGAGTGCTTCACCGAAGCAAACAGCCTTTGCGGCAATGATGTGCATGAGCGGACCGCCCTGTGTGCCGGGGAAAATACCCTTGTTGATCTTGGGAAGCAGCTCTTCCTTGCAGAGGATCAGACCGCCGCGGGGACCTCTGAGGGTCTTGTGGGTGGTGGTGGTGACAACATCTGCATAGGGCACGGGCGAGGGATGCTCACCTGCAGCAACAAGACCTGCGATGTGTGCCATATCGACCATGAAGTATGCACCGACTTCCTTTGCAATTGCGGAAAGACGGGCAAAATCGATGGTTCTTGCATAAGCGGAAGCGCCTGCGAGCAGCATCTTCGGCTTGTGCTCCTTGGCAAGGCGTTCGACCTCGTCATAATCAATGAAGCCGTTGTCGTTGACACCGTAGGAAATGAAATTATAATACATACCCGAAGCGTTGATCTTCATGCCGTGGGTCAGGTGTCCGCCTGCATCGAGTGCCATGCCGAGCACCGTGTCGCCGGGCTGCAGCAGACCTGCATAAACGGCAAGGTTTGCCTGTGCACCGGAGTGCGGCTGCACATTGGCGGCTTCTGCACCGAACAGCTCCTTTGCGCGGTTGATGGCAAGCTCTTCGGTCTTGTCCACGCATTCGCAACCGCCGTAATAGCGCTTTGCGATATAGCCTTCGGCATATTTGTTGGTAAGCACGCTGCTCATGGCTGCCATAACAGCAGGAGAAGCAATGTTTTCGGAAGCAATCAGTTCAATATTGCGGCGCTGACGGTCCAATTCAAGATTGACGGCAGCGGCAACAGCCGGGTCATAGGAAGCAAGATATGCGCCTGCATCAAAGAAATCTGCGTACATAATAAATCCCCTTTTCTCTTTTATATACAATCATAGTTATTGTATCAAACATGCCCCCTTATTGCAAGCAAACAAATTTTATTTGCAAAAAAACAGCAGTTTGCACAAAAGTATCTGCAAACTTTTGTTTTTAAAATGACAGTGTGTGAAAAAATTTTCAACGAAAATGTATAATATTGTACATTGTGTTTAGAGTTGTTTTTTGCTATAATAATATGTAATCATTACAATGCCACCCGAATTCCAATGTTTTAATCATTTAATCTTTAAAAAGGCATTTTTCAATGCAACCGGAGGAGAAACAATGACCCGCGAACAGATCCACGCAATAACAGAGCAGCAAAGACAGTTTTTCAAGAATGGCGGAACAAGAGAGGTCAACACAAGAATCAGCTATCTAAAAAAAATCAAAAAATACATCGTTGAGCACGAGGCAGAGATTGCAGCGGCGCTTAAAGAGGATCTCGGCAAAAGTCCGTATGAATCCTATCTCTGCGAAATTGCGGTGGTGCTTGCAGAAGTCAATTACATGCTCAAGCACATCCGCCGCCTTACCAGAAACAGAACCGTCATGACGCCGTTCGGTCAGCAGTTGTCGCATAGTTACATTAAACCCAAGCCCTACGGCACGGTGTTGATCATGAGCCCGTGGAACTATCCGTTCATGCTCACCCTGCCGCCGATCATTGATGCCGTTTCCGCAGGCAACACCTGCATTGTCAAGATGAGTGCATACTCCCCCGCCACAAGTGCATATGTCAAAAAAATGCTCGAAAGCATTTTCCCCAAAGAGTATGTGGCAGTCATTACGGGCGGCAGAGAAGAAAATCAGTATCTGCTGGATGAAAAATTTGACTATATCTTCTTTACGGGCAGCAAAACTGTCGGCAGATATGTTGCCGCAAAAGCAGCAAAAACCCTCACCCCTGTGACTCTTGAGCTCGGCGGCAAAAGCCCGACGATTGTGGACGAAACCGCAAAAATAAAAATCGCTGCAAGACGGCTTGTTTTCGGTAAGGGCTTCAATGTGGGACAGACCTGTGTTGCACCCGACTATGTGTATATTCATAAAGATATCAAAGATGAATTTATTGCCTGTGTCAAGGAAGAAATTGTCCGTCAGTTCGGCGACTGCCTGCACAATGAAGACTACGGTTGCATGATCAACGAAAAGCATTTCAACCGTGTCAAGGGGCTTATTGACCCGACAAAAGTGGTTCACGGCGGCGAAAGTGATCCTGCCACACGCAGAATTCAGTTCACGGTGATGGACAATGTCACCCGTGACGATGCGGTGATGCAAGAAGAAATTTTCGGCCCCGTGCTTCCCTTTATGGTGTATGACGATATTGACGAGGTCATTGCCGACATCAATGCCCATGATAAACCGCTGGCATTGTATGTGTTCTCGGAAAACAAACAAACTGTTGAAAAACTTCACAACGAATGCTCCTTCGGCGGCGGCTGTGTCAACGAAACGGACATTCACGTCATCACCACAGCCATGGGCTTCGGCGGTGTCGGCGAAAGCGGCATGGGACAGTACCACGGCAAGTGCGGATTCGATACGTTTACGCATTATACGAGCATTGTAGACAAGGCAACATGGATCGATCTCGGTCAGAGATACCAGCCATATACAAAACTGAACATCTGGTTCTCGCGAAACATGAACTTCGGTTCGACCCTGCACACCACTTTAAAGACCGATTACGAAGCCGCTCCGAAATCATTTTTTGACCTGATCGGTTTTTACATCGGAAAGAAATAAACGAAAAAACCGCCCTCGGGCGGTTTTTTCGTTTTTCCATTACTAAAAAGTGTGCTGATGTACAAAAACAAGGAGTGGCACACAACAAAAAATCAGGTGCGGGGATTCCTTACACCTGATTTGCTTTATATATTTTCTTATCCGAGGGCAACCATGCTGAAAACAAGGGCGAACAGAGCGACGGTTTCGCAAAGACCGACAACGGTGATATACTGCGCGAAGCCTTTGCCGGTTTCTGCAAGTGCATCGGCACCTGCGGCGCCTGCTTTACCCTGCATGACAGCCGAAATTGCCATGGCAAGACCCGATGCAATGCCAAGACCGAACAGGAATGCGGGGTCGGCGGCAGAGTCCTTCATCTGATCCATCAGCAGGAAACCGTAAATGGTCTGCGTGAGAGGTGCACCTGCAAAAACGGTGAGGATGAAGGGGGCCGCTTTATTGCTCATGTAACACTTCTTCCATGCACCGATGGAAGCCTGTCCTGCAAAACCGATACCGATTGCAGAGCCGATTGCGGCAATACCCATTGCCAGAGATGTTGCCAATAAACCTAAATTCATAGTGATTTCTCCTTAACTTTTATTCTTCAAAGGGTTTGAATTTATGTCCGCTCCAGGACATATCAAGATGCGATGAAAATTCCAGTGTGTTCAGACGGATGCCGTGCACAATGACGGACAGCACATTGAGGATCATGTTCAATCCGTGGCCGAATACAAGCAGGATGATTGCAAAGATCATAAACAGGAAATTGCCCAGCAGCGGGCCTGCCAGTTCATTGACGGTGGCAGAAATTGCCGCCCCTGCAAGTCCGACCGCCCAGAGGCGGATATAAGACACAATGTCCGAGAACACGTTGACAACACCAAGCAACACCGAAACGATGTTTTTGAGGCTTGCAAGGATGGATTTGCCGAGATTTCCTTCGTAATTTGCGAACACAAAACTCATTACAAAACCTGCTATGACAAGCACAAGCGCGAGTGTTCCGACGGGGATACCGCCGATAACAAGTCCGAACGGGAACACCTCGCCATTGACAACGAAACTCAGTACCACATAAAAGATACCGAACAGTTGCATAACAGAACCGATGTCACCGAGAATTTTAATTGATTTTCTGTTGCGTGCGGCAACCTTGATATGTGCCACGGTCAGTTGCACGAGTGCGAGTGAGAAACAGAAGATCTGCAGATTCTGCGCGGTGGTAAGCCCCGCTTCGCCGTTTGTCCAGAACGGATACCATATTCTGTCGGCATGCACATTGGAAATGACGGGAATCGACAATTTCTGCAACCAGACGGGAATCTGTTCGGCAGAAAGCCCGAACCATGTGCAGGTAACTGTTCCCCAAAGGATGGTGGAAAGCCCGAACAGACCGATGAGCAGAAATGCGGGGGGAATTTTCTTTTTTGCGGCGGCAGTTTTTGCCATCAGAATGCCTGTGACGGCACAGATGAAAAGACCGTAGCCGCCGTCACCGAAGATGATACCGAAGAAAATGAGGATGAAGCCCAAAAACCAACCCGAAATATCGTATTCAAAATAGCCGGGCACGGTGCCGAGAAAATCAGTCAACGGATAAATGAGGCTGACGAATTTATTGTTTTTCAGTTTGGTGGGGACATTGTCTTCTTCGGTGGGGTCTTCGGACAAAAGGCCCCATGCGTTTTCCCTTGCGGTCTGCTGCAGACGGGGAAGATTTTCTTCTTCCACGAAACCCGTGAAATAACTGACACTGACTTCATTTTTACCATCAGCCGACAGCCGCTCGTTTGCCATGCCTGCGGCGTGCTGCTCGAATTCCATTTCTTTTTCGCAGATCTTGATTGCGTTTTTGATGGAGGTTTCGCAGTCGGCAAAGGAAAAAACCGTTTCATCAATTTCCCCGATGCGCTGTTGCAGGTCTTCGGTTTTTTGTTTTATTTCGTCCGTGGACAAGGCGGGCATTGCAAGGCTGTATCTGCGGATTGCCGCCGTTTCGTCCGTGTCTTCCCCGTCCTTTTGGATGAGCAGGAAACGGACGGAGGTTTTTGTTTTTTGTAAAGCAAGGGTCTTTACATCGTCGCTTAACGCTTCGTATTCCTCTTTGGGCATTTCATAAAGCGAAAGAAGCAAGCCTTTTTCTGCAAGCTGTGCGAAATCGGCGGGGTCAATTTCGCCCCAGTCCTTCAGGCGGTCAAGCTCGGCAGTAAGGCTGAGCCGATCGGCAACACACTGCTTTTTTTCTTCTTCAAGGGCAACGATTTCCCGTGCTGCAACAAGCGTCTGCGTGCAATCAAGGGCACGATCCCCTGCTTTTTTGATCTTTTTTTCCGAAATGCCGTAAAGCGCGCGTTCAAGCAGATTTATTTTCTCCTTGATGTCGTCAATCTTTTTGTCTGTGCCATCGGATTCTTCGATGTGCACAATGCCGAGACTGCGCAATTTTTTGAGCGTTTCGGTCTTTTTATCCCCCATGATGATGAGAGAAACTTTTTTCATCGGCACAATCATAACGAATACACCTCCGTAGTACAAGCGGCATCGTCACGAGCGGCGATTTTGCGTTTTGAAATTTTGGAACGCACAACGGCACTGACCTGTTGGTCTGCCAGATAAACGGATATTTTGCGGATATTTGCCTGTGTTTCGGGAATTTTGACCTTTTCAAACAGGTTGACCCTTTGCGAGGTAGCAAGCAGCTCTTTGTTCAAAAGCCTGACCTGCTCGTCGAGCACGTCCGCCTCTAAATCAAGTTCAATTGCTTTTTCCATGTGATTGGCGGCAAGATCGACCCACAGCGGGGTTTCATACAGATCGTAGTCCCCGCGTGCGAAGTCTGCACCCTCATAAACGGGAATGGTGACACCTGCAATATTTCCCTCACCCTTGCGGATGTTGCTGACGGTGATGATACCGTCGGGAAAGGCATCCTGCTCGCTGAACACGGCAATCCACGAGGAAAAGCCTTGTTCGAGGGCTTCTCTTTGGGCTCTGACCGCCTTGGCCTTCGCTTCGATGGTGCGGATTTCGGATTGCAGCTGTTGCTTTTTGAGTGTCAGAGTCGGCAAATATCTGCGGTACATTTTCAGGGCATCCTTTTGTACCTTTAACTCATTTTTGGTTAATTTGATTTTTGCCAAAATACCGTCCTCCTTAATTGACCGGCCAGAATTCGGCGGTCAGGTCGGACTTGATACCGGTTTCGTCCCTGTCAAAGCATTCGGACAGAATTTTCCAGCCCGTGTCGAGGGATTCCTCCAGTGTCATGTTGACGGAAAGATCCATCAGCCTGTTTTCAAACAGAAGACCGTATTTCAGCAGTTTTTCATCCCAACGGCTCATGGCAAAGCCCATGTTTTTCTTTTCAAGCGTTTCTCTGTATGCAGAATACAGACGGATCATGGCATCCATGAGTGCACGGTGATCCTTACGGGTCTTGCCGTTGACATTCTGCTTGAGTCGCGAAAGCGAACCGAACGGCTCGATTCTGCCGCCTTTGAGGTAATACTGTCCTTCGGTGATATAACCGGTATTGTCGGGAACGGGGTGTGTAACGTCGTCCCCGGGCATAGTGGTAACGGCAAGAACGGTAACAGAGCCCGAATTTGCAAAGTCAACCGCCTTCTCGTAGCGGGAAGCAAGCTGTGAATACAAATCACCGGGGTATCCGCGGTTGGAGGGCACCTGCTCTTGCGTGATGGCGATTTCCTTCATGGAGTCGGCAAAGTTGGTCATGTCGGTCAGAAGCACCAGAACGTCCTTGTCCTGCAAAGCAAACTGTTCGGCAACCGCCAGTGCCATGTCGGGAATCATCATGCATTCAACCGTGGGGTCGGATGCGGTATGGATAAACATAACGGTTTTGCTCAGAGCGCCGCCGTTGGAAAGTTCTTCTTTGAAATAAAGGAAATCATCGTATTTAAGACCCATGCCGCCCAGCACGATGACATCGGCATCTGCCTGTAAGGCAATGCGGGCAAGAAGCTGGTTGTAAGGCTCGCCCGAAATGGAAAAAATCGGGAGCTTTTGCGACACGACAAGGGTATTGAACATGTCGATCATGGGAATATTGGTGCGCATCATGCGGTTGGCAAGAATACGCTTGGTGGGATTGACGGACGGTCCGCCGATGGGCTTCATGTTGTCGGCGAGAGCGGGGCCCTTGTCACGCGGTTCACCCGAGCCATCGAAAATGCGGCCGAGCAGATCTTCGCTGAACGAAACACGCATTTCATGGCCCAAAAAACGAACTTCGTCGCCCGTGGAAACACCCTGACCGCCTGCAAACACCTGCAGAGAAACCAGATTGCCGTCAATTTTGTTGACCTGTGCGAGGGATTTGCCGAAACGGGTGGTGATCTGTGCCAATTCCTGATAGCGTACGCCGTCAGCACGCACGGTAATGACGTTGCCCGTAACGGATTCGATTTTATTATAAACTTTGCTCATTTTCACACACCGCCTTTCAACAAACGCTCGGCTTCGTTTCCTATTTTGCCGTTGCCGTCGGCATAGATCATTTCAATTTCGTTTTCCGCGTCGGTAAAGGCTTCACTCTTGAATGCGGTATAATTCCAGTCAATGAATTTCTGACGCAAACGGTTAAAGAAGCTGCGTGCACTGTCTTTGTCAGCGAGTGCATATTCACTGCCGAGCACAACAATGAGTTTGTCAGTTACATAACACTGACGCTCCTTGGAGGTATCGGCATCGGTCAAATCAAAGGAGTTCTGCTGCAGATACACGGCATCGAGCATTTCGGATTTGAGATACACGATATAGTCATCAAGGCTTGTGCCTTCTTCACCGACAACCTTCATCATCGAGCCGATTTCATCACCGTGCATAAGAATATTCTTACAGAATGCACTTTTTTCGGGTTCGGTGACGGTTTTGTATTTAGACCAGGAGATCAGCGGATCAATGGCGGGGTATTTTCTTGCATCCGAGCGTTCACGGGAAAGACCGTGGAACGCACCGACCACCTTGAGGGTTGCCTGTGTGACGGGTTCTTCAAAGTTGCCGCCTGCGGGGGAAACCGTGCCGCCGATGGTAACCGAGCCCTTGCTGCCGTCGGGCAGAAGCACACAGCCCGCACGTTCATAGAACGCGGCAATGTAGGATTCAAGATAAGCGGGGAAGGCTTCTTCGCCGGGGATTTCTTCGAGTCTGCCCGACATTTCGCGCATTGCCTGTGCCCAACGCGAAGTGGAGTCGGCCAGAAGCAAAACATGCAGCCCCATCTGACGGTAATATTCAGCCATCGTCACGGCGGTGTAAACCGATGCTTCACGGGATGCGACGGGCATGGACGAGGTGTTGCAGATGATGATGGTGCGTTCCATGAGCGACCGTCCCGTTCTGGGGTCAATCAGTTCCGGGAATTCGGTGAGGGTTTCCACCACTTCGCCTGCACGTTCACCGACAGCCGCAATGATCACAATATCCACATCCGCATATTTGGAAGTGGTGTGCTGCAGAACGGTTTTGCCTGCGCCGAAGGGGCCGGGGGTGCAGTAGGTGCCGCCCTTTGCGACGGGAAAAAACGAGTCGATCAGGCGGACCTTGGTTTCCATGGTTTCGGTGGGTGCAAGGCGCTCGGTGTAGCACTTGACGGCACGCTTGACGGGCCAGCGGAAGGACATGGAAACGGGAATTTCTCTGCCGCGTTCATCGCAAAGCACGGCAACGGTTTCGTTGATGGTATATTCGCCTTTTTCGGCAATGGATTTGAGGGTATAGGTTCCGAGCAGATTGAAAGGAACAAAAATCTTGTGTGTGAACGGGCCTTCGGGCACAGTGCCCAAGTACTCGCCTGCGCGAAGTGCGGCACCGACCTTTGCGGTGGGGGTGAATTCCCATTTCTTTTCCGCATGCAGGCCGTCTGCATAATTGCCTCTTTCAAGGAACCAGCCTGCCTGTTCGGCAAGCACGGGCAGCGGATTCTGCAGGCCGTCATAAATCTGCCCCAAAAGCCCCGGTCCTAACTGGGCAGACAGCATTTCGCCCGTGAATTCAACTTCGTCGCCGCAACGGATGCCGATCGTCATTTCATAAACCTGTATCTGTGCGATGTTGCCACGGATACGGATGACTTCGCTTTTGAGCTTTGTGCCGTCCACATGCACATAGCAGATTTCGTTCATCGAAACATTACCTTCGAATCGGACGGACACAAGGTTACCGTTGATACTGACAACCTTACCTTTGTTTTCGGTCATTGAAGAACCTCCGTTCTCTCTCCATGTATGATAGAGTTGTAAATCGTTCTGTATGCGTTTTCGCCTGTGCGGGTATCAAACTGTCGGATACGTTCAAGCAGTCGGAGTTTTAAAGAAAAATAGAACACAAATTCCTGCGAAAATGCATCTGTCGGACGAAGCGATTCAAGAAAATCAAGCCGCCGGCGGTTCAGGAATTTTTCCGCATCCATGGGGTTTTCGATTTCGATTGCCGTGCGTGCCGCCTGCTGAACCGCTGCGGGGAATGCCTGCAGTTCGCAGTCGAAGGGCTTGTTCATTTTGTCTGCACGCAGTTTGCCGAGAGCCAGACGAAGCATGCGTTCATTTTCGAGCCACTGCGATACCACCGCGGATGCTGTTTTTTCGCCGTCACGAGGGGGATTGAGCGTTATTTTTGCCATTTCCGCAAGTGCTTTTTTGTTCAGCAATTGCTCACAAAGCTGTAAAAAACGGTCATGCGTAATGGGTAAATTTGCATTTTCGGCAAGTCCGTCCAAAGACGGCAACTGCGAAATAAGATAATATTCAGCCATACTTATTCAGCCTCTTTCAGAAGTGCCGTTACGCGGGGGCTGAGATAAGCCGACAGCAGCTCGGTGACAGCTTCGGCGGAATAATCATAATACACCGCACCGTTGTTGACGGCAATGCGGAAACCGCCGTCCATGCGGTCATTGGCCTTGAGGGTCACACCCTCACCGAGTTTCGCCTTGAGCGCACACAGCAGTGTGTTTTCCATCTTTGCAAGGTCGTCACTGCCCAGAATCACGGCAAGATCATCCGCTTCGGGCTTGCCTGCCCAATTGGACACAGCATGCACGATGAGGGATGCAAAATCATCCGATGTATAAACAGCATTCACGTTTTTGCCGACAAGAGCGGTCAGTTCTTTTGCAACGCTTTCTCTGAACGAGATAAGAAGATTGCGGCCCGCCTGACGAAGGGCATCTTCGCCCGATTTCACGGTTCTTTCGGTTTCCGCTTTTGCATCCGCAATCATTTTGTCTGCCTGCGATTTGGCTTCGGAAATGATTCTTGCGGCCTGCACCTCTGCCCCGTTGATGATGGCCGCGGCCTTGTCTTCGGCGGCAGTCACACCATCTTTTTTGATTTGTTCAATCAGTTCCTGCAATTGTATTTCCATGGTAATTCTCCTTTAAGATAACGGGTGTAATCCAACCCGAATACTTTCAGTTTTGCCGCCTTGGCAGTGTTTTTTACGGATCTTTTCCGAAAAAAACAAAAAAGAACCAACATCCTCTGCAGACAGCTGGTTCCGTTCATGTATTATTTATTCTTTCGTGCAATATTATAGCATATCCTGCGCTGTTGTCAAGGCAGGAGGGCGCAAAAAGGACCACAAAAAAGGCCACTCCAAAAAAAATATTTTCGTACACAATGAATACTTTGTCGCCCAAAGCAAGCCTTTGTCCTTCTTTTTTCTTTCAGAAAAGAGGTTCTTAATACCCCCGACTCGCGGGTTGTCCGCTTTTGCAATCGGCGCATTGACTTTTTTTATGTTACGGGTATAATTTATATTGTATATATCCTCACGTCATATATATCCCATACGGTCAGAGAGGTTGTTGCTTGTGAAAAATGTATATTTTGTCCAGCCCAGCGCAATGCTGAACAAGTCTGTGTATCTTCCTTATGCAGCAGGCTGTATTGCCGCGTATTCCTTTGCAAAACAAGACATCAGAAATGAATACAGGCTGTGTGATTTCATTTTTATGAAATCACCCATACAGGATGTAATCAGCACACTGGACAATCCTTTTGTGATCGGTTTTTCGTGCTATATGTGGAATATTGATTACAACCTCTCGCTGGCAAAAGCCGTGAAAGAAAAGTGGAAAGACTGCATAATTGTACTCGGCGGTCCGCAAATTCCGGACGATTTTGACGTGCTTGCACAGAATCCCTTTGCAGATATTCTCATACACGGCGAAGGGGAACATAGTTTTTATGAGCTGCTCAAAGCCCTTGCCGACGGCGAAGACCTGCAGAATGTGCACAATATTTCCTATCGCAGTGCACACGGATTGAGCCGCACACAGACACTGCTGATCCCTTCGTTGGAAGATTTTGTAAGCCCCTATGCCGCGGGCTTGTTTGACCGTATCACCGAAAACCCCGCACACAAAGACCTGCAGTTTGATGCAGTGCTTGAAACCACACGCGGTTGTCCGCACAAATGTATTTATTGCTGTTGGTCGGGCATGGAGGGTAAATTCCGTCAGTTCCCGACACAAAGAGTAAAAGACGATTTAAAATGGATGGCAACTCACAAGGTTGCGTTCTGCATCTGCGCCGACTCCAACTTCGGGATTCTTGACAGGGACGAAGAAGTGGCATCTTATATAATTGAACTGAAAAAAGAATATGGCTATCCGCAGAAATTTGAAACCACCGCAACCAAAAACAAGAGCGATCTGACATTCAGAATCAACAGCAAACTTGAAAGTGTGGGCCTGAACCGCGGCATTTCGCTTGCCATTCAGAGTTTTTCGCCCGATGTGTTGAAAATCATCGGCAGGCAGAACCTCTCCTTTGATGCTTTCTCAAAAGAACTCGAACGCTACCGTAACAGCGGTATGTTCACCTACACAGATCTGATTCTGGGACTTCCGGGCGAAACGCTGGACAGTTTCTGCAGAGGGCTGTTCAACATCATTGAAGCGGGACAGCACGATTCCATCAATATCAACCGCTGTGAACTGTTGCCGAACACCATCATGTATCGCAAAGAGTTTGTTGAACAATACAAAATCAGAACCATCTCCTCGCGCCTTTGTCAGAACCACAGCAGAATCAACGAAAATGACGAAACCGGTTCCCGTTCCGATGTGGTTGTGGAAACAAGCACCCTACCCGAATCAGACTGGCGCACGGCTCTGCGCATTTCCACCTGCGTGCAGGGCTTTCATTGCTTCGGCCTGCTGAAATTTTTTGCCATTTATCTGCGAAAAGCCAAAAACATATCCTATTATGACTTTTATATGAATCTTTATGATTGGATCGAGCACAAGAGTGTTTTTGTTAAAAACACCCTCGACACAGTCTGCGAAAGCATAGATCGTTTTCTTGCAAAAAAAGGCAATCTTTCTTTTTCCGATACTCGCTTCGGAGATATCTATTGGGATTTTCAGGAAGGCTTGTTTTTGCTTTGTGCGGCGGATGCCGAACGCTGGCGCACGGAGATAAGATATTTCCTTTCACCGTACTTTGATGACCAATCCCTGTTTGAAGATCTGTTCAATTACCAGCAGGAATGTATTGCCCTGCCAAATCAAACGGACAAGCAACTCACCTGCAAGTATGACTGGAAAGAGTATTTTGAAAAGACCTTCGACAAAAACTTTACACATCCCGTAAAGAAAGTCTGCAATTATAAAATTGCCGCGCCGAACATAAACGACTGGGAGAATTACTCAAAAGAAATTGTCTGGTACGGCAAGCGAAGCGGAAAATTCATCAACAAAATCAGCGAATAAATCTGAAATTCAAAAGAACCGTCAACCACCCCGCCGGAGCGCAATTGGCCGATCAAAATTCTCCAAATTTCCGCGCGGAATCAAGAAAATCCCACTTGATAAACCCATATTTTAGTGGTATACTATAATTGCATAAAAATGGAATAAAAAACGGAGGAATCTGACTATGCCCAAAGTAATTGTCGACTGGAAAACCATTAACGATTTCGTTATTGATGCATTCAAAGGTGTCGGTGTTCCCGCTGAAGATGCCGCTATTGTTGCAGATGTTCTTCTTGAATCCGACCGCAGAGGCATCGAATCCCACGGTGTAAACCGTTTCAAACCTGTTTATATTGACCGTATCAATGACGGCATTCAGCAGCCCGTCACCAATTTTGAAATCATTCGTGAAACCCCTTGCACCGCAGTTGTGGACGGCCATGACGGTATGGGTCAGGTCATCGGCTACAAGGCCATGAGCATGGCAATCGAAAAGGCAAAGACCTACGGCATGGGCATGGTTGCAGTGCGCAACTCCACCCACTACGGCATTGCAGGGTATTATGCTTCCATGGCTGCAAAGGCAGGCTGCATCGGCATCACAGGCACCAATGCCCGTCCGTCCGTTGCTCCCACCTTCGGTGTGGAAGGTATGTTCGGTACCAACCCGCTGACCATCGGCATCCCCACCGATGAAGATTTCGATTTCGTCATCGACTGTGCAACCTCCATTACCCAGAACGGTAAAGTTGAATATTATGAAAGAATCGGCGAAGACGTGCACCCCGGCACCATCATCGGTCTGGACGGTGAAGAAATCTCCGGCGATGCAGGTGTTGCCCTCAAGAAGATCCGCAACGGCACGGCAGCACTGACCACTCTCGGCGGTATCGGCGAAGCTCTCGGCGGCTACAAGGGCTACGGCTATGCAATGGTCGTTGAAATGCTCTCCGCAATTCTGCAGGACGGCAACTACGGCAAGGCTCTCGACGGCAAGGGCGAAAACGGAGAAAAAGTGCCTTATCATCTGGGTCATTTCTTCATTGCCATCGACACGGGCCACTTCCTCGGCGAAGAACTCACCCGTGCAAAAGCAGGCGAGATCATCCGCTCTGTTCGTGCTTCCAAGAAAGCTCCCGGACAGGACAGAATCTTCTCCGCAGGCGAAAAAGAATGGGATGTATGGCTTTCCAGAAAGGATTCCGGTGTGCCCATCAACGAATCCGTGCAGGCTGAAATCTGCAAAGTCCGTGACGATCTTGGTCTTACCAAGTATGTATTCCCCTGGGAAAAGTAAGAGAGGTATAAAAAATGGATTATTTGACCGAATCACTCAAAAAGCATGCTGAATGGAAAGGCAAACTTGAAGTTGTTGCCCGTGCAAAGGTAGACGATAAAGAAAAACTCTCCCTTGCCTACACCCCCGGTGTTGCACAGCCCTGCCTTGAAATCCAGAAAGATATCAACAAGAGCTATGACCTGACCAGAAGATGGAACATGGTCGCTGTTATCACCGACGGTACGGCTGTTCTCGGTCTTGGCGACATCGGCCCCGAAGCCGGCATGCCCGTCATGGAAGGCAAGTGCGTTCTGTTCAAGGAATTCGGCGGTGTTGACGCCTTCCCGCTTTGCATCAAGAGCAAGGATGTAGATGAAATCGTTCGCACCTGCCAGCTCATTTCCGGCTCCTTCGGCGGTATCAACCTCGAAGACATCTCCGCTCCCCGTTGCTTCGAAATCGAAGAAAAACTCAAGGCTTGCACCGATATTCCCATTTTCCACGATGACCAGCACGGCACCGCCATCATCTGTGCAGGTGCACTTGTCAACGCACTCAAGCTCGTCGGCAAGAAGTTTGAAGACTGCACAGTTGCATTCTCGGGTGCAGGTGCTGCAGGTGTTGCAATTGCAAAACTGCTGAAAAAGTTCGGTGTCAAGGACATTTTCGTATGTGACCGCAAGGGTATCATTTGTGATGGTGATGACCTCGCTCCCGGCAAGCAGATGATCGCTGATTTCACCAATGCAGAGCATCGCAGAGGCACACTTGCCGATGCTATGAAGGGCACTGACATTTTCGTCGGTGTTTCCGCCGCAGGCGTTGTCACGCAGGATATGATCAAGTCCATGAACAAGGATGCCATCGTTCTTGCCATGGCAAACCCCGTTCCCGAAATCATGCCGGACCTTGCCAAAGAAGCAGGTGCAGCCGTTGTCGGTACCGGCAGAAGCGACTTCCCGAACCAGATCAACAACGTGCTTGCATTCCCCGGTATCTTCAGAGGTGCTCTGGATGTTCGTGCATCCGAAATCAACGAAGAAATGAAGGTTGCCGCCGCTTTGGCACTGGCAGGCCTTGTTTCCGACGAAGAACTCACCGCTGATTATATCATTCCCCACGCATTCGACGAACGTGTCGGTCCCACCGTCGCCGCCGCTGTTGCAAAGGCAGCAAGAGATACAGGCGTTGCCCGCATCTGAGTTTAATAAAAGAGAGCCGTCCTCACACGAGGACGGCTTTTTTGAATGCAAAATGAAGAGTGCAAAAGTTTCGACCTTCGGCGAAATTATAAATTATTTAATGAACCGAATCTGTCGAAATGCACGGGAATCATCTGAAAAGATTCCTGATTTTTTCAAAAAAGGATCTGAAGAATGCCGCAATACGTGCAAAGAATCCTCTGATGCCGCTGGCGTTGCCGCTGTCGGCATTTTCGATATTGTTTTCCGCTGTCAAAGGCACCAGAACACTTCCTCTGCTGTCATAGAGCATGAACTGAGGATAACGGTTTGACTGCGAAACCGTCGGCTGACGTTCGCAGGATACCAGCGCCAAACATAATTCTTGTAATGAGGAAGGCATGTTTGCGTGTCGGCAGTTCTTCACGAACCATGTGGAGTCGGGATAAAGGCAGGTGGAAGCATCGATGCAATTGTCAGGGGAAATATAGGCACCGTTGCCTTTTGCTGTTGCATCTGCGATATATGCCTGCGGAAGCGTATCGCCGAAATCAGCGACGGTTGCCCCCAGAGATGAATCCGCAAGCGTGGACAGGCCGTCTGTCTGTGCATTCATATACTCTGTACACAAGGGGGTGATCATGTATCCGTATTTTGCAACACAGGAGAACATGGTTCCCGCATCGGTATAACTTTTGAGGATTTCATCCACTCTGCTGCCTGCCCTGGTGTGATAATTCTCTATTTTTGCAATCAGGCCCGCATATTCCTCTTCTCTGCCCGTGAAAACATATTCTTTGGCTTGCTCAAACTTATCGGGATCAATCATAGCCCAGAATGAAGGCATGTTACCGTAGGTGTTCAAGATCATTTCCGGCATGAGCTGCTTTTCGACTTTGGCATATATCTTATTGAAAAGATTTGCAGCAGGGGTCAGGGCATTCATTGCATTCATAACCTCGACAATGGAACCGGTGAGGTCATCAAGCGTATCCTCGGATTTTTTTGAATTCAGGAACGCTTCCAGTGCGTGCACATCCAGGGAGATCTCGCCTGTGAAAAAGGCTGTGATGCCGCAAAGACCATACACCGAAGGCCATACAAAGAGAATATGGTTGATATAAGAAGGATCACCGTATTCTTCAAGATAAGCAAGTGCAATATTGGAGCCTTCGCATCTGCCTAAGATATTGACCTTTTCGGCTCCTGTGACTTCCATGACACACTTGACGTAAGCATCAAGGATTTTTGCGTTTTCATACGGATCCAGACGGTAATCGTACTCGAATCTGTATGTGTCAAGCCTGTATGTGTAATCCATGAAGGTCAGTTTTTTGACTGTGGTTGTATCAAAGGGGAAGATGATGCCGGAGTTATCCTTTACATCGCCGTTGTTGTCAAGCACCACATTTTCAAACATGGGCGCAATCAGATCGTTCAGGGTTTTGCAGTATTCGTTCCACTGTTCACTGATAATCAGCGGTGCGAGTTTGCCTGCAAATTCCGGAACATTGATTGAAAGATTCACTTTGATGTTCTGCGGATTTTCGGAAGACACATCGTCAACCAGTGTATCTTCATTTCTTCCGGGTATATAAATGGTGGGATATTTGCTTCCCTGTGCAGCAACGCAGGGGAATGCAAATGCGGGAATCAGAATGAAGCAAACCAAAAGAGCGCTGATCATTCTTTTGGAGAAATTGTTTTTTTGTTTCATGTTGTGCCCCGAAGTATATGGTATATTTTCAGCAAGAAATTCAGGTGAAAATATACCCGACTGTCCTTTCTTCGATCATTTTAAAATTTCTCCAAGTGCCTTCTGCAAAGAAGACACCCGGAGAAAAAAATCATTGGATATTACAGGAACATTGTGAAAATTTTGATAGCTTTAATAACTTCCGTAAGTTTTGTAATAAGTGGGGTGAATTCACCGAGTTTGTCGAACAATTTTATCAGGAATTCCAGTATTTTAATCGTGAATCTGACAGTACTGCTGATGATTGTGGCCGGTTTGCCGGTCGTCTGGGTTTCACCGCAGTAAATACAGGATCTGGTTTTGCTGCCCTCTTCAATGATGTCGCCGTCATTGTTTGTGAAATACTCACCCCAGACGTGCTTGGAAATTTCCATAACGCCGCATTCGGAGCAGGATCTCATATGGGTAGACTTGCCTTCGCTGGCCCATTTGCCCAGTGTGTGGCCGTAAGGAGCCACAAAGGAATCCGAATACGTATACGAACATACAGTGCACTTGTGTGTCTTGAAGCCTGCAGTGGTGCAGGTTGCTTCAACGGATTCAATCGTTTCGTAGTCGCAATTTTCCGTATACTCATAGTGGCATCTGGAACAGGATCTGGAATGCGTACCATTGTCTTCTGTGTAGAAGTCACTGTAAATGTGCCCCAAAGCGGGAATGGTTTCGGTGATGTAAACCGCATTGCAGATACCGCATACAATACCCTTTTCGCCGTCTGCCGTGCAGGTGGGCTGCAGCAGGGTTACATTGTAGCCGTTTTCATGGCCATGGAGTGTGAATACGGTTGTTTCAAGAACCATGGAGCATCTTGTGCAGTAACGCCCCATCTGGCCGTCATGATCGGCTGTTGCTTCAAAGTCGATCTTCCATACACCGTCATCGTGGCCGAGTGCTTCGATTGTTTCTGTTTCGATAATCTGTCCGCAACGGGTACAGGATTTTGCGCGCTCACCTTCAAATTCACAGGTGGGATCCTTTGTTGTCTTCCACACGCCTTCATCGTGGCTGAGGGCTTCTGTCACAAAGCTGTCAATCACTTCACCGCATTGGTCACAGACGCAGATATCTTCGCCTGTAAGACCGCAGAAGGGAGCAATGCTTGTCATCCGGATACCGCTTGCATGACCTGTTGCATCAATGGCTTTGGTTGCAACAACCGCACCGCAGTCACCGCAGAAAGCGGAACTCTCCCCGGATTCGGTGCAGGTGGGTTGCAATGTTGTTACCCAGGTTACGGTTTCGGAATGGCCCGCAGGAATGATTTCGGTATCATAACATGCCAGGCAGAATTTACAGAAAGAGCCTTTCGCACCTTCGGTTGCACAGGTTGCATCACGCACAACCGCTTCATAACCGAACTGGTGTGTATGCTTTGAAAAGGTGCCGGTTTCGGTCTTATTGCCGCAGGTTGTGCAATACATTACCCGCTGACCGTCATGGTCTGCCGTGGCTTCCTTTTCAACGATCCACACGCCGTTGTGGCCTGTTTTCGGAATCGGTTGGGAAGCAATCACGGTGTTGCAACGTTCACAGATCTGCACCAGTTCGCCGTCTTCCGTGCAGGTTGCCTGATGACCGACAACCCATGCGCTGTTTTTGTAATCGTGATTCAGCGCTGCTTTTGTGCTTTCGGTATAGATATCACCGCATCTGCACATCATGCAGGTCAGACCCTCTGTTGTGCAGGTGGGAGCAATCACATGCGGCACCCATTCGTGATGATGAGGAATGACAAGAGTAACAGTACCGCTTGTGCTGACAATATTCATTTCACCGGTTGCAGCAGCTACCATATCCTGTGAATTGGAAGGAAGGTAAATTTCCACCACATCAGGTTCACAACTATTGATGGTGTAATTAAGTTTATAAGTGCCTTCCTTTGCATAGCGATAAGGAACAGAGATATGCAGCGCAGAACCATCATGTACAAAGGATGCACCTTGAATACCTTCAATTGCATTTGTTGATGCAAACAGACCGTTGACATCAGGAATGCTGACTTCCACGGTCTTGGTCGCATCGTTTACCTGCATCGTAAAGGTTGCGTCTTTGATACTGGGATCAAGATTGGGAGTTGCATTTTTAACATTTTCTTCAATCTGTCTATAGTATTTGTCAATATCTGCTTTAAGCGGATTGTTTGATTTGACACTATGGTCATAAATAGACACATAACCGGCGGGAACGGTTAGATGATTAAAGTCTGCATCTCTTTCACCGGAAACCAATTCCCTGACAAGAATCTGCGTAGCATATGCATAGCAATAACGATAACGATGATCGGAATTATTCAAAAGGTTATCCCAATTGGTTATGTTACTACCGTTGTGATGATATCCGTAACCAAGAACGCTTCTGAGCAACTTTTTCATTTGTGCGCCGCTCATTTTTACCTTGGTTACATTCTTCTCCTCAAGCAGATTTGCTGCAATTGTTGCACATGCGGCATCTTCATCTGTTGTGTTGATATTTGCATTTGGGTCAACGCTTGTTCCCAATTCGATACAGTAAGCAAGTTTGCTGTATCCATCAAGCGTAAACAGCGGATTGCGAACACTTATTGTATAGGAATTGCCGGTTACACAAGTACCTGACTGCAAGCCAAACCCCTCATAAGAAAAACACGGGTCATCAGCACGCGGAAAGCTGACTTCTTTTGTGTACACTGCAAATGCCTCAAACGGGAATGCTGCAAAGCAGGTTGCGATCATCAGCACTGACAGAATCAGTGACATGATTTTTTTTGCTGTAGATTTACTTTTCATAATTATTTTACCTCTGTTTCAAAAGGATTTCAATGCAGAAAAGCAATCGTCAGCTGTTGAAATCAAAGCCCGAATCAATGTCGGAATCGCTGTCGGAATCAATATCGGAATCGCTGTCAACCGAGGGAACATCCGTTGCGTTATCGTTGTCAGGCTGACCGACAATGATGGTGATATTGAAGATTTTAGCGAAGAAGGCCTTGATCTTTGCAATGAAAAGATCGAACTTGCTGGTGTTTTCTGCGGTAACGGTCTGGCTTGCACCGCAAAGAGAGCAGTAGCGGGTCTTTGTGCCGTCATCGCAAAGGGTGTTGTCGTTGTTGAAGATCCAATTGCCCCATTCGTGAATCTGTGTTTCTTCGATGCCGCAACGGGTGCAGGTTCTTGTGTGGGTGGTATCGTCCTGATTGTCAACCCATTCTGCCCAGTCATGGCCGAGAGGATCGGTTTCATCAGCGACATAGGTGTGGTCGCAGACACTGCAGACATAGGTGGTGTAGCCGCCGAGAATGCAGGTGGGAGCCGTTACGGTTGCAACATAGGTGCAGTTTGCAGTCTGCACATCGTGGCAACGATCGCAGGAGCAGGAGTGCGTGCCGTTGGTGTTCATATACCAATCGGTATAGTTGTGACCGATTGCAGGGATCACTTCTGTGTCATAAGCTGCGCCGCAGATTGCGCAGAACAGGCCCATTTCACCGTCCGTGGTGCATTCGGCAGGAAGGATGGTTTCCTTGTGGCCGAGGGTATGTTCATGAAGAGTATAGGTCTTTTCATCAAGCAGAGCGCCGTCACGGGTGCAACGAAGGGTCATCAGGCCGTCATGTTCGGGTGTGGCTTCATAAGCGATGGTCCATACACCGTCATCATGACCGAGCGCTTCAACAGCTGCGGATTCAATTTCAAAGCCGCAACGGGTGCACTTTCTTACCTTTTCACCATCAAGAATGCAGGTGGGGTTCTTGGTGGTGATCCATACGCCGTCATCGTGACCGATGGCAGCAATTGCTTTTGTTTCAACTGCTTCACCGCACTTGGTGCAGACTTTTGCAGCTTCGCCTTCTGTTGTGCAGGCAGCGGGGACTGTTGTGACCCATACACCGCTGTCATGACCGGCAGCAGCAATGCCCTTGGAGCCGGTTACTTCACCGCAGACAGCACAGTAACCGATTTCGGTACCCTTTGCAGTGCAGGTTGCGGGGATGGAAGTTGCCCACACGCTGTCAGCAGCGGAGGTGTGGCCTGTTGCTGCAATGGCAGTTGTGTTATAGCAAGCATTGCACTTGCTGCAGAAATCACCCGAAAGACCGCTTTCGGAGCAGGTTGCTGCTCTTACAACAGCGTTGTAGCCGAATGCATGGGCATGTGCGGAGAAATCTTCCTTGGCGGTGATAACGCCGCACTTTGTGCAATAGGTAGCAATTTCGCCCTTGTGTTCGGGAGCGGGTTCGGTAACAACAACTTTAACGGTTGCGGAATGACCTGTTGCAGCAATCTCTTCCTTTGAAAGAACAGCACCGCAATCCTTGCAGATCGTTACCTTTTCGCCTTTTTCCGTGCAGGTGGGCGCAATCGTTGTGACAACAACAGTGCCCGTTACGGCACCGTGACCGCGTGCGGCAATAGCCTCATTCACAGAGTAGCCGCAGGTCAGACACGAATACTGTCTGTAGCCGGGTGTGACGCAGGTGGCAGGATGATAATGCTCAACAAGATTAACACCGCTGCCGCAGATCGGACATTCTTGTGCGGCACTTGCAGGGATCATTGCCACTGCAAATGTGCTCATAAGCATCATAAGTACCAGTACGCATGAAAGAACTTTCTTAACTGTTGATTTCATCTTGAAATCCTCCTTCTTTAATTTTCTGTTACACAATTCCCTTTTGAAGATAAAAAAAGGCGGAAAAATGAAACTGTTACACTTAAAAATTGTGCTAACATTTTAATTTATCCACCGAAAAATTGATTGTGTAATAGAAATTACTTGAATATTAACATATATTTCCAAAAAAATCAATAGTTTTTTGTATGCGAAGTGAGGAGTTTTATTTTATATTCCCACTTTTTTTCGTGAAAGGCCTTATTTTTGGTCTTCACGGAAAAAAGTGGGATTTCAATTTGATTTTATTTTTTGAGAACACGTAAGGCACCGGTGGGGCAGGCATGGGCACACAGCAGGCAGTCAGTGCACTGTGCAATGATTGTTTCATCCCTGCATTCGGGGCGGATGACGGTGGTGAAACCTCTGCCGACAAGGCCTAAAAGCTCTTTTCCCGTTGCCGCACAGGCACGCACGCAATTGTTGCACAGAATACACTTGTTCTGATTTCTTTCAATCACAACAAGTCGTTCTTCGGTGAAGCAGGGGTGGTATTCGCCATCCAATTTTTTGCAATCAATATCGAATTTGTCGGCATAGTGGATGAGTCGGCAATGACCGTAATCGTGGCAGCCGCATTCCAGACAGCGTTTTGCCTCTGCCATCGCCTGTTCGGGGGTGAAACCGAGGTTGACTTCTTTGAAATCGTGCTTTCTTTCGTCGGCACTGCGGTGGGGCATGACGGCACGGCTCATTTTTTCACGGTCGGAGAAATCAAGCGAAGACTCCTTGCGTGCGGACAGCACCGGTTCTTTATAATTCCATTCATAACCACACAGGTAAGCATCAATCGCTTTGGCGGTTCTGCCGGCTTCGGCAATCGCCTGAATGGCAATGGATGCCCCCTTGTTGGTGGCATCGCCCACGGCAAACACACCGTCAAGGGCGGTCAATCCCGTTTTGTCATCGGCGGCAATGGTGCCGCGGTTTGTAAGGGGCAGATCTTCAAAGCCTGCGGGGTCATTCTTCTGCCCGACAGCAATGATGACGGAATCAAGATCGAGGGTGACAAACTCACCCTCCACGGGTACGGGGGCACGTCTTCCCTTTTCATCGGGTTCACCCAACTGCATGACCTGCAGTTTCACACCCGTTACCTTGCCGTTTTCACCGAGAATTTCGGCGGGGTTGGTAAGATATCGGAACACAACACCCTCTTCTTCGGCTTCTTTGATTTCAATATCTTCGGCAGGCATTTCGGCTCTTGTGCGGCGGTAGATGATGCTCACTTCCTCGGCACCCAGACGCACGGCGGTACGGCAGGCATCCATGGCGGTGTTGCCGCCGCCGACAACGGCTGTCTTTTTGCCGATGGCGGGTTTTTCGCCCAATGCAACGGCACGAAGGAAATCAATACCGCCGAAAACACCGTCAAGATCTTCGCCTTTACAACGAAGGGCACTGCTTTTCCATGCACCGTTGGCAATAAGGATACAATCATGCTTCGCACGCAATTGGGCAACGGTTGCATCTTTGCCGATGGTGAAATTGTTGACAAGGGTAACACCCAAATTTTCAATTTCTTCGATTTCACGGTCGAGAACGGCTTTGGGCAGGCGGTATTCGGGGATTCCGTAGCGAAGCATACCGCCCATGTGGGGCATTTTGTCATACACCGTCACGGCATGACCCGACAAAGAGAGGTAATAAGCCGCCGTAAGCCCTGCGGGGCCGCCGCCGATGATGCCGACGGTTTTGCCGCTGTTTTCTGCTTTTTCGGGAATGACTTTTGTGCCTTTTTTGTAAATTTCATCCGCGGCAAATGCCTTTAAAAATGCAATGGAGATAGGTTCTTCCACCTTTTGCCTGCGGCAGGCGGTTTCACAAGGATGCGGACAGACTCTGCCGATGGAGGCGGGAAGCGGAATTTTTTCGCGGATAGTGGACACAGCCCCCGCAAAATCCCCCTCGCCGATCTGACGGATGTATTTCTGACAATCCGTATGTGCGGGACAGTTGATTCTGCACGGTCCCAGACAGTCGGCATCGTGGTCGCTCATAATCAGTTCAAACGCGATATTACGCACCTTACGCACCTTTTCGGAGTCGGTGTGAATGACCATTCCCTCGCTGACGGTGGCAGAGCAGGCACGCAGCAGTTTGGGCATATTTTCAGCCTCGACCACGCACACACCGCATGCACCGTAGGGGGCATATTCTTTCATAAAGCAAAGAGTGGGGATGTCGATGCCGTTTTGTGCGGCAACCGAGAGGATCGTCTGCCCTTTTTCGGCAATACAAGGCTTGCCGTCAATGCTGAGATTCACTTTTTCAGCCATTGTATTCGCCTCCGTTCTTTGTGACTGCTTTCACGGGGCAGACCGTGAAGCAGACCCCACATTTGATACATTTTTCGGGGTCAATGGTGTGCGGTTGCTTGCGTTCACCCGTGATGGCATGAACGGGACATTTCTTGGCACAAAGACCGCAACCGATACATTTATCTTTGTTAACGGCAAACGAACGCAAGGCAACACATTCGTCTGCGGGACATTTCTTTTCTTTGATGTGGGCAACATATTCGTCACGGAAATAGCGGATGGTGGTGAGAACAGGGTTGGGAGCCGTTTGTCCCAGACCGCACAGGGCACCGCCACGGATTCCTTCGCAAAGATCTTCGAGCAGTTCAATGTCACCCTCTTGTCCTTCTCCGTTGGTGATGCGGGTAAGGATTTCGAACATTCTGCGTGTGCCGATGCGGCAATGCACACATTTTCCGCAGGATTCCTTGGTGGTGAAATCAAGGAAAAACCGTGCCATGTTGACCATGCAGGTATTCTCGTCCATAACGACCATACCGCCCGAGCCCATGATTGCACCCGTTGCAGAGAGGGCTTTATAGTCAATGACCGTGTCGAGCAACTCTTCGGGGATGCAACCGCCGGACGGGCCGCCGAGCTGAACGGCTTTGAATTTTTTATTGTCACGGATGCCGCCGCCGATGTCGTAAATGACCTCGCGCAAGGTCAATCCCATGGGGATTTCCACAAGCCCGCCGCGTTTTATTTTACCTGTCAGTGCAAAAACTTTCGTTCCCTTGCTGTGTTCGGTACCCATGGCGGCAAAAGCCGCACCGCCGTGATTGATGATCCATGCCACATTGGCAAAGGTTTCAACGTTGTTGATGTTGGACGGCTTGTCTTCATAGCCTTTTTGTGCGGGGAAGGGCGGTTTCAGACGGGGCATACCCCGTTTGCCTTCGAGCGATTCGATGAGGGCGGTTTCTTCACCGCAGACGAATGCACCCGCACCCGCTTTGATACGTACATGGCAACTGAAAGAAGAACCGAGAATGTTTTCGCCGAGAAAACCTTTTTCTTCGGCATCCCTGATGGCTTTCTGCAGACGGATGATGGCAAGCGGATATTCTGCACGCACATACACGAAGGCTTCTTTTGCACCGATGGCATAAGCGGCAATGAGCATACCCTCCAGAAGTGCGTGGGGGTCGCTTTCGATGACGGCTCTGTCCATAAAAGCACCGGGGTCACCCTCGTCGGCATTGCAGATGAGGTATTTTTCGTTCCCCGCACTCTGACGAGCGGCATTCCATTTGAACCAGGTCGGAAAACCTGCACCGCCTCTGCCTGCAAGACCGGATATTTTGATTTCTTCAATGACTTCTTCGGCTGTCTTGGCAAGGACTTTTTTGAGTGCCTTGTAGCCGTCGAAAGCAATATAGGCATCAATATTTTCAGGGTCGATCAGTCCGCAGTTGCGAAGAGCAATACGGGTCTGTTTTTCAAGAAAAGAGTTGTCTTCTTCGCTGACGGTCAGGCGGTCGAGCAAAGAAAGATCTTCCGTTTTCACGGCTTGGGCAATGGCTTCGCAATCCGATTCGCTCACACGAACAAGGCGACGAAGCAAAATGCCGTGTTCATAAATATCCACAATGGGTTCCAAAAAGCACATACCGATACAGCCCGCAATACCGAGTTCGCAAGCGGTGTCGGCAAGAAGATTTTTGAGTGCGGATTCAATTTTCAGAGCACCTGCGGCAATACCGCAACTGCCCTTGCCGATGACAAGTTTCACTGTTTTTCCCCCTTTCGGATTTCACGCAGAATTTCCACCGCTTTGGCGGGGGTGAGCGAGCCGTAGGTGTCGTCGTTGATCATCATGGCGGGGGAAAGACTGCAACAACCTAAACATGCCACCGTTTTCAGCGAAAACAAACCGTCTTCGGTGGTGCCGCCGTCAGAGATACCGAGTTCTTCGCAGATGGCTTTTTCAATGCCGTCCGCCCCGTTGACGTGGCAGGCTGTGCCCTTGCAGAGCATGATGAGATATTTGCCCACGGGTTGCAGGCGAAATTGCGTGTAGAATGTGGCAACACCGAGCACACGGGCGGGAGAATTGCCCGTTTCTTCGGCAATTTTATACAGTTCATCCATCGGCAGGTAGCCGAGCTGCTCCTGCTTTTCCTGTAAAACAGTGATTAAAGATTTTTTTTCAGACATAAAATTTTCCTTTTTGTTCCTCTCTCTTATGCAATGCTTATTATGGTAAATTACGGTTTATCGGGAAATGTTCGATAAACCGTAATTTATTTTCTTAATACGGGGCAATATAGGTCAGGCAGGTATCTTCATACTCTGCATCTTCGACACTTTCGATGATGATTTTTACATAATCCGTCTCGACAGGATTTTCAAACACAATGCACTGTACCGTATTTCTTTTTTCGGTATCAAAAACGCTCAGCGTGGTTTCACAGCTCCATCCGTCGGCAAATTCCAGACGCAGTTTCTTGGCTTTTGCGTTGTTTTCATACTGCCATTCGGTACCGACGTAGCCGTTTATGAACTGCAGTCCGCGCAGGATTTGTTTGCCCGGCAGACGAAGCAGAAGCCATTCGCCCGTACCGTCGGAAGCACTGTTTTCACACCAACAGGAATTATCATTGATCAACACATTGGATGCTTCATAGGTGTACTCGCCATACGGCGGCAGCACGGAACTTGCCTGCGCGCTGATAAAATATGTTGCAGTTGCCAATGTATCGGATGCTTCCGTTGTGTCGGTCTGCGTCTGTTCGGTTATATATTTACTCAATATCCAACCGCTTTTCACGCCATCATGGTTGCCGGAAAATTCACAATAAACATAACCGTTTGTAGCGGTGTCGGGGTAATAGGTCAACGTTTCACCCTCGGAAAGAGTCGTCAGGTGAGTCGATGCGTAGGCAGGCTCACTGCGGACGTTCAGTCCCGCGTCCGAGGGGGTATCGTCGGACACAACACCCGTCTTTTTGCTGTCGGAGGATTGCGTTCCTTGCGGGGTCACATATTTACTCAAAACCCAACCCTTGTACCCGTTATATTCGATGTAGACCCAGGATTCCCCGTTGTCGGAATAGCCGAGAATCGTCACACTTGACTCATCGGGTACCGTTGTGATCAGATCATATTCTCTTGCCGGGCCACGACGCATATTCAGTGCTTCCCCGTCATATTCGTCATCCACATCGGCGAACGCTGCGATACCTGCGACAGTGATATCCGGTTCGATTGTTACGGGTTCGGTGGCAGAGACGGGTTCGGTGGCAGTAGCTTCTGTGGCAGTGGTGGCATCGGTGGCAACGGGTGTGCTTTCTTGCCCGACGGATGGTATTTCATCAGATTTGTTCAAAAATTTGACACCCAACAAACTGCATCCCAAAATCAGAACCGCCACCGCAACGCACAGACCGATTATTTTGCCGGAGACGGCTTTTTTCGGTGCGGAACGGTCGTTCACATTACGCTCGGTTTGTTTGCGGTTACGGGATTTTTTCGGTTTTTCTGCGTATACATCAAAATTTTTGTACGCAGTGGGCACATCCAGCAGGGCAAGTTCCGCCTTTCTGAGATCTTCAAGCATCTGCGTTGCGGATTCATAGCGGTCCTGCGGATTGAATGCGCAGGCTTTGAGCACAATTTTTTGCAAGACCTGACTGCCGTGGGCGGGCGCGGGCAACGCTTCGCCTGCCATGCGGCGTTTTCTTGCCGCTTCCGTATTCTGCATGCCGATACCGGTTTTGCTTTTTTCGGCAAAAGGAACGACGCGGTCATTGAGCATCCAATACAGCACGATGCCCAGAGAATAAATATCAGCCCTGCTCCCGTAAGCCTGCCCGAAGAAAACCTCGGGTGCCATATAGTTGAAAGTGCCGATTGCCGTACCTTTTTCCGTTGCTTCCATCTCTCTGGCTATGCCGAAATCACCCAACTTGTAATCTCCGTTGGGCGAAATAAAAATATTCTGGGGTTTTATGTCCCTGTGCACAATATTGTGCTTTTTGCATAGTTCCAGGGCTTTACACATATCGATCCCCAGGCGCAGAACCGTTTCTTCGGGGATGTCGGATGCAAGCACATCTTCCAGCGGCTTCAGCAGTTCCATACGGATGAATATATCCCAGCCGATATCGTCTTCATGCGGCATATAATGAATATCCTTGCAATTGACAACATTGGCGCTGCCGTCAAGTTTGCGCATCAGGGAATATTCTTCCGTAATGTTCTTACAGGATTCCCTGTAGTTTGCGGCAATGTTTTCTTTTGTATAACCCGAACGGTAGAGCCTGTCGATCTCGGACTTCTTTTTCGGCAGTTGCATAACCTTCATCGCCGCTGTTTCCGATTGTCCGTTAATCAGTTTTCGCTGAATTTCGTAAACCGTTCCGAAACTGCCGCTGCCGATTTCTCGGACTGTTTCCCAGCCTTCCCAGGGAGTTTTTTGCAAATTTTCCATTATGCCATATCCTTTATCGTTGTTTTTTATTCAGGAAATCAAAGCTTTGTAAATATCTCCTTTTTTGGAGCCGGTCAATCTTGCTGCCTGTTTGGCGGCTTCGCTGGCGGAAAGCCCCTGCGCCACAAGACTTTTTGCAAGTTCGACGGGATCTTCGGATTGTTCTTCGTCGATTTCTTTTACGGTTCTGGCTTCGATGATGAGCACATACTCCCCTTTCGGCTTGACCGTTTCGTATTTTTCGGCGGCTTCTTTCAACGTGGTGCGTTCCACGGTTTCGTGGATTTTGGTAATTTCTTTCACAAGCGCGATCCGGCGATCACCCAAAGCTTCGTACATATCCCTGAGTGTGGCGGGCAGCTTGTGCGGCGCTTCGTAAAACACCATGGTGCGCGTTTCCGTCACAAGGCTCGCAAGATGCTCGCGGCGGTTCTTTTTTGTAACGGACAGGAATCCTTCAAAAGTGAATCTTGCCGTGTGCAGACCCGACAGTGCAAGGGCAGTGACCACTGCACTCGGCCCGGGTACACTTGCCACAGGCACGCCGTTTTCGTGGCAGGAATTAACAAGGTCTTCCCCGGGATCGGAGATGGCAGGCATACCCGCATCGGTCACCAGCGCACAGGTTTCGCCCGCAAGAAGCCTTTGCAGGATCTGCTCGCCTGCTTCTTTCCGATTGTGCTCGTGGTAGGGTACGAGTTCATTTTTAAAATCAAAACAGGTCAGCAGTTTGCGGGTCACTCTTGTATCCTCGGCGGCGATAAAATCACAATTTTTCATCGTTTCAAGTGCACGGGGGGACAAATCCGAGAGATTTCCGATGGGGGTGCCGACAATATATAAAGTTCCGGCCATGGTTATTCCTCACTGATTGCGTTGTGTTTGTAGAACCAGATTTCACCGCTTCGTTTCTGCAGGTGGAAATTAAGTCCTTTTTCGAGTTGAGTTGAGGTCAGAAGAATCGTTTCCCCCGAAACGGCATTCACAAAGCGATATTTGCGATTCGGATGCACAACGGGGTGCACGGTGAAGCGCACATCCTCTGCCTGTGTGTTGCGGATGATCTGCACAAAACCCTCGCACAAGTTTTCATCGTCAAACTGGTGCGCATACCATGCGGTCGGGTCGTTGTTGCATTCGGTCAGCGGGTAGTAATCGCCCGACAGTTCAAGTTGTGCAGCCTTGCGCCAGATGGGAATCATTTTGCGGGTCAGTTCAAACTTTTCTTCACTGTCATTATATTCAAGCATGGTCGTCATGGCGGGTGCCATGGCGGAGTGATAAGCAAATTCATCTATAGGACGGTTGACTTCGGGTTCATAACCGCCATCGGCATTGTCGCCGCTCATGGCATGGGAACGGAAATAGGGAATCCATTCAAACATCTGACGGTACTGCTTTTGTTTGAGAACATGATTGCGAAGCCCCACGTCCGTGTACTGCAAGGGTACACTACGGCGCATTACATCGAGGTCATTTCTTGTACCGCCCGAAGCACACGAGTCGATGAGTAGTCCGGGATTGCGCTCTGAAAGAGAATCCCACAACTGCAACATACCCTGCGTGTGCAGGTTTTCGAGCATGCCCTTTCTGCCGGGCTCGTCATGCTGTTTCCAATACGGCAGGGGTGCGAAATTGAAGTCCTGACGGTAAATGTTGACACCGTAATTTTTGATAAGGCCGTCCAGAAGGTCGGTCATGTAAGCAAGACAATCGGGGTCGGCATAGTTGACAAGATAATTTTCATGATCGTTGCCGTCCTTGTCGGTCAGGTTGAGAAGCCATTCGGGATGCTCCTTGAACAGCTTCGTGTTTTTGCGGCAACGTTCGGGCTCAAACCACAAAAGAAGTTCCATGTTGTGTTCGCGGCAGAGTTTGCCGACGGGAGCGAGCCCTGCGGGAAGTCTTTGTGTATCTGCCTGCCATGTGCCCGTGGTCGGCCAGTCGCCGTCGCAGGGATACCAACCCGCATCGATCCACCATGCATCGAGGTCAATGCCTCTGCGGGCATATTCATTGATGGCGCGCAGTTGGTTTTCTTCGGTGATGCCCGTGAATTCAGGCATGTCGTTGATGGCGAATGTGTGCGCAAAAAGTTTGGGACGGATAGGATTGCCGTCCTTTTCACGCGGAAGAATATGGCGCATATACCACCGCCGCCAGAGATTACGACCGCGATTTTCATCACCGTCAAAACAGAGCATGGTAAGACGCGGTGTGCGGATGCTTTCGCCCGGATACAGAACCGCATCAAATTCCTGCTGACAGACACGGAACACAACACCGTCCTCATCGGGTGCAAACACGCATTCCCACTGTGCGGGCCAACCCACGGCAATGTTGATGCCGTATGTGTCGAAATCGAGTGTCATATACGGAAAAGCCCCGAAACAACTTCTGCCGCCTTGCGGAGAAAGGGTGATTTTTTCGTTGACAATATCAGTATTCCATGAATATCCGTTCTTGGTGCAGTCGTCGCCGTTGCCGTGGCGCAGGGTCGGATGCGATCCCATCAGTTTGCCGAAAATCATGGGCTTTGCAATCGGAAGACTGTTTTTGCGGGAACGATTTGTGAAAGTGAAGCACCACTCGCAGACAGGAAAATCGAGATAACGGGTGTATTCCCCGCGGATCTCCAGTCCGTTTTTGTCGATCCCCGAAACGGTAGTGCGCACAAGTTCGGACGAAATGCGTTCTTTGTGCACCACGGCTTTGAACGCATCGGGCAGACCGAAAACCTTGTTGCCGTCATAGGTAAATGCAAGGGGAAGCGAAGCGACATCGGTAAAGCTGAGAAGCTTCCCTGCCAGTGCCATATCCCGCGCGGTCGGACAATTTCTGTTCATACACAAGCACCTCCGGAAAAAGTGGAATCAAAAAACAGATATAATCCATTATATTATAAAATATCTTTGTTACAATGTCAACCAAGACCGAAAAATCTGTCGGAAAGAAAAAAGGAAGAAAAAAGGAATGTAAATTCCTGCAACGCAAGTAAACCGTAATTTATCATCCATGATCGTTCCCGTTCCCTTTTTTTATCCATGTTTTCTCTCCTTTTTTATACAAATCTTGCTTTTCTTTTTCCGTTATGGTATACTGATTTGTTGTAATCTTTTTTCGGAGGCATATTATGGATTTTTTTGCCGGAAAATATCAGGTCGCCGTCATCGGTGCAGGGCATGCGGGCATCGAAGCCGCCCTTGCCGCCGCACGATTGGGCTGTAAGACCGTCTGTTTCACCGTCAACCTCGACTGGGTCGGCAATCTCCCCTGCAATCCGTCCATCGGCGGAACAAGCAAGGGGCATCTTGTGCGTGAAATTGATGCACTGGGCGGTGAAATGGGAAAGGCTGCCGATGCCACACTCATTCAGAGCCGTATGCTCAACGTCGGCAAAGGTCCTGCCGTACATTCCTTGCGTGCACAGATCGACCGACGTGCTTACAGCGGCTACATGAAACATTGCCTTGAACAGCAGGAAAATCTTGACCTTGTGCAGGCAGAAATCGTTTCGCTTGCCAAAACCGATAACGGCTGGGAAATGCACTCCGAACTCGGTTGCGTATATACCGCCGATTGCTGTATTCTCGCAACGGGCACCTTCCTTGACGGCAAAATTTATGTCGGTGAACACATCAGAAGTTCCGGCCCTGACGGGATGTTCCCCGCTGTGGCACTGTCGGGATCACTCAAGCAGATGCAACTCCCCTTACGTCGCTTCAAAACAGGAACGCCGAGCCGTGTCAACCGCCGTTCCGTAGATGTTTCCACCCTCGAAGTGCAGTACGGCGACGAAACAGTAGTCCCCTTTTCCTTCGATTGCCCGAAACTGCCCGAAAACAAAGAAGTCTGCTATATTACATATACAAACCTTGAAACAAAGCGTATCATCATGGAAAATCTGCACCGTTCTCCCCTGTTCGGCGGCATGATCGAGGGAGTCGGTCCGCGTTACTGCCCCAGCATTGAAGACAAAATGGTACGCTTTGCCGAAAAAGAAAGACATCAGATCTTCATTGAACCCTGTGGTCTGAATACGGAAGAACTGTATCTGCAGGGCCTTTCGTCTTCCCTGCCCGTGGATGTACAAGACGCTTTTCTGCGTACCATTCCGGGGCTTGAAGATGTAAAAGTCATGCGTAATGCCTATGCCATTGAGTACGATTGTACGGACCCGCTTGCCCTGAAACCAACGCTTGAATTTTTGGATTTTGACGGTCTTTTCGGAGCGGGACAGTTTAACGGCTCATCCGGTTATGAAGAAGCCGCCGCACAAGGTCTTGTTGCAGGTGTAAATGCCGCACACAAAATATTGGGTAAAGATCCCTTTATTTTGGAACGTTCGGGATCGTATATCGGCACATTGATTGACGATCTTGTGACCAAGGGCTGCAATGAACCGTACCGCATGATGACCTCACGCTCGGAATACAGACTTGTTTTGCGACAGGACAATGCTGACCTGCGACTGACCGAAAAAGGGTATGAAATCGGACTGATTTCCGAGGCAAGATACAATGCTTTAAAGCACAAAATTGAATTGATTGAACAAGAACGGCACCGTGTGGAAAACACCATCATTTCACCGAGTAATGCACTCAACGAAGTGCTTGTTTCACGTGAAACATCTGCCATTCAATCGGGTGCAAGGCTGTCCGATCTGATCCGCAGACCACAGTTAAACTACAAGGTGCTTGCACCCTTCGACACAAAACGACCCGATCTGCCGTATGAAATCTTTGAGCAGGTGGAAATCGACCTGAAGTATGAGGGTTATATCAAACGGCAGTATGCAGACATTAAAGAACAACAACGACTGGAAGGGAAGTTACTCCTAGAAGATCTTGATTACAGTAAAATTATCAATCTGCGTACGGAAGCGGCTGAAAAGCTGCAGAAGATCCGTCCGCACAGTATCGGGCAAGCTGCCCGTATTTCAGGTGTCAGCCCCGCAGATATTTCCGTGCTGATGATCTATCTTGCAAAAAACGGCAAATAAATTATAGAGAAAAGGGAAGACCCTATGACGATTTCCAAAGAACTCCTGTTTTCATCGTGTGCCGAGTTCGGCGTGCAGGTCGACGATGCCTGTGCCGACCGTCTGGACACCTACGCAAAACTTTTGATTGAATATAATGAAAAGGTCAACCTGACCGCCATCACACAGCCCGATGAAATTGTAAAAAAGCATTTTGCAGACAGCCTGTTGTTGTTGCGTTTTGTGGACATTCAAAAGGGGACACGCTATGCCGACATCGGCACAGGCGGTGGATTTCCCGGCGCGGTGCTGCTGTGTGCCGTACCCGATGCACAGGCAGTGCTTGTGGATTCCATCAACAAAAAACTGGATTTTATCCGCTTTTTACTGCGCGAACTCGGTCTGCAGGCAGAAGTTCTGACCGCAAGAGCCGAAGAATTGGGCAGAAAAGGGGAGTACCGTGAAACATTTGACGTGGTTACAGCCCGTGCCGTGGCACAGCTCAATCAATTGAGCGAATATTGCATGCCACTCGTAAAAGTCGGCGGTGTATTTGCTCCGATGAAAGGAAAACTGGAAGCAGAAGAACAGCAACGCGGGTTCGGAGCCATTGCGAACTTAGGCGGCAAGGTAGAACAGAACATTGAATTGTCGCTTGACGGTGCACAACGACATATCGTAGTTGCAAAAAAGATATCGCAAACGCCGACAAAATATCCGCGTAATCAGGCACAGATTTCCAAAAAGCCGTTATAAATTGATGAAACCATCAAAATAATACAGCATGCTTCGCTGAAATATTCATAAAGAATGTGGTATATTTCCTTTGCAAGGAAAGGACAAGCCCTTGCAAGATACCGCATTCTTTTTTATTTGGAGAAAAAATATGCCGCAAAACAACCTTGCACGCGGCGGACGTGTGTTTCCGATCGGAGTGGAGAAAATCATTCCGAATCCGCACCAACCGCGAAAACTGTTTCGTGAAGATGAGTTGCAAGGACTTGCACAATCCATTGCAGCAAACGGCGTTTTGCAACCCTTGTGTGTAAGACCGTCAGGGGAGTGCTTCGAATTGATTTCGGGAGAACGCAGACTGCGTGCTTCCATCATGGCAGGCTTAAAAACCGTTCCGTGTATCATCTGTGATGCAAGTGACAAAGACAGTGCTGTTTATGCACTGTTGGAGAACATTCAACGGTCCGACTTGCATTTTTTCGAAGAAGCAGAAGCCTTGCAGTGTCTGATTACACAACACTCCATCTCACAGACAGATGCGGCGGCCTTGCTGGGAAGATCCCAAGCGGCGGTTTCAAACAAACTGCGGCTTTTACGGATACCCGCCAATATAAGAGAACAGATCCGACGCGGCGGTCTATCGGAGCGTCATGCACGGAGTCTGTTGCGATTTCAGACAGAAGATGCAATGAAAAAAGCACTGCGCCAGATCTTTTTGCAGAATATGTCAGCAGAACAGGCAGAAAAAAATCTGACAGCCGATGAAAAGGAATCACCGCAAGAGGAAAAACAGCGGGGAAGACGTGACAATCAGCGGCAAACAGCAGTGTTTAAAAACATCCGCATTTTTCTGAATACATTCAATCATGCGGTGGATATCATGCGCGATGCAGGTATCAACGCAGGAACAGACGAGGAGGAAACCGACGACTATTACATTTTCACCGTAAAAATCCCGAAAACAAATGACATTCGGGAGCCTTAATCTTATCTTCCACATCCATATCTTTCTCTTTCACACCCCATATCCAACACAGGCAGGCGGCAGAAATGCCGTCTGTCTGTGTTTTAACGCAAAAAAGTTTCACGTGAAACATTTTCTGTATTCTGCCTTTGTACAATGTGTTTCACGTGAAACATTTTAATTTTAGAGTTGATTTTTACATCACATTGCTATATAATAAGGATTATTATAATAAATATAATACATTATATATAAAGGAGGTTGCGTATGGCAAAAACAGTGTCCATTCTCAACCAGAAAGGCGGGGTCGGTAAAACCACAACAGCTGTAAACCTTGCCGCCGCCATCGGAATTGAGGGTAAAAAAACACTGCTTGTTGACATTGATCCGCAGGGAAACTCTACAAGCGGCTTCGGAATCAACAAAAGAGATATCAAACAATCCTCTTATGACGTGCTGACAGGGAAGTGCTCCGCAGAAGAAGCCATTCTTCGCACAGAATTTGAAAATATAGACATCATGCCGTCCAATATGAACTTAGCGGGTGCGGAAATCGAAATTATTGAAATTGCAAATCGCGAAAGCCTGTTAAAACGTGCTTTGGCTCTTGTCTGGGAGAAATACGACTATATTTTCCTTGATTGTCCGCCGTCCTTGGGCTTAATTACATTAAATGCCCTGACCGCATCCGACACCTTTATGGTGCCCATTCAGTGCGAATACTACGCTCTGGAAGGTCTTTCACAGCTTATGGCAACCGTCCGTCAGATCAAAAGGCTGTACAACCCCTATATTGATTTAGAGGGCGTTCTGCTCACCATGTATGACGGCAGACTCAATCTCACCCAGCAGGTGGTGGAGGAAGTCAAGAAATTCTTCCCCAAAAAGGTCTACACCACCGTTATTCCCCGCAATGTGCGTCTTTCGGAAGCCCCTTCATTCGGACAGCCCGTTATGTATTATGACCGTTCCAGCAAGGGCAGTGTGGCATATTGCGACCTTGCAAAAGAATTTTTAGGAAAACAGAACAAATAAAAAGGAGGACCCCGTTATATGGCAACAAAAAAAGGCGGTCTCGGCAAGGGAATCAGTCAACTTTTTGTTGAAAATGCCCCCGAAGATGCACTCACCGACGGTGCCGTGACCCTGCCCATCGGCGATATTGACCCCGACCGAAACCAACCGCGTACTAATTTTGATGATACAGCTCTGCAGGAATTGGCAGATTCCGTTGCCGCACACGGCATTCTGCAACCCATTCTGGTCCGTCCTCAGTCAGACGGCTCTTACCGCATCGTAGCAGGCGAACGCCGTTACAGAGCGGCCCGTATGGCAGGCCTGACGGAAGTGCCCGTCGTAATCAAAGTGCTTTCCGATGCAGAAGCCGCCGCCATTGCATTGATTGAAAACCTGCAGCGTGAAGACCTCAATCCCATGGAAGAAGCCATCGGCATCAAGAGATTGATGGATGAATTCGGCCTTACACAGAATGAAGCGGCTGAACGCCTGTCCAAATCACGTCCCGCCGTGGCAAATGCACTGCGTTTGCTGCAGTTGCCCGAAGATTGCATTGAACTTGTGGCAGACGGCACACTTTCCGCAGGGCATGCAAGAACCCTTTTAGGGCTTGAAAACAAAGAAATGATCTACGAAGTCGCACTCACCGTGTCCGAAAAGGGATTGAGTGTGCGTGATACCGAAAAACTGGTCAAAAAACTCAATAAACCCGCCAAGGAAACCGAAACACCGCCCATTGCACACTATCACAGTGAAGTGGCACTGTCTTTGAGCACGGTTCTGGGCAGAAAAGTCAACATTGTCACCGCAAAGGGAGCAGGGAAGACCGGCGGCAAAATTGAATTTGAATTCTTTGATGACGACGATCTGCAAAAGATAGCAAAATTATTTGATAATTAAGAGGAGATAAAACCTATGATTGATATTCGTTTTTTGAGAGAAAACCCCGAAATCGTAAAGCAGAACATCCGCAACAAGTTCCAGGATGATAAACTTCCCCTTGTGGATGAAGCGATTGAATTAGATGCCGAAAGCCGCCGCATCAAGGGTCTTGCAGACTCGCTGCGTGCAGACCGCAACCGTTTTTCCAAGCAGATCGGCGGTCTGATGGCACAGGGCAAACGTGAAGAAGCGGAAGAAATGAAGAAAAAGGTCACCGAACAGTCCGCAGCTTTGGCGGAAGCCGAAAAGCAGGAAGCGGAACTGTCCGAAAAACTCATGCAGATCATGATGGTGATTCCCAATATCATCGATCCCTCTGTCCCCATCGGCAAGGATGACAGCGAAAATGTGGAAGTGCAGAAATACGGCGAACCCCTCGTTCCCGATTTTGACGTGCCTTACCACACCGATATCATGGAAAAATTCAACGGCATTGACATTGATGCCGCAGGCCGCGTTGCCGGCAACGGTTTCTATTATCTCATGGGCGACATTGCAAGACTTCATTCCGCTGTTATCAGCTATGCAAGAGATTTTATGATCGACCGCGGTTTCACCTATTGCATCCCGCCCTTTATGATCCGTTCCAACGTCGTCACGGGCGTTATGAGTTTTGCCGAAATGGATGCCATGATGTATAAAATTGAGGGCGAAGACCTCTATCTCATCGGCACCAGTGAACACTCCATGATCGGTAAGTTCATTGACCAGATCATCCCCGAAAACACCCTGCCGCAGACACTGACAAGCTACTCTCCCTGTTTCCGCAAGGAAAAAGGTGCACACGGCATTGAAGAACGCGGTGTTTATCGTATTCATCAGTTTGAAAAGCAGGAAATGATCGTTGTCTGCAAACCCGAAGAAAGCCCGATGTGGTTCAATAAGCTGTGGCAGAACACGGTCGATCTGTTCCGTTCGCTCGATATTCCCGTACGCACACTCGAATGCTGCTCGGGCGACCTTGCCGACCTCAAGGTCAAATCCATCGACGTCGAAGCATGGAGCCCGCGTCAGAAGAAGTATTTCGAAGTCGGTTCCTGCTCCAACCTCGGTGATGCACAGGCAAGAAGACTGAAAATGCGTGTCAAAGGCAAAGACGGCAACTACCTGCCCCATACTCTGAACAACACCGTTGTGGCTCCGCCCAGAATGCTCATTGCCTTCCTTGAGAACAACCTCAACGCCGACGGCACGGTCAACATCCCCGAAGCATTGCGTCCTTATATGGGCGGCAAAGAAAAGCTCATCCCCACAAAATAAAACAATACAGGACAGGAACACATTCCTGTCCTTGTTTTGATGAATTGGAGTTTTGTTATGAAAAAGATAATTTCTTTTTTATTATGCGTTATTTTGCTCATTTTTAGCATTATATATGTTACAGCAAACACAAAAACCCATGAACAGATTGCAGATGAAATCATTGAAGTTGCCCGTGCCGAAGTCGGCTACTACGGCGACGGCTCAAATAAATTCAACGAATGGTACTACGGCGCGCCGTCCGGTGCGGCATGGTGTGCGGTGTTTCTCGGCTGGTGTGCCGATCAGGTCGGTGTGCTGAACACGGCTGTTCCCAAACGTACAACCTGTGCAGGCATGATGGATTGGTACAAGGCAAAAGGGGAGTACCATACCGTAAACAGCGATTATGTGCCGCAAAAAGGCGATATCGTGTTTTTTGACACCGACGGCAGCGGTATTTCACACCATGTGGAATTCGTGTCCGAAAACGATTATTTCACGGACGAAAACGGCAAAACCTGCATTTACACCATCGGCGGCAACGCATCGGATGCCAATTTTGAAGGCCGGGATAATGTCATTGAACGTTTCCGCACCATCGACCGTGAAAATGCCGTGGTGATGGGATATGCGCATCCGTCCTATGTGCAGGAAAAACAAAACACACCGAATTTCTTTGAAAAACTGCGTGCATTCTTTGAACGGATCATCGAATTTTTCCGCAATTTATTTACTAAATAATAATAAATTGTTGCAAATGCTGAAATGATATGGCATAATATCATAGAAAAGAGGAATTTTTTTCCTTTTATCCACTCGGAAAGGATGTTGGTTATGAAAAAGTTTACAAGTATTCTCCTTTCACTCCTGTTGGTGTTAGCGGCACCGCTCAGCATTTTTGCGGGTACTGACCTGCCCGATACGAACGGAGCATTTGCACCTGTTGCAGATGCAGCTATAGCCACGCCTGGATATGGCGATGTAAAAATTGAAACCGATTGGGTGATTGATGCCAAAGGTTGCATTGCCGTCAAGGTATATTTCGTGGATGCAATTGACCTCATGTCATGGGATATGAAACTTACCTATGATGCCGATATTTTCGATTTTGCCGACAAAGCGGGCGGTGCGGATGCACAGCAGGTGCAGAATTATTGCATTTCGGATTATAATACATTTGTTGACCACTACAATGACTTTACCGACGGCGAAATCAGAGTCAGCGGCTATTTCAAGGAAGTTCTGTGGTCTGCGGAAGATTTTCTTGCGGCATCCCTCCCCGGCAAAGAATGCATTGTCAACGATGAAAAGTTTGAAGCCGTTGTTTTTTATCTTAAAGTGGAAGATAAAGCCGCTTTTGATGCACACGCCACAACAATCAGCATCGAAGGCAGTATGACATTTCGCTCTGTCGGTGATTCCTTTCACGAAGTACACTCTGTCGGTGATTCCATCACCAAATCCGCCACAATTCTTTACGGCGATGTTGACGGCGACGGTTATCTGTCTGCGGAAGATGCAAGACGGACACTGCGCGCGGCTGTCGGACTCGAAGCACTGACAGAAGTACAGGAATATGCCGCGGATACTAACAGAGACGGCAGAATCGCAGCAGACGATTCAAGACTCACTCTCCGCGCCGTTGTCGGGCTTGAATATATTGATAATATCGCTCCGCATATACCGATTTTAGCCCCGTCGGATGATCCGTCCGCACCGTGGGTAACCATCGAAACTGATTGGGTCATGAACTACGACCAAACCATCGCAGTAAAAGTTTATTTTGAAAATGCGATTGGTCTCAACTCCTGGGATCTTCTGCTTACCTATGATGCCGATATTTTCGATTTTGATGAAAAAGCGCTCGGTGCAGATGCAAAGCAGGTGAAGTATTATTGCATTTCGGATTATAATACATTTGATGACTTCTACAATGACTTTACTGACGGCGAAAACAGAGTCAGCGGCTATTTCAAGGAAAATCTGTGGACAGCAGAAGAATTCCTTGCAAATTCCAACCGGGACGGCGACTGCATTGTCAATGATGAAAAATTTGAAGCCGCTGTTTTCTATCTTGAAGTAGAAGATCCGGTTGCTTTCAATTCCGAAGAAATCACCATCCGTGTCAAAGGCAATCTTCGTACCGGTGACACGATTGTCGGCACAGCAGATATCATTGAAAAAACAGGCTGTCCGCACCGCGAAACTCATACAACTACAACGCCTGCTTCTTGTATTTCAACGGGTATAACAGAAACTATCTGTCTGGATTGCGGAGAAATCACATATACGGAATCCCTGCCCGTTGACCCCGATAACCATGTCAACTTACGAGAAAACCCCACTTTCCCCGCAACCTGCATAAGCACCGGAACAAAATCTTCTGATTGCACAGCCTGCGGTGTAACCATATACGAACCCCTGCCCATTGACCCGGATAACCATGTCAACTTACGAGAACGCCCTATTGCCCCCGCAACCTGCATAAGCACCGGAACAAAATCTTCTGATTGCACAGCCTGCGGTGTAACCATAACCGAAATCCTGCCCGTTGACCCGCATAACCATACAGGTGAAACCGAAATCCGCAACATCTCCATTCAACCAACAGACAGATTGCCCGGCGTGGGTGAACTCTGGTGTCTTGACTGCGGACAGATGATCAATGCCACTGAACCGATCCCGCCGCTTGATTGCATCGGCTACGGTATGTGCGGTGACAACCTGCACTGGGTTCTCAAAACGGACGGCACGATGTATATTTTCGGCACGGGGGAAATGTACAATTATGCGGGCAAAGGAAACCCCGACTGGCATATGTTTGTGACTTCCATTAAAAAGGTGATTATTGAAGAAGGCGCAACAACAATTGGTGATTATGCATTTCAAGACAAGGCAACAACACTGACACAAGTCACCATCCCGGACAGCGTGACAAGCATCGGCGATTATGCATTTTCTTATTGCGGCGTCCTTGAAAGTGTGAACTTTGGTGAAAACAGTCAGTTGAGAACCATTGGTGTAAATGCCTTTGCCGGCTGTTCCGCACTAACCGATTTTGAAATTCCCGACAGTGTCGAGACCATCGGACAATGTGCGTTCCAAGGCTGTTCCGCGCTGACCGGAATTACCTTTCCCGACAGTCTGACCACCATTGTTTACGGCACCTTCGCCGAGTGCACTTCCCTTGCAGAAATCAACCTGCCGGAAACGGTAACATCAATCGGAAACTATGCATTCGCCGACTGCACTTCACTGGGTGAAATCATCATTCCCGTCGCTACAGAAAATATTGGTGCATTTGCTTTCGTTAACTGCAGTGCGCTGACCGGAATTACCATCCTCAACCCCGATTGCGAAATTTATGACAGTGCGGATACCATTCCCCAAACAACAATCATCAGAGGTTATCTTGCCTCCGGTGCACAGGCGTATGCCGAAAAATATGACCGCATTTTTGAGCCGATCGATTCGCATATTCTGATGGGCGACATTGACAATGACGGCAATATCACCGCAGGGGATGCAAGACTTGCCCTGCGCGCTTCGGTCGGGCTTGAAATGCTCACTACCCGACAAAAACATATCGGTGACGTTGATAAAGACAATATCATCACCGCGGGCGATGCAAGACTGATCCTGCGCTGGAGTGTCGGCATGCTGGAAGACAGATAAAAAAACATACAGAACAAAAACAGGACCGAGTGCAAATTCCCCTGTGCTTTTTAAATTACGGTCCGCCAAAAAATAAATTGATTTTCAGCAAAAAATAATTTTAAAATAAATTTGTATCAAATTTCCTTTTTTGAGGAGAAAAGCTTATGAAAAAAACGAATAAAACTTTGCGTAAAGTCATCAGCATTGTGTCGGTTGCCGTTCTGCTTTGCACTGCGACACCCGTGCACGGTTTTGTTGGGACAACCGCAGAGCCTGTTTTTGCACAACAAGCCAAAGCAACTGTTGTTTTTGACGATTCGGATATTGTTGAAAGCGGTGCCTGCGGCACAGGGGTGACATACGAAATCGACGGCAATGACACAATCCGTATAGCAGGCTCGGGCAAAATGACCGTCCGCAACTGGAGTACGGATATCAGGAATGCCATCATTGGTGACGGTGTTAAAAACATCATTGACCGTGCCTTTATCGGTTGCGAAGACCTGGAGTCGGTTCAGCTCGGAAAAAGTGTACGCGAAATCGGCGACAGTGCATTTGAAAATTGTTTATCGCTGGAAAGCATTGTCTTTCCCGATTCACTTGAAAGCATCGGCTCATATGCATTTCTGCGAAGCGGACTGTCCGACGTGATCCGTCTTCCTTCCAATGTGGAAGACATCGGCACGGGTGCTTTCCTGTTCTGCATGCCGACTGCTTTTGAAGTTGCACAGGACAATACCGACTACAGTGCCAAGAACGGAATACTGTATAACAAGAATCAGACCGTTCTGCTGTATTACCCCGCAGGCAGCACGGCGACTTCCTTTACTGTTCCGTCCACGGTGCGTTGCATCAGCGAATCGGCTTTTCAGTACAGTTATAATCTGGAAGAAGTTGTGATGTCTGATTCTGTCACCATGCTCGGAGCAGGCGCATTTCTCAACTGTACCGCTCTTGAAGAAGTGACCATTTCCGGGAATCTGCTTTCCGTTGCGGAAGTCGCTTTTTCCGGCTGTTCCTCTTTGACATCCGTGAACATACCCGAGGGTGTGCGTGAAATTGCCGACTCTGCATTTTATCATTGTCCTTCGCTGGAAAGTGTTTCTTTCCCGACCGGCATCACAACAATTGCTGCGGATGCATTCGGCGATTGCGAATCCCTGAAAAATGTTTCATACGGCGGTACACAGCAACAATGGGAAGATGTTTCAATTGCAGACGGAAACGATATGCTGACAAATGCCTCCATGACATTCGGTACGGTTGTGACTGTACTTGATGCGGGCAGTTGCGGTGAAAACGTCAGATGGCAACTGGAAACGGACGGCACGCTGACCATTTCGGGATCAGGCCCCATGGAAGACTACGCATATAAGTCTTCCCCCCTGTATGAACACACAGACCGTATCACGTCCGTTGTTATTGCAGACGGTATTACAACGATCGGTAATTACTTATTTGAGTACTGCGGTAATCTGGCAAGTGTAACCATTCCCGACAGTGTAAAAAGAATCGGTGAATACGCATTCGATGAATGCGTTGCGCTTCGCATGAACAGCATTCCCGCAGGGGTTGAAGAAATCGGTTACGGTGCCTTTTTCGGTTGTGATTCGCTGACAAACATTACCATCCACGCAGGCGTGAAAAAAATCGAAGATTCGGCATTTGCAATGTGTCAGCAGCTACATACCATTCATGTGGACAGTAAAAACGAGAATTATCAGTCAGCAGACGGGATTTTATATGACAAGGGTATAAATACCATTCTTTTCTACCCGCTTTCCAGAAGCGGCTCGTCCTTCTCCATTCCCGACAGCGTTGAAATAATCGGTGATTGGGCGTTCGGCGGTGCCTTTGAACTGCAAACTGTGGACATTCCGGACAGCGTGACCGAAATCGGATTCGGTGCATTCCAGAATGCAGGTAAATTAAAAAACATTGTCATCCCCGCATCTGTCACAACCATCGAGGCTTATTCAATTGCAGGATGCCGTAATCTTACAACGGTCACTTTTGAAAAAGGAAGCCGGATTTCCCTGATCGAGGAGGGTGCGTTTTCCACAGTACCGTCCCTGCGCACAGTTTACTTCGGCGGTTCGCAGACGGCATGGAATGCAATTGAAATCGAAGACGAAAACAACGCTCTTCTGAACGCAACCATTTATTTCGACAGTGAGGCGGCAGAATGCACACACACATGGGATAATGGTGTTGTCACCACACAACCTACCGCAACAAGCGATGGTGTGAGAACTTACACCTGCACAAAATGCGGCGCAAAACGCACACAGACCATTGACAGATTGCAGAAGCAGTGGTCCAAAAACACGCAGTATTCTTTCTCAAACTCCTCTGCACATTTCACAACGGACAGATATACCATTCTCGATTCCGATTTTGAAATTCTGAGCAATTATATCAGACAATATTATGAAGCGGATTACGCACAACAGTTGATCAACGCCATTGCAGATTATGTTTCCAATGAAGATTGGGGAGGCTCCTGCCATGGTATGGCTCTGACTTCACTGCTTGATTACCACGGCAAGATCGAAATGGAAAACTATGATCCCGATGCCGATACGCTGTATGAAATCGACTCCCCGCGCAACAACGAAAAGGTACAGAGTGCCGTCAACTATTATTACCTTACCCAGTTCCTCGGTTTCCTGAATGATAACTATTATGCCTATTATCAGAACAGCGATGCGAACTGGACCGAAGGCCTCATCACCCTTGTGCGTCACACACAAAAAACACAGCTTGTGCTGTTCGGCTATTGGTTTGCAAGCGGCGGCCATTCCATTGTAATTAAGGGCTATGCGGGCAAAGACAAAGACGGCAATCATATTCTTACCGCTTACGACAATCGTTTCCCCGAACAGGATGTGCAGGTTGTGGTATCTGCGGACTATTCGTCCTGCACAGTGAAAACACCCTATGCCAATGAAGAAACCTTTGCCATTGATATGTATATGAGCCTGGAAGACTTTGACATGGTGGATATTGACGGACCTGCCAATAACGGTGTGATTAATTTTGAAAAGCAGGCAAAAACAGCCGCCACAACAGATATTTCCGTTGTGGTCAACGGTGATATGACCATCCGCAATAAGGAAAATGAATTCATCCGCATTGCAAACGGCAAAGTGGAAAGCACCATGAATGTCATTAACACACGTATGATCGTTTCTGCAACGGCTGACGGCAATCCTGCACCCGTGCGCCTGATCTTTACCGTCAGCGAATCGGAACATTTCTCCTTTACTTCCGACAGTGACGAACTGATCGCCAATATCCGTACCAAAGATTCTTATGCCGGCATCAGCGCAACGGATGCCTATGCCGCCACCATTTCAACCAAAAACGGTATCTCCGTCAGCGGTTCGGATGCAGAATATACCATCCATCAATCTGTCGGCAATGATGATGCAGGCTTCGATATGATGTGTGTCAAGGGTGTTTCAACAGGCTCCACGGTTGTCAATTATGAAGATGGTTTTGCCTTTGTATCAGGCAGTAAGGAGTCATTCACAGTCGGCAAATACACAGGCATTGACTACGAAGAAAACACATTCAACACCAAAACAGGGTCGGCAACAGTGAAGATGGAAAGCACATTCATCCTCGGTGATGTTAACCGTGACAGAAATATTTCGGCATCGGATGCCAGACTTGCCCTGCGCGCCTCGGTCGGTCTCGAAACCTTAACGCCCGCACAGACAGCCGCCGCCGATGCAACCGGTGACGGAATCCTTGCCGCAGGCGATGCAAGACTGATCCTGCGTTGGAGTGTAGGGCTGTTGGAAGACCGATAAAAATATACCTGCATCGTCAGTTTTACAGCACCTCGCCGGCATGCGTTCACTACAAATTAAACCGCAAATTCGTGCGCTAAAACGTAATTTTTCATCCCGCACCCGATAAACAACCCCTTGCTCAGTGAGCAAGGGGTTGTTTTTTGCATTGCAATTACCAGCGATAACGAACGACTACACAGTAGGGGCCGTAGTGATAATGGGTGTAGCGCACGGGAGGACGGCGATGACGATAGTAAAAGTGGCCGCCGGCGACGTTGTCAAGATCTTCTTCGTTGAGCTGATCGTTTTCCT
>SVOJ01000023.1 GCA_015066385.1 Oscillospiraceae bacterium
TTTTGCGGCAAAGGGATTTCGCCCGTTGCGACGGGCGACGAAAGGCTCCGCCTCTCGACACCGCAAACTTTTGAAAAAGTTTGATCAAAACTTTTTAATGACTGACGAAAGACATAAATTAACCCGATAAACCGTAATTTGTTAATTTTTCAAACAATCCGTGCTTAGCCGCAAAAACACGGCAGTACCGAAAGGTACTGCCGTAATGCTTTTATAAGTGAGCGAAGACTTAGTCTTCTTCTTCCATGTTCTTCTTGGCTTCTTCGATAACCTTCATGGCTACGTTTGCGGGAGCTTCTTCGTAGCGGGTGAATTCAAAGCTGAAGTAGCCTCTGCCTGCAGTGACGGAACGAAGAATGGTTGCGAAGTCGCCCATTTCTGCCATGGGAACTTCTGCTTCCAGGCACTGGAGTTTGGGATCTTCTGCAGGACCCATGCCCTGTACACGGCCGCGGCGCTTTGTGACGTCGCCCATGATGTCGCCCATGTTGTCGCTGGGCATGTAAGCCTTCAGTGTGCCGATGGGTTCAAGGATAGCGGGGGATGCATCGGGATTGAGCTTCTTGAAAGCAAGGGAAGCGGCGGTCTTGAATGCCATTTCCGAAGAGTCAACAGGATGGTAAGAACCATCGTACAGGGTAGCCTTCAAGCCGACAACGGGGTAGCCTGCTACAAGGCCTCTTGCAACACATTCGCGAAGACCTTTTTCAACTGCGGGGAAGAAGTTCTTGGGAACGGAGCCGCCGAAGACTTCTTCGTCGAAGATCAGATCATCGCTGTCGCAGGGAGAGAAGCGGATCCAAACATCACCGAACTGACCGTGACCGCCGGACTGCTTCTTATGACGGCCCTGGACTTCAACGGTCTTGCGGATGGTTTCTCTGTAAGCAACGCGGGGAACAACGAGGTCAACTTCAACGCCGAATTTGGTTTTGAGTTTGTTGACGATGATGTCAAGATGCTGTTCGCCGAGACCGGAGAGAACCTGTTCCTTGGTTTCTTCGTTGATGGTGAATGCGATGGTGGGATCTTCTTCCATGAGCTTCTTAAGACCGGAAGCGACCTTTTCTTCTTCACCTTTCTTGCGGACTTTGACTGCCATGGAAAGGCAGGGAGCGGGGAAGGAAACGCCGTCAAGTTCAACGGGACTCTTCTGTGCGCTCAGGGTATCACCTGTGATGGTGTTGGAAAGCTTTGTAATAACACCGATGTCACCTGCGGGGATGGCTGCGGTGTCTTCCTGCTTGCCGCCGCGGACGGTGATCAGTTTGCCCATTCTTTCGGGTTCACCCGTACGGCTGTTGACAACAGCAGCGTCAGCGGTGAGTTTGCCGGAAATGACCTTGAAGAAGCTCATCTTGCCGACGAACGGGTCAGCGACGGTTTTGAAGCAGATCGCGGCAACATTGCCGTTTTCGTCACACTTGAGATCTTTTTCAACTATTGTGGAAGCGGCAGGAGCAAAGTTAACGATAGAATCAAGAAGAATGTCAACTGCATCGGTGGTGTAACCCGCGCAGGCGAATACGGGATATACGGAACCGTCAGCAATACCTGCGGACAGACCCTTGACGATTTCTTCGTGGGTGAATTCTTCTTCCATGAAGAACTTTTCCATCAGTTCGTCGTCAGCGGAAGCAACGGCTTCGCTGAAGATTGCCTTCATTTCAGCAATAGCATCGTTTTCGGGCATGGCAACTTCGCTTGCTTTGCCGTTATTGTATGCAAATGCCTTGCCCTGTGCAAAGTCAACATAAGCCTTGACTGCATCGTTTTCCATGTAGGGAACAACGACGGGGCAGATGGGTGCACCGTATTCTTCTTTCAGGGCTTCAAGAGTCTTGAAGAAGTCGGTGTTTTCAGCGTCGCAACGGGTAACTGCGAACATCTTGGCAATATTTCTCTGGGAAGCTGCTGCATAAGCCTTTTCAGCACCAACGTCGATGCCGCTGCCTGCGGAAAGAACGATAAGTGCGGCATCAGCTGCGCGCATACCTTCGGAAACACCGCCTGCAAAGTCGAACAGACCGGGTGTGTCAAGAAGGTTGATCTTTGTATTTTTCCATTCAAGGGGAGCAACTGCGGTGGAAACGGAAGCCTTGCGGCGCTTTTCTTCCGCATCAAAGTCCATGACGGTGTTGCTGTCGGCAGTTCTGCCGAGTCTGTCGGTTGCACCGGCAATGTAAAGCATTGCTTCGGCAAGTGTGGTCTTACCCTTGCCGCCGTGACCGGCGATGGCAATGTTACGAATGTTTTCTGCTGTGTAGAGTTTCAAGTGTTTTTCCTCCTTATTCCTTCCGCGCATGGAGCGGACAGGACCTATTTACAAAGTAACGTGTTAAAAAACACGGCAACAGAAATAATTATATCATAGTTAAAAACTATTTTCAATTATTAGATATTTCAATATTTGAGCCTTACTTTTAGGCAATCTGCATATTTTTTTGCAATTATCTGCCGTTTGTGAGCGTTTGCAGGTTTCTTTCCATCAAATCAAAGAATCGCTCAACAATGCGTTTGTCTTCTTCATTTCCGCGTACACACATCGACAATGTGAGCACACCGCCCAGGGATGTGGCAGACACAAGGGCAAAGGGTTTGTATTTGACAGCACCCGTCATGAAGCCGTCTTTCGGCGCATGACTGCAAAGGGAATAGCCCTCGCTGTCGAGCACACCGATGTTGCTCATGGCAAGCAGCGGGTTGGAATAGCCGAGTTTGATGACCCCTTCCGCTGCGGTCTGCGGTAAAATGCCGTAGCCGAATTTAAGAAGCGGCAGACCGTAAAGTCCCATAAACGGATCATTCTTGAATTTTTCAACTGATTTTTGGGTGTATTTCAACGTTTCAAAAATGTCTTTTCCGCGTTCGGGAATGTTGCATTGCATGAATGCGGTGTGGTTGGTAATGCCAAGTCCGTCGGTGTTTTTTATGTGTCTTCGCAGGTCAATGGCGCACGAAATGGTGACACTGTCCGAAAGTGCATAGTTGCCTAACTCATAAAGGCTGAAAAAGTAAGCGGCAACAAGCAGGTCATTGACGGTGGCGCCGAGTGTTTTGCCGGCTTTTCGCAGAGCCGTAAAACGGTCGGCATCGATTTTGCGAAGGGCAATAAAGGATTTGTCATGCAGGTTGTTTTCTGTCAGCGGAAAACGGTGATCGTCTTTTGCACACACATTTTTGTAGAGATTCTGTGCCATTTTCTTTTCACGGCGGGAGAAATCCCTGTAAATTTCATCATAAGAACGACTGCCATCCCGAAGTCCGATGGGGCTTTTGCCGTTCTCCACATAGTCTGTGTATGCCTGACAGAAACTGCGTACAAAATATTTCAAATCGCCGCCGTCCATACACATGTGGTTTTCCACAATGCAAAGCACGCTTTCGGTTTCATTGTAAAATACGGCAACGCGGATCTGCACGGGGGCATCAGGCTCAATGTACTGGGTCAGGAATGCATCCGCATCCGCCTGCAGGTCATCACTTTCGCAGACGGTCAGTACATCGTCAATGGTATAGTCATTGACTCTCCAATGGGCGGTCAGTTTTGTGTCAATGAATGAAGAATGAAGTACCGGTGCTTTTTCCATAAAGCACAGCAGCACCGTTCTGAGTGCCTGTATATCTATTTTATAATCATAATATAAAGCAACATGAACCATACGGTCGTTGAAACCGCGGAACAGGTAGTGCATTTTATCCCATAATTCGGCTGTCAGTCTTCTTTCCATATATTTTCCAACTCCTGTTTAATGGAATATCTGCCTTTGTAAAGTACTGTGCCGAGCACAAGAAGGATATCCGCAACCACTGCAGCGACCATCATCCACCAGCCCGGGTTCCATGCGATGAATCCCGCAAGTCCGAGCAGGGCATACAAAAGCCCCGTAACGGCAGGGATATATAAAAGCCAGCTTAAAAACGCAAATTTCTGTTTTGTCAGGCTTGCCAGTATGCCGTCCCCCAGAAGCATCAGTGCAACCGCTGCCAAAAACAGCAGATAAGCATTTTCAACACCGAACGGAAGGCGGATAACAAGGAATATGAACTGCGCAAGCACCATGACCGACCCTGCTACACAAAGTCGTGCAATGGGATAAAAGGGTGTGTCGGTCAGATGCGAAGCCAGAAACACCAGCAGATAAACGACCATGAGCGATACACCGCCCTCGATGATCAGCCATGTCGGATGCCAGACACTTGTTGCAAACCCGATGCCGAGAAATGCAATCACAAGAGCGAGCATATAAATACCGATGTTTCGCGGCAGATTCCGGATTCTCTTTTTGTCCTTTTCTTTTGCAAGAAAGTCAAAATATCCTTGTTCGATATGCATATTCTCACTGCATACAAGGTCTATGATGACATTTTCATCATCAAGCCCCCGTTTGTGCAGGAGTGCACTACGTTTTTCCATCGCTTCTAAAACCGACCTTTTGTAAGAAAAGGTCAGTTCATCATTCGGCTGGTCTTTCATCTGATTTTCAATGAAATCAGGGTAGTTTTTCATTTTACTTTTCACTTTCCTTTTTTGCCGCCGACGGTGTATTCAAGCAGTTTGAATGTTTCTCCCGATTTGGTGTCATAACGGAACATCCATCTTGCGCTGCCGCCGTCGGACGTTGCGGCATTTTTGAAGAAGTCGATTTCTTTGTCATTGAAGCACTGCGTATCGGAAACGGCATGTGCTATTTTCTGTAATTGTGTACCGTCTGCATGTATGCTGTACAGCGATTGCAGTTCCTTGGTGTGCAGATTGCCCTCTTCATCGCGGAAGGAATGAATTTCATCAGCCGCAAGGAAGAAAAGCATCCCGTTTTGCATGATCAGCATCTTACGCATATCTGCAAACAAAACCAGCTTACCTGTGCCGTCCGGCAGACAAGAGCAGAGATTGCCGTCTGTATCTGCATAATAAAGTCGGCCGCAGTGCATGCCGCAGAGTGTGCGGACGCCGTCGGTGATGTTTGTCTGCTTGTGATTCTGCGTGTCAATGCGGTACAGAATGCGGTTGTTTGCATCGCCGACGGTCGCGTATGCATAATGACGGTCTGTCAGTTCAACCGTATCCGCAATTTTCAGCAGTTGTTCGTCTTGTCCGCTTTGCAGGTCAACACAATACAGGCTTTTCTGCAATTTGTTGCCGATTGTGTAATAAACCAGATTACCGTTTATTACGCAGACAGAATAAATGTTGCTTGCCAATAACCGTTCGTGCGGGTCTTGTCCAATGGTAAAAACATAAAGATTTTTGTTGTCTGCCGTCGGTGCATTGCGTGTGTAGAGAATGCTGTTTTCTTCAAATCCGCACAGTTCAATGCGGTTGCGGCAGACGGGAAAAACCTCTCCGCTTGCAAGGAAGAATGCAAATGTTTCACCGCGACTGTCCGCGAAAAGCAGAATTCCGTTGCCGGTACCGTGAATGGTTGCAGTATCTTCCAGAAGAACGGTTTCGGCCATGGTTTCGGGGTTTATGCGTGCGAATACTTTCGGTCCTTTTCCTTCTTTGGAGCGATAGGTGCAATACAAAGAACAGGGATCGTCCGTTTCAACCGCCGTCATTTCGGGAAATGTGCGTTTGCGGTCGAATTCGATGCTTGTTTTTTCGGTCAGATCAAACTGCAGGAGTTTGTTTTTTACATCCAGATACAGAATGCGGTCGGCATTTGTCAGCAGAATTTTTGCAAGCCCTCTGATGATCGGTTCTGCGGACGGTTTTCCGTTTTCGAGTGCATACAAGGCATTGCCTTTTTCAATATACAAACGACCTGCGATTTGCAGAATTTCAAGAAAACGATAACAACGGTTTACATCTTTGAGCAGTGTTGCTGTGTTTTTATATCCTTTGAAGCGTTGCAGGGCATTGACGGCTTCTTTGACCTGTTTTTGTGCTAACTGATTGCCGATTTTACGGTATTCGACTTCCAGATCGATACCGACTTCGGCAAAACGCTCGGACATGGCACGGTTGTTGGTATCAAGATTTGCTTTGACGGCGGGAATTTCCTCAACCGTGCGCGGAAGTTGTATTTCAGTGAGAACAGTTTGAATATGCTGTATTTTTTCATGCAAGACAGCGCAGTCGTTTTCATTGGCACCGAACAGTTTTGCATTTTCGGTATAATAGGTCAGCAGACGAATGATTTCGCTGCTTTTATTCTGTGTAAATGCCACCGCCTGACGCAAAGAATCAAAGTATGCGGCGGCTTCTTTCTTTTGATTTTGCGTATACAGGTCTGCTGCCGCTGTAACTGCAAGAGAAAAGCCCTGTGCTTTTTTCAGAACCGGGGTATAAATGCATTCAAAGGCAAGCATCCATGCGGCGGCATCATTGCAGGCACTCTGCAGAAAACGGCTGACGAGCTGTTCGGTCTGCTCAACGGTATAACGGTGTGCAAGTACCCACGCATCCCAATCGAAGGAGTCAAAAAAGAATCTTACAAATGCAAGTGCGGTGCGTACGTCGGCAATATCGGCAAGCACATCCGCTTCATTTTGAGTCGGTGCAGACGGTGTCTGTGTCGGGCGAACGGGAATGCCGCAATAAGGACAAATGACTTTGCGGACATCGTTTGCAATTTTCAGGGAATGTGTACAATGCGGGCAATACAGCAGGCGCAAGCGTTTTTCTTTTTCCATGTCTTTTCTCCTGTTATTTTATAATGATATGTAAAACATTAAAAATACTGAAAATTTTAATGATAAGTGCCGAAATGAATCGGTTCCATGATTGATTCCAGTTTTTTTAATCCCTTGTCCGCCAATCTTTTCATGGTTTGTCCTTTTGCCATATCTCTGACAAAACCGGCAATGTTATCAACCATCATGGAAACAGACGGATACATGGTCGGAAGCATGGTCACGGTTCCGTTTTCAAAGCGGAACACAAGAATACGGGATGCAAGGCATTCCATCGGGCGGATAACGACCTTTAATGTGTAGTTGTCCTCCCAGACGGCCGCAGCAGCAAACAGGTAAGGACGACTGCAAACAAAGCCCTTTGTATAGCGGTAATTACCGTCCATGCCGCATTCGATGGTGTTCATACAGTTGCTTTCGTGCCAGGTGAAACGGCAGCAGTCTGTCAGAAATTCAAATTTAACCGTGTGAATATTCCCGCCGCGGTCTTTGGTCATGTAGGTCGCGGGAACGGGGATGACGCTGAACGGAAAACCGATGGTGTTGATCAGTCTGTGCTTTGCAAAATGAATATTTCTGCCGTCAAGCAGTTTTTCCATCGGGCTTCGGATTTGTGAATCCTGCAGGGTATCAAACGGGTTATTGTTGCAGAAATCTTTTAATTCTTTTTGTGCATTTGCATCGGGTGCATTCCCGCTGATTGCATTGGTAAATAAATCCGTAACGGCTTGCCAGATCGGGCCGTTGTCGGTTTCGCCGCCTGTAAAGCAAACAAGCATTCCGTTGTTGCGGTGCACGGCGGCAATCTGGCTGTACATTCCTTCACCGCAATACACGTTTTCGTCTCGCATCCAGAAACTGTAGCCGTATCCGTTTTGCAGTTGCGTGTCGTTGGCAATATCGTCTTTTTGTTGGCTGACGGTGGCTTCTTGTAACCATGCGGCGGGAATGACCTGTTTGCCGTTGAATACGCCGCCGTTCTGTATGCAGACAAATATTTTTGCCATGGATTCAGGGGAGAGGTTGATGCCCCAACCGCCCGATTCAATGCCTTTATGGTCGGTTTCCCAGAACGGAGTGCGGATGCCGAGCGGTTGCCACAGTCGTTCTTCAAGATAGTCAACCACGCTTTGTTTCAATACGCGGTTGAGGATGGCACAGACACAGTAACTGTTTTCATTGACATATTCAAATTTTTCGCCCGGTTCATGGATCCATTTCGCATCAAACAAATGCGGCAGCCAATCCTTGTCTGTTTTGTTCAGCAGATAACTCGGTCTTTTTCCGCTGTTCATGCTGATGAGATTGCGGACGGTCATATTTTTCATTTTTCCGGCATCGGAGCCGAAATCGTATTCGGGGAACCAATCAACAACGCGGTCATCCAATGAGAGTTTTCCTTCCGTCACCGCAAAACCGAGTGCAATGCCCGTGATATTTTTACTGATGGAATACATGCAATGCGGCTGATTTGCCGCAAACGGAAAACGGAAACACTCTGCGGCAACAATACCGTTGCGAATGATCATGCAGGAATGCCAGTTGCAGTTGCTTGTGTTCAATTTTTGTAATGCCGCAAGAATAACAGCACTTGAAAGCCCTGCTTCTTCAGGCGTTTTTGCACGCGGAAGATAAACATAATCGGCATCATTCGGAAGTTTTTTCATTTTTATTCCCCCCCACTCTATTATACCAAAAAAAGAAATAACAGTCAATTTTTGTTTTTCTTTTTATTTCTGATAAAATCATTGCAATATCTGAAAAAGTGTTGTATAATAATTATAATTATGTACTTCTTTGGAGGAACAACAGATGAAAAATCTTCTCAAAAAAACGGTCAGCATTTTGCTTTGTGTCACGATGTTGTTCGGTTTATTCGGCATAAGCGGTTCGGGTGCATCTGTAACCCCCGTTATTTACATTGCCGATATTGTAAATTCACCGATATATTCCAATCCCAATAAAGCATCCGCAGAGGCAGTTTTTTTGCCTGCAGAGGAAAAATTGAGAGAATCATTTCTTTTCATCGTGGTAGGTTTTATGTGTTATGCAGTGGCGGGAGAAGAAAAGCAGGGAAAAGATATGATTACAAGAGGAATCAATTCTCTTGTCAAGGATGTGGCCTGCAATGAATTCGGGGAAACGCAGGACGGGCTCGGTGTCAATGATTATAAATATCCGCTGTCTTATTATAAAGATGATCCTGCTGTTGTAACCGACCTTATGATGGCTTTCGATGCAGCTGAAAACAGCGCAGGACTTGAGCACTCCTATCTTTTTACATATGACTGGCGCTTGGATCCGCTTGAAAATGCTGCAAAACTGGATGACTTTATTGCACATGTCAAATCCAGAGAGGGTGCAAAAAAGGTTGCTTTGCTTTGCGCGGGGAACGGTGGTGTTGTTGCAAATGCTTATCTGTATGCGTTTGCCGATACGGCCGCGAATGATGTCGCTTCCTGTGTGTTCCTGAACTCTCCCTTGACCGGGCATAATCTTGTCGGTGATATTATGAGCGGGAATTTAACACACATCACCGATGAAAGCGAAAGCCTTCTTGATTCACTGATTCAGATTTCAAAAATCGAACGTGCGAATGCGATGGTTCGTTATATCAATGATGACCCGCAGGGCCTTATCAAGCAGTTGTTTGACGATGTTTTCGGTTCAGACGAACTTATAAGCCGGTTGGGTTTTGCAATTATCTGGATTGTCAATGCCGCACTCGGCGGACAGAATGTATGGTCCGATATGGCAAAAACATACAGCGATTTTCTGTCTGCAAACAAAGACGGCCTTTATACTGATTACCTGAGAGCATTCCTCGCCAATTCTCCCGGACTGTGGGCTCTTGTGCCGGAAGATAATTTTGATGATGCGCTGTATTTTATGTTCGGAAATGAAGAAATTTCCGCAAAACTTGAAAAGAAAATCAACGATTACCGCCCCGTGCAGGCTGCAACCAAAACAACATTGCAGACTGCCAAAGACAATGGAATCAATGTTTGTCTTGTTGCAGGCTATAATATGCAGGTGCTGCCCATTTCGGGCACCATTGATCAGCACAGCGACAGCATGTTGCTGACCAAATATGCTTCGGCAGGTGCAACAACCGCAAAACACGGTTCTTCCGATATCCTTTCACAAAAAGTGAAAGACGGCCATGAACATCTTTCTCCCGATGAACAGATTGATGCCTCCACAGGCGCACTGCCCGAGCATACATGGTATATCCGCAATCTTCCCAATATGCGTTTTGAAAGCGAATCTGCCGCCGATTTTGTCACATGGCTGCTCATGAGCGATCATCAGCGGACCATCTGGGAAGAGCCTCGTTATCCGCAGTACTTGGCTTATTCAAAAAACAAGAAGATTGTTTCTGCACTCAGCAACGGTACCACGGTCTACTATTACGGCGATGCCAACGTGGACGGATTTGTAACGGCAGGCGATGCAAGACTTGCCTTGCGTGTTGCCGTCGGACTGGATACAATTCCGACCGAAATCGGTTTTGTTCTTGCCGATGTGGACTGCAACAGCGAAATCACGGCAGGCGATGCCCGTCAGATCCTGCGTTATTCCGTAGGCCTTGACCTTGGTGAAGAATAATAACGTAAATGCAAAGGCGGGTGCTTCGGCATCCGTTTTTTTTATCTGTTTGTTATTGCGATAAAAAGTAAATAATTTCCAACGTTAAAAGATAAATATTGTTGACATTGTAAATAAATCTACATATAATATAACATGAAAGGTGGAATATAAATGGCTCAAACAAATGTAAATATCAGAATGGATTCGGAATTGAAGCAGCAACTCGATTTGTTTTGCAGTGAAATCGGAATCACAGCCAGTGCGGCATTTAATATTTTTGCAAAAGCAGTGGTAAGGCAGCAACGTATTCCTTTTGAACTGTCTCTTGATGTTCCGAATGAAACAACAAGACTTGCAATCGAAGAAGGAAGAAGAATTGCGCATGATAAAAATGCAAACAGATATGCAAGTATTGCTCAGTTGAGGACGGCTCTTGAAGATGAAGTATGATATTCAGTTCGTTTTGCTGATGTGCTTGTGCTGATGCTGAACAGAACAGGCAGCCATTCCCAGCTTTTTAAATAAAGCAATCCGCACTGCCGGTGCGGATTTATTTTATGCAATTATTTAAAAATCATTCATCAGCAAATGGTATGAAAATGCGAGGAAAATGGAGAAAATAAGAGCAAATGCGAAATATTTTAAAATTTCTTCAAAATGGTGTTGACAAACCCATTTGAACATGATAATATACACGAGCAAAGATAAATGAAATCAGGAGGAACCACAATGTCTACTTACATGGCAAACGCTGCTACTGTTGAGCGCGCATGGTACGTTCTTGATGCTGAAGGCAAAACCCTCGGTGCTCTCGCTGTCGAAGCTGCTAACCTTCTTCGCGGCAAAAACAAGCCCACCTTCACTCCTCACGTTGACTGCGGCGACAATGTTATCGTCATCAACGCTTCCAAGATCGTTCTGACCGGCAAAAAGCTCGAACAGAAACATTACTATCATCACACCGGCTACATCGGCCACCTCAAGGATGTCAAATACGGCACCCTCATCAAAGAAAAACCCGAATTCGTCGTTGAAAAGGCAGTTAAAGGCATGCTTCCCAAGAACTCTCTCGGTAGTGCTGCTTTCACCCGTCTTCACGTTTATGCAGGTGCTGAACACAAACATGCTGCTCAGAAGCCCGCTAACTATGAATTTTAAGGAAAGGGAGGCAAATTAAAATGTACGAAGGCAATCCTTATTTCTATGGTACCGGCAGAAGAAAGAAATCTGTCGCTCGTGTCCGTGTATATCCCGGCACCGGCAAAATCACCATCAATGACAGAGATATCGACAATTATTTCGGTCTTGAAACTCTCAAGCTCATCGTTCGTCAGCCTCTCACCTTGACCGGCACAGAAGAAAAGTTCGACATCGTCTGCCGTGTTGCAGGCGGCGGCGTTACCGGTCAGGCAGGCGCAATCCGCCACGGCCTTTCCCGTGCTCTTCTGCAGTATGACGAAGAACTCCGTTCTCCTCTCAAGAAGGCCGGTTTCCTTACCAGAGACCCCAGAATGAAGGAAAGAAAGAAATACGGTCTCAAAGGCGCTCGCCGTGCACCGCAGTTCTCCAAGAGATAACAATTTATGTTTACTCTTCCCCGAAAGTCTTGCGATTTTCGGGGCTTTTTTTATATCACGCCGAACTGCGGTCCTCGCGGCACAGCCGCTGCGGTCGAAGCTAAAAATGTGCCACCGGCACATTTTTTTAACGTTTCGAAGTTCAGCAAACGCTGACCTTATATTTCTGCTTATTACCCCGAAAGCTTTGTCTTTCGGGGCTTTTTGTTGTTTGCTGAACTGCGGTCCTCGCAGCACAGCCGCTGCGGTCGAAGCTAAAAACAGTCCAGCGGACTGTTTTCTTAACGCTTCGAAGTTCTCCAAGAGATAACTTCTTCTCAAAAATTTCAGCTCTCACGCAAGTGGGGAGCTGTTTTTTTCTTGCTGAACACATTTTTGATAAAAAATATCCGAGTATTTTTATAATACTCGGATAACGGTTATTTGTTTATTTTTTTAAGTATGTCATCTAATAATTCTACTTGCTTTGCATTGTTTTTGGATATTTCAAGAAGCACCATTGTAAAGCAAACTATGATACCGCCCACAATTGCACCAAGCAAGGCACCGAAAATAAGTCCTTCTTCTTCATAAAACTGATATCCAAAAATAGCACCGGCAGCAATCAGCATAAAGAAAAAAATTCCAATTACTAAAGAGGCAATATTTGTCCAAAAATCATTGGGGCGTGTTTTTTTAACTTTTTCTTCTTTTTCTTGTGCTCCGCTGTATTCCTCTTTTTGAATAGAGGCATTAGTTATGCAATTTCTTAAAATATCCTTTACAAATGTTTGCATATCGGAATTGTTTTCTAAGCAGTTATTAAGAGTATCTATTGATTCTATCTTTTTGCTTCTAAAGCTACTAGAATCAATTAAACTTTCACAATTATCTTTGCATCTTTTACAAATACAGGGGATGCATTGACCACCGTAACTGAACCACAAATTATCACTTTGGCCGCTGCAAATTGAACACTTATTTGCCATTCTTTTTTCCTCTTTCTTTTATTGTTTCTTACATTATAGCCCGAATACGGGCAATTGTCAAGTCAATGTCATGATTTTATAATGAAAGAAAATTCTGTGTTTCATTGGTGATATTGTGATAATTTATGATAACTTATGGATTACTTTAAAAGAAAAAGGCATAAGTCAATATCGGTTAATAAAAGAATATGGTATCAGTTCCGGACAGCTTGACAGACTCCGAAAAAACGGAAATGTAAATGCGTATACGCTCAATACTTTATGTGAAATACTCGGATGTAAATTAGAAGACATTGCACAATATATTCCCGATGAAAAAACAGAATAATCGATATTAATCAACAAAAAAATAGACAGGGTTCAGCAATGCCCCTAATAAGTAACACACGAGCTCCGACATAGCAATGCAAGTCTTATGATAAATAAGGGTATTGTTGTTAATGTGGCTTCCGAGCATTTAGGCCATTGTAATATTGCAATTACGGGAGATATTTATTCCCATATCTTTGAGGAATACAAGGAGAGAATAGAAAAGTGTCTTGAAGATGACCTAATATAAACAAACGGGGGAATTTTTAGACTCTCCCGTTTGCGTTCTATATTATTAAAATGTTAAAGCTATAAAAAGCGTTGACAAAACAAATTGCTCATGATATAATATTTTGGCTATCTTTTGCTATAATATTATTGAAGTATTATAGTAGTTACATGATTTTAGAAGGTAATAGTATGTATAATATGTCATCAAAAACCAAAAAAGCAATTGAAGAAACTGTGGGTTTGCCACTACAAAAAATTTCAAGCATGTCTGTTTTAGAAGAAAAACAATGGGTTGAAAAAACAACCAAAAAAGAATTGGTATTTTCTCGTAATCGGCATTATGGGATTATTGGACGCGGCAATCCTTTATTGGCAAGAAAAAAAATCAGAACAATGTCGTATGTCGACGATAAGATAGCTAGTATTATAGGGACTAAATAAAACGGTGATTTATTTATGGCAACAAATGATGATGTTACAAAAGTCGAATTTGAAATCTATCAAACTTATCAGGATGTTATAGCTCCTTTAATTGCCACTCTTGAGGTTTTGGATAGTGAGTATCCAATAGAAATATTTAATGAAATACGGTCTATATTTTTGCATTTATCTAGATATAAAGTGCAAAGTTCCGAAAAAGATGTGTTTACTGCAAAGAGACATGTAAAAAGAGCGATTTTAGATTGCTACAAATACATATGTGTTTCATATGCGGAAAAATTAGAGAAGTTTCGTATTGAATATAAAGAAGTTAATTTGAATTTGGCGGACAATGGAGAATTTTTGCCACAATTAAATAAATTGGATGTAGAGGCAAGAGAAAAACTATTTAAGGCAAAAGAGTTTGAAATTCAAACCCATTTAGAAGATAGTGAAGCAAATGATAATTATTTATATTCCTTATATGAAGAAGCATATCTGTCGTATAAAGGGGTAAATGACTTTATTACAGACTCAAATGAAGCTATACAGTTTTGTTGCTCAGAAACAAAAAAGAGTGATATGATAAATAAGGCATCGTTGGCATAATTGGTTTCGTTGTTGGTGTTGCTGGCATTATCATTTCAATCCTTATGTCAATTTAAACATTTTGTTTTTTGGTGCAAATTTGGTGCAAAACTTTATGAAACAACAAATGATATTCAATTTTGACAAAACAAAACCGCACAATATAAACGATTTTCAACAATATTGCACAATATAAACGGTATGCTAAAAACCCCAAGAGATAACTATTTCTCAATTTTCAGCACTCACGTAAGTGGGTGCTGTTTTTTTTGTTTCTGCACAGAATTGCGGTCCTCGCAGCACAACCGCTGCGGTCGAAGCTAAAAACAGTCTGATGGAATCGTCCCCTTTTGTCTGCTTCGCAGACATTTTCCCCACACTGTGGGGAAATCTTCACCGGACTGTTTTCGTAACGCTTCGAAGTTCTCCAAGAGATAATTGTTTCTCAAGTTTCAGCTCTCACGCAAGTGGGAACTGTTTTTTTAGTTTCTACACGGAACTGCGATCCTCGCAGCACAGTTGCTACACAGGCGGATTTAAGAACGGAATATATTGTAAAATTTTCACCGTTGTGTTCAATTTTGAATGAATTTATGCTATACTGCTTTCAATGATGAAAATGCGGAGTATTTGACATGATTGATATATCTCTTTGGATGGATTTATTTTTGAAAGGGCTGGAGGTGCACTTCTCCGACCGCGTGTGGTTTGTCGGCTTGCAGGGCAGCTACGGCAGAAATGAAGCCAAGGCAAGCAGCGACATTGACATGGTTGTGATTCTCGACGAGCTGACTGCGGATGATATAAAAGTATATAACCGATTTCTTGACACCCTGCCGCACAGGGATCTTATCTGCGGTTTTCTGTCGGGCAAAAAGGAGATTCTGAATTGGGAGCCTGCCGACCTGTTTCAGTTTTATTACGACACAACCCCGATTCGTGGAAGTCTTGATGTGTTAGTCCCCTTACTTGATGATACGGCAATCCGCCGTGCCGTCAGAACGGGTGCGTGCAACATTTATCACGGCTGTGTGCACAATATGCTCTATGAAAAAAGCGAAGAAATTCTGCGTAGTCTGTATAAATCCGCTTCGTTTGTCGTGCAGGCGATCGCATTCATGCAAACGGGAAAGTATGTAAAGTATCAAAAAGACCTGCTTGGTGTTGTGTCGGCAGACGAAAAGGCAATCGTAAGCACATTTCTTGCCTTGAAAAACGGGGCAAATGTCGATTTTAACGCAATGAGTGAAACGCTTTTCAAATGGGCTTCAAAGCTGCTTGAAAGAATATAACGTTTTTTTTCGATGTTGCCGGAAAAATAAAAACAACTTCACATTTCGTTGACAGGTGTGAAGTTGTTTTTGCTTTATAATCATGATAGTATATAGTAAAAAACGACCTGCGTTCACAAGTCGTTTCTTTGGCGCGCCGGAAGGGACTCGACTCTCGCACTGCGGTGCTCGGTCAGGCGCGGCTCTGAACGGGCAACTGCCCCCGTCCCCCTTTGTCACTTCGTGACATTTCCCCCACACTGTGGGGGAATCTTCCACCGGACGTTCATTCACTCCCGCGCCGCTTCGAGTCCTTCATTAAAGAACGCAAAAAAACACCACCGAAAGGGTGATGTTTTCTCTTGGCGCGCTGGAAGGGACTCGAACCCCTGACCTACTGGTTCGTAGCCAGTTACTCTATCCAACTGAGCTACCAGCGCATTTCTTATTGCTCAAGTATATTAGCACTTTTTGAAGCAAATGTCAACCTTTATTTTTAAAATTTTTAAATTATTTTTATTTTAATTTTCGCTTTCTTCGTGCAAAGAAATCTTCGGCAGACTCCAATGGAAAACGGTTGCGCAGATGCGGATCAGAACAATCAGAATCATTGCAATTGCAGCGGCAGCGGTGCCGTTGCAATTAAAATGCAGCAATGCATAATAAACAGCGCCGCCGATGATAGAAGCGGTTGCATATACGCGTTTTGTAAAAACAAGGGGAATTGTACGGCTCATGCAGTCGCGCAGAATGCCGCCGCCGACACCCGTAAGCATCCCCAAAAAGACACAGAAATAGGGGTTTTCGGCTTCGCCCGCTGTGATAGCCGCCTGAATGCCCGATACGGTAAAAGCGGCAAGACCGACGGAATCAACGATATTATTGATATTATCGATCAGTTTTTCACGGCGGAAATAGTCTTCGCGCAATATGTAAGCAATTACAAAAACTGCCAACGCCGACACAAATGCCGCCGCAAGCAGACGAAAGCTGTAAAAACAACGGGGCGGCACATATCCGATGAGCAGATCACGAACCGCACCGCCGCCGAATGCAGTGACCATGCCGAGTGCCAACACGCCGAAGGCATCCAATTTTCTTGCAATTGCAATCATGGCACCTGATACCGCAAATGAAATGGTGCCGATCATTTCCGTTAAACTGAAAACAAAATCCGTGATTTCCATTTTGACGCTCCTTTTAAATGCACAATAAGACTATCACAAAGCAGTGCAAAAAGCAAGCGGGATTTTTTATTTGTTGACACCCTGCGTAAAATGATGATATAATATTTTTGAGGTGATTGTATGCAAATTCGGGCAAGCGGAACATTGAATCTTGAAGCTGTAAAAGCATTGTATTATTTTCATATTTTCAAGAAAAAATCTCCGCAAAAAGAAATGCGGAAAAACTTCATTTTAACAGGTGTCGCTGTTGTTGTGGCTATCTTTGCTTTTCTTTTGAGTGATAGCATGGATCTGCCGTCCAAATTTTTGTTGGGGCTTGTTGTCGGTCTTGTTGCGTGTGTCGTTTTGCTTGCGGTTTTGCTGTTCGCAATGCCGAAGTATCAATACAATGCCCTGGAAAAAATGAAAGATGCCGTCAATAACTTTGCTTTTTATGATGACAGCATACATATTGTGTTATCAGCACAGGAATATAACGGTGAAACGGATATGCAATACAGCATGATTTTTAAAGTCGGTGAAACAAAACGATATTTCTTCATCTATCAGAACAAGACGCAGGTTTTTGTTGTTGATAAATCGACATTCGCAGACAATGAACACCAACAAGTTGCCCAACGGTTGCAAGCCGTTTTGGGAGAAAAATATGTTTTGTGTGATTATTAAAAAATTACGCAGGAGCCAATCTTATGTGCTATATTTCAAACAGTCTGTGCGATTTTGAGTTTCATGATGCCGAGTTTTGGGATGGGTATGTTTCTGAACGCCGCTTCATCGCAAATGTAAAGTTTTTGAATATTCACAGCAATGCCGAACAGAATCCGTTTGATAAGGACATGGAAATTGAACAAGCACAAATTGTTTTTGACGGTTTTTATATAATCTCCTATGAACACGGCAGAGCATGGAAAACAGATGAAAACGGAGAATGGTACACAGATGAACCGCAGGCCATACTGCAAGGAGATAAGGCTGCACAGGCATTCAAAGAGCAATTGCGTGACAGCGTGACCGTTTTTGATTTCGATAAAAAAGACGATACAACTTATTTTATTGATGCAATGGCACATGATCCGTTTTTTACGCTGCTGTTTACTTTTGATAGCGTAACCATTTCATGGGATGCTTATAAAAAAGCAGCATGGTATGCAAAATAACAGAACAGCCCCCGTATTTTTTAGTTTACGAGGGCTGTTCAATTATGCATAATGAAAAATAGTGAAAAAATAGTGAAATCAAATCTCGTTCCAATCTATTTTTCTGTCCTTGAAATAATACTCTCTGTCATGCTCATTGATTTCACGAAGCACCCTGCACGGATTTCCGACGGCAATCACATTGGCGGGAATGTCTTTTGTGACCACACTGCCTGCACCGATGACGGAATTGTTGCCGATGGTAATGCCCGGCATCACGAGCACCCCTGCACCCAGCCAGCAGTTCCTGCCGATGTGAACGGGCATATTGTACTGATATGCCTTTTCGCGAAGTTCGGGCAGAATGGGATGTCCTGCCGTGGCAATCACACAGTTGGGGCCGAACATGGTGTAATCGCCGACATAAATATGCGTGTCATCCACCATGGTGAGATTGAAATTGGCATACACATTTTTGCCGAAATGGCAGTGCTTACCGCCCCAATTAGCATGAAAAGGCGGTTCAATATAGCAGTTTTCGCCGATCTCGGCAAACATTTCTTTGAGCATTTTTTCGCGTTTGTCCAATTCGGTCGGACGGGTCTGATTGAAGTCATACAAACGGTCGAGACAGAGTAATTGCTCTGCCATAATTTCTTCATCACCGGGATCGTAAATAACCCCTGCGTGCATTTTTTCTTTCTGTGTCATGGCTTTTCTCCTTGTGGTGTTTGTATCTACTATACCATATTTAATTGTGTTAATAAAGATATTTTTCGTTTATTTGTTCAATTGACAAACGGTGGCAAAACATGGTATAATTTTTTCTCGGAAAAATAAAAAAAGAGGCTGAAAAACATGTCTTTCAAGATTTTTATTACAAAATACATCGCACAGTTCAAGGCAATGAACCCGAAATATGATGTCATTTATGAGGTTTCCAAAGAAAATCCCGTCCGTTTTGAGGATGCACAGAACATAAAACTGTCTTTTGCCTGCATGGCAGACACGCATCTGCCCAACCGTGAAAGTGCAGAAAAAAATCTCGGCAATTTCTTTGAAGACCTTGCCAACAGCGAAGTGCCGTTTGATGCCGCTCTCATGGCAGGGGATATTGCCGACTACGGTTTCAAGAGTGAATACAATCGCTTTTTCCGTGCACTTGACAAGCAGAATGTTATTAAAAATATGCTAGTCACCATCGGCAACCATGATGCAAGAGCTATTTACAAACGCAATACGGGTATTGTGATGAAAAAAGTCGAAGAGTATCTCGGTATTGACACAAAGGGCAAAAGTTATTATTCTTACGATGTCAAGGGTTATACCTTTGTTGTGCTTGCAACCGAAAAGCGAGTGCTCGAAAAGGCACACATCACCCCTGAACAGATCGCATTTCTTGACCGTGAACTGGCAAGAGGCACCAAGGACGGCAAGCCCGTGTTTGTCATGTGCCATCAGCCGTTTGCCGAAACCCACGGTCTGCCTGAAGTTTGGAAAACAGGGGACATGGGCGAACAGAATGACGAAGTCCGTGCCGTGATGGAAAAATACAAGAATGTGTTCTTCATCAACGGGCACCTGCACGGCGGTGTGTTTGACAAAACCCTCGAAGTGTTGAACGAACAGAATAATGTCATTTCTTTGAGCATTCCCGGCTACAGAAAACCCAACAATTTCGGCTTCACGGATGCAGGGGTCGGTTATTACGGGGAAGTGTACGATGACCGTATTGTGTTCACTGCACGCAACTTCCTCACGGGTGCACCCGTAACAGGGGAATACACACGGTTTGAATTCAAGTTTATATGAAAATCATACAAAAACAGGGACTGCGGTGTGTGCAGTCCCTGTTTTTTGTTTTTAGTTAAACCGCAAACCCAATTTCCGTTGTCCAGTGAATTTCCGTATAGACTTTATCGCAAACTCCGTTTTCGGTTACGATGAAGGTTTCAAGGTGTTCATCGGACGGTTGTAAAAGAGAACGGGTTTCGACTGTGTTTCCGTTTTCGCCAACGCTTTGTTCGGTAACGAGGATATACACCGTTTCTGCTTTTGTCACAATGGTTTCGGGGAGTTGTCCTGCTGTGTAAATATCTGTCTGCAAGGGAGTGTGATTTTCGTCCATTTGTGTTAAGGTCACATTTTGCGGGGTGTCGATTTCTTCGCGGTGGATGATGAATGTGCCCGTGTAAGAAATTTCCTCGCCGTCTTTTTCAACGGTCACGGTTTCGGTGATGGTTTTGGTAAGTCCTCCTGTACCGCCGATGCCCGTGCCTTCGGTGATATACACTTCGCCTGTCGGCGTCTGATAAATGGGATTTACATAAACCGTATACAGATCGCTGCCGCGGATGGTGTAAAGCGTGGCTTCCATGGTGCGTTCTTCGCCGTTGTCTTTGTAGTGGTTGCCGCTTTTTACATCGCAAAGCCCGTCACCTGCAATATTGGTCACATAGTTATTCGGTTCAGCGTAAACGGTCGCGCAGTACAGATACCAGCTGTCCGTGTCGGGGAACACATACTCTTTGGAATACACCGTTTCGCCCGTTTCTTCGTTTATCGCTGTTTTGTCAACAAGCTCGGCATAGATGCGGTTGGTGTAGCCGTCCGTTTCGGTTATAACATTGTTTCCGTTGAGGATGTCTTTTGCATGGTCATTGAAATAACTTTCAAAATCGAAAAGATTCAGCGATTCTTTTGTAATCATGACACCGATCAGCCTGTCACCGCTTTTGTTTTGCGTTGTTTGTGATGGGGCAAGATCGACGGTTTTTGTAATTCCCAGCACAAAGGAAATAACAAGAATACAAATGCCGATTAAAATCAGGTGTTTATTCTTCATCGTCAAAGTCCGCCTTTCCGTCAAATTTCAAGATGTCCCCGACATCGCAGTCGAGATAGAAACAAATTTTATTGATCGTCCCGAAGCGCACGCCTTTTGCTTTTCCGCTTCTGAGAATCGAAAGATTCGCTTCCGTAATGCCGATTTGTGCGCACAATTCCTTGGATGTTTTGTTGCGTTGCCTGAGTATTTCATCAAGATGTACTTCAATTGCCATAACCCACCTCAGATGATCATGTCGCTGTCTTCGCGAAGCTGTCTGTTTTCGATAATCAATCTTGCAAACAGCAATGCACCGAGCACAAACGCAAGGCTGACAATCGGAATGTTGAGAGAAACGGTAAAATCAGAACAATACTGCAACAGCACAATGTGCACCGCATTGACAAATACACCGAGAGCCGTTGTGACGGCGAGGGCAATACAGCACAGGCGGCTCATGGTTTTTGCCTTTTGTGTCAACAAAACGGAATCGTCTTCGTAATGCAGAACTATATCCCGCAGTGCGAGTGCTACCGCAATGTCAGTCGCATAGGGGAATGCGTTTGCGATAAAATGAAGTATTGCAATTAAGAAATCTGCTGTTTGTTGTGCTTCTTTTACTTGTGTAATCAGATTGCCGACACTGTTGAGTGCAATGCAGGCGACAAACAGAATGCACAAGGCAAGCAGCATTTTCTGCGCATATTGCAAGAGGTTTTGTTTGTCTGCATTGCTGAACAAGCGCAGAATTCGAAGAATGCAGAAACAGACCAAAGCTGACCAAAGTGTCAGACAAAGACCCGATTGCACAACGTTTTGCATGTCTTGCGTATAAAAGGGAAGAATGGCAGAAAGTCTGCCGGGATTTGCGAGTAACGGAAAAACGATACCTGCCAAAACAGAAGTTGCAAGCAAGGCAATGTGCTCAGTCCGTTGCTCTTTTTTGTTTATATTTTTCAATACATATAGCAAGGGGAGGCAACAGACAGCGGCGGTCAGCATCACGGCAAAACCGTTTGCAACAGTACCAAGTTCTGCCAGCTTGCCGAGCAGAAAAGCAGGGAGAGAGAACGGAACGCAAAGAGCAGAAAAAACAATTTCCCCGTCAATAAAGTCACCAATATGGAAAAGACACAGCAGAACAAATTCCGCTAAAAGAAAAAAGAGAATGCTTTTCTTTTTCATATGCCACCTCAAATTATTGTTTTATTATAATTTCTGATTTTACTGTAACATAAAAATTATCGTTTGTCAATAATTTTTTAATGATTGACAAATGCTTGATTGTACTGTACAATAGGGCAGAAAAGGAGAGGGGAAGAATGGAATTTTTGAATGAACACAGTTTTGTGATTGCGCAGATCATCGGTTTTTGTGCTATGGCAACGGCAATTGTCAGTTTTCAGCAGAAAAAACGCAAAAATATTATGATCTTTCAGCTTGTCTGCACGGCATTGTGGTCGTTGCATTTTTTTGTGCTCGGCAACATGACGGGGTGCGCACTCAACGGCATTATGACATTGCGTTGTGTGATTTATTATTTCAAGGAAACGCAGAAATGGGCACAGCATAAAGTCTGGCTTGTGCTGTTCCTGATTGCAGGTTTTGTTGCAGGGGTGCTGACATGGGAAAGCTGGTGGAGCGTGCTGCCGCTTCTTGGTATGATCATTTCCACCGTCGCATTGTGGCAGCAGAATCCGAAGCACATCCGCATCATGACCATTCCCGTGGCTGTTTCGTGGTTTGTTTACAACGCCCACAGTCTGTCCTATGCGGGCATGTGCAACGAGGTGTTTGCCCTCATTTCCATTTTTACAGCCATGTGGCGATTGGACAGACGTAAAAAAGAAGAGGCTTAAAATTGTGCAAGTTGATGAAAATTTCGGTTTTCGTTGACTTGCTTTTTTGATTGTGTTAGTATCTTAATATATTAAATTTATGAAGGTGATCTGCAATGAAAAAGAGATTCACAAAAACACTTTGTCTGTTGCTGTCAATGCTTCTTGCATTCGGCTTTGTTCAACCTGTTGCCTTTGCGGCTGAAACGGAAGAAGTCAATTACATCATTGACAATCCTTACGAAGAAGTCGATTGGGATACTTGGGGTGACTATAAGACCCAGTTGCATTGCCATACGAATGCATCCGACGGCTTTTTGACAATTGACGAGTTTGTAAGACTCCATTATGCGGCAAACTTTGACATTGTTGCACTGACCGACCACGGCACCATCAACAAGGGTTGGAACGTTGCTCCCGAACTCGTTCCGCTGATGCGTTTGATCAAGTTTGAACGCACCAACATGGCAGATATTATCCCCATTCCCGAAGAGGAATATCAGGCTTACCTGAACGGTACCAACGAAAACCGCACCTATGTCACCACGGACGGCATCACGCTGACCCGAACCCATGAAAACGGCATGCTCGATGTGCCCAAAGGCATCGAACTGAATATGGCAACCCCCATCGCAGACTGCCATCTGACGGGTTATTTCTCTGACTACGGTCAGGGGCTTGCCGGTGTGTTCGGTGACTATGAAACCCCATCCGAGGGTGTTATGAAAGCCGGCGGCATCTCGTATCTGTCGCACGTCGGCGAATATGTTTACACCGATAAGGATTCCGCAGACCATGTCGGTCAGTTGGTGGACGATTACTATGCCAACAAGTTTGCAAGACTCTTCCTTGATTATGCAGGCTCGTCGCTTGGCATGGGCATCAACTCCGCGACCGATGCGCACACCCGTTGCGACCGTATTCTGTATGACCAGATTCTGCAGAAGACCATCCCCAATGGTATTGTGCCGTGGGGAAATACCTTTGCGGATTCCCACAGCGAGTCTTCCGTCAATGATGCCTACACCATGTGCTGGATGCCCGAATTGACACTCGAAGCCTTCCGTGCATGTCAGGAAAAGGGACAGTTTTTCTCCGTTTCGCACTTCTCCAACGGTGTTGAACTCAACGGTATGGAAGAAATGCCCGGTTTTGTAGAACAGAATGTGTATGACACCAAGAGTTATTGGCTGGATGATACACCGCAGGTAACACGCATTGATGTGGATGAAGCAAATGACACCATCACCGTTTACGCAGACAATGCAAACATTATCACATGGGTTTCCAACGGCAATGTAATCAAGAGAGAAAATCTTATAAACGGCGTGGCAACCCTCGATCTTCACAATGATGAACTGCTGGATGAAGCCTATCTGTATGTCCGTTTCTATGTTTCGGGCGACAACGGCATTTGCTATGCACAGCCGATGGTGCTGCATGAAGAAGGTGCAGATTTTGCTCCCGTGGATGTGCCTGTTACCCGTGATATTTCTACATTCCTTCGCAAATTGGTTTCCTTTGTGGATCTGATTTTCTTCAAGTTCAGCCCCATTATTTGGGCGTTCAAGTATTTTGCACTCGGTTACGACCCGATTGACAGACTCGGTACGGAAATCAAAGACGGATTCAATGAAGTTGTTGACGGCGTTACAGGGATTATTAAATAAGAGAATAAAGGTGCGGTCAGCGATGATCGCACCTTTTTTATGGATAAACCGTAATTTATCTGCTTGCCCCAAAACAAAACCGACTGCCCTTGCGGACAGCCGGTTCTTTTATTGCGATTTTGCTTATTCAGCGTCGGGCTCGTACATAGCCTTGAGCTTGAGCAGGTGAGCATATCTGTCGATGCTGGTCTTTTCAGCCAGTGCGAACAGTTCTTCTGCTCTTTCGGGGAAGGAACGGGTAAGGGAGGAATAACGTGCTTCGTTCATGATGAAGTCACGATAGCTTGCGGTAGCAGGCTTGGAATCGATGGTGAAGGGGTTCTTTCCTTCAGCTTTGAGAGCCGGGTTGTAACGGAACATGTTCCAATAACCGCAATCAACAGCCTTCTTCATTTCAGCCTGGCAGTTAACCATGCCGCCCTTGATGGAGTGCATTTCGCAAGGTGCGTATGCAATGATCAGGGAAGGACCGTTGTAAGCTTCTGCTTCCTTGATTGCCTTGAGGGTCTGGTTCTGGTCAGCACCCATAGCGATCTGTGCAACATAGACATAGCCGTAGCTCATAGCGATCTCAGCAAGGCTCTTCTTTGCAATTGCCTTACCGGCAGCTGCGAACTGAGCAACCTGACCGATGTTGGAAGCCTTGGAGGCCTGACCGCCGGTGTTGGAGTAAACTTCGGTGTCGAATACCATGATGTTTACGTCTTCGCCGGAAGCAAGAACGTGGTCAACGCCGCCGAAGCCGATGTCATATGCCCAACCGTCGCCGCCGAAGATCCATACAGACTTCTTGCCGAGGTAATCCTTGTCGGCAAGGATATCCTTCTTGAGCTGGCAGTCACAGTCACATGCTTCAAGAGCAGCAACAAGTTCTGCAGCAGCAGTGTTGTTCTTTTCGCCGTCGTTGAGAGATGCAAGATATGCATCAGCAGCAGCCTTGACTTCTGCCTTTGTGCCTTCGCCTGCAGCGAGAGCTTCAACCTTGGCAATCAGAGCGTTGCGAAGAGCACCCTGGCCGAGGAACATACCGTAGCCGTGTTCTGCGTTGTCTTCAAACAGGGAGTTAGCCCATGCAGGACCCTGGCCCTTCTTGTTGACGGTGTAGGGCGATGTGGCAGCCGGGCCGCCCCAGATGGAGGAACAACCGGTAGCGTTGGAGATGTACATTCTGTCACCGAACAGCTGGGTGATCAGGCGGGCATAAGAGGTTTCAGCACAACCTGCACAGGAGCCGGAGAACTCAAGAAGCGGCTGCTTGTACTGGCTGGAGATAACAGTAGCTGCAGTAGCAACTTCTTTCTTTTCTTCGACATTGGCAACACAGTAGTTGAAAACTTCCTGCTGTGCTTCCTGGCTGTCTTTTGCGACCATCTTCAGGGAGTTGGTCGGGCAAACGCCGATACATACGCCGCAACCCATACAATCAAGGGGAGATACTGCAAGGGTGTACTTGTAGTCGGTCTTGACAATGGGCTTGGGAGCGATCTTGGTTGCAGCGGGAGCCGCGGCAACTTCTGCGTCGGTCATTGCGAAGGGACGGATGGTAGCGTGCGGACATACGAATGCACACTTGTTACATTTTGCACAGGTGGTAGCATCCCATTCGGGAACCATAACAGCAACGCCTCTCTTTTCGTAAGCGGCTGCACCGTGTTCAAATGTACCGTCAGCATGATCCATGAATACGGAAACAGGCAGGCTGTCACCGTCCATGAGAGCAACGGGCTTCATGATGTTGTCGACCATCTTGACGAGCTTTGCGGGACCTTCGGAAGCAGCAGCTGCTGCATCATCGGAAGCGGTTGCCCAGTCAGCAGGAATTTCAACCTGCACATAAGCGGTTGCACCTGCATCAATGGCCTTGTGGTTCATATCAACGATATCCTGGCCCTTCTTGAGGTAGGATTTCGTTGCGGCATCCTTCATGTACTGAATTGCTTCTGTCTGCGGCAGAACTGCTGCAAGGGAGAAGAATGCAGACTGCAGGATGGTGTTGGTTCTCTTGCCCATACCGATTTCAACAGCAAGGTCGATTGCGTTGATGGTGTAGAGCTTGATATTGTTGTTCGCGATGTAACGTTTTGCTTCAGCGGGCATCTGTGCATTGAGCTCTTCGGGAGTCCACTGGCAGTTGATCAGGAAGATACCGCCGGGTTTGACGTCGTTGACCATCTTGTAACCCTTGGTAACATAGGACGGGTTGTGGCAAGCGACGAAGTCAGCCTTGTTGATGTAATAGGGGCTCTTGATCGGGCTGTCACCGAAACGAAGGTGGGAAATGGTGATACCGCCGGTCTTTTTGGAGTCATACTGGAAGTATGCCTGCACATATTTATCGGTATGGTCACCGATGATCTTGATGGAGTTCTTGTTTGCACCGACAGTACCGTCGCCGCCCAGACCCCAGAACTTGCACTCGATGGTGCCTGCAGCAGCAGTGTTGGGAGAGGGCTTTTCTTCAAGAGAAAGGTAGGTAACGTCGTCGTTGATGCCGAGGGTGAAGTGCTTCTTAGGAGCATCTTTATCCATTTCTTCATATACTGCAAATACGCTTGAGGGAGGTGTATCCTTGGAGCCCAGACCGTAACGGCCGCCGAGCACTTCGATACCGGTTCTGCCTTCAGCGTTGAGAGCAGCGATAACGTCAAGGAACAGAGGTTCGCCGATGGAGCCGGGTTCCTTGGTTCTGTCAAGAACAGCAATCTTCTTGCAGGTTGCGGGGATAGCTGCAACGAACTTGTCGGTTGCGAAGGGTCTGTAAAGACGGACTTTGATAAGACCGACCTTTTCGCCCTTTGCGGTCAGGTAGTCGATGACTTCTTCTGCGACGTCGCAAAGAGAACCCATAGCTACGATAACCTTTTCTGCATCGGGAGCACCATAGTAGTTGAACAGCTTGTAGTCGGTGCCGAGCTTGGCATTGACCTTGTCCATGTATTCTTCAACAATACCGGGAACTGCATCATAATATTTGTTGCAGGCTTCTCTGTGCTGGAAGAAGATGTCGCCGTTTTCGTGAGAACCACGCATGACAGGGCGTTCGGGGTTGAGTGCGTTCTTTCGGAAAGCAGCAACTGCATCCATATCGCACATTTCTTTGAGGTCTTCATAATCCCAGCAAGCAACCTTCTGGATTTCGTGAGAAGTGCGGAAACCGTCGAAGAAGTTGATGAAGGGAACACGGCTCTTGATGGATGCAAGGTGAGCAACAGCACCGAGATCCATAACTTCCTGCGTGTTGGTTTCTGCAAGCATTGCGAAACCGGTCTGACGGCAGGCATAAACGTCGGAATGGTCACCGAAGATGTTCAGAGCGTGGGAAGCGACTGTTCTTGCCGATACGTGGAAAACGGAAGGAAGCAGTTCACCTGCGATCTTATACATGTTGGGGATCATAAGAAGAAGACCCTGGGAAGCGGTGTAGGTGGTGGTAAGAGCACCTGCTGCAAGAGAACCGTGAACGGTACCTGCTGCACCTGCTTCGGACTGCATTTCAGCAACCTTGACGGTGGTGCCGAAGATGTTCTTCACACCCTGTGCGGACCACTGGTCAACATAGTCAGCCATCGGGCTGGACGGGGTGATGGGGTAGATGCCGGCAACTTCAGTAAAAGCATAAGACACATATGCTGCTGCATTGTTGCCGTCCATGGATTTGAACTTTCTTGCCATTTTTATTCCTCCATAAATTATTAGCGTGTTTATATTTTTACACCAACGCATATTATAACTCTTATTGTGCAAAAAGTAAACAAGAAAATAAACATTTTTTTTGCAAATTTATACTTCTTTTTTACATAATATTTGTATACATTGTTAAAAAAGTGGCAAAGCCTGCTGTCGGGATTGTCAGATTGTATAGCAGTTTGCTGTGCTAAAGTGATGAAATTTGTGCAAAAGGGAAAAATTCTAAAAAGTAACTATTTTTTTCTTGCAATAGGGTTTTTCATGTTTTATTATATGTACCATAATTTTGCTGATGCAAAGGAGTGAATCTGAGATGAATGCCTATATGACCAGAATTCTCGAACAAGTTAAAAAAGTAAACGCGAATGAACCCGAATTCATTCAGACCGTAGAGGAAGTTTTTAATTCCATCGCCCCCGTGATTGAAGCCGAACCGGTTTATGAAAAACTGAATATCCTCGGCAGAATGGTAGAACCCGAACGTCAGATCATGTTCCGTGTTCCGTGGGTAGACGACAACGGTAATGTGCAGGTAAACCGCGGTTTCCGCGTGCAGTTTAACAGTGCCATCGGTCCCTATAAGGGCGGTCTTCGTTTCCATCCGTCCGTCTATATCGGCATTATGAAATTCCTTGCTTTTGAACAGACTTTCAAAAACAGCCTGACGGGGCTTCCCATGGGTGGCGGTAAAGGTGGTTCCGACTTTGATCCCATCGGCAAGTCCGACGGGGAAGTCATGCGCTTCTGCCAGTCCTTCATGACGGAACTGTATCGCCACATCGGCCCTGATGTTGACGTTCCTGCCGGCGACATCGGTGTCGGCGGACGTGAGATCGGCTATCTGTTCGGTCAATATAAAAGAATTAAAAATACCTATGAAAACGGTGTGCTGACCGGTAAAGGCCTTGCATACGGTGGTTCTCTGATCCGTCCCGAAGCCACCGGTTTCGGTGCAGTTTATTATCTGCAGTGCATGCTTGAACATTTCGGTGACAGCGTAAAAGATAAGACCGTTGCCATTTCCGGTTTCGGTAACGTTGCATGGGGTGTTGCTACCAAACTTACTCAACTGGGTGCAAAAGTCGTCACTCTTTCCGGTCCCGACGGCTATGTGTATGATCCCGATGGTGTGAATACAGCCGAAAAGATCGCATTCATGCTCGAAATGCGTGCAGGCGAAGGCAAGGTAAAGGCTTATGCCGACAAATTCGGTGTCGAATTCTTCCCCGGTCAGAAACCCTGGAATGTCAAGTGCGATATCTGCATGCCTTGTGCAACCCAGAATGAAGTCGGTATGGTTGAAGCCGAGCAGATGGTCAACAACGGCGTTTCTTACTATGTCGAAGTTTCCAACATGCCCACCACCAACGATGCACTCGCATATCTGCATGACAAAATGCGTTGCGTAGCACCCTCCAAGGCAGTCAATGCAGGCGGTGTTGCCGTTTCGGGTCTTGAAATGTCACAGAACTCCATGCGCCTTGCATGGTCTGCAGAAGAAGTCGATGAAAAACTCAAGGGCATCATGAAGAATATCCATGATTCTTCCGTTGCTGCTGCCGAAAAATACGGCTTCGGCTATGACCTTGTTGCAGGTGCAAACATTGCAGGTTTCCTGAAAGTTGCCGATGCAATGATCGCACAGGGAATTGTGTAAAAATATTTCAGAAAACTGCAAAAAAGTTCTTTACAAACGCAGAACTTTATGCTATACTGCATTACTGTCCGGGTTCTCGGTCTTTGGAATAAACCGCCAAGCGGTGCTTGACCTGCCTTTGACTGGGGCTTTTGGATTAAATATTAAATGAGGTGAAAAAATCATGACTGCTGCTGAAAAAACCGCAATCATCAACGAGTACGCTCTTCACGAAGGCGACACAGGTTCTCCCGAAGTGCAGATCGCTGTTCTTACCAAAAGAATCAACGACCTTACCGAGCACCTGAAGACAAACAAGAAGGACCATCATTCCAGACGCGGCCTTCTTAAAATGGTCGGTCACAGAAGAAACCTTCTTGCTTATCTGCAGAAGGTTGATATCGAAAGATACCGTTCTATCATCGCAAGACTCGGCATCCGTAAATAATCGATTCCGAAAAAGGCGGCAGGTATTCTGCCGCCTTGTTTTGCATAATGCAATACTTATTTTTGCAAAATATTGTAAAGTAATCTCCGGCTGTGATAGCAGGATTTTAGCAGTGAATAGAGTATTTTTTCAGGAGAATACTGTATTTATTGTTAAAATCCGAATTCAGGCCGTAGAAATAAAAAATAACAGTGAGGTAAAAGAAATGTTTGAAGGCTTCAAAAAGTATGAAACCACTCTTGCAGGCCGTCCTTTTGTTGTAGAGGTCGGTAAAATGGCGCAACTTGCCGGCGGCAGCTGCCTTGTTCGTTACGGCGAAACCGAAATTCTTTGTACCGCTACCATGGCGGACAAACCCCGTGAAGGCGTGGACTTCTTCCCGATGTCCATTGACTTTGAAGAAAAACTGTATTCCGTAGGTAAAATCCCCGGTTCTTTCCAAAGACGTGAAGGCAAGGCAAGCGACAAGGCTGTTCTTTGCGGCCGTGTTATTGACAGACCCATCCGTCCGCTGTTCCCCAAGGATATGAGAAACGATGTCGGTATAGTGGCAACTGTTATGTCCGTTGATCCCGACTGCCTTCCCGAAATCACCGCTATGATCGGTGTTTCCATTGCTCTTTCCATTTCCGAAATTCCGTGGGCAGGCCCCATCGCAGGTGTTTCCGTCGGTCTTATTGACGGTGAATACGTTATGAACCCCACCGCTGAACAGCGTGAAAAGAGTGAAATGGCTGTCACTGTCGCTTCCACCGAAGATCTGATCGCTATGATCGAAGCAGGCGCAAACGAAATTGACAATGAAACCATGTTCAACGGCATTATGGCTGCTCATGAAGTCAACAAAGAAATGGTTGCATTCATCAAGGGCATTCAGGCTGAAATCGGCAAAGCGAAAGTTGATTTCCCGTCCAATGATCCTTCCCATGAACTCTACGAAGCAATCAAGGAATTTGCTATCGAAGATGTCAAACTTGCTCTTGACACCGATGACAAGAGAATCCGTGACGAAAGACTTCGTCCCATCTATGCCGCCGTTCACGAAAAGTTCGACGAACTCTTCCCCGAAGAAGTTGCCAAGATCGACGACTGTCTGTACAAGCTGCAGAAGTTCATCGTCCGCCGCTGGCTTCTTGACGAAGGCAAGCGTGTTGACGGCAGAGGCATCAACGATATGCGTCCGCTTCATGCAGAAGTTGACCTGCTGACAAGAGTACACGGCTCCGGTATGTTCACCCGCGGTCAGACCCAGGTTCTCACCGTGACCACCCTCGGCACCATCGGTGATGCACAGCTTCTTGACGGTATTGACGAAGAAGAATCCAAGAGATATATCCATCATTACAATTTCCCGGCATACTCTGTCGGTGAAACCAAGCCCTCCAGAGGCCCCGGCAGACGTGAAATCGGTCACGGTGCACTTGCAGAAAGAGCACTCCTGCCCGTTATCCCCTCTGTTGAAGAATTCCCTTACACCATCCGCCTTGTTTCCGAAGTCCTGTCCTCCAACGGCTCCACTTCGCAGGCTTCCATCTGCGGCTCCACGCTTTCTCTGATGGCAGCCGGTGTTCCCATCAAGGCTCCCGTTGCAGGTATCTCCTGCGGTCTTGTTACCGAAGGTGACCGCTTTATGACCATGGTTGACATTCAGGGGCTCGAAGACTTCTTCGGCGATATGGACTTCAAAGTCGGCGGCACCAAGAAGGGTATTACTGCTATTCAGATGGATACCAAGGTTCACGGTCTGACTCCTGAAATCGTAAAGGAAGCATTTGAAAAGACCTATGTTGCCCGTTGCAAGATCCTTGATGAAGTTATGCTTCCCTGCATCGCAGAACCCAGGGCAGAACTTTCCAAATATGCTCCCAAGATGCTTTCCACTAAGATCGATGTTGAAAAGATCGGCGATGTTATCGGCAAACAGGGTAAGGTTATTCAGAAGATCTGTGCCGAATGCGACGTTAAGATCGACATCGAAGACGACGGTTCTGTATTTGTTTCTTCCACTGATCTTGACAATGCAAAGAAAGCACTTGATATCATCCACACCATTGCAAATGATCCGGAAGTCGGTGCCATCTATAAGGGTGTTGTCACAAGACTCATGAGCTTCGGTGCATTTGTTGAAATTGCTCCCGGCAAAGAAGGCATGGTTCATGTCAGCCATCTTGATGTCAAGCGTGTTGAAAAGGTAGAAGATGTTGTCAATGTCGGTGACGAAATCATCGTTGAAGTGCTTCCCATTGATGACCAGGGCAGACTCAATCTCTCCAGAAGAAATGCTCTTATCAAGGTTGAAGGGCTTGTACCCGAAAACGAAGTTTCCGACGAACCCCGCAAGCCCCGTCAGGGCGGCAACCGCGGCGGCGATCGCAGAAACAATGACCGCAGACCCCGCAGAAATCACGACTGATTTTTGTAAATACTGATTATGAAGACTGTCCGAAAGGGCAGTCTTTTTTTTGTGCACGGAAACGGGGAGGGCGGCAAGCAGATAAATTACGGTTTGGTGGGGAGTAGCCAATCACGGGGACGAGTACCCTGATTGACTCTATGATATATCCAAAACAGTCAATCTGGGTTCCGTCCCCTGATTGGCGGCGATGTTTTTGGATATTTATTTGTATTATTTTGTTTAAATTTGTGCGTGGTCGTAAATCAGGGGACAGTACTGCGATTGACATTTTGGAAAAATGATTATGTCAATCACAGTAGCCGTCCCCATGATTGACTCCCCAACTCCCCGCTAAACCGTAATTTGTTTTTTTTTCTGAAATGTGTAAATGTATAGTCCTGTTAGTTTCTGTATATATGCAATTAAAAGGTAAAAACATACCAAAAACACATATTGATAAAAATTTAACAATGCTGATCGGCATCCAAAAAATGGGAGATTTGTGTGAAGTGGTTTTGCTTTACTTGTTGAAAACTCTGTTCAAAATGTTGAAAACTTTTGATATCGGCAACACTTTTTCCCGTTAAAAAATTAACAAGTAAAGGGATTTACTTGACTTAACAAAAGTTGTTAACATTTTGTTGAAAACTTCAATTCTGTATATACAGTTTTTATCCATTCGTCGGATTGCGAATATTTTTTACAAAAGTTAAAAAAAGTGATAGTCAAAGTACATAAAATGTGGTAAAATGTTGAACGAAGGGAAGGTGGAAATATGTCCGTTTCACTTTTGGCAAATGCAAAAATCAATCTTTTCCTCGATCTCGGCGGAGTGCTGATGAACGGCTATCACGGAATCTGGACGGTTATGCAGTCTATAGACCTGTCTGACCGTATCACCGTGGAATTGGCCGAAGACGGAATCTGTGTTTCATGTACAGACTGCCTGATTCCGACCGGGGAGAAGAATATTGCTTTCAAAGCGGCTTCTTTATTTCTGGATCACATCGGAAGTCATCAGGGGGTTCGTATTGAAATAGAAAAAAGAATTCCGAGTCAGGCGGGACTCGGCGGCGGCAGTGCCGATGCGGCGGGAACTTTGCTTGCACTGAATCGTTTGTTCGGCGATCCGCTGAATAAACAGGAGTTATGCAAACTTGCATTCCGTTGCGGTGCGGATGTGCCGTTTTGTCTGGACGGCGGTATGCAACTTTGTCAGAATATGGGTGAAATCATTGCGCCCTTACCTGCATTGAAAGATGTGCATATTGTGGTTGCCAAACCGCAGGCGGGCATTTCCACGGCAGAAGCGTATGCTGCTTATGATTCGGCTGTGTGGGTGCGCCGTGCCGACAGAGAACAATTTTTGTATTATGCCGCCACGGGAAATACACCCGAAATCCTGCGCCGTTGTTCCAACCTTTTTGAACAGTTTATTGAAGTGCCGGGCAGGGCGGATATCAAATCCGTCATGCGTAAATTCAATGCAAAGGCTGCATGTATGAGCGGCAGCGGTTCGGCCGTGTACGGTATTTTTGTCGATCTGAAAACGGCAGAAGACTGTGCCGCACAACTCAAATCCGTTGCGCCCGATGTGTTTGTTTGCTCGCCTTGCGAAAACGGTATTATTTTTGAATAAGATCCGGAATATTTTTCCGTGAACCGTCCACACTTCAGGGTGAAAGGACGGTTTTTTATTGATGATCAATACGAGAAATTCTTATTTTTGCGCGGCAGTCAGTTTGCTGTGTGCGTTTGCTCTTTGCCTGAGCAGTACCGCTGTTTATGCACAGACCTGTTCGCAGGTGCGGGAAGACGTGCTGCGGCTTCATGTGATTGCCAATTCCGACAGTGAAACGGATCAGAACATAAAACTGCTCGTGCGTGACCGATTGCTTGAAGTCGGGGCTTCTTGTTTTTCGCAGGCAGAAAACCGACAGCAGGCAGTGGATGCTGTGCAACAGGCAAACGAAGTTTTAACCGCCGCGGCAAACGAAGTGCTTAGCAATAACGGCGCAGACTACACGGCAACCATAACGGTCAAAAAAGAATATTTTGATACCAGAACCTATGACGATATCACTTTACCTGCAGGGGTGTATCTTGCCGTCTGTGCCGTATTGGGCGAAGGACAGGGCAAAAACTGGTGGTGCGTGATGTTTCCGCCCCTGTGTTTGCCTGCCGTAACAGCTCCGCCGGAAGAATTTGCTTTGTTTGATGCTGAAAATGAACCGGTGCTTGCCGCAGAGGACGGGTATGAGATCCGTTTCAAAATCGTGGAACTGTTTGAGAAGTGGAAACAAAAAATAAAAGAAAAGCAGACTGCCGACACTTGATTTTGACAAATCTGCATGCTATACTTTCGGCGGGTGATAAAAATGGATGAATTATACAATCAGTTTTGCATAACAGGTGTCACGGCAACGGTACTCAACCTCATGGGACTGCCCGTGACTGCCGAAATCGAAAGTCCGCTTGCGCCGATCGTGCAGAAATGGAAAAACAAAACCGCCGACCGCGCATTGCTGTATAATCCCGATGCGGTGGCTTTATGGTTGTATCAGAAATACACCAACCTGTTCACTCCCGTCATTGCAAACACACAGACGGCACTGCCGTTGCTTTCTGTTATGCCGAGCGTAACCCCCGTTTGTTTTGCATCCATGTATACGGGACTTCTGCCCGTGCAACACGGAATCCGCAAATATGAAAAACCCGTTCTGCAGGTGAAAACACTGTTTGATTATCTCATCGGAAACGGCAAAAAACCTGCTATTGTGTCAACATCAAACGACAGCATATCCCGCATCTTTCTTGAGCGGGAAATGGATTATTATATTTACGATACCGTCGCCGAAGTCAATGACAAAGCAATGCAACTCATACAGGAAGACAAGTATGATGTGATTGTTATTTACAACGGCAATTATGACAGCCGTATGCACAAAACAGGTCCCGAAGCGCAAGAAGCATTGCGCGCGCTTTCCGACAATGCCGCAACCTTTGCAAATTTTGTACAGGCAATTCAAAAATATTGGTTCCGACACAACACGTTTTACGGCTTTATGCCGGATCATGGCTGCCATGCCATTGACGGCGATTGCGGCTCACACGGACTGGATATGGCGGAAGACATGAACGTCATTCACTTCTACGGATTCAATGAAAAACAATAACCCTTTGCACCGATCTTTTTCGGTGCATTTTTTTGTGTCTTTTTGCATACAAAAAGAGGGGAGTGTGAGAGTTTGCGGTTTACGATCGGAAAAACCAAAATCCGCATCACCTTTTTCTTTGCGGCCGGAATGGCATTTTTTGCTTTGTGGCGCGGGGGTGCTGCGGTGCTTTGCATACTGTCTGCGGTGCTTCTGCATGAATGCAGCCATCTTTTTTGTCTGCATACCTGCAAAGCAGTTCCGTCGGAACTGACGGTCGGATTGTTCGGTATGCGATTGTCAGATGAATCGACCCGTTTGTTGCCTTACAAAAAAGAACTGATTTGCACTTTGACAGCACCGCTTCTGAATTTCTTTTGTTCTGTTTTGTTGTTGCCGTTTTTGCAAAACGGGGAAGAGGTGCAGACCCTTTTTGCGGCACATTTCTCGCTCGGATTTTTCAATTTACTGCCCTTGCGGTGTCTGGACGGCGGGCGGAGTCTGCTTTGTCTGTTGCTTTCTTTTTATCCGCCATCAAAAGCCGAACGGCTGATGAATGTAACTGAATGGATTTTTTTCTTCGGATTTTTCCTGTTCCTTATTGTATATTTTTTTACTGTCCGCATGGAACCGACCGCTCTTATCTTTCTGTTTTATCTTTCTTTTCTTTTGTTTTTCCGCAAATAATGCCTTGCAAACGGCATCTTTTATGGTATAATACAATCAGAAAAGGATGTGTTGTTTTGAATAAAAACTTAAAAAAACTTCTTCCGCTTGTGCAAAAGCCTGCCCGTTACACGGGTGGTGAACTCAACAGTGTGATGAAAGATAAAGAAAAGATAGATATCCGCTATGCATTCTGTTTTCCCGATTCTTATGAAATCGGCATGTCGCATCTGGGTATCAAAATTCTGTATTCGCTTGTCAATGCCCGTGAGGATGCATGGTGCGAGCGTGTGTTTGCACCGTGGCCCGACATGGAAGAAAAAATGCGTGAACATGACATTGCACTGTTTGCACTCGAAAGCGGAGACCCGATCAAGGATTTTGACATGATCGGCTTTACCGTACAGTACGAACTGTGCTACACGAATATCATCAACATGATCGACCTTGCAGGTCTGCCGCTGTATTCAAAGGACAGAACGGCTCTGACGCCGCTGATTGTTGCAGGCGGGCCGTCCGTTTGCAATGCCGAACCGATTGCGGATTTTGTGGATCTTTGCATGCCCGGTGAGGGTGAGGAAATTACCAATGAACTCATTGACCTGCTTAAAATACATAAGAAAAAAGGCTCCACCAAGCAGGAATTTCTGCGTGAAGCCGCAAAACTGGACGGTATTTATGTGCCGTCGCTTTACGATGTGTCTTACAATGATGACGGCACCGTAAAGGCAATCGAAGCCAAAGACGGTGCCCCTGCAACGGTCAAAAAGCGTGTTGTCGGCGATCTTGACAATGTGTTTTATCCCGAAAAACTCATTGTACCGTTTATTGAAGTGGTGCATGACCGTGTCACGCATGAAATTTTCCGCGGTTGTATCCGAGGTTGCCGTTTCTGTCAGGCAGGTTTTTTATACAGACCCATCCGTGAAAAATCCCCCGAAACGATTTCATGTCAGTGTGAACATCTTATCAAGACAAGCGGCTATGACGAAGTTTCTTTGTCTTCGCTGTCTTCGAGTGACTACACACAGCTTGAAACATTGCTTGATAAACTTCTGGAATGGACGGTTCCGCAGAAAGTCAATATCGCTCTGCCGTCCTTACGTGTGGATAATTTCCGTAAAGACCTCATTGAAAAACTCACAAGTGTGCGCAGAAGCGGGCTTACCTTTGCACCCGAAGCCGGTTCGCAGAGAATGCGTGATGTGATCAATAAGAACGTCACCGAAGAAGAAATTATGTCCACTTCACTCAAAGCCTTTGAGGGCGGCTGGACGGCTGTGAAACTGTATTTCATGCTTGGTCTTCCTACCGAAACCGACGAAGATATCAAAGAAATCGCCGCTTTGGCACGCAGAGTGGTCGATGTGTTCTATGCCATGCCCGAAAGACCCAAAGGCAAGACCGTTGCCGTGAATTGCAGTGTGTCTACGTTTGTTCCCAAGCCCTTTACCCCGTTCCAGTGGGAACCGCAGTTGTCAAGAGAACAGATTCTTGCCCGTCAGGAACTGCTGAAAACCACCAACACCAACCGCAAAGTGCAGATCAGTTTCCACGAAATGCATGTCAGCTTCCTTGAGGCTGTGTTTGCAAGAGGCGACAGACGGTTGTCCAAAGTCATTGAAACTGCATGGAGAAACGGTTGCAAGTTTGACGGTTGGGACGAATATTTCAATTTCGATGCATGGATGAAAGCCTTTGCAGAATGCGGTCTTGACCCCGAATTTTATGCAAACCGTACCCGTTCTTACGACGAAGTTCTGCCGTGGGATCACATGGACTACGGCATTTCCAAAAAATTCCTGATCAGGGAAAGCGAAAAAGCCAAACAGGCACAAACCACCGCCCACTGCCGCGAACAGTGCGCAGGTTGCGGTGCCGACAAACTCAACGGAGGTGAATGCGATGCGAGATGTAAGAATCTGGTTTTCTAAAAGCGGTGCTGTCAAATATGTGTCGCATCTGGATATGTTCCGTCTGATGACCCGCGCCGTGCGCCGTGCCGATATTCCGCTGTGGTACACCGAAGGCTTCAATCCGCATCCGTACATTTCATTCCTGCAACCCCTGCCGTTGGGTGTTGAAACCTGTTATGAACCGCTTGATATCCGCATTGAGGGGGAAATTGAAAACGAAGAAATCAAAGACCGCCTGAATGCCGTCATGCCGAGTGGTATGCACATTGAAGCCGTCACACAGGCATTTTGCAAGCCTGCGGAAGCGGCATACGGGGAATATAAAATCGTGTTGGATGCCGAGGATATTTCCGCCGAAGAAGTTGTGCGTATCATTGAAAACGGGGGATTGACCTGCGAAAAATCCGCCAAGGTACGCGGCAGAAAGGGTACAAAGATCGTCGATGTTTCCGCCGCGATTCATTCCTATGAAGTGAAACAGGAAAACGATACAGTTGTTATTTTTGTCACCTTGCCTGCATCACCCGAACTGACCCTCAATCCCTTGCAGTTCTTAACGGGTATTTCCAACAGTTACGGTACGGTGCTTTATCCTTTGGAAGCCAGCCGCATCCGTCTGTTGTGTGCGGATATGAGTGCATTTTCATAATTGTATTATATGTGAATCAATAAAAAATTCCCCATCGGACTTCAATCCGGCGGGGAATTTATATTAACGATCACTCCCGAAAATGTATGAAAAATACAAAAATGCTTGACATTTGTAAACGAATATGCTATATTGTGCTTGTGATTAGTGTGTAATCGTGAATAATTGTTAATATTTAGGAGTGATATACTATGTTCATGGAAGAAAGACACGCAGAGATTTTAAGACTTCTTGCCGAGCGGGGAAGAATCTCCAATGCGGAAATACAAGAACTTTTTCAGATCAGTTATGATTCCGCAAAACGGGATTTAAGAATTCTTGAAGAACAAGGACTTTTAAAAAGAACCCACGGCGGTGCCATTCCTGCCCGTCAGGTCGGTGCAAATGTGATAAAGGATCTTGCACCCGATGAGCGCGTCAGGGAAGTGAAAGAAAATTATCTTGCCGTTGCAAAAAGTGCCGTACAGGAGATTGCTCAAAACGATGTGGTGTACATCACAAACGCAAGTGTCGGTTTTCTGATGGCACAGAATATGGGCGAAGTACCGTGCACGGTTGTGACCAATTCACTTGCCATTGCCGAGGAACTTCGCAAAAAAGAAAACATAACTGTTCTGCTTGCAGGCGGTGAAATGCAGAAAAACGGTTGTTTTTATGACAGCTTTGCACTGTCTATGATCAATCGCCTGCGTTTTGATAAATGCTTTGTCACCTCTGCGTGTGTGTCGGCAAAATTCGGACTTTCCATTCAAAAATCAAGAAGTGTTGAACTGACGAATGCCGTCATCAACAATTCAAAAACCGTTTACGGTTTGTATCCGGTTGAAAAAATCGGTTTTGATTCCGTCATCAGCATTTGTCCTGCAAACAAATTGCATTATATCATCACCGACAGCGAAGCCTCGGAAGACGATTTGGTGCAGTTTGAAGAAATGGGAATCAAAATCAAAACCGCGGAATAAAACCAGCCGAAAAAAACTTTCTCAATATGTCTATAATATATCTGATTGTTGATTTTTTGTTGGTTTTGATGTAAAATATAAGTAACAGTAAGATGTTCGGAGGCATAAATGGACGATCATATTTTTGAAGAATATCTGCGGGAAAATGAGCCTCAAAAACGAGAAAAAGGCTATGCATGGCATACCGCAATCGGTTTGCAGGCTGTTGACGGACTTGAAACAAGTGATTATCTGATTGATATTGCCGGTAAAAATATTGAGGGCGATATCACATTTGAAGAAGCAAACCTACTGATCCACAGCTATTATAAAGAGAATGTCAGACACACGGCAAATGACAGAACGGAAGAAGCAGACAAGGTTTCGGTTCGCATTGCACAGCTACTTGCTGAAAAATCCTTTGTTTTGTCACCTGCACAGTATATATCCATTCATGCGCGATTGTTTGAGGGTGTTTACAAACATGCCGGCAAAATCAGAGATTATAACATTCCCAAAGCAGAATGGGTGCTTGACGGGGATACCGTTTTGTACGGCGGCGCACTTGATTTAAGAGCCACACTTGACTATGATATTTCACAGGAACGTGAATTCAGCTACAAAGACCTGTCCATTGATCAGGTTATAAAACACCTTGCAAAATTTGTTTCACGCCTTTGGCAGATTCATATTTTTTCAGAAGGCAACACAAGAGCCACCGCAGTCTTTTTTATCAAATATCTGCGTACACTCGGTTTTGATGTCACCAATGATATTTTTGCGCAGAATGCATGGTATTTTCGCAATGCTTTGGTGCGTGCAAATTACAACAACATTCGGAAAGGTGTACACGAAACAACGGAATTTCTTGAACTCTTTTTAAGAAATCTGATTTTGGGCGAAAATAATGAACTTAAAAACCGCCAGATGCATATCAGTGGCACTTTAGAAACTCCAAAGTGCCAAAATGATTTGCAAAATGTCACTTTGGATGTCACTTTGGATGAATCTGTTGTGCTGAATCTCTTGAAAAAGGAACCTCAAATAACACAAGAAAAGATTGCTCGTACAATCAATAAATCTTCCCGAACCGTAAAACGCATAATTGACTCTTTGAAAGAAAAAGGACTTATCAAGCGCGAAGGCGGAAAACGCTTCGGTTATTGGTCGGTTCAGTTTTAATTGTATAGCTCTTTGTTTTTCGCATGCCGCAAAGCAAAGAGTTTTTTGTTTGCAAAAATTTCAAAAACCCTCTTGACTCTCACCTTAACTTCAGGTTTATACTTGTTCTCGTAAGGTACCTTAGAAACTGCAAAAGGAGAGATTCTTGTGAAAATCGGAGAATTTGCGCGGGTGTGCGGAACTAAAATTTCCGTGCTTCGCCACTATGACAAGGAAAAACTGCTTGTGCCCAGCTTTACGGACAAATTTTCGGGATACAGACACTACACATCGGAACAAATTCTTACTTTTTATCGCATTACGGCACTCAAAAATGCCGGCTTCTCCCTGCAGGAAATCAAGGAGCTGATTTCTTCGCAAAAAACAAGTGAAGAAATCGCAGATATTTTTGCAAAAAAGGAGAAAATGTTTGCACAGGCTCTTGAAAATCTAAAGGAGGCTGCACTGATGATGACAAATCTGCAAATTCTTTTCACCGACAAACAGGCAATTATTGAATTGCTGCCTGATAAATCGTTTCTTGATGTGTGCACCCTTGCCGAAGCACAGATCAGATCCGCTGATTATCAACGCATTTCACAATACAAAATCAAGGACGGCACAATTCTGTGTGATATTGTGAAATTGGACAAAGATGTCGATCCGCCCGAAGAAAAATTACCCTTTGTCAATGACGAAAAGGTAGTCGGCAAGTGGGAGATCATCGGCATTTTCGCTGTAAAACAAGATTTTTACGACAACCTGTTCTGCGTGAAGAATTTTTACGGCGAAGAACAGAAATATCTTTATTTTCTGCCCGACGGCGAACGCTACTGGGCTTTCAGTTGGACGAAAGGTGTGCTCAACTCGCCTGTCAACAACGAGTACGAAACAGAGCTTATCGGGGATGCGTTGTATATGTTCGTCAATCTCAAGGAGTATGAATACACACGCGGCGGGAAACCTACCTGCCTTGTGCTCAAAAAAGTTGATTCAAACCGCTATACCGCCGAAGAAATTGCAAGAAAAGACAACACAAGTTTGCCTTTTGTAGCGGATGATCGTGTACTCGGCAAATGGAAAGCACATTCGTTTTTGGGCTATCTGCATCACAAGGCTGACTTCACTACCGAAGCCGAACCGATCGAGGATTTGTATTTCAAGGAAGTCACATTTTTTCCGGACGGTAACAGCCGTCTGGTGTATGAAGATGCCGTTTTTGAGGGATCTGACACCGTTACATGGACAAAAAACTATCTGCTTCGCCACTGGAATTGGTCTGCCTGCGAATATGAAATCCGCACCGTGGATGGCATTGATTATCTTATTATTGAATGGAAAAGCGGCGACTGGAGATATGGCGGGTATGATACAAATTACTATGTCTTCACAAGAGCATAAATTAAAATTTAATAAACAGAAGCCGTATCGGTTGTCCGATACGGCTTGTATTATACCCTTATATAAGCGGGATTTCGTAATCGTATGCGGCGAACCAGATGCCTGTTGCATAGTTTCTTGCACGCACAACCACGCGGTCGGCATACACTTCAAACTGGAATCCGTTGCCTAATCCTACCTGACCGTGCGGATACATGTACATATACGACGGCATGTTGATGCTGTGAATGTTTCCGTAATGCTCCACGCTCTTGTAGCCGTACAGATCATCGGTCAGATATTCACCGAGCCCGTTGTGGATGTGACCGGAAATGAAGAAAATGTTTTCGTATTTTTGCAGAATTTCTTCAACCTGCGCAGACTGCTCACCGAAGCCGCCTGTGAATTCGTCGTAGTCTTCATCGCCCCAGCTTTCGGGCAGACCGTGGGTCAGGTTCATCGGCCAATGGCTGATTACAAAAGTCGGCTTGCCGTCAACACTCGCTTCGCTTAAGGTGGCATCGAGCCATTCGAGCTGCTCGTCGCTGATATAAGCGTCCGTATGGTCGGCTTCACTGCCCATCACAACAAAGGTGTAACCGCCGATCACTGCGGAATAATATGCTTTCTCAATTGTTCTGCCTGCAATGACTTCATTGTAATGCAAAAAGTTTGCAAGCGAAGCTTCATACCCGTCATCCGCCCATGTGTCATGGTTGCCCTCGGCAAGAATAATTTCGGGCAGATAGTCCGTGTTTGCAAACGCTGCGGCAACGGTATCCCATTCATCAGTTTCTCCGCTGTCGGTGATGTCACCCGAAATAATCATCAGGTCAACAGGGTAGTCGGCCATGGCAATGTCGTCAAGTGCAAGTTCGAGCACCGCCTGTCTTGCGGCAGAACCGTCGAGGTGCGTGTCGGAAATCACGGCAATGTTCAAAAGGCATTCGCCTTCGTCTTTGGGTTCATACGCAATTTTTCCGCCGAGCATCCCGGGGGAAACAAGCATCGTCAGAATCAGAATCAGCACGGAAAACAAAGATTTAAGCAATGTTACAAGCATATTTTGAATCTCCTTTCGACTATTATGTTTTTTATTATAACATACTTATGAATATTTTTACAATTGCACAACTGTACAAAAAATAATCATTTTCTTTGTGATAAAAAACACTTGCATTTTTATGTGGTTTATGTATAATGAATAATACAATTCAATATGCAGGGTTAATTTATTGGTAGAATTTCTGCTTCCCAAGCAGACCGGGCGGGTTCGATTCCCGTACCCTGCTCCAAAAGGAAAAGCACCTTCGTGGTGCTTTTTCTTTTGGAAATACTGTAGGGAATCGAAGCGGCGCGGGAGTGAATGACAGTCCGGTGGACTGTCAGAGCCGCGCCTGACCGAGCACCGCAGTGCGAGAGTCGATTCCCGTACCCTGCTCCAAAAAAGAAGTAACTTTTGTCTACCAAAAGTTGCTTCTTTTTTTATCCAAGCCGCAGGCTTGGCATATCATCACGCGGTACGCGTGTATATCATCGCCGTAGGCGCATATCATCAGCCGAAGGCTGCATTGCCTGCGGCATGATGAGATACAACACTTCGTGTTGATGATATGCCGCAACAAGTTGCGGATGATATACAAGGCTTCGTCTTGATTTGTTCCATCAAAAATACATGCAACACAAACGCCCTCGGCAGCCAGAACGGTTGTCGGGGGCGCTTTTTTGCGTTCGGTTGAAAAATTCATAGTTTTGTGGTATAATCTGTTCGATAAATAAGAATTTGCAGGTGAGAGTATGGAAACAAACCAAAATGCGACCTTTTCAAAAATAGATATGGAAACATGGGAAAGAAAAGAATACTTTCTACACTACTACAATAACGTTCGCTGTACCTATAGCGTTACCGTCAACGTGGATATAACCGAAATATATAACCGAGTGAAGGAAAGTGGGTTCAGACTGTATCCGACATTGATATGGTGGATCGCAAATGCCGTTAACCATTTTCGGTTTTTGCGTTTCAATCACGATGAGGATGGCAACATCGGATACTATGAAGAAGTAAATCCGTCCTTCACCTTTATGCCGCAAGGGAGCGAGCAATTCCACGTATTGTGGTGCAAGTATGACCGCGGCTTCAAGGTGTTTTACGACCGTTGCGTTGAAGTTATGGATACCTGCGATACAAGCAAAATGTTTCCGATGAGTGATATGCCAAGGAACTGTTTTGACATATCCTCTGTACCGTGGATAGAGTTTACATCCTTCAACCTCAACGTGTTCTCAACAGGCACACACCTGCCGCCTATATTTACCACAGGAAAGCTGATCAAAGAAGATGGCAGAGTGAAGCTTCCGTTCTGTCTGCAAGCCCATCACTCGATTTGCGACGGCTACCACGCAGGCCAGTTTTTTGACTATTTGCAAAACCTTGCAGATGAAGCATATAGCTGGTTGAAATAATCAAGTACCAATTTGTCGAACAGCGCTGCCACAATACTTTTGGTCGTTTTTACCCCCACTTATACACCGTTTGGTCGCTCTTTCGCAAAAGGAAAAGCACCTTCGTGGTGCTTTCAGACTGTCGAAAAAGTCCAGTTTTTACTGGGCTTTTTGTCATATTTATGGTATAATGAATATGGTGATGAAAATGTTAGAAGAAAAGCGAACAGGACAAAACAGAAACGAGGGCGAGATAGTAAG
>SVOJ01000024.1 GCA_015066385.1 Oscillospiraceae bacterium
GAAGTTCAAAAACGAGGATTTTCATGATTTTTACGTCTTTTTATTCAATTTATTCCAAATATTTAACAATACAGACAGAAAACCGTGTCTCGCTTGATTGCGAAACACGGTTTTTCGACAGTCTGAGGGGCTGTGCTAAAAGCAACAGCCCCTTTTTTGTTGTTATTGCAGGACATATTCTGCATCTTTTTGTGTTTCAAAACAAACGGTGTTGCCGTTCTTTGTGAACAGGATTTCTTGTTTGTCAGCATCACGGACAATGCGCGTTATGCCGAAGTCCTGCACATTGCACACCTTGCCCTGCAGACTTTTGATCCGCACGGATGAAATCTGTTCATTTTTCAGTTTGGCAGAGACAAGAAATGCGCCGTCGGCACGAAGATTTGTAAATTCTGCAGGCGATGTTTTGTCCCAGCACGGGAACAGGCGGATAACACCCTCGTGGCTTTGCAGAAGCATTTCGTTGATGGTGGCGGGAACGGTGGTCAGATGCTCGATGCCTCCGCCGTGGTGGCGAAACAGCTTGTTGGGCAGACCGAATTCCTTGATATTCTGCTTGATTCCCTCGATTAAAAATGCAGGATCCACCCCGATTCTCGCACCTGCAGGCAGATACGAGTTCGAGCCGTTGTCATCGAGTCTGCGATCGTTGATGAAATAGGTGTTGTGTGCAATCTTCAGCAGTTTTTCATTTGAATCCAGTCCGATCTGCGAAGCGGGGTAAATGTGTTGCAGGCCTACGGTGTTGTCATCTCTCCAGCGGATGCCGAATTTTGAATAGCGGAAACACTTCTTGCCGTGCTTGATGAAGGTCGGAAAATCGCTCAAGTTCTCATTGATGTCTTCCCACAGGGCATATTTTTCGGCATTCAGACCGAGTTCCTTTGCCATGTTGTAAACCCCCTTGAACAGCATTTTCACAAGGCCGAGTGAATTGATGGCATTGACGGTTCGGATCTGCCCTGCATGGGTGAGTGCGTTGAACTTTTCACCGCGGTAATAGGGGATTTCATGTGCCGCATCGTTTCGGATTTCGTATCTGCCGTTTTTCTTTACCAGATAATCTTCCCAGAATGCGGCGGTGTTGAAAACAAAATCATAGTAGTTTTCTTTGGCATACATCTTGTCGAAAGTCGAAAACCAGTGCATCAGCGGAATCACGCAGGCATAGGCGGCATTGCTTTTCTGCCCGAGAAACAGAATGCCGTGTTCCTTGCAGTCGGGTTGTGTGAAAACATCCAGTGCTTTCGGCCCGAAACTGACGGGAAAGGCATAGCCTTTGCAACCAAACAGGCAAGCAAATTTCTTTGCATATTCGCGCATTTCGTTCACGGGGGTCATGTAACCGTCAAACAGTTCCGGATGGTTGGCGGAAAAAATGCAGTAATAGGGCGCTTCGTAGTTGTAGTTCATGTGATAATCGCCCGCCCATGGGAAGAAATCGTCCGTCACAAAATTGCCGAACAGTCCGGGCGGAAAGCCTTTGTTGCCCATGCAGCCTGCAAGGTGATAAAGGCTTGCGTTGTAAAACAATTCAATTTCCTTGTCTTCAAGTGTGACGGACGAAGCGGAAAAGAAGTTTTTCCATTTTTCGGCTGTGCGTGTTCTGTCGCGGTTATAATCGCAGGAAATCACCAGGGCACATGCTTTTTCAGCGTAATTTTCATCATCAAAATTCGTCGCGACCGCAATGCAGTAACGGGTGCACACAATACCGTCCTGTGTGCGTGTGTCAATCTGCCGCAAACAGACAGCCACCGCCGACATTCTTTCAAGATCTTTGCCCTCAAACCTGCGTTCAAAGCAACGCAGACCGTCGTTTTCGTATTCTGCATTTTTCGAGTTGCAGGTATCGGGAAGACGGATGCCAACCGTCGGCGCAGGGGTACTTTCGGGCGATTTTATTTCAAAATAAATCATGTTTTCGGGGGCAACAAAAAACTGCATCCCGACATTGCCGAAAGAGCAGTTCAAAAGTCCCTTGTCAAAATACTGCTTTATGTTGTATTCATTTAAGTTCACATTGCCGATGCGGATTTCTCCGACGGTTTTGATGCCGCCGTCGCCGTGTGCGCCGGGGGAGAATTTCCAGAAGTCGCACTTTGAAATGTGAATCACAAGACCTTTTTCATCCTGATCAAACACAATGCCGAGATCGCCGTTTGCGCACATCGCGCCCGCGGGGATCTTATAAAGAATTTTGCCGCCGTCGGTATTGACGGGTTTTGCAGTTATTTCATTGAAATATGTATTCATCACAAATCACCGTTCCATATTATACATTTTTTCTTTGCATTCCGTCAAGTGGGTAGAAAAATTGTCTTCTGTTTTGCGCCCCCCCCCCGACGTGGAATGAAGAAAACAGGAGGCGGACCGTTTATCGGTCTGCCTCCTGTCTGATTGTGATATACCTTATTCCAACGGAATGAATGCGCTGAAATAGCTGTTGCCGTAGATGTCTTCAATCTGGAACACCGCACGGTACTGACTCTTATCCTCAATCGGGCGCAGTTCAATGCTGAATCCGTCCTCACGCACATATTCAAAGCCGTAAGAACTTTGGGTGAATTCGAGAACGGAATTGCCGTCCTCATCCGTTTTCATAAAATAGGAATTGTTTGCAAAGGCATAATAATCGTAATTTTCAGGATCGATCAGCTTTTTGTCGGGGAAATTGTCGTTCAGGCTTTCAGTACGGTACGCATTGCGCAGAACCGGAACACCGTCCTCGATTTCCATCAACCAGCGGACCCCCTCGATATCAAGATCCAGATCATACCACTTGGAGAACATACACGGGAAATAGAATTTTTCTTCCGGTGAGCCGTCATAGATCTGATACATGGACAAGGGGCAATCGGAATATTCACCCGTTTTGTGGTCCTTACCGAACACGGCCTTGCCGTTGTATGTTGCGGTCAGTTTGCCGTCGGCGGACACGTTCACATCCTGCCCCGAGAAGACCTGCAGATACTCGGTTTGTTTGGAGAATGTCTGATCGGCAGGAATTTCCCAGAATACATAATATTTTGCGCTTGAAAATGTCTGCATCTGATCTTCGGTCAGTTGAATGGAAAGATCGCTCTGCTGTTCATTTTCTGTCACGGTAACGAGTGTGTTTGAGAAACTGCGGTAGCTGCTCTTTGAGCCGTTCTTCATACCGTCCATGAAGTTGATGATGTATTCGGTATAGTTTGCGGCAAAATTGAAAGACCTGTAAAAATTGCCGATTGTCGCAGGTTGTTCAATGTTTTCATATGGATGGTAAATGGAAAGTCCGTTTGCGTTGAATGCGTTGGATCTTGAATATACGATTGCCGCGCCCAGAGCCTGTTCCAGAGAGAAGGCCTGCGTGTAGGTCGTTTTCAGCAGCGATGTGATGTGAGTGAGGTCAATAAGGTCATAGTCTGAAGTCGAACCGCTTTTGCCGAATACCTTTGAATTATTGCGGCAACGTGAGGCGGTTGCCATCTTGCCTGCCAGCACATCCTGATTGACGGTTGCAAACAGCTTGTTGATTTCCGTTTCCACCGCAGTGAGCGCGGACAGATCAATGCACGAAAGAGTGATTTCGCTTTCATATCGCGGGTAGGAGGCATAGAGTTGCATATAAAAATCATAGTAACTGTCTATGATTACCTTGCCGATATCATCGCCGTCTTCGCAGTAGGGAAGATCTTTCAGAAACGTATAATCCCAGCCGTTGCCCGGCTCAACTTCCTGCGATGCAATATAATAATCTGCATAATCTCTGAATGCCCATGCCGTTTCAACCGTGCCCATCAGACAGGCATCAAAGCCGAGGGTTTCCAGTTTTTTGCCGGCATGGAAAGGAGATGCCTGCAATGCATCCACAAGTTCTGCGAGTGACAGATAGTCATTGCTGATTTCGTCCGTACCAAAGCCGCAGAGGGGACCGCCGCCGTGATTCCATAAAAACAGGCTGTAGCGATCAGCCGGGTAATTTTCAACACCCCAGCTCAGGAAGTCGGCGAGCGTGTCAGCGATGCCCATGTTCAGAGGGGAGTCAGATTTTGCCCGCTTGGTTATTGTGTGGTCTGCAAGGTGGAAATAGGCGGTTTCAGAAGCGGACATAAGGTCGTTTTGCCACTTTTTTGCGCCGCCTGCGCACAACAGCACCTGTGTGTTGGCGGAAGCGAAGTCAGAATCCAGCATTTCCTGAATATCGCGTGTTGCCGAACCATCGACCGATTCAAGATTTGAACCGACAATGTAGATAAAGACCGTGCGGGTTATATCTACCGGCTTGGTTGATAACACCGGGGTATTTGCCGCATTGTATGATACGGCAGGTGCAGAATCCGTCGCACTTTCCGTAGTCTCAATGAGCGGACTTTCGGTTGTGGTGACGGGATCGGTTTCGGCTGTTGTTCCCTGCGAGGGAAGCGATGAGGCAACCGTACCCGATACGGGTGTGTTTTCGGATTTCGCGGAAATTCCGATGACGGCTCCGATTATACCGATCGCAACAACGACCGTCGCAAGAACGGGAAGCAGCATTTTCATGTTCTTGTTGACGGCTTTCTTGCCTGCGGGTGCAAATGAACGGGACATTGCAGGTTGGGCAAAAGGTTGTTGCATTGCAGGCTGTGCAAAAGGCGATGCAACGGGTTGTTCAAACGCAGATGCCGCAGGCGCCGTAACGGAGGGCATTTCTGCAGGCTGAACAACAGGCGGTTGCCCTTCTGGCCGTGCAAAGGGTTTCGATATGGGCTGTTTGACGGGTTGGTTTGCAGGACGCCCCGGGGGTGGAAACTGATCTGCACCGCAGAAACTGCAAAAACGCGAAGCATCAATCTTTTTGCCGCAGTTGGCGCAATGCGCAGTTTTTATTTCCGTGTCGAGCGGTTGCGCGGGTTGTCTGACGGGTTGCGCAACGATTTGTTGTCCACTCGATTCTGTGGATTGTTTTACAGGCTGTGCAACGACTTGTTGTGTACCTTTTTTTGCAGGCGGAAATTGATCTGCACCGCAGAAGTCGCAAAAGCGAGCGTTGTTGTCAATCTGTTTGCCGCATTTGCAACAAAGCACGGTTTTTTTTGCGGGACCAAGTGGTTCGGCGGGATGTCGAACGGATTGTTCCGAAGAAGTCCCCGGGGCAGTGCGTTGATCCGCACCGCAGAAGTCGCAGAAAAGCGAACTGTCTGCAATCCGTTGCCCGCATTTAAAACAAAACATAATGATCACCTGTTGATAGGATTCTTAAACTCATATTTTTCACTTCCGATATTCGGAAACGGAGCAGGGTGACAGATATAATCCGTCACCCTTGAAAAATCAGCGAACGACATAGTAATCGTATGACACATCATCATTATATCCGATGATATAAATGCAAGCGTTTTCTTCGTTGACAAAAGCCTTATAATCCGTATGGCCTTTGATAATGGTTTTACCGGAAACGGTGTCGATAATATCAACGGTGTTGTCCGCTTTTTTATTTGTTTCAACAAGCCAGGGTGCAATTTCATAAGCATAGGCATCCAACACAAAATCGCCGTCTTCCCAGGAATAGAAGAGGGTGCTGTCACCGGATTTTTTCGAAATGGTGTAATAGGTGTAATAATCGAATTCGACATCATTTTCCGAACCCTGATAGAGAATATTGCCGTTGCGGTCAATGATGGTAACGGTGGAATTGTTCTTCAGGAACCAGATGTCTTTGAATGTTTCATCCATGTAGATTGAGTCATATTCGCCTTCAATAACCTGATTGCCTTCAAAGTCATAGATCCGGTCTTTTACATCAAGCAGGTCACCGTACACATACGGTGTCTCGGTAAATTCTGTGGAAACAACCTTTCCCGTATCATCCATCAGTGCATACATGGATTCGCCGTCAACATACTTATAAAGGATGATGTATTCATCTTCACTGTAATTGGGTCTGAAATCGTCTTCGCCGTATTCATAGATCTTGTTGTGATCGGAATCATAAAGCACGCCTTCAGAGGAAGAACCGATTCTGTAGCAACCGTTTTCAAACACTTCTGTATTTTCCGGGAGCACCTGTCCGTCTGCTTTTACGCAGATTGTTTCTTTTTCATCAGAAGTATATTTTATAATATCGCCGTAAGCATGAATATAATATTTGTTGGTTCCGCTGACGCCGGGAACGAGTCGGCCTTCTTCGAGATCATAGATGTACCATGTACCTTTGAGCAGAACATCATCTTCATCTGCGAATATGGAAAACATATTATCCGAAATAAATACAAGTGCTTCATCTTTATTATCGGTCTGTTCGGTAACTTTATAAACTTGCATAAATCGATCATTCAAAGTGTCAAAAGCCGCATATTCCATGGGAATAACCACATTGCCGCTTCCGTCAATCAGACCACAGCAGTTAACGTCGGTTATATTGGTGAAAGAGCCGGTTTCTGCCGTTGTTGCCTCAAAATATTTGCCGTTTGCTTCCAGGTTTGTATAAATAGCATTGGTGTCGCTTTTTGCTTCAATGTTCAGAATACCGTATTTTCCGGTGGATCTCTCTTTGTAAACGATTCCGCCGGCGGTAAAGTTGTAAATATATGTATCGGAAGAAAGATCAAACGAATCGACCTTTTCAACTGTAAAAGCGGAAAATTCTGTCGTATTTCCGGTGTTAGCGGAGTCTGCGGGTTCTGTCTGCTCTGTTTCGGTGGGTTCAACGGTGGTATCGTCTGCAACGGTCGCATCCTGCACAGAATCTGCTGCGGTCGGGTCAGCAATGACGGGTGTGTCGTCATCGGAACCGCGAGTCAGCACGATTGCCAATACAACGCCGATCACAACAACCACTGCGGCAATCACGGGAATCAGGATCTTCAGTTTGTTGTTGCCGCCATTCTTTGCGGGAGCAGGCTGACCGAATGATGCGTTCTGTGCATAGGCGGGATTCTGCTGTGTATAAGCGGGATTCTGCTGTCCGTAGGCGGGGTTCTGCTGTGTATAAGCGGGAGTCTGCTGTCCGTAGGCGGGATTCTGCTGTGCATAGGAGGGAGGAGTCTGCTGTGCAGATTGATCGGCACCGCAAACATTGCAGAAGCGCGCATCGTCACGGATCTGGCTTTTACATTTCCAACAATACATATTTTCACCTTTTACCTTTTCATTTTTTTATTTTTTAACGCAAAACATTGAGAAGATGTTTTGTGCACCTTCTCAATGTTTTTTTGCTTTTTACTGAATGACATCTTTAAGTCCGGCGGCAAGACCTGCCATGGACTGAATTTCCGAGGGGATGATGATCTTGGTTGCCTGGCCGTCAGCGGCTTTTTCAAAGGCTTCAAGGCTCTTGATGGTGAGCACTGCCTTGCCGGGGTTGGATGCATTGAGCAGTTCAATACCCTTGGCGGTTGCTTCCTGCACACGGAGGATTGCCTGTGCTTCACCTTCTGCCTCGCGGATCTTGGATTCCTTGATGGCTTCGGCTTTGAGAATCGCTGCCTGTTTTTCGGCTTCGGCATTGAGAATCATGGCTTCTTTGTTACCTTCGGCAACCAGCACGGCACTTGCCTTTTCACCTTCGGCACGAAGAATGGATTCACGGCGTTCACGCTCTGCCTTCATCTGCTTTTCCATGGCATCCTGAATTTCCTTGGGCGGGAAAATGTTTTTCAGTTCCACGCGGTTGACCTTGATGCCCCACGGGTCGGTCGCTTCGTCAAGGATGACACGGATCTTTGCATTGATGGTGTCACGGGAAGTCAGCGTATGGTCGAGTTCCATTTCACCGATGATATTACGTAAGGTGGTTGCGGTCAGGTTTTCGATGGCGGATACGGGATTTTCAACACCGTAGGCAAACAGTTTCGGGTCTGTGATCTGATAGAACACGACCGTGTCGATCTGCATGGTGACGTTGTCACGTGTGATAACGGGCTGGGGTGCGAAGTCGGAAACGAGCTCCTTGAGGTTGACGATCTTGACGATGCGGTCAATAAACGGAACCTTGAAGTGCAGACCTGCGTTCCAGGTTTCTCTGTATGTGCCCAGACGTTCAATGACATAAGCCTTGGACTGCGGCACAATTTTGATGCAGGAAACAAGAACAACAAGAAGAATCAGAACAAGAACAACAGTGATGATAAAGGGAACCATAAAAAAACCTCCTTATTATTTGCGACGGACGATCATTTTGACACCGTCAATTTTTTCTGTAATAACAATTGTGCCCGCTTCAATGGGGCTGTCGTCGACACTGCGTGCCGTCCAGACGTTGCCGTTGATTTTCACCGCACCCGTGGCAGCGAGGTTGTCGATGGCTTCGGTGACAACCGCTTCACAGCCCACATTGCGGTCTGCATTGGTGGCAACGGCCTTTTTGCTGATCATTTTTTTGACCAGCGGTCTTGTTGCAATGAGCGTCACTGCGGACACTGCAAGGAATACCACCACCTGAATTGCAATGCTTTCCACACCCGCAAGCTCCAGAATCAGAGCAACCAGTGCACCTGCGGCAAACCAGATGGTTGCAAGTTGTGCAGTCACGGCTTCCGTAATCAGGAAAATGACAAACAACGCAATCCAGAGATACAGCATGTATTCGCTCATTTTTTTCACCCCTTTCTGTGTTTTCAGATGCTGTGCATCTGTATCTTTGTTTATAGTATATCACAAACAATGTGGGGATGGAATAGCAATAAGTGTAAAAAATGAGGATAAAAAATTGCACAAAGTGCAAAAAATCGGATTTGCAAACATCATGGGTGTCGAAAAACCCAATTTATCATCCTCTCATTGCACACCCGCAATAAGAGCATCCATGGCTTCCAGCAGGCTTCTTGCCGTATCAGGGCCGACGGAGTTGGTTTCTTCGTAATGCTTTCTGTCGGCTTCATCGTAGGCAATGTTGAAATATTCAAACCATTCATGCAACAGAAAATCATTGTCGGGGATGATGTAGCCGAGTTCGTCGTTGCAAAGTCCCCACACAAAATCATATGTGCAGTTGCTCATTTCCGACAGAACCTTATAATCGGCATCCGTGCCGTTTGCCGCCTGATCGGCAGGCAGGAAGTTTCCGCTTTCCAGTTCGGGGTACAGTTCGCCGGGAATCATGAAAATGCCGATCTGTTTTGTGCCTAATTCCATATAGGACACTTCCGTCAGAATGGAAACACTCTTGCGGTCTGCACTTCTTTGCATATCGTTGTTGAGTACACCGATGATGCGGGCAAGCAACAGTGCGGTGTTGTCACAGCGTACACTGACGGGAACGGATTTGACATTCACAAGGGGACGGATCTCGGTTTCATTGTCCATACTCAGCACAAACTGTCCCAGTTCCTTGCCGTACTGCTTTGTGTAGGCAATGCAGTCGAAATCGGGGTTGTTGAGAACATCGTCAAAATCGTCTGCCGTAATCAGACCGCCGATGGCACCGTTGATGAACACGGTGTTGGCCCCGTTTGCCTGTGTGCGGATTTCTTCTGTCATATAGGCGGGGAAGTCGGCACTGACAAGCGTGGATTTGCTGCCGAGCATTTCGGCATGGGCGGCAAAATTGACAATATAGGTGTCTGCCGAGCCGTCTGCCGGTGCAAAACGGATACGGGTCAGCGTGTTGTCATAATCAACGGGTTCGCGGGTATCGGACTGGAAATCATCCGTCTGTGCCGCCGCAACATACAGTTTGCCGTCCGTGCGTGCTTTATATGCGGCAAGAATTGCCTCGGCGGTTTTTTCTTTCAAAGTTTGCATAAAGGCTTCGTTTTTGCCGTCGGACATAAAATTTTTACCCCAAAGCCCCTGCGTGTCGATGGCGGAATGGGCATGGGTGGCACTGATGTTGACGGATTTGAGCGAATCAATTTCACCGCTTTCAATGACGATTTTACGGATGTCATTGATGTCTGCACGGCTGAGACCTACGCAGTCCACCGCACAAAGAACCACACCGCCGCGGCCTGTGTTGTCATCCAGATACACAGCTTTTGCATACATGTCATCCAGCACGCCCTGTGCGGGGTTGTTGGTGTTGTAGCCTGCAATGTAATAGGTGTCGGCGGTCACATCAGCGGGGGTGAGAACCGCTTGTGCATAGCCGACCGTCCATGTGTCGCCCGCCGTGTCGGAAAATGTTTCATCGCCGGGGAGCATATACGTTGCGGCTTGCTCACTTGTTGTGAACAGATTTGCGGGCACGACCAGAAGAATCAGGGAAAGCAGTGCACCGATGATTGCACGCATAAGGTTCGGTAATTTCAGAAAACGGGCAACGGGCATGAGATCCATATTATTTTACCTCCGAAAAAAGTTTTTCAAATGCCGCCGACAAGGCAGAGCCGCTTTTGGAGCCGGTGGAAACATCTTCTTCATAATGGCCGCCTTCGTCGCTGTTGGTAGTGTAATCGTTGTCGGGAATGATATAGCCGAGTGCATCGTTGCAAAGGCCGAACACAAGCACTTCGTCGGTATCTGCAAAGTGGGTGTTGAGGGCGGCATACGGATAGTCCGTACCGTTTGCGGCTTCTTCAGCAGGCAGGAATCCGCCGTATACGAGTTCGGGCAGCACTTCGCCCGGTACTTCAAGGATTTTGATATTTTTGCCGATTTCAACATAACCGATCTCGCTTGTAAGATACACGCTGAAATCACGTGCGTAGGCATCCGCATTGCACAGGTTGGCCGCTTCGGCAAGTTTGAAAATGAAATTGTTTACTTCAAATTCCACCTGTGAATGGGCAATATTGAGAATGGGATCCACAACTTTGCCCTTTACTGCCATGTCGCAGAGAATATCCGCAACCGACACGGAAAACTGTTGCATTTTGGCGAAGTTATCAACAGTCTGATCGGGCACAAGGGACGGGGTGTTCATTTTTGCATTGATGCCGCCGCCGATGGCACCTTGAATGAAAATAAAATCAGCACCTGTTTTTTCAATCACAGCCTGTTCGAGGTAGTACGGGAAGTCACCCGACAGTTTGGAATTGGGATAGTCCACATAAACCGGGTGCGCACCGAAATTGGTGATGTAAATTTCCTTTTTTGTTGAATCGGCGGGTACAAAACGGAATAGATGCACGTTGTTGTCGCAAACGGCGGGTTTTCTGCCGTCGGTGAACATTTCCGAATGGGCTTCGCTTGTGTAATACAGTGTGCCGTCGGTCTTGTTTTCGTATGCCGTGCGGATTGCTGCGGCGGTTTTTTCAACCAATTGCTTCATGTATTTTTCATTTCTGCCGCTGTTGGGGATATAACCCCACAGACCTTGCGTGTCCACCGCCGAGTGCGTATGTGTTGCACCGACATTGATACTGCAAAGCGAGCCGTCTTTGGTCAGGTCAGCCAGTGCGGCACGGATATCCTTGATGTCATTGTTCATCAGCCCCACGCAGTCTACCCACGCAAAGGCGACTGCACCGCGGCCCGAATTGTCATCCAGCACCACCGCGCGCACGGCGATTTCGTCAATAACTCCCGTCACCCGCATGGCGGGGAACATAAGATAGCCGCCTAAAAAGTAGTCTTCGTCTTCAAAATCGTCGGGGGTGAGCACTTCTTTTGCAAAACCTGCCGACCAGGTGTCTGCGGCGGCTTCTTCAATAAAATACGGCGAACCTGTTAAGAAATTTGCCGCAACGGCCTCTTCGTTTTTGGTTTCGTAGCCGAAAAAGGTGATGCATTGCAACAGCGCCATAATCAGCGAGGGAAGCCCCAGCAAGACGGCGGTAATGGCAGACATCCATCTTTTTACATCGGTAATTTCTTTCATAATTGCCTCCGTATGTTATTATTGATTTTATTTATATATAAATAATATTACATGATTTCAAAACTGAAAACAATTGTGTAAAAAAGAAAAATTGATTTCTCTTTTTTGTTGAATTTATATAATGACAAAACCGTGCAATCGTGTTAACATAAAATGAGAGGGGGAAAGTTTATGTTTTTTGAAAAACAGATTCTCAATACATACCGCCGTATTCTTTATAACCGCTGTGATGATACGGGCACGGCTTATTACTTTTCGACAGAGGATTTTGCGGGGCTTTCCCGCGAACCGTACTGCTTTGATTCAAGCCTCGGTCACACCCTGCAAGGATATTTTTATTCGTATGAAAACAAAAAATACTCCGACCGTCTTGTTGTGTTTGATCACGGCTTCGGCGGGGGACACAGTGCTTATATGCGTGAAATTGAAATGCTTTGCCGCCACGGATTTACCGTGTTTGCCTACGACCACACGGGCTGTATGGAATCGGGCGGCACAGGCACAAACGGCCTTGCACAATCCCTGCGTGACTTGGATGACTGTCTGCACGTGCTGAAAGCGGATGAAAAATATAAAAATAAAAGATTCAGCATTATGGGGCACAGTTGGGGCGGTTTTGCAACCATGAACATCTGTGCACTGCACCCCGACGTGACACACATTGTCGCCATGGCAGGCTTCCCCGCCGCAGAGGCCTTGTTCCTCTGTGCGGCCAAGGGGATTCTTGCACCCTTACGGCATGTTTTTTTGAAGGAAGAAGCAAAATCCAACCCCGGTTATTACGATCGCAGTGCTTTTGATGCCTTGCAAAACTGCAATGCACCTTGTCTGCTGATTTACGGCGAAAAGGACATGCTGTGCACCAAGCAGGGATTTTATGACCCGTTGCGTGCGGCACTTTCCGACAAAAAGAACATCTCGTTTTTCCTTGCAAACGGTAAAGGACACAATCCAAATTATACGCGGGAAGCAGAAAAATATCTCGCACAGTACGGTAAAGAACGCAAAAAATTTATAAAAAGCAATCCGTCCGAAGTGCAAAAAGCTCAATTCGTCGCCTCATACGACTGGCTCGCCATGACCGATCAGGACGAAACGGTTTGGGAAAAGATTTTTGAAGTGCTGGACAGGGAATAAGCAGGTCAATTGCGGTTTGGCGGGATATTTTCTTGTTGCAATTCTTGTCAAAATATGTTAAAGTATTCATCGGGCAATCCAGACTTGCTATATGGTAGGCGGTTACCTTCTGAATTCCGGAGGGTATCTTTTCCCTCCGGAAAGGAGGGGATTTGCATGGTGACATGGGAAGAGCTTCTATTGTTATCAGGGCTTCTTGTTGCAATCGCAGATTTTGTTTTTAATGTATGTAAACATATTTTTAAAACAAAAAAGAAATAACCGCCCTCTCGTCTTCCATTCGTGAGGCGGTTATTTCGTCTTTAACGGAAGGCTGACCGTCTATCGGTCTGCCTTGTTCATTTTTATTATATCAACATTTTTTCATTCTGTCAACACCTGTTTTCAGGTGTTTTTTTCTGCAAACCGTAATTTACTTAACAAATAATTTGAACCAAAAAAAGGCAGTGATTGTTTGAACGAACTTTGTAATATTTTCAGCTGTGTGCAGGATGGACAGACCCTTGTGCTCGAAAAGGACAAAATCTATCACGTGTACCCCGAAGACAGTGTGCATCTGACGGGGTATTTCTGCACCAATACGGCAAAAAAGGAAGAAAATCCGCTCGGTGAGCGTGACACTCCGATGTATCTTTTCAACAAAAAGAACATCACCATAGACGGCAACGGTGCCGCCGTGATCATCCACGGCAAAATGACCCCCTTTGTGTTTGACCGCTGTGAAAATATCACCGTACGCAATCTGAAAGTGGACTATGCCGTGCCCACCATGACGGAATTTACCGTCCTTTCCAATCGGGACGGCGTGTGTGAGATAGCCGTCAATCCTGCGTGTTTGTTCCGTGTGGACGGTAACGACCTGTACTGGTGCGGCGAAACGGCAAAAAACGGCTCTCCCTATTGGGAAAACCGATGCAATGCTCCCAAACGCTTTGTCAAGGTTTATGACCCCGTTGCACAAAACTGCAGGGATTTCAGACGTGAGGATCTCACATTCACCCGCATTGAACAGGTCGATGCACATATTCTTCGGGTGACCTTGCAGGACAAGAATGCGGATTTTGTACCGGGACATATTTTTCAGACCCGCAACATCATCCGTGATCAGTCGGGCAGCCTGTTTCAGCGATGTAAAAATCTTTATTTTGAAAACTTACGTATCTGCTTTATGCACGGGCTCGGCATGGTTTCGCAGTTTTGCGAAAATGTCACCTTTTGCAACTGTGATTTCACACCCGCCGAGGGCAGAACCATTGCAAGCACGGCTGACTTTTTTCAGTTTTCGGGTTGCAAGGGCAATATCACGGTCGATGGTTGTAAGGCACACGGAGCACAGGATGATTACATCAACGCACACGGTACACATCTGCAGATTGTTGAAGCGGACAATGCACGCAACAGCCTGACGGTACGCTTCATGCACCCCGAAACATGGGGTCTGCAGGCATTTGAAAAAGGGGACGAGATCGCGTTCATCCGTTGGGATACGCTCATTCCCTATGCGGAAAACACGGTCAGGAGCTATGAAAAACTGAATGATACCGACATTTGTCTGTATCTTGAAAAGCCTTTGCCCGACGGCATTGTTTTGGGCAAGGATGCGGTGGAAAATGTCACATGGTCGCCCTCTTTGTATGTGTACAACTGTGATTTCGGTGTTACCGCAGGCAGGGGGATTCTCTGCACGGTGCGCGGAGAGGTAATCATCGAAAACAATCGTTTTTACCACCTCTGGGGCCCTGCTCTGCTGGTGGAGGACGACTGCAATTTCTGGTTTGAATCGGGACTGACAAATCACATCACATTCCGCAACAACACCGTTATCGGGTGCAATTACGGGCAGATTTGCCCCGACGGTGCGGTCATCTGCTATTCGCCCAAGGTGATGAACCCCGCCGGCACCGCTCCCGTACACGGCAAACTGACCCTGACAGGGAATACATTCACCGAATCTTACACAGGTAAGCACACCTTCTGCCTGCCGTATCTGCGTGAATCGGACATTGCCGACAACACAAGCGACGCGCCGATTGCGGTGATAAAATAAAAAAGCATTCGGCATCTGTCCCATGGCTCTTAACTTTGCACTTGTTTTGCAATTGTTGCCATTGCTGACTCTGCATCCGTAACCTGCATGGATTTTCTTTTTTGATTGTTTTATATCTTGGTAATCTGATCTATTACATACAGCGGCAGATTGACGAGCCATTCTTCTTTTTTGTAGTCCGCCATAGAGGAACGGACACAAAGTTCGGGTGAGAATTTTTCCTGATAGGTTTTCAGGCTCTTAGCTCTGAGATTTACCTCAGCCTTTACTTCTACAGGAACGATCAGCTCGCCTGTATCAACAATAAAATCAACCTCGCAGGAGCCTCTGTCGTTGGTGTAGTAATAAACATCCAAATCCTCGATGGTTTTTAATTGCTGACAAACGTACTGTTCTGTGAGAGCACCCTTGAACTCGACAAAAAGGTCGTTACCGTCAAGCAAAGTGCCCTGACGAAGTCCTGCCATGCAGCCCAAAAGTCCAACGTCTACCATAAACAACTTAAATGCTTTCAGGTCTTCATACGCTCTCAACGGGATGCCGGCCGCATTGACACGGCTGACTTTATGGACAAGACCGCAATCACTAAGCCACATAATTGCAGTTTCATACTCTTTGGCTCGAGCACCCTCACGAACAAGCCCGTAGATAAATTTCTTGTTTTCTTTTGCCAATTGAGAGGGTATGCTGTTCCACAGCATGCGGAGTCTCGGCACGATTTCATTCGGAGCGTGCTTGGAGAAATCCTGTTCATAGGCAGCGAGGATTCGTTTTTGAATTTCACGGACCTCGTTAAAGTCTTTATTCTCTGCGAAACTTTGCACAGCTTCAGGCATGCCGCCAACAAAGTAATAGTGCTTCAATGCATCAATGTATGTTTGCTTAAAGCTTGTAATCATCCGGAAGTCTTGCTTATCAATCAGTTCGGCAAATCGTTCTTTATCGGATGCCATCAGAAACTCCTTGAAAGAAAGAGGATAAAGCTTTAAGAAATCAACCTTGCCCACAGGGAAAGACGTGCCGTGATGCAATGCAATGCCAAGCAAAGAACCGGCACATACAATGTGATATTGCGGGGCATTTTCATAGAAATACTTCAGAGATGCCAGCGCTCTTGGAACTTCTTGCACTTCATCAAAAATCAACAAAGAATTGTCAGGATTGATTTTATGTCCTGCATACAGCTCCAATCCCATAATCAAACGCTCCGTATCCAGGTCAGAAGCAAATAACTCTGCCATTCTGGAATTGGAGTCAAAATTGATATATACGGTATCCGCATACGCCTGTCTGCCAAACTCTTGCATCAGCCAGGTCTTGCCAACCTGACGAGCTCCTTCGATAATTAAAGGTTTGCGGCGTTTGCTCTGTTTCCATTTTAATAGCTTTTCAATAGCAATTCGGTACATACTTGAGCCTCCGTTATTATAATGCAAGTATAGTATAACACCTGATTGCAAAAAATACAACGAGTTTTGGAAGAATAATTACACTTTTTACAACGAATAAAGTCAATACACTTCAAATATTCTTTGAAGCCATAAAAAAACGATACTTGGTTTATATCCAAGTATCGTTTACTTTTGTTAATCCAACCCTGTCTGACAGATGCCGTAAAATAGTTGATTTTTTAGTTTAACTGTTTTACGAGTACCCGCCATTGAGAAGGGAGTTTTCAGTGATTGAATCAGTCTTCGTCTTCTTCGTCTTCGCCGATGGCGTCGAGTTCAAGAACCGTGCCGCAGTTGGGGCATTCGATGGCATCGTCTTCGCCGTCGAACAGTTCTTCATCAAAGTAAACGATTTCGTGGCAGGCGGGGCATTCGAACTCATAAAGAGCATCTTCTTCGAAATCGCCAAAGCCGTCACAGCCGTCACAACCTTCGCAATCACCGTCGCAGAAGTCTTCGTCTTCTTCGTAAACGTATTCTTCGAGGTCGCTCAGGTCAAGGTCGATAGCATCGATCTGATCGGTGAGGTCTTCCACGCTGAGTGCAAGATCGTCCAACACATCAATGATGGCGGAGAACAGTTTGCCTTCTGCGGAAGCCTTGTCCACATTCAGACCGTCAGCAAGGCCTTTGAGATATGCAACTTTTTCGGTTGTAGTCATTGTAATATTCCTCCTTGTGAATTTTGAGGGGTACGGGGGAATCGGCTTGATTCTTATGCGCGGGACATGTATTCGCCCGTACGGGTGTCAATGTTGATCATTTCGCCTTCGTCAATGAACAGCGGAACTTTGACAACAGCACCGGTTTCAAGTGTTGCGGGTTTGAGGGTGTTGGTAGCGGTGTCGCCCTTGAAGCCGGGTTCGGTTTCGGTAACCTGAAGGGTTACGAATGTGGGGGGTTCAACGCCGAAAACCTTGCCCTTGTAGGACAGAATGCGGCAGACCATGTTTTCTTTGACAAACTTGAAGTTGTCGCTCAGGTCATCCTTGGATACGGGGATCATGTCGTAGGTTTCATTGTCCATGAAATAATACAGATCGCCGTCGGAATAGGAATATTCCATTTCTTTTCTTTCAATGTATGCGGTGGGGAACTTGTCGGTGGGGCTGAAGGTTTTTTCAACAACGCCGCCTGCAATAACGTTCTTGATCTTTGTGCGAACGAATGCTGCACCCTTACCGGGTTTAACGTGCTGGAATTCAACGATCTGCCAGACCGCACCGTCCATTTCAAAAGTCATGCCGTTTCTGAAATCGCCGGCTACTACCATAATTATCTTTCCTTTCCTTATACGGACTTGTTGTCCGAAAGTTTATTAACAGAAATATTATAATATATTATTCCTTAAATTGCAAGTCCTATTTATTCGCTTGCGTAGTTGGTGAAATAACCCTGAATCAGAACCACGGGAGTGCCTCTGTCGCCGCTGCCGCTGGTCAGGTCGCAAAGAGAACCGAGCAGGTCAGTCAACTGTCTGGGCGTTGTGCCTTCGCTCTGCATGTTACCGACAAGGTCGGCATCCTTTGCACGGATTTTTTCACGCATTGCCTGTGCAAGTTCTTCGCCCGACAGGTCGGCAAATTCGTTGTCTGCAAAGTATTTCATTTTCAGTTCGTTGGGAGTGCCCACAAGGCGCGGGGTGTGTGCGGGGGAAACAACGGGGTCAGCCAGTTCCCAGATGCCGCCGACGGGATCTTTGAAGCAACCGTCACCATAGACCATGCATTCGATATTTTTGCCGGTGGCTTCTTTGAGTTTTGCGTGCAGGTCGGCAACAAAAGCGGCACAATCCCTGGGGAAGAGTTTAACTTTGTTTTCGGTTGCTTTGTTCGAACCGAGCAGACCGTACTCGGACCAGCCGCTGCCGAGCACGCTTTCGTTGAGAATCTGATCAATTCTCCATACGTTTGCGTTTGCATCCGCAGCTTTGATTCTTCTTTCGGTGCGGAAACGGCTGTGGATGTCACAGCAGAGAACATTTTTGGTGTAGTTGAGAATATACTTCGGGTCATTGGAGAAGATGATTTCTATGTTGTCGCCGAAGCTCTTGTAGAACTCAATATAGTCCACACCCGTGAAACGATGTACGGTGTTGTTGCCGAAGACGGCACGGAAACCTGCTTCGTCAAAGGAATCGGAGTAGGGGTTGACACCCTTGGCATCTACCTCATCAATGCTGACGAGCTGATTGCCGACTTCGTCACCGGGGTAGGAGAGCTGCACATACAGCTTTTCGCAAGCCATGGACAAACCCTTCAGCAGAACCGAAAAACGGTTGCGGCTGAGAATGGGGAACACGATACCCATGTCCTTGCCGCCGAGCTTTGCTTTTACGTCTGCGGCAATCTGTTCGGTGGTGGCATAGTTGCCTTGCGTTCTGCCGACAACCGCTTCAGTCACGCCGACAATGTCGCCGTCATTGAGTTCAAAACCTTCATTGTCACGGGCAGCCAGAATGCTCTTGACGATTTCGCCTGCAAGATCGTCGCCCTGCTGGAAGATCGGACAAATGATACCTCTGGAAGTTACGCCTGTTGTTCTCATTTTGATAACCTCTATTCTTAATCTAAATTTTAAACGATTTTAAAGACAGATCAGTTCTTTGGGGCAGTTGGTTAAGTTCCTGCAACCCGTTTCGGTGATAACTGCCATGTCTTCAATACGCACACCGAATTTGCCGGGCAGATAAATGCCGGGCTCAACCGTCACAACATGACCCGTGTGCAGTGTGTGCGGGGACTTGGGACTGAGTCGGGGCTCTTCATGAATTTCAATGCCCACACCGTGCCCCGTGCCGTGGCCGAAGTTTTTGCCGTAACCGGCGGCAGCAATTATATCTCTGCCTGCCTTGTCGGCATCAAAGCCCGTAACGCCGTCCTTGAGTGCGTCTAACGAAGCCTTTTGTGCGGCAAGCACGGTTTCATATACTTTTTTCTGTTCTTCTGTGGGAGTGCCGACAAGAACGGTTCTTGTCATATCGGAATGATAACCGTCGACCACCGCACCGTAGTCCATGGTGAGAAAATCGCCCGATTCAATTTTTTTGTCGGTCGGGACACCGTGCGGCATCGAGGAATTTGCACCGCTGACGCAGATGGTTTCAAAGGATAATGCCTCTGCACCGTGGGAAAGCATATAATAATCAAGTGCTAACTGAATTTCTTTTTCGGTCTTGCCGACTTTGATTTCGCCTAATATATAATCAAACGCATCTTCCGCAATTTTCTGTGCGGCAAGAATAAATGTAAGTTCTTCTTCGGTTTTGACCATACGCTGATTTTCAATCAGTTTTGTCAGAGCATCGCCGTCATCAACGGCAATATCGGGCAGATCCTTGCACCATTTTTTGTATTCTGCCACGGTCAGGCGGTCGGCTTCAATGCAGACAGTTTTAATGTTTCTGTCTTTGAAGATTTCGTTCAGCTGCTTTGCAAGGTCAGTGCTGTCGCATACGTCGCAGGCTGTGATGACTTTGCCTGCCGCTTCGGTATAGCGGCTGTCGGTCCAGAAACGCGCAAAACCGTCTGCACACACAAGCAGACAACCGTCCGAACTGGGAAAATCGGTATAATAACGGCGGTTGACTTCGCTGAAAATCAGTGCGGCATCACTTGATTTTTTCAGATTTTCTGCTAAAACGGCGATTTTCTGCATTGCGTTCTTTTCTCCTTTTTTCAAGGTATTCGCGTTCTTTTTTGCGCTCTTTGCGGAATTTTTCGGCAAAGAGTTTTTCAGGTTCAAAGGGATCGACTTTTATGGAAATGGCTCCCGCTTTGTTGGCACCCATGACATCGGTGAACAGTCTGTCGCCGATCATAACCATGTCGCTGACTTCGATGCCGAGCATTTTTGCGGCTTTGAAAAAGGCTGCGGTGTGCGGCTTGTCTGCCATGGAAATCCACGGCAGTTTGCCGAATTTTTTGCTCAGCATCCAAGCACGGATGGGGTAGGTGTTTGAAATAATGATCACGGGAAAGCCCGCTGCACGAACCGTTTGCAACCATTCTTTGACACCGCCCGGGGCATGCAGGGTGCTGTCGAGCACGGTGGTGTTGTCAAGGTCCACCGCAACGGCTTTTGCGCCCATGTTGTACAGGTCATCCAGGGTGATGTCCGTAATGCGTTTGTATTCATAATCGGGATAAGCATCGTGCATGAACGGACACTCCTTTCTTTTTCTGCACAAGGCACATATTATATAATATCATATTATTGGTAAAAATTCAATCGAACATAAACACAATTTCAAAAAAAGTTAAAACGGACCTTACAAGAAGGCCCGTTTTTGCTCTTTTACTTATACTTACGTTTACGAGCCGCTTCCGATTTCTTCTTTCTCTTAACAGAAGGCTTCTCGTAATGCTCTCTCTTGCGAACTTCCTGGATAACGCCGTCGCGAGATGTTTGACGCTTGAAACGTCTCAGCGCACTGTCGAGAGATTCGTTCTCTTTAACTTTGATCGTACTCATTCTCTATTCCCTCCCTCCGCTTACCGCGTGGGTATTAACATTCTTGTCATTTGACACTTCGCTATTATACAACAGCGTTTTGCCGGTGTCAATATTTTTTTCACCTTTTTCCTGTATTTTTTCTTAAATTTTTTGTCGGAATCTCATTCCACAGGGTAAAGCCGAGAATCAGCAATCCGCCTATGATTTGCAGAAGTGTCATCTTTTCGTGCAGCAGTGTTACCGAACACAGCACCGCCACCAAGGGGTCAACATAACTGAGAATGGCGGCTTTCTGACCGGGTAATTCTTTAAGAGAAGAAAAATAAAGACAGTAAGTCACACCCGTGTGCACAATGCCGACCGCAAGCAGGAAAATCCATCCCTTTGTGTCCAGCATGCCGAGGTTACAGCCACTTGTGAAGCCGACATAGGGCACAAGCACCGCCGTTGCGGCAATAAACTGTAAAAATGTGCGGTGCAATCCCTGCACACCCTTGATGAATTTGTTCAGCAGTATGACCGTGGCATACAGCCCCGCTGCACCCAGGCCGAATGCAATGCCTTTTATGTGGTTGCTGCCCGTGCTTAAGTCCCCGATGCCTGTAATCAGCACGATTCCGACGGTTGAAAAACCGAAACACAGCCATTGTTTGATGCCCATTTTCTCTTTGAACAGCAAGGGGCAGACAAGCGTGACAATGACGGGGGCAAAATAATAACTCAACGTTGCCACGGAAACGGTGGTATAATTGTAGGCTTCAAACAGCAATATCCAGTTGAATCCCATTGCAACACCCGACAAAAGCAGCAGCGGCAGTTCTTTTTTGATTTTTGCAAAGTCAATGCGTTGTTTTGTGAAAAGAAGCACAACCCCGACCAGTACCGTCGCCAGAACCGCTCTGTACAGCGCGATTTCGCCCGACGGCAGACCGATGTTACGCACAAAAAGACCGATCGTGCCGAACACGACCATGGACAATGTCAGTTGCAATCTTGCATCTTTCAGAAATTTCATCATTTTCTCTCCGAAACAAAAGTTGCAGCAAGTATAGCACAGACAGACGCAAAAGGTCAAGACGGCAATGCGAGTTTTATATTTTCAGAGAAAAATATTGACAACTACGAAAATATCGTATATAATGATGGTGACACTACGATAATATCGTATGTAAGGAGCTGTAAAATGTGACGAGAGAATTTATTTATACGAAACCGTTTCGCGACTCATGGAAAAATATGGGTCTGCATGATGAAGACTTAAAACAGTTGGAAAAAATATTATTGGAAAATCCGCAAATGGGTGATGTGATACAAGGCACCGGCGGGGCAAGAAAATTACGAATCCAACTCGAGGGCAGAGGCAAAAGCGACGGTGGACGGGTGATTTATCTTGATGTATTTTTAAAGGAAAAAATATATCTGCTTCTGGCTTATCCGAAAAATGTGCAGGAAAATTTGACACCGGCACAGGAAAAAGCAATCAAAATGTTGGTTGATGCACTGAAAAAGGAGTGATTTTTATGTCTGATTTATTATCTTTTGAATCTTCGCTTTCCATGGAAGAAATAGAAAATAATTTTAAGGATTTTGATTTTTTTGAAGGTATAATGGCAGGGCTTAACGAAGCATTGGCCTTTGAAAAAGGAACGGCAAGTGCACAGACCTTTGCAAGAAAAAGTTCTTTACCCGTTGTGGATGTTGCAATGGTCAGAACTTCTCTCAGCATGACCCAAAAAAGTTTTGCAAATCTGCTCGGCGTATCTCCGCGTACGGTGGAAGCCTGGGAATGCGGCAAATCCACACCGACACCGACCGCCAAAAAACTGATGTATCTGATTGCAAATGATCACTCGTTGGTACAGCGTTTGTCCGAATAAGTTTGCATATATAATTTGATTTTGTTTTATGGAAAAATAAAGGAAAAGCATATAATATAAAAGAAAAAGGAGAGAACGTCATGCAAAAGAACCGATTTCTGCTTCTCTTGTTGCCGCTTGTGACCCTGATTCTTGAAATTTTACCTTACGGTGCGGTCTGCAATTTTGCCGTATCACCAACCGAAACCATGCGCGAAACCTTTTCTTATTTCAGCTTGACTCCTTACGGCTATGCCAATTTTACACCCTTTATCACGGCGGTGCTGACGGTGGTTGTGTTTGCATTGTTGCTGATTTACTGTCTGACAGGCAAGCAGAAACTGAAAAATGTGTCTTTTTATATTCTGATTGCCGCGTGCATCCTCTCATTCGGGCAACTGCTGTTCGGTCTTTCGTATTTTTCCGTGGTCGGACTGCTTATTTCCCTGACACTGATCGCACAGGTGCCGATGATGAAATTTTTTCACACAAAATAAAAACACCCTTGCAGGTGTTGGCAGAACGAAATAACGTTGATAGAATGAGGAGAAAAAATCCACCGCCGCGGATCAAAGGATCTGCGGCGGTGCGGTTTTATGCTGTTTTGTTTGTTTTTATTCACCCAGGAAGTATCTGCCGTAGGCATCGGCGGCTTTGAGGGCAGCAACCACCTTTTCGGGGGTGACTTCAAAGGGCATGTTGTGAAGCGTATCGCTTTCTGCACAGGCGGCATTGGCAACGGCAAAGAGTTTTTCGTCGGTCACTTCGGTGATGCCAAGCTCTTTGAACGTTACGGGCAGGCCGAGTTCGATGCAGAAATCAATGATTCTTTCGAGTTCGTCGCCGTCTACGTTTTCAAGCACAAGCTGTGTAAGTGTGCCGAACGCAACTTTTTCACCGTGGTACATGTGGTGGCATTCGGGCAGTACGGTCAGACCGTTGTGGATGGCATGTGCACCTGCAAGGCCGCCGCTTTCAAAGCCGATGCCGCTGAGCAGTGTGTTGGCTTCGATCACATTTTCCACCGCTTGGGTGCAAGCACCCGCTTCGAGTGCGATTTTTGCCTTTACGCCTTCTTCCATGAGGGTATCAAAGCAGAGTTTTGCAAGTGCCATGGCGGCATTGGTGACTTTACCGCCGGCACAAGTGCCTGCATCCTTTGCCTTGACGGCTCTGGCTTCAAAGTAGGTGGCGAGTGCATCACCCATACCCGAAACGGTCAGACGGGCGGGGGACTTGGTGATGATGTCGGTATCCATCAGAACCATGTTGGGGTTGGCGGGCAGGAACAAATATTCTTCAAATACACCGTCATCGGTGTAGATAACGCTCAGTGCACTGCAGGGAGCATCGGTGGAGGCAATAGTCGGGCAGATGAGAACGGGGGTCTTGCAATAGAATGCAACGGCCTTTGCGGTGTCCAGAATCTTGCCGCCGCCGATGCCGATGATCATGTCGCAGGACTTTTCGTTCATCACGGCGATCAGGCGGTTGATTTCGTTTTTGGAGCATTCGCCGTTGAAATAATCGAACACGATCTCACAGTCCTGTCCTGCAAAACTGTTTTCAATGATGTTGCCGATGCGTTTGTAGCCTGATGCGGTAATCAGGATGAGTGCCTTCTTGCCGTAATTTTTTGCGTAATCGGCAAGTTTGCCCATTTCGCCCGCACCCTGCACGTATTTGGAGGGGCTGATCAGAATTTTTGCCATAGTAATACTCCTTTTTTATGTTTAATTTTTATTCTTCCCAATTGTATACAACCGTTGCGCCGTCAATTTCCCATTGTGACGGGGTTTTGTTTTCAAAAATGTCAAGCGGACGGATGGTGTGTTTTTGCTGGAACACATTGTAAGCCTCGGCGAGGTCTTTTTTCTGTTCTTCGGTCACCTTGTCGGTACAGGACACAAACAGCGGGGTGTTGCTGTAAGACAGCAGATGCAGGAATTGCTTGTTCAGTTCCCACGGGATGTTGTCATCCAGAATGCCCACGCAGTCGGCATCGCACATATAGAATGCTTCGTTTTGTGCAAGGCGGAATGCAAGGGTGTTGATGCCCATTTTGCGGGTTCTTGCCCATTCTCTGCCGCTGGTGTCATCACCGATGCGGTTGAGCTCCACAAGCCCCGCGCACAGGTGCGAGATGGTGTTGCAACCGATGAGATACATATTGCCTGCCGTTTCTTTGATGAGTCTGTAAAAATCAAGGGTGATTTCGGCATTGGTTTTGGTTTGGTCATAAAAATGCCAATCGTCCACCTTAGTCACGGTTTCGTTCAGGCTGTTGCCGTAGTTGCCGAACAGGTCGGCGGTGGTAAAATCATGCTTGAGCAATTCATATCCCCATGCTTTTATTTTTTCAATGTCGGCTTTGATGTATTCCTGCACGGCGGGGATGGTCGGGTCGAGATATTGCCGTTTGCCGCTACGCAGAATCCGCATATCGGCAGTCATTTTTTCGTCCTTGTTTTCAAGAAAACGGATCCATATCCCGGGGCGCGCACCGCTTGCGCGGATCTCATCGGCTAATTTTTTCATGTCACCGAATTTTTCGTTTACAATCCACGGACCTGAGCAGGGATAAATCTGCCAGCCGTCGTCAATCACCTGAAACGGACGGTTGTCGATGCCCTTTGCAAGCTCGGCCTGAAAACGTGCATCGGATGCAATCTGTTCGTAACTGCTGTTTCCGTAGGCATAATACCAGTTGTTGCCGCCGTAAACGGGATCGGTCGGCAGAATCGGATTGTCGCACAGCATTTTGCAATATGCGTGCAGACTTGCCGTTACATCCGCAGAATCAAATTTTGCATACACAAAGGTGGCAAGGTGCAGTTTTCGGCCGTTCAGATGGACACCGTTGCCGCCGTTGCGGCAGTCCACCAATGCGGTGATGCCCGTTTCGGTATAGCGGAAACTGACAAAGGCATTCGGCTGGGTCTTTACACCGAAGCACCAACATTTTTCTTTGTCTGTGGCAATAAAATACCACGGAAAATAACGGGTGCAGTCTTTTAATTTTGCAAACTCCAGTTCGCCGTAACTGCGTTCCCACACGTCGCCGAGTACATACAGGTCATCGCAGCTCTCAAAATCCCACTGCAGTTTAATGAATTTTACTTTGTCTTCTTTGGCAGTAAGGTACAGATCAATTTTGTTTTCGCTTACTGCTGTTTCAATAAGCGTATCGGTCGGGGCTTGTTCGCAGATGATGTGTTTGCTGAAATTCTTTATATCGAAAATCATTTTCCGCCTCCGTGCTGTTTATTTACTATTTATTATACCGAAATAAAAACCGATTTGCAAGACAAAAGAAGTGTTGATTCTTATATGAAAAAACAGATAACAGATGATAATATCGTTGACAAAAGAAAAAAAGTATCGTATATTTATATAGAGTAAAAAAATGACAGTATTTGCGTAATTAAATTGATCTGAACAGGAGATGATCAACAATGGCACGTTACATAAAAGCATTTCAGGTTTATGCAAGTCCGCAGGATGTTTTTTCTGCAATAAGCCAGTATCTACAGAATGAGGGCTATGAATATCTGGAGATGGACGGCGAAAATGTGTTCAAAAAGGGAAACGGCTTTTTGACCAATCCGACACTCTTCAAATTTACGCTTACAGGAAACAGACTACGCATGGAAACCTGGTCGAAATATGCACTTTTGCCCGGGGTTTTTGTGGGCGAACTTGACCTGAACGGATTTGTCGGCAGTGCCGTAAAGGGCCCCTGGAAAAAAAGAGTTGCTTATCTTGAACAGCAGTTGACAGGATTCGGTGCATCGGCTTACCACGCATCCGGTTCTGCCGGCGAAGATACGGCATATTTTGAGGAAGATGATGAGTTTGGTGCTACGCAACTTCTGCAACCTACGCAGGCGGCCGGTTTTTGCAGCAACTGCGGAACCCAACTTCCTGCGGGGAGCGCGTTCTGTACCAACTGCGGTCAGCAGGTGAGTGATGCAAATGCAGGCGGCATGAATGCACAGGGCAATCCTTTTGAGGCACCGCCTGCCACATCGACACCCATGCCTGCCGCAGGTACATCTGTCAGCAGAAAAGAATTCATTGAAAAGTATGCACCGAAATCCGTAAAAAGCGATATCAAAGCCGTTGCAATCACTTGTTATGTCTGTGCCGCAATTACTTTTGGTGTTGCTTGTGCCGCTGCTCCTGCCGGTATTATAGATGCGCTGCTTCTTGCCGGTTTTGCATTGGGAATGCATTTGCTTAAAAGCAGAGTTTTTGCTGTGTTGATTCTTGTGTTAAGCATTGTTGAATCCGTTTTCGCAATTGCACAGGGCGCAACAGCTCCGGTTCTTTGGATTATTTGCGGTGTTGCGGCGATTATGATTTTTGTTAAACTTGAAAAGCAGTACAAGGATTTTAAGGCGAAAGTGGATGCAAGTACCCATGCGCCCATGTAAAAACGCATAAACAAGCCTGTCGAAGACAGGCTTGTTGTTTTTTTGCGGTAAATTATGGTTTAGCGGTGAGTTTGTTTTATTACTAAAAAACCCCAACTTTTCGTGTCGACCCCATAAAAATACACCGCTGCGGGATTTCCTGCGGCGGTGCTTTTTGCAAATTAAAGTTCAATTGTGTCAAGCAGTGCTTTGAGCGCTTTCAGATCAGCTGCTGTGAGGGTGATGCCCTTGCCCATCTTTTCGTGTTCGGGGCCCCAGTCACGAATGTCGTACTTTGCTTCTTTGCCGTTCCAGCTGATGAGGTTGAGTTCTTTTGCCCAACCGCCGGAGCCTTCGGAAATGACACCGAATTCTTTTACGATCTCATAAGTAAATTCAGGCATGACGTATACTCCTTTCTGAATAATCGGCAGAACCTGCCATCCTTACTACTTACTATATATTAAAAATAAATAAAAATCAAGAGAAAAAATAAAAAAATTTATAAATCTTTTAAAAATAAACTAAATATTTATATACTATTTATATTTATAAGTTTATAAAGTCAGTTTTTGCCGTCGCGGATGGCTTTGAGTTTTTCTTCCATTTCGCGGATGGCTTCCAGATCGCCTTCGGATGCGGCAACGCTTGCTTCCTTTCTGCGGGTGAGAAGTTCGGCATACATCATTTCCTTTTTCTTGCCGTGCAGATCATAGAACAGCATCGGAACGATGCCTAAAGAACTTGTGATGGCGGGAATAATGGTGAACATTGCAAACAGCCAGAACTTGACCTTGTCGGGCTGTTCGGTACCTGCCGTGTATGCGTTCTGATCGTAGCCGACGATCTTTTTGAGCGCCGTTGTCACAACACCGCTGACCGAGGCCGAGACCTTGTAGGCGAGGCCTTTTGCAACACTCGTCATGGCTTCGGTACGGTAGCCGTTTTTCCATTCGCAATAGTCCATGGATTCGTTATAAAGCTCGGTACCGATCACGCTCATAAGACCGTAGAATACCGTCCAGATCAGTTCCCATGTTGCCATGGCAAAGAACATCGGCAGTTTTTTCTGATAGAACCCGCCCGCAAAGGTCTTGCGGTTCATGCCGATACAACCGAACAGAAACACGAACACGTGCAGGAAGTTACCGATATTGCGGCTGACGATATACAGGAAACGGCTTGAGAATCTTCTTCTGAACCACGGAACGAATGAGTAGGAAACGGGGGAGAGCGGTGCTGCGGGAATGCCCGCAACAAGGGTCATGGAGGCAAAGTGCAGAACGTCTATGTAGTAGTCTGACTTGCTGCCCGAAATACCGAAGCCTGCGAGGAAGTCAGAAAGAGTCATCAGCAGCACGGGCTTGTTATTGGCAATGGAACGAAGTGAGTCGATGATGCTCGGGGTCTTGACCGACTGCATGACACGTTCTTTGGAGTTCATAAAGAACCAGAACGACATGATGCTGGAAATAATGGTCGTTGCCGCACCCATGCCGACAAATGTGCCGCGCAACTGTTTTTCAATGGTGGCGGCAGATTTGGTGGCCTTGTTGTCAATCACATCCAACAAGATTGTCATGGCGTGTTCGGGCAGTTTTTCGCCAAAGAAGCCCGATGCAAAGTTTGCCATGGTAATCAGCCTTGTGCGGTCCACAGGGTGTGGGGTGATAACGGCAAGCATACCCGTTCTTGCAATGCTCTGGAATGTGCCGACCCCTTCACGCATGATTTCAAGCAGAAGATAGAAGATGAATTTGCTGACTGACATGGCATTCTGCCCTGCAAACAGATAGGGCATGAACCAATAAAGCAGTGTTGCAACACAGCCGGGAAGGGCAAGCCCCAGCAGATAGGGTCTGAACTTACCCCAACGGGTACGGGTCTTTTCGACAATGGCGGCTGTGAAAACATCATTGACAATGTCCCATACGCTGTTGATGGATCTTACAATGGTCTGATAGCCGAGGTCGATTTTGACAATATTGGTGAGGAATCGCGAAGCATAAGTGTTAATGTTCAGGCTCTGTGCGGCATCCCACAGAACAAAGCCGACCGTTTCCTTGTTGCCGACATAGCGTCTGTTCTGATACACATAGCCGAGCTGTTCATCGGTATAGACCTGTGTATTGTTTTGCTGTTCAGCCAAGATGAATCCCCCTTCTTATTAAATATAAATACATATTACCACATCCGCACCCCTTTTGCAACCGCTTTGCGAACAAATTACGGTTTAGCGGGGATAAAATGCAGAAATTGTGATGCCACACAAGGATGAAATAAAAAAATCGGCGTGCCATTGACAAACCGATTTTTTTTGTATATAATAAAGCCGTAGAGGCAACCGTTTAAAGCGGTTGGCGTAATGGTTTTATTTTATTTTAACAACCGTCACTTGCCAGAGTGGCGGTTGTTGCTTTTTACCTTGATTCTTATTGTAACGGTTATGTTACGAATATGAAATGTTATGGTAATCGGCATACAATCACCTCCTCTCGGAGGAAATTGCCAACCGCCTTCCGGCTCCTCTACGACCGACATTATTATACCGTATGTATGTGTTTTTGTCAATATTCGCATCATCCGGCCAAGCCGAATTTGTTTTTATTTTCAAACTTTAAATTGACACGTTTTTGTCTTCGTGTTAATATGGTTATGAATATATTTTTTACACAGGAGAAAAAAGATGAGAAAAAACACCCTGCATTTCGGCTCATTCAGACAGTATGACAAAATTTTTCTGACCGCTGAACACGGCATTGACCTTGCATCGGTCAGCGGTGTTGCCTTTGACGGTGACACACTTTACCTTGTGTCCGACAACACCGTATTCATATACGAAAACGATGCTCTCAAAAAGACCGAGTTCAAAGCAGACAAACTTTTCAGTCGCAAGGGAAGGCTCTTTGCCGCTGTCGGCAACACTTTGGGTGAAATGAAGAACGGCAAAATTGAAAAAGCAGCAGATTTTGCCGCTCCCGTTACCGATATTTCCTTCGGCCTGGACGGCTCGCAGTGGGTGCTGACTGAAGAAGCACTGTATCTTCTGCAGAACGGCTCTTATGAACGCATTGTCGGCGTGCCCGACAATACTGTCTGCCTTGCCGCACTCGATAACAAGGCACGTTACGCCGAAACCGTTTACATCGGCTGTACAGAAGAAGGCCTTTTGTCCATGAAAGGCAAACGCCGCCATTGGGCAGAGCTGCTTCCCGATATCACGGGTGCACTGAGCAGAAAAATCAACTGCATTGCCGTTGACGGATTGGGGCACCTCTGGGTTGGCTCCGATGAGGGGCTTAATGTCTATGACGGCAGAAATTACTGGTTCAACGGCAACGAATTTTACAGTGTTCCCGACGGTCACGTCAACGACATGTGCTTCACTTCCGACGGTAAAAAATATTTTGCGACCGACACGGGGCTGATCACCCTCATTGAAGGCAAAATTTCTTACTATTCGTTCGGTGCATGGCTGTTGCATCCCACGGTCACAAAACTTGCCGTATCCGAAAACGGCGTCATTGCCGCCGTCACCCCGCGAGGCATCAGCCTGATCACCCCGCAATATATGACCCTTGCCGAAAAAGCCGCACATTTTGATGCACTTGCCGACAAGTATTATTGTCGCAACGAGGGCTATATGGTTTGCCGTGCACTGCGCAAATACGGTGATATGGATTCGGGCTGGCTTCCCAATTCGGACAATGACGGTCTGTTTACGGGTCTGTATTGTGCAAGTCAGTGCTTCCGCTATGCCGTCACGGGTGACGAGCAGGCAAAGAAAAACGCAAAGCGTGCCGTGGAAGCCATGATCAAGCTCACCCAAGTTACGGGCAAAAAGGGCTTCACCGCCCGTGCAACCCGTTATTCGCATGAAGAAAACTTCGGCAAGGAAAACCGTGAAGAATGGCATATCTGCGAAAATAATCCCGACTGTGAATGGCTCGGCGAAACCTCAAGCGACGAAATGACAGGTCACTACTTTGCCTATGGCATCTATTTTGACCTTGTGGCGGACGAGGAAGAAAAGAAAAAAATTGCCGATGTGGTCAAGACCATTACCGACCATATTCTTGAAAACAATTTCCACCTTTGCGATGTGGACGGTGTGCCGACCACATGGGCAAACTGGGAACCCGATCTTCTGAACAATGATGACCGCTGGTATTATGAAAAGGGTACGAATTCACTTGAAATCCTTTCGTTCTTAAAAACGACTTACCATGTCACGGGCGAAGAAAAATACAATGATGTTTACAAAATGCTTATCAGTAAGCACCACTATGCCATGAATTGCATGCAGTACAAGTGTGAAGACGGCCATGTGGCACACATTGACGATCAGCTTGACTTCACCAACATTTATCCGCTTCTTGTTTACACCGAAAACGAAGCCGAAAGGGAAGTCTTCAAAATGGGACTGCACCATCATTGGCAGTATGAACGTGTGGAGCGTTCGCCGTTCTTCAACATTGTTTACGGTGCTTTGACGGACAATTCCTGCGATATCGAAAATGCCGCAAAGAGCCTGGCCGAAATGAATCTCGACCTTGTTCGCTGGCCCGTTTTTAATAGCTATCGCAAGGACATCGTGTGGGACACCGAACAGGAAGAAATGGGCATTCCCGCACAACTGAAATATCCTGTTGAATACGGCTCACGCGTGCTGGTGCATTATGACGGAAATCCCTTTGTCTGCGATGCGGGCGCGGAAGAATTTGTCAACATCAACACAAAAAAGGTCAACCGCACCACAACCCTTCCCGGCACGGGCGCCGACGGCATGTGCGCTATGCAACCCTATGTATATCTGCTGCCGTACTGGATGGGAAGATATTACGGCTTGCTGGGAGATTGATATTTATGAAAAAAGCCACCGTGTACACCGTTGCCACTGCACATCTTGACACGTCATGGCTGTGGCCGCTTGAAAAATCCGTCACCGAATACCTGCCCGATACGCTCGAAAAGAATTTTCGCCTGCTCGAGCAATTCCCGCATTACAAATTCAACTTCGAGGGCAGTTACCGCTATGAACTGATCAAGGAATACTACCCCGAACAGTACGAAAAACTCAAAAAATACATTGCCGAGGGTCGCTGGCATCCCGCGGGAGCTTGCTACGAAAACGGAGATGTGAACATCCCGTCCCCCGAAGCCCTGCTTCGCAACATCCTTTACGGCAATTCATTCTTTGAAAAGGAATTCGGTATTCGCAGTAACGATATTTTTCTGCCCGACTGCTTCGGCTTCGGACGGGCTTTGCCCTCGGTTGCCGCTCATGCGGGTTTAACGGGTTTTTCCACCTGCAAACTCGTCTGGGGCTGTTCGGTGGATGCACCTTTTGAAATCGGCAGATGGCACGGCATCGACGGCAACGGCGTGTGGGCTTCGCTTCGTCCGTATTCTTACACAAGTGTCCTCAAAGACCTGCACAAGGACAAACGATACATTGAAAAACTGGAAGACAACCGCAAAAAAACGGGACTCAACTGCACCTTTGTTTACCACGGCATCGGCGACCGCGGCGGCTCTCCGCATATTTCTTCCGTGAAAATGGCCGAAAAAGCGGTCTGCGAAAACAAAAACCACGAAATGCAGGTGCTGTCTTCCACCACCAAGGAATTTTTTGACGATCTCGAAAACCTGTCCGCCGAAATCAAAAACAATGTTCCCGTGTTCAACGGTGAATTCCTGCTCACCGCCCACGGTGCGGGCAGTTACACCTCACGTACCGTCACCAAACGCTGGAACAGACGGTGTGAACTGCTTGCCGATGCGGCAGAACGTTTCGCAAGTGTGGCATTTGCCAACGGTTTTGCTGATTATCCGCAAGAAACACTTGATGCGGCATGGAAAAAGGTTATTGCCCACCATTTTCATGACGATATCACGGGTACTTCCTTTGAGGAATGTTACCGCCGTAACCACAATGACTATGTGCAGGCATTGCACACCTTCTCCGAAGAATTCACCGCCGCATGCAAAGCCCTTGTTCGCAATATGGACACATCTTTTGTCAAAGGCACTGCCGTGGTGGTTGCAAACCCCGTGCAGACGGCAGACAAACGCTGTGAAACCGTGCGGGTAAAACTACAATCGGATGCGGATTCGTTCTGCGTTTTCGATGCAGACGGAACCGAAGTTCCCGCACAGACTTCAGCAATCGGAGAGCATGAGCGGGAAGTGGTTTTTCTTGCCTTTCTCGGTTCGTGTGCACTTGCCGTTTTCGATGTCCGCGAGGGCAAAAGTAACACCGTATTCAATACGGGGCTTTGTGTCAGCGCAAATGAAATTGAAAACAAAAACCTGCTTGTTAAACTCGACGAACACGGCGATATCTGCTCGGTGTTCGATAAAAAAATGAACCGTGAACTGCTTAAAAAGCCCGTTCGTACGACAATTCTCAATGATGTTCACAGCTTCAAATGGCCCGCATGGGAAATCGCTTACGAGGATATCAAGAGCGAGCCTTATATGTATGCCGACCGCCCGACCGTGACCATTATTGCCGACGGTGTCGCCTTTTGTGCACTGCGGATTGAACGCACGGCAGGTAACAGCCGCTTTGTGCAGATTCTCTCTTTGGATGCCGAAAGCGAATTCGTGTCTGTTTACAACGAAACCGACTGGCGCGAGGAAGCTTCGCTTCTCAAAACGGAATTCAACCTTGCTGCCGAAAACGATTTTGCCGATTATGACATCGGTTTAGGGGCTACCCGCCGTGCCACCAACACCGAGCGCTGTTATGAAGTGCCCGCACAGAAATGGGCAGGCATCACGGACGAAAAAACGGGATTTGGTGTCTGCATTTTCAGCGATTCCCGCACGGGTTGGGACAAACCCGACCGTTCCACCCTACGCCTGACGGCGGTGCACACCCCCATGGCAAACTACCGTTGGGAATGCTCCCAGCATTTGATGGATATCGGCATTAACCGCTATTCTTATGCCATTGCGGGCAGTGAAAACGGCACAAAAAAAATGACCGTCCTCGCCGACTGTTTCGCACAGCCCATGCACACCTTTGTGAGCGACCGCCATACGGGGACGCTCGGCACGGGATATGAATTTGTTACTGTGAATGAAGATGCCGTACGCATCACCGCCCTTAAAAAAGAGCAGGACGGCAACCGTGTGATCATCCGTTTTGCGGAAACGCAGGGAAAAGACCATGCGTGTGTCACAGCCGAATTTGCAAAACCCGTTCTTTCCGCTTTTGCCGTGCGCGGGGATGAAAAAGAGATTGCCCCTGCACAGATTGTTGACGGCAAATTGCAGTTTGCAATCGGTCACAACGGTCTTGCCACCTTTGCAATTGAGTTTGACGACCCGCAAAGCGTTAAAAATACACAAAAAGTACTGATCCTGCCGTTCAATGCTGTCGGTTTTACCGCACAAAACAAATGGCACACGTCCACACTTCCGGGCGGGGTGTCTGTTCCAAAGGAGCTTGTGCCCGAAAATATGCTGACAGGCGGTGTGTATTACACCTTTGAAAAGGAAAACAAAAATGCACTCATCTGTGACGGCGGTGCACTGCACATTGCCCCCGATACAAAATGTGTGCATCTGCTTCTGACTTCGCTGAACGGCGACAAAACGGTACAATTCGGTGTCGGGGACAAAAAAGTGCCTGTTCGCGTACAGGATTGTGCCGAAACGATCGGTCATTGGGATCTTGCAAGCCTCGGCGAAACAGGCTTCATAAAACCCTATGGTGCGGCATACACGTTCAGCCATACCCACACCGCCGACGGTGATGCACCCGCAAAGCAGTTCTATCTGTTCCACGCCGCCATCCCCACAGACGGCAACACCCGAATCATCCTGCCCGACGACAAGGACATTGTCATTTTTGCCGCCACCGCTGAGAGTGATGACATCGCTTTCGCAAAGGGCGATGTACATTTCGACAGTCTTGCAAAGCGCGATTTTGATTATCATTTTTCAAAATATGCTGAAAAACACGCAAGACCGAATCGCCTTGAAAGATTCCTGAATCTGTTCATCGACTCCACCCGCATTGCCCGCGTGAAGTTCGACGGATTTTACAACAAATATGCCATCAACGAAATTTATTTCATTCTGCGACATGCCTGCGACAGCCTGACTTACAAGAAAAAAGCCGCTGTACGCCAAGCAGAACGGGAATAAAAAACAGAAAAGGGGCTGTGTTTCAACAGCCCCTTGTTCAATGGACAAATTGCAGTTTTATTGCAATTTTTGTCGAAATGTGTTACGATATTTTTCGGGCAAGGCAGACCTTACGCGGTAGGCGGTTACCTTCCTTCCTGAATTTGGAGGGAGAGGGTTCTTTTCCCTCCGGAAAGGAGGGGATGTGCATGGTAACATTTGAAGAACTTTTCTTATTGTTAAGTCTTCTCGTTGCAGTTGCAAATTTTGTTTTCATTTTATGTAAACATATTTTTGAAACAAAAAAGAAATAACCGCCCCCTCGTCAAAGTAGCGGCTATTTCTTTACTTTAGCGAAGGCTGACCGTCTATCGGCCTGCCTTGTTCACTTATATTATATCAATCTTTGTGTATTCTGTCAACACCTGTTTTCAGGTGTTTTTTTGTTACCATTCAATCGGTCGGGTAAAGAAGAAGTTGATGTCTTCCTTTTCGGGGAGCAGCGAGAACGAGGAAATGCGGTGGATGTTGTGTGCCTTGAGAGCATCGTAGAGATCTTCATTTGCCTGACCGCGCAGGGGATTTGCAAGGTTGTATTCCCCGAGGAACTGGTTTGCCTTGAAGAATTCCCAGCTCAAAGATGCGGTTTCAACATTGAACATCTGTTCATCGGTGACATTTGCAGAAAGCGCTTTATTCCACAGATTGTCGAGCTTGATGATGATGTGCACGGGGTAGTAACCCGACTGATAATGCCAGTCGAAGTCAAACGAGTGTGCCGTGGCGGCAATCTGTGCAGTCTGAATATCAAGAATTTCCTTGATTATGGGGGCGGCTTCTTCGCCGTAATAAGCGTTCATGAAGTCCGTCATGTGGTATTCCACGTCCGCATTCACATCCCACTGCAGTTTGCACAGAAGGTAGTTGCGCAGTTCGTTGAAAGCTGCAGAGTGACCGTCACCGCAGTTGTAAACATAACCCGTGATGCCGATGTCGTGCATATACTTCATGGTTTCCTGCATGGTGCCGAAGTTGGAATGGAACTGCTGCGTGAACAGGAAGTTGATGGTGTAATCGTAAATGTAAGTTCTGTCTGCAAGGGAAACCCATACCTTGTGGTCTTCGGCAATGGTGGGTTCGTGTTCGCCATAGAGATTCATGAATTCGTCAAGCCCCGTCTGCTGTTCATCGGTTGCACCGCATTCGGTCAGGGAATGGGAACGGCAGGCATGGTGCAATCCGCAAAGCACGGGCACAACATTGTCGTTGCAACGAAGCGAAAGGTCCTTGGGTGGATGTTCGGTTTCAAGGTAGGAATAGAATGTGAAGGTGAATTCGGGATAGTCTTCGTCGAGGGCATCCGCAAGTGCATTCGTGAACAGAATCGTGGGGGCACTCAGTGCACCGTACTGCTCATACAGTGCCGTGCAGTTTTCGCAACGGCAGTAGTTAGAATTGTCTTTCTGCCCGATGTGCAGATGATTTGCCTTGTATTCACAGTTTTCGATATAGGTTCTTGCGTTTGCAACGGCAATCTGCAAAACAGCAGGATTGCTCAGGCAGACATGGTCGGTGGTGCGGCTGCCGTCTTCAAGCTGTGCAAAATATTCGGGATGTTGGGCAAACAGAGCATCGGGCACAAGGCGGTCGAGGGTAACATCCCACAGCACAAAGGTCATCGCTCCGCCGAATTCTTCGGCTTCATAGTAGAAGCTGACATTGGTTTTCATCTTTGCACGGTAAGCATCGGATGAGTATTCGCAGGCATTTCTGCGTACGGCAAAGGAGGGTTCAACAAGGCGGTCAAGGGCTTTGTCAATAACCACATCATCGTTTTCGGGCACAACTTCGAGTTTGGGGGTGAACCAACGCACACCGAGGTATTCTTCAAGGAAGGTGTAAACACCGTAGAGTGTTCCGCGGCTGTCTTCGCCGACAATGAAGAAGTTTTCACCGTCACTCGTCAGCCAGAAGCCGTCTTCAAATACGGCATCGAGGTTTTTGCCGAGGGTGGCGGTTTTGTCGGTTTCGCCCACATAAATTGCCTTTGCACCGTCGGGCAGTTCACTCTCACGCACATAGGGGAGTGTTGCACCGCTGATTTTTGCAAGGTAAGTCTGCAGGTCGCTGACAGCGGTTTCAATACAGGCATCGGGCTCGTCGGCACTGACGATATAATATTCGCTTTGTCCGTCTTCAACAAGGTACAGTGCCTCATTGACAACGGGAGCAATGTAATCGTCTCCGCCGTAGTCCACTTCGTAGCTGACGGGAATCAGTCCGAAGGACAAAAGAACCACCTGAATAAACGAAATAAGTGCTTTGAAAAAAGAAGCCATAGCCAAATCACCCTTTTATTCTTTTTAGTTATTATAGCACCAACCTGTTTTTTGTGCAAGGTGTTTTTTAACCGCAATCCTGCAAAAAAACCTGCCCTTGCGAGAAGGGCAGGATGTTGTGAGCGTTTTATCTTCCGTTGATTGTTTCAACAAGGGTGTAGTAGAAATCTTCGAAGCTGGTCGGGTAGTCGATCGTACCGCAGAAGTCAAAGTGGTCAAAGCCCATCATCGGATCCATGTAGTACCATCTGCCGGGTTCAATTGCATTGCCTGCCGCCTTTTCGGCAGAGTAACTCAATGCCGTGTCGGCATTATTGGCGGGATAAATTGCACTTGCATACGGCACGATACCGTCATTGAGTGCCCAGTTTTCGTCCATGTAAATGCCGTCAATGGTTCTGCCTGCGAGCGCGCCGAGAATGGTCGAGGTCGGGAAGAACATTGCGAATGTGGACAAAATCGGAATCTGCGTGTTGAAAATGGTTTTTTCGGTTGCGATGGTGGTGTAGGAATAATAATAGGTGTAGGGGGAAAGTTTGATGCGTTCATTCAGTTCTGCCGCACCGCGCAGGGTCATGTCATAACCGCAGTTGTCGCCCGTTGTTGCAAAGTTTTTGATGGCAGACAAACTGAGTTTTGCTCGTTTTTCACTTTCTTTTGCAGTCAGACCGAAGTGGCCGAGCTGCACATCCCACATCATGGCTTCTCTGCCGAACAGCACACCGATTATGTTTGCAAAAAAACTGATGAGAATCATCAACGGTTTGCTGTCATGAATCATGTTTGCAATGGGCGAGCCGTTGTGCACACCTGCAAAGGTAATAACGGCGTTAATGCTCATTTCGTGGCCGCCCTTGAACAGTTCGCTTGTGTCTTCACCCGTTGCGGCAAGTTCCGCTTCGTCACCGTAAGCCATCAAGGATGCGAACAGACGAACGGCGGGACCACCGAAGCTGTGGCCGACAAGGTTAATGGGGCTTTCATTGTCCCAGGGTTCACCCATGAGAATGCGGTCGGAATAGTCATAGCCGTAGCGGTCATGGTTGTGCTTTGCGGAGTGAGCCGCACCGTAGTCAACCACGGTGCCTGTGAGCTGTGCATAGAGTTCGCAGGCTCTGTCCCACGCGCTGTTGAACGGACCGACGGTTGCCGCATAGGCTTCCACGCCGAGGGAGTTGTACATCTCAATGATGTTGCCTTCGGATGTGCCCCAGCCGCCCCAGTAGGGCATTTCTTCATGTGATTTTCCGCTGTAGGGACCCCAACCGCCCATGCCGTGCACAAACACCCACGGATATTCATTGGTCAGGTCATACATTTGGCCGTCAAACTCAACGGCGGAGGTGTCAACTTCTGTTTCCGATGCGGTGGCGGTCAGCCCGCACATTGAAAGCACAAGAAGAACACTCAAAAGGATACTTACAAAACGTTTCATAAAAGCAACTCCTTTTTTGTACAGCTTTATATGAATATTATATAAAATGTGCAAATGGTTGTCAATCCTTGTTTTTGCGCAATAGCGGTTGCAATGCAAAAAACATTGTGATAAAATATCTTTGCATATGCCTTAAAGGCACACAGAATATGCAGGAGGTGTTTGTTTTGTATCTGCACGAAGCCATTTATGATATCGATGAACTCATGCGTGAAAATCTGCACATCCACACCGCATTGTTTTCGGGTTGCGCAAAACCCGAAATGGTGTTTGCGGATATTGTTCGCACGGCTGAAAAAGCAGGGCTTGCCCGCATTGCCGTGACCGACCATGTGCAGGAATATGATGTGGAGCATGTTCGCAATATTTTAAAAACCTACATCCCCGCACGCGATGCCATGCAGACGGATGTGAAGGTGTATGTCGGTGCAGAGATGTCTGCTTTTGACACCGATAAATTTACATTGCAACACACCGACCTGACTACCGAATTCAATCTGTATGCGGCAAATCACTATCATGTGTCTTCGTGGGTACAGCCCGTCGAGCGCACCGCGGTCGGCTACAAAGAGCACAACAAAAAGGCGATGGAATTCCTCATCCGATCGGGCAAATGCGACTGTATTGCACACCCGTTTGTGGATTCCTATGTGAAGGTGGATGCAATCCGCAATCCCGACCACCCCATGACCGCCGCATGGACGGACAACGAATTGGGGGATATCCTGTGCCTTGCAAAGGAATATGCCGTCATGTGGGAACTTCCGCCGAAAATCGTGGAGGGGGATCCCGTGTTCGCAAAACGGCTTTTCAATATCGGCAAAGAGGTCGGCAGTGTCTTTACCATGGGAACCGATGCACATTGGCTTGTGAATATCGACACCGCACGGTTCACAGAGATTTATAAGAAAACATTAACATAGGGTTCGGATTACCCCCCCCGTCACCCTAAATCACAGAATTCCCCGCAAAACCTCTGCCACTGCGTTTGCCATACTCACAAATCCGCTGTCGTTGGGGTGGCAGTTGTCCACAAGGGCAGTGTTGCGCACTGCAGCATTGAGCAGTTGCGGTCCGGGAATAAAATACACATTCCTGTCTCCGTTGGCAAGGGCATTTTCATACGTCGTCTGCACAATTTGCAGGCGGCTTTTTTCATCTTCGCTCAAATACGGCTGAGGTCGGGTCATGAACACCACGGGCAGCGTGGGGTGCTTTGCACGCACTGCTTTGAACAACTTTTCATGCGTGTTCTGCAAATGGTCCGCGGTGGGGGCATTGTGGTCATAATCGCACACAAACACACTCATATCAAGCCCCGCGAGGTAGTCAATCATCGTGTCTTCCCCTTTTGCATTGCCCGAAAAGCCGAGGTTGATGTGGTCGCAGTCGAGGATGTAAGACGCAATGTTTTCGTATGCATTGCCCGGCCGTGAAGCACAGCCGCCCTGTGTGATGGATGAGCCGTAATACACCACGGGAACGGGGTAGGTGTAGGCGGGTGCGTATTGTAAATCTGCATCTTCGGAAATACCCACAAGCACCTGACAGACATCCGCATACAGCGGCATGTGCAGGGTGTATGTACGTAATGTGCCGTCACGCAGGTCTTCGGGAATCACAAGGCGGCTTTCAAATCCGCCGTTCACATCAAAGGGCGGAATGAATGTGCCCACATAGCGTGCACCCGTGTGCAAGTCAAAGCCGATGCTTCCCGTGAACGGAAAATGCGGCATTTTGCCTTCGTTGGCGGTCTTCACGCGGATGCAGATGATATCGCTGTCGGTTGAAAAGCGGATTCTGCCGCCTGCTGTATTGGTGTGCAGGTAATATACGCCTTCGCTGACCGTTTTTGCAACGGATTCGGGCATGCGGCGGAATTTTCCGTTTTCAAAAAACACACCGTGCACGTTGAACGGAGCCTGACGGACATCAAAAAAGGAAATGCCGTCTTCCGTAAAATGCTCCTGCACGGCAAAATTGGTGTCAATGGTGCTGATTTGCATGTTGAATCTCCTTTTTCTTCTTATTCCTGTAAATTCGTCCAACGGCAATGTAACTGATAGCAGACAACACCGCCGTGATTGCCAAGGCAATAAAGAAAACCGCGAAACTGCCTGTGTAGCCGAGGTGGGTGAACACATTAAGCACCACCATGTGATACAAATACAATCCGTAGGTGATGTCGTGCTTTATGTTGAGGTTCGGGAAGCAGTAGGCAAATCCCAAAAGAGCAGGGGCAAAAAACAACGTTTTGAGCACACCGTACTGTCCGAAATCAAACTCCGTGAAGTTGAAAACCACCGCCGCGGCAAAAAACAGATACCAGAACTTCTTGCACAACGGCATCCATTTGTCAAAATATGCACTCAAAAATGCACCGATGAGAAAAATCCAGAGATAGGGCAGAAATGTCTGTCCGTACAGTTTGACAAGGATGGCGGGCAGGAATTTTTCCAACAAGGGGGTTGCCGCGTTGCACGCAACGGACACCGCCGTTACTCCTACCCAACGCCAAATCGGGCGATTATGCAGAAAACGGAACAGAATAAAAATGACGATGTAACTCTGCACCATCACCCCCACCGTCCAAAGCGAGCCGTTGGGTGTGCCGCAACCGAAACCGCGCAGACAGTCGGGTGTCCAGAACTGCAGAACACTGCTCTGCGTTGCGATCCACGCCGCAAAGGGAAGTGCCTGCAGATGTTGTCTGTAAAGCACCAGCAAGGACACAACGCTCAACCCCACCGCACACCATAGCTCGGGATACAGCCGCAAAAGCCGTTTGCTTGCAAAGGTTTTCAGGTCGCTGTTTTGTGTCAGGGAATGGTAAATGAGAAAACCGCTGATGAAAAAAAAGATCGGCACACCGTCAAAAAGTGAATGCGCCAACACGGCGGCCTTGGGCAGGGTCAGTTGCAGATGCACACTTGCATGCCCTGCAAACACACTCAAAGCGGCAACAAGCCGCAACAGGGAGATGCAGTTGTTTTGTCGGTTCAGCGGTGCACCGTCGGAAAGGTTTTTCAAAAACGGAAGTTGAAAGTCTTTTTTCATGCAATTTACCTCGTCAATCAGTTGATTTTATTGTAATGCAAGCACACGATGCTGTCAATAAAAATTACGGAGCAGGAATGTTGACAAAAATACACACAAGCTGTATAATTGTTTTGGTCATAGAGGAGCCGGAAGGCGGTTGGCGATTTCCTCCGAAAGGAGGTGATCTGCATGCCCATTACCATTACATTTCATATTCGTAACATAACCGTTACAATAAGAATCAAGGTAAAAAGCAACAACCGCCACTCTGGCCAGTGACGGTTGTTTAAATAAATAAAAAAACTGTTACGCCAACCGCTTTATACGGTTGCCTCTATGGCTTTATTATATGCAAAAAAAATCGGTTTGTCAATGGCAAACCGATTTTTTATTTTTTATTTCTTTACTTTTCCAAAGAAGAATTCCTTGCGTTCGGGGGTGTTGATAACGATGACGGGTTTGATCTGGTTGAGGACTCTGCCCTGTGCCACAAGTGAAGCCTTGTAGGCATCATAAGCACCCTTTTCGAGTTGGTACACAACCGGGTCTCCGATCATGCCCCAATGTCTGTACTTGTCGTACTTGCCGTTGCTTTCACGGAAGAATTGGTCGATATCGGCTTCAAATTCCGCTTTGCGGGTGGTGGGAATGTCGGAATCGGTTTCCACAAACATGGCATAGCAGGGCGGCTTGGAATCTGTATCGGAATAGAAGGAATGACCCTTGAAGTTGATGTCATATTTCTTCTGCAACTGTTCGGCAACCCAGTCAAGCATCTGCGTGGTGGTCTTTTCGTTGGCAAGGTTCAGTCCCATGTTGGAACGGTACAGGAATTCGATTTTCTTGGACTGATTGAATTCACCCGTCACACGCACGATATCGAGAATGCGGTAACGGTACAGTCCCGAGAAATTGGTGATGATGATTTCATAATCCTTGCCCACTTCGATTTCGTCAAGAAGCAGCGGTCTTGTGCCTTCGGGGGCATCCACGGGCAGGAATTCATAGATGATACTTCTGGGCAGAAGCACATAGTCGGAAGCATCCAGTTCCACGGGAATTGCCATGTAGCCTTCGGAAGCGGCATAACCCATGTTGTGCATCGGCAGGTTGCCGACATACTTTTTGAGCTTGTCCATGTAAACGGCAAGGGTGGACGAGATCATGCCGTAACCCCACAGAAGTTCCGGCCAGATGCGCTGTGCAACGGGCTTGTCAAAGCCTTCTCTGAAGATCGCACGAAGTTCGGCGGCGCGTTCGGGGTTGGGCTTCATTTTGCCGTACTTGTCGCGAAGCGACTGCGGGCATCGGATGGACGGATTTATAACACCCGTTTCGATGTCATCGCACAGCATTTCCCAGTTTTCTTCGAGATATTCAAACATATTCGACAGCAATGTAATAACCATCGACCCGAGGTATGTCACCTTTTTGTTGACAAGGCAGAAACGAAGCTGGAAGTAGGACATATCCGTTCCTTCTTCATCTTCGGGGAACAGAATGTCGTCAGGCGTGGTTGTGAAGTGATGCAAAAACGGTTTGAGCAGCAAAAACGGAACCTGACCTGCACCGTTACAGGGCATGCCGTTTTTCAGCGGATGGCCGTTGAGGGAAATGAGCAGGGGGCCCATCTGCGGCGGCAGTTTTTTAATGCCCTGCTTTTCAAAATGCAGAGCCGCACAGCCGGGGGTGCCCACAAAGCCCATCAGGTACATATTCAGAATGTCTTTTCCTGTTTTGGGCTGCAGTTTCGGCTTGCCGACCGAGCCCGACGACGAGCAGTAACGCTTGATTTTGTCGCTTGTGATGAGGTTTTCCTTGCCTTCGTCGATCATGCTGTCGATCAGCGGTGCATAGTCTTCAAAGGTGGAAAGCGGAACTTTATCCTGGAAATCACGCAAATTTTTGATGTCTGCAAAGCCGTACTTCTTGCCCAACTCGCAGTCCTTGTTGCGTTTCATAATGTTCAAAAGGGTTTCTTCCTGCGTTTTCATGGCGCAAGAGGTGTAATGATGCATGCCTTTGTGTATCATTTTGCCGCCGATGACACCTAATTTGGAAAAAATGGTCATACAATATCCTCCGAAAAAATTTTAAGGGGAATAAATCAATCATAAACAGTATAGCAGAAAATGTTTTGTTTTGCAAGAGTCAAACAAGTGCGGATGTGTTGTTTTTAAGGAAGAAATGTTGCAAAGTTGTGGCATATTTATTGCTGTTGTATTGACAATGAAAAAGATGTATTGTATACTCCAATCGGTCGTAAAGGTGTCTTGACGGCGGTTGGCGATTTCCTCCGAAAGGAGGTAATCAGATGCCTGTAACTTTAACTTTTCATATTGGTAACTTCACTTTTACCATACATATAAAGTTTAAAGCGAAAAGCAACAACCGCCACTCGGCAAAGTGACGGTTGTTTTAACAAATAAATAACCATAACGCCAACCGCTTAACGGTTGCCTTTACGACTTCATTATATGCAATTTTAATTCAGTTGTCAATCTTTTTTATAAAAAACACCGGGGAAATTTCTTCGGTGATTTTTGCATTTTTTGTAAAAATATCCTCCCCTTTTTTGCACATTCTGCTGTTTTCTTTCGGCGGAAAATGTGATATATTGGTAACAGAATTAAGAAGGAGTGCAATGGTAAACTAAAATTGGACACAGAGGGGGTATTTTTTGGACAGATGGTGTATAATGAAAGAACAAGATAAAAGACACCACTGGACATGAATACCATCATAGAGAACAGGAGGTTTACCATGA
>SVOJ01000025.1 GCA_015066385.1 Oscillospiraceae bacterium
TTCCTTTCCAAAGATGCAGAAAAGCTCCGCGAGTTTTTCGCAGAGCGTCAGGAACCGGCTGCGCTTGAAAAAACTTCAAGCGCAAGCTAAAAATTTTTGTCGTGTGCTTGACATACGGGTGCCGGAATTGATGAATGGTTGAATGTTCCAGTCCTGCACCCTCTATCAATCTGTTAACAACTCGGTTGATGGCACCAAGATTTGAATAGGGCTTCATCTCTGTATTCAAAACAACATAATCACCACCCTCGTAACTTGATCCCATCATTTTTTTAATTCTGTCTTGTCGGTCTTTTTCTTCTTGCAGAGCTTCCAACAACGGTTCTGAAATCGGTATTCGCCTAACTGCTTTTTTTGTTTTTGGAGTTGTTGTTTTTTTTGCAACTTTGGCATTTGTGCCGCTTCTGCTTTTGTTTATGCAAATGACCTTGTTTTTCAGGTCTATATCAGACCACAATAAAGCGTGTGCCTCGCCTTTTCTCATGCCTGTATGAAAAATCAGCATCAGAAACGGATATGCATGGCTTCCCTGTTCTTTAGCATACAAAAGCAGACGATTGGCTTCTTCTGCACCATATACTTTCATATCTTCTTTAATTGCATCTTCAAAAACCGGCATTTTAGATTTCTCAACGGGATTAACAGGTATAAATCCATCATTTACCGCATCATTCAGGACAGCTGACAATACTGAACGTGTATTGGAAACTGTTTTCTCTGCAAGACCACCGCCTGTTTGTTTATTACCGGACGTCTTCAGATAGATCAGAAATTGGTTCACATGATCCGTTGTCAAGTCACTCAGGGTAAGTTTTAACGGTTCAAAATACGGAATAATATGAATTCTGATTCGTTTCTCATTGTCCTCATATGAGGACGGTTTGTCTTATCTTCATTTATGTTGGTATTAGCGAACAGATAAGTCTGCTCGCAGGGCTGCATGGTTGCCACCATACCAACACTGTTGTTCTTGTAATCCATGGATGAATTGGCTTATTATCAAGACCAACACCAACTCGTTTTCCTCCTGTTTTGTTTGCAGACATATCAATTCCGATAAAGCCTTCTTCAACACGTTCCTGAGTCTGCTTTCGCAAAGATTCAATAGTTCCTGTAAGCAGAATGAATACTTTATATCCGGCATCAGCTGCTTTGCAGATAAATCCAATATACGTTGAAGTTTTTCCGGATTGAACATCGCCGATAATGAGTCCCCTTCTCAATACCGGATATGGATAATCAGCTGTTGGGTCAAGAATATAATTCATCAATTTTTGATCAAGAGTGTCTTCCCCCAACGTGCTGACAACATTCGGGCTAAAATGTTTGGTATCAATAAGATAATCTTTGTAGCGTGTCCAGAATTTTGATTCAATGCTGGTTTTACGATCATCATACCAATTATCCTGCTCATAATCTTCAAGAATACTTTGGCCAGGATTTGCAAAAATCTGATATTTCCATGAAATATCTCGTCTTGCTGCTTCTTTTTCTTCATCTGAATATGCAGCACCACTTATAATGATAGCTTGTTCTATCATTTCTGTAATCAAGGATTCATCAAGAATGGTTTCAATTTCTTTAATTTGAATAAGTTTGTCAACAAAACCTGTAAGTTTACTGATTTTATCAAGATTTATACTCATCATTATTCCTCCAAAAGCTTTTCTTTTAGCTGGGGATAATTATTAAAGGGCTCGGAATTGAATAAATTTCTGATAATTTCAACTCTTGAATTATTTCCCATGACCATCGCCATTGAAATCAACATACATGCTTTTGCTTCAATCTCTGCAATACGCTCATCATCAACGGTATCATCAATCTTGTTTTGCGATTTATCAATATATATCTGCTGATAAGGTAAGGCATTTTCAATTTCTTCAAGAACCATATCAATTCGTGCCCATGTTTCATCATCAATTTTCTCACGAATTAATTCAAAAATTTTCGCTTCGCGATTGATAATGTAGCTATGTTGCTCATCACGTGTTTTTATCGGAAGCCATATGTAATCTATTTTTTCGTCATTTTTGTCTACTCGCCCACGAAATTTTTGTGCTTTTACAGCTATATCCATCGCCTCATCAACAGCACGGGTCAGATGCACTGATGCTGTTATCAATGATATCAGCAACTGCACTCTCAAAAGAATATCCCATTGCACGCATTGATATCATCAAAATGTCTGCAGTAGGTTTGTTTTCTTTTAAATTACTCATCTTCAGCCTCCTGAAAAACACAAACAGTAAAAGAAGAAATAATTAGCCTATTATAATATATTTATTTTATTATAACAAAATGCGACAACAAATACAACAAAAAAAGGACAAAATATTCGCATTTTTAACAATGTATACTTTTTTAGCGTCCAAGCAACAACAAAAATACTATTATGATTGCAATCACAATAACAACTGTGGCACCGTCTGCACTTCCGCCTCCGGATGAACTGCCGGAGGTCATTTTGAATGCATAAAAATCATCAAGGTCAGGCATGAACAAAATCCTTTCTCAAGATATTTTTTAATATTGCTTTAATGTTAATGTTATCCTTATTTTAACACATCGTTTGTCCAATTCTTAGTACTCGATTGTTTTCTAAATCATTTTTTCATATTAAACACACATTTACCTCTTTACCTTTAAAAAAATAACGTATAACAAAATTCTTGTTCAAAATCTACGATTGTTTTAATATATCTATATCATTCAATTAAAAAAAGTCACCCAAACAATCAGGTGACTTTGGTGGATGCCTGAGGATTCGAACCTCACGTCTACATCCCTTCATATTCATGCACTCTACCTATAAATATGCCCATCAGCTACCTCAACAGCACCCACGTAAGACGGCGGATAAATCCCCAGGAACACCTATCAAAACTATACAAATCATCATCAAATACAATCCTTTCATTTCACATTTGAGTTCAAATCCATTATTGAATTTTTTAATAATTGACAGTGTTGAGTTGGATATAAATATAAGCAGAGCACTAATAAAGGACTATATAAAACTTACTCATACATTCTTTTTAATCTTTCCAATTCCTTTTTCTCAGGACAGACAACATACCCCCAATTGCGTCTAATTTGAGCTAAAAAAGAACTTTGATTCATTATCATAATATCCTCTTCTTTATTGATTTGAAACATTGATAATGAACCGTCTTTTTGTTCAATTCGATTTGAATAACTTTTGTGAAACAGACTAACTGTTGACTTTGGCGATATTGGTAAGTTTATAACCAAATAATTATTAAATGAATATCCATAGAGTCCATCCATTGATAACACAAAAGGTATATCGGTTTCATTTATCATAAATGTTACGATAAAATCGCTCAACAGATCGTATTTTTTTGCTATATTTATTCCTTTATATGCCACAACATCATGTTGCTCTTGCGGTGTAAGATATTGCAACAATTCTTCTGCTTCATTCATTTGATTTTCAAACTTTGGCCCACGAGCAATTAAGGCATATAAAAAATTTTTTATGGTTATTTGAAAATCAGAAGGCACGCATAATGTTTCACTTTTAAAAGAATCTTTTTCAAGAAAAGAAATCACCTCTCCAAAAGGTGCTTCTATATTATCTCTTAAATAATGCTCCATGTCAATAGAATAATAACCATATTCTGTATTAATAGATTTAGCAGTACCTTTTTCGCCAATAAATTGTTTCTCTATGTCATAATAGTAAAAATGATTGTGTTTATTATGGAAACGCTTTAATAGTAATTTCGGCATTTGAATATGTGAATTTATCATACTTTCTTTTTCAGAATCCATATAAGATCCTCTCTCATTGTTTTAATTGCAATATTTCTTTTATTTTTTCCAGTGTTATATTTTCAACATTTTTTAACTTTGATTATAAATCTCTTTTAAATCATCAACAGCAAGTTCGGGGGCCATGGTGTGGAACATCATATAATTCCGTTTCATGGTTGCGAACGGGGCTTGCTTATATATTTTGGCACTGTCTTCACCGGTGTAAAAATGCCAGAACCGGTAAATATAGCCCATCCAGTAAAGAACATCCTTTGAAAGAATCTCTGCATTCTTTGTGAGATTTTCAATGCCGACAGAATCGGTCAGTTCGTCCAACAGATATTCCTCTCCTGCCCATTGCATATGATTGAACTTTGAATCAAGACCTTTGGCAACATGCGAAGACATGAATGCTTTCACAAAAGCGGCACTGTTCAGTTGGCTTTCGGCGGAAAGCTCAAAAAGTCGCCCCTGAACATCGCACTGTTTCAATTGCAGTTCGTTCATTTTATTTCTCTCCGTTCAGCACTTCATCAAGAATTTCATCAAAAAACTTTCCTTCGCGGCGGTAGTTTTTGCAAATCTCACTTGCAAGAGAACTTCCCTTTGCTCTGTTTGCATCTGCAATATCTTTTATAAAAAGTCGCTCAAGATAGGAAAGCGGAATTTCGCGTTCAATACAGACATTGTCACATCCCTTTTGAGAAACTGCCACATACTGTTTGCCGAGCTGCAAGGCAGACAGGCTGTTTACAAGTGCAGTATCGGTAATGTTGCCAATAAAGAAGTTATCAATCACATAAAACATTCTGTCATTTGCAATGCTGCCGATAATTAAATCCTTTTCTGTAGTCAGATCACGGTACTTGTTATAGAACGGTGTGTCTTTTATTTTTTCCATTCTGCCTCTGTTGAATGCGACAAGCATTGCCCATTCAATATCCGCAGACACTTCCAGATGCTCCAATTCATCCGCACATATGGAAATGATATAAAATTTTGATTTTTCATAATCACAAATGAGCGTAAGAGCCTGCATGGGTTCGGTACCCATATAAAAGCCGCCGCCGAAATCGCATTGCTTGCGACTGAGCGGAGCGATTGACCCCTCAATACCCGATTTTGAACCATGATAGAGCAGAATTCTGCCATCTTCAAGACAGACAGCATCTGCTGCTTGGGCAATTTTGTTGATAACAAAATCATAAACCGGCACTGCCCGTTCTCTGCAGAAATCATATATTTTGGATTGTGCAAGTCTGTTCGGTACAACCTTTCCGTTTTCCCAACGATTGACCGTCTGAAAGGTAACATGCAATTGCTCTGCAAACTCTGTCTGACTTAAATTCAGATGAGATCGTATTTGCTTTATCAGTGTGTTCATAATAAACCTCAATATAACATTGTTTCTATGATTTATTATAGACTATGTTATATTGTTTGTCAATCTTTTTTACTTAAGCATTGCTTTTCGAATAATATAAGTGTATAATCAGATTCAGGAAAACTATTATTCAGATTTTTGCAGATTGAGGGATTAAAATGAGCATACTGACAAAAGCAAGTTAAAAATCCAGAAGTCGGGGATATGACTATTATATCAAGAATAAAGTTTTATCATGCAAAGAAATCAGCAATATTGAATACGAAGGCACGGTGCAGGGTTCTGCGGAAGAACCGTATAAAGTTCGTATCAACCTTGAAAAAACGATGTCTTCAAGCTGCAATTGTCCGTTTGCAAACGGAAGAAAAATCTGCAAACATATGGTAGCGGTTTTCTTTTGCGTATTCCCCGGTGAAGCACAAAAATATAAATCAGAATACAAGGAATACAAGTCTGCATCAAAAAGATATCATTATGACAGTTTCTTTGATGATTATTATGACGATGAACCCGATGAAGACTATATTGACGAAGAGGAAGACTATGATAAATTTGAAGATATGCTCCGTAAGTGCATAAAAAAACTGTCAAAAACACAATTACAAAATGCTCTGTTCGATCTTTTGTATGACGGAACTGAAGAGCAACTGAATCTGTTTTTATATAATTATACCGAGTAAAACAACTATTTTTATTTCATGCTGTAAAGAATACAATTACAAACAACAGCACCTCACACCTGTCGCACAGTGACGAAAGTGTGAGGTGTGATTTTTATATTGTGATGGTGTGTTCTCCTGCAGGCAGTTTTTGGGTAGTGCCGTCCGGTAAGGTGACATCGGCAGTGCAGTTGGCAGGAATTGTGATTGCAAACACATAGCGGTCATTTTCTTTTTTCCAGCCGCTTTTTATGGTGCCGAAAATGCTGTTGTAGGTGGCTTCGGCAAAGGTGAAACTGCCGCCGGGCTTCGGGTTAATGGTGAAATGATTTTCACCGCTGACATTGATTCCGCACATGGTTGAGAACAGCCATTCACAGACAGCACCCTTTGAATAGTGATTCAGCGATGCGATGCCGCCCTGTGCTTCGGTACCCTCCCACGATTCCCAAATGGTGGTAGCACCCATTTTGGTCATATAAAGCCAACCGGGCATCTGCTCATTTTCAAGCAGTTTATAGGCAGATTCAAGATCAAATTGTTCAAGCACACCGAGAATCAGTGGTGTGGAAAGGAAGCCCGTTCCGAGCCTGTAACCGTAGTTTTCAAGGGCTTGCAGAAGTCTGTATTTTGCATACTCGGTCTGCGTTTCGCTCAACAATCCGAACGCCAACGGACGGACAAGACAAGCCTGTCGGTCGGTATCAAGCGAAAAGTCTTCGGTTTCAACCAAAGCCTGATATGCCTTTTTGCAACGCTCGCTGACGGCGGCATATTTTGCGGCATCCGCTTTGTTGCCGAGTGTTTCTGCAATTTCGGACATCAGCCCCAACACATGGCTCGTATAAGCCGTTGCAACCTCGGGTTCGGGCAGAATGACATTTGTCCACTTGTTCGGATACACATCGGCAGGCTCTGCCCATTCGCCGTAAGCCTGCCCTTTATTGACAACAAACTTACGGTCTGCACCCTTGACCTTGTGCGGCTTGGAAAGCAGGGCATTTTTGCCGATTCTGCCGATCATGAAATCGGCATACTTTTTCATTCTGTCATAGTAGTCGGACAGAATGGCGGTGTCGTTGTATTTTTTGCTGAAATAATACGGAATGAGAATGCCTGCATCCGCCCAACCGACACTGCCGTTCATGCTGACCATAAAAAAGTCGGTGCCGCCCTGCGGTGCGATCTGCGGCAATTTGCCGTCCTCTGTCTGCCAATCGTAAACATCGGTCAGATACTTCTTGGCAAAGGGGGCATAATCAAAAAGATACGAAGCACTCGGGAAGAAAATCTGTGCATCCCCGGTCCAGCCGTGTCGCTCACGGGTCGGGCAATCGGTAGGCAGATCCGCACTGTTGCTTTTGGTTGACCACACCGTTGCATCCACAAAACGGTTGAGCAGTTCGTTGGAACTGTCAAAAAAGCCGGTCTGCTCCATATCGGAATAAACGGCAATGCCCGTAAAGTTTTCGGCTTTGAAAGCAACATCGGTTTCAACGAGCACATAGCGGTAGCCGAAAACGGCAAAGGTGGTTTTATACTGATTCTCGCCTTCCTTGCAAATATATTCAATCTGTTGTAAAGGCGTTGTGATTCTTTTGGTGGAAAGCTGAATGTTTTTCTGCGTGAATTCACCGTCCTTGTCAAGCATTTCACCGAAACGAAGAAATACTTTTTGTCCTTTTTTTGCTTGCAGCTTAAATGCAATGATGCCTGCAAAATTCTGCCCCATATCCAGAACGGTCTTACCGCTCGGAGTGATAAGCAAGGTCGGTTTGAAGTGCTCTTTTTCGGTCACAAAGACATTGTTTGAAGCGGTTGGAATAACCGTGTGGCTTGTTTGCTTTGCCCAATGCGAATAAGACGGTTGCTCGTTTGCATCCACAGTTTCTCCGTCCTTGTTGTCGGCAAAGCGGATAGGACCGTCATTGCTCCATTTCCAATGGCGATCGGTGACAACCGTTTGCGTTGTGCCGTCGGCATATTCAAGTTCGAGTTGGGCAAGCAGTTTGGTTTCAAAGCCGTATTCCTGTTTCAGTCCCCATGCACCGACCGAGCCTCTGTACCAGCCGTCGGCAAGCTGCACGGTGATTGTATTGTCACCGCCGGACAAAAGCTCTGTTACATCATAGGTCTGATACTGCACCCGTTTGCTGTAATCGGTAATACCGGGTGCAAGATAAAAGCCGCCGACCCGTTTGTCATTGATTTTTGCTTCATACACACCGCAGGCAGTGATATAAAGCCTTGCTTTTTTGATTTCTTTTGCCAACGAAAAGGACTTTCGGAAACAATCCACGGGGTATCGTGCAAGGCTTTCGGGCTTGTTCATATTGATGAGAAAATCCACACCCTGCAAGAAAAAGGATTTGCCGATTTTTTTCTTTTTATCGGCAATGCTGCGATCCGGCTCGTAATTGCCCGTAATCCACTGTGCTGACCAGTTTTTGATGCCATATTCAAAGAAATTCTCTTCGCTTTCATCCCCTGCGACATCATTTTCATCCCACAGTTGTATGCGGAATGAAACTCTTTTGCCGTCAGAAAACTGCACGGGGACGCGGCATTGCATGGAACCTGATGCAACCTTTCCGCTGTCCCAATCATCGGTAAAGATTCTGTAAGCTGTCTGCGTGATGCCGCCCTCGCAATTCCACATGACACGGGGATTGTCAATATCAATGCCGAGCGGATTTTTCAGATATTCGGTTTTTATGTTTACAGCTTTCATTTTATTTCTCCGCTGTTTCTTCTTTTCTTGCCTTGATTTCCGCCTGCTCCTTTGCAATCACCTTTTCAACACCGATGAAAGCAAGAATCACAACAAGAGCGATCGCTGTAAATGTTTCAAGTCCGACAAAGGAGAAGGTGATGACATTTTTCACACTTTCACACTGTTCGGCTGCAACGGTGACACCGTCAATTAAAGAGGGTGCCACATAGCCTGCCTTTGCAAGCAGCATATTGAACGCACCCGTGACGATGCCGACAGAAGACACGGCAATGATGTTGTAAACGGACATGGCAACGCCGTCCACACGGAAATTGTGCTTCCATTCAATGTGGTCAAGGATATCGGCAAACAGTGCCATAAACACATAGCAGCAAGGCAGACCGCCGATGTTTTTGATGAACTGACCGATGAGCACCACAACCATATTGGCAGGAGCCATCCAGCAGATTGCACTGCCCACAGCATACAGCACAAAGCCTGCCATGGTGAGATTGCGTTTGCCGAATTTCTTGGCAAGCGGCCAGACAGCAAAAATGCCGATACCGAGCGGCACACCGCCGATGACGGAAATCAGAGTCTGCGTCATGCCGTCATTGTATGTACCGAGCACATAGTTGCAGTAATAAACAAGGCCGAGATTCTTGAACTGTGAGCCGACGGTGTAAATGAGGAAATAAACAAGAATCAGCACCATAAATTTATCGGTAAAAATAGCGGTGAGCAGTTTTTTATAGGGCACTTTTTCGGTCGGCTTGTCAATGTCTTCAAGTGTTACACGCTCTTTGGTGAAGTAGTATTCAAGCAGTGTCAAAGGCAGTGCAATGATTGACAGCACACTCATGGTGATGATCCACTTGGACTTATCCACACCGAGCATCGGCATAATGACCATCGGGAAAATGAGAGCCACGAGAATACCGCTCATCATGATGGTTGCAATCTGATTAAACACGGAAAGTGAGCCTCTCTGCTCGGTGTTTCTTGTTGAAAGCGGCACCATGAGATTATGGCTCATATTGAAAATGGTGTAGGCAAAGGAATAAAACAGATTATACGACAGCATAACCCATACAACCTGCACGGTCTGATTGCTTTCGGGCACCGTAAACAGCAGAATACCCGTAATCATCAGAAGCGGTGCCGACAGCAGTAGCCACGGTCTTGCCTTTCCCTGCGTGGTTTTCGTGCGGTCGATGATATAACCCATTACAACATTGGTAACGGCATCAATTACCTTGGAAACAACGGGAAAAACGGCAAGGAACACACCGCCCCAGACGGATGTAAGGTTGAGAACGTCCGTGTAGTACACATTCAGATACGTTGCAAGCACGGCATTGAGCAGCAATGCACCCGCAGGCCCGAGCAGATAGCCGAGCCATTTTTCTTTTGCATTGACATCCTCGTTTTTTACACGGCTCTGCAACAGAGGTGATTGTAATTTGTTGTTCATAATAAATGCTCCTTTGCTTGACTTTTGTGACCGTTTATATTATCATTATACCAACACTGTGTTGTTTCAACAATCATCAGTTTGTATATTGTTGGCTGTAAAACCGACAATATGGCGGAAAGTGACGGAATAATAAAATGAACACTAAAGACAACCAACGCACAAGGCTTTCAAAGCTGCTTCTCAAAAACGCATTGACGGATCTGATGAAAACCAAGGAATCGGTCAGCAAAATCTCGGTGCGTGAGCTTTGCGAAACGGCAGGACTCAACCGTTCCACATTTTATGCACACTACAATGAACCCAAAGATCTGCTCAAGGAAATGGAGGATGAAATTCTCGCCTCCACCAAGGAGCATCTTGAAAAAATCGGTGCAGAAAATGACATCGGTGCAAGAAAGTATATATTATCGTTTCTCAAATACATCAAGGACAATGACAACACGTTCCGTTGCCTGCTGATTGACTCGGCAGATCCGCAGTTCCGCACACGGTTCATGCAGCAGACCATTGTGCAGTTCATTGAAAATCTGGATGTGAGCCTGCCTGCAAAAATTGAGCAATATGTTTATTCCTATATTCTCAACGGCAGCACGGGCATTCTGATTCAATGGATCCGTTCGGATTATGAATGTGACGAAAACACCGTCTGCAATCTGCTGTTTGCCATCAACAACGGTGCATTGACGAATTTGAATCTGTAACAAAAAAACGGCGGAAGCAAGTTATTTTCTTGCAACCGCTGTTTTGACTTTTATTTACTGATAAATACCGTCATCGACAATATATCGCCATATATTATTACATTACATAGCCTGTGTGGAAAAACTCCGATGATGAAGTGAAGACATTGACACCCATTTTTAAATTTTGTTATTCACTTTCAATCAGTTGCTTTGATATATTCCGGCCACCATAGATAATTCTGAGTATATGCACCGTTTTTTTCTCTTCGCAAGGCTGATAAATAACCAAATGATTTTTTACAGGCATAATCCTTATTCCTTGTTTGCTGAGAGCATCCTGTTCAGCTAAATGATGTCTGTTCGGCATCTGTTCAAGACTTCTTACAGATTTCATTATAAGCAAAACCAAAGATTCAGCTATGCCGGGTTCTGAAAGAACATTTGCAATGTAATCATGTATTGCATCAATATCTGACAGAGCTTTTTTGGTGTATTCAATTTTCCAGATCATATTCCATATTTCTGACGCATATAATTTTCGGCATCATCAGCCGATATGAGATTTCCGTTTTTAACATCCGCCAATCCTTTTTCAACTTCTTGTGCAAACTGTTCATCAGTAAGATTGCCATATGCAAGCGGTACATTTTGCGGTAACTTCATTTCAAAGGGAATTCCTCTTTGCATAACAACCTGCCTTAAAAACATGCCCACAGCATTAGACATAGGAATACCAAGCTGCTCAAGAATTTCTTCGGCTTCCTGTTTGATATTGGGTTCCACACGAGCGAAAACGTTAGATGTTCTTGCCATAATAACACTTCCTTTCGGTAATAGTATACCACATTTGATTGCAATATGCAAGCAATTCGCAAGCTTTTGTTAATTTTATGATATGAAGTTGCCTAAGGTGAAACAGACATGATTCAGAAAGCATTACTTCCCGGTTCTTGTTCTTGGCAAGGACAGGAGCTCTCTTACTCTGGCTTCAATGTGATTTTCAATTGCCTGCAGGCGGTCTTCCGGCAGATTGAGCGACAGATGACGGCGGAACTTAAAGCCCAAGAGCTTCCGCAGCTGTGCGGCCTGCTTTTTGCCGAGCACTTCCCTGCAGATGCTTTCAAAGGAAACACCGTAGGGCGTGGATCGGGTCTTTGCATATTCGTTCAGATTATCAAAATCATCAGGCATTGCCATATTGAAAAGTGAAAAACCGTTGTCAAAAATGGGAGCAGGTCCGATGATCTGCCCTGTATGATTGTCACGCAGCACACCGAAATTACCGAAATGTCTGTCTTCGTTATAAATAACAGCATCAAACACAAGCATACTGCAAAGTTCTTCGTATGCAGATTCACTGATTGATTGGTAATAATCCAGACAAGCCTTGATACCGCCGTTTTTCACAAGCCGTCCGATCGGGATGAATGCGGTATCAATATCGGTAAACAGCCTGCACTTTGAAGCAAGAATTCCTTTCCAGTTTTCAAGATCATACTCTACGGCATTCAGCCCCATTGCTTTTGCAATCTGGCAGGCATAAAACTCACTGTATGGCTCTTTTCCGGCGTTGGCTGCACCCTCTGTACCACCCTTGTACAGATAAATGCCGTCATCTTCAATATACCTCCATGCTTTACGCAGCATCCCCTGCGTGGTAAGCTCCGGCGATGTGGTGAATGCACGATTGGAAGCATTGGCACCGGTGTAAGCAACAAGTGATAACACCTCGGAAAAACGGTTGTCATAAAGATTAAAATCTTCAAAACGACCTTCAAACTCCTGCGGAACAATCCAATAGCTGTCATTCAGCGACAAGCCCTTGCAAACATCAATAATACCTTTTGTGTTATTGATACTCAATCCTAAGGTTTTCAGAATTTCATCCACAAAGGCTCTGTTTTTCGGAATCACTCTTTTCTGCAACCATCTGATGATTCCCTCATTTGTAACAACAAGATCAAGCGGCAACAGATGCTGCATTTCTTCACAGACAGAATGAATTTCGGCACATAAGCCTTCAAGACCTTTTTCTGCAAGCGAAAAGGTCAGAAGCGTATCGTTATATAATTTCAGATTATATACATTGCTCATCTGCTCACTCTTTTCATCCAGCCGCAAGCTGATTTCCTTATCCAATGCAGAACAGATTTTTACAAGCATATCCAATGAAACATTCTGCATTCCGCTTTCTATACGGCAGATATTACTTCTCTGTGTACCGATCAATTTTGCAAGCTGTTCCTGCGATAAACCTTTTTCAAGTCTTGCTGAGATAATTTGTGATATGATTCTCTGTCTGGATGTCAGCAAATCGTTCATCCGTATCACCACCTGCGATAGTTTGCATCATTATGTTATCATATATGATAACAAGTGTCAAGAGGACAGTTAAAAACAGAGAAACAACACCTCATACCGGTCGAATGGACTTTGGCACGAGGTGTATCTTTTTATGCATAAAAAATTTTTATTTCCGGATCAGATTGTATCTGTTCATCACAAGGTCAATAACCGCCTGCGTTTTCACACGCATACCGATTTTTGCAATCACATTGCGGACGGTTTCTTCGGTAAGCACCGGGATGTAATCACGGTATTGCGGATATTCATCAAGAAGCTCATTAAACAGCTTGATAAGCAGATCACCGGATTTCGGTTTCGACGGATAACCACGGGCAATGAGAGCCATGTTGTTATCGTAATTGGGAGCCAAGCCGAGCAGTTCACCCGTTTGCGAATTTCGTAACAGACCGAAGTTATTGGTATGACGATCGGGATTTGCACAGACTGTATCCATAAAAATCAGTCTGACATAATCGGGGATTGCCTGCGGACAAAGGCTTTGCAATGCTTTTACAACATCCGGATACTCTTCATTATCGCCCATAAAAGCGGAAGCAGGTTCAAAATTGACAGAAGCGGCATTTGTAAAATCAAGGGATCGGATACAACCGTTTCCGCGTTCATAAACTGCCATATTCATCCCAAGAGCCAAACCCAATTCGCAGATAAACAATTCGGAAAACATTTCATCATGATTGGCTCTTTTGTACATCCACCAGCTGCCGTTGCGGAGTTTCCAGCACTTTTCAAAGCTACCGACATTGGTAAGCTCCGGGGTACGGGAACGACGACTGTTGGCAGCTCTGTTGAAGCTGTCATAAGTACCCTTCAGGGCAAGATTGGAAAAATAATCATCGTTGAATTCAACGTCTTTATATGTCAGCTCAGAGCCAACCGGACGGATCCAATAGTTATCAGTAATGGTTGCACCGTTGACATGAACAACGGTAGATATATCATCCTTTTCAGCCAAACGCAATGCTTTCTTGAGCAACCGTGAATTTGCACGATGCGAATCAATCGCACGGGTTTCAAGCCATGAATCCGCATTTGAAAATTTTTTCAGATAAAGAGGAAGCAAATTTTCATTTATAACAGACAAAGATGAATCCTGCCAGACTGCTACTACTGTATCGCCACTCAGGATTTCATAATTTTTCTTTTCCATTCTGCAACCTCCTTTCATCATTTAATACATTATAAACTATTCTTTTGGTCTTGTCAATTTTTTAATCCCGTCAATACTACGGACTTACTGAACAAATATTCTGAAAATCTTTTTTAATTCACAACAACAGTATGTTTTAATACATAAAAAAAGTTATATTTGTAACAATAACGATTCTTGTTCCACAATGAATCTGCTTATCATCAGAAAAGTGAGAATTATTCACCTGCCGTATATTTCTTTTCTAATGCTTTTCTAATACTTTTCTAATAAGCTCATTTCCTTGTTGTTTTATACAGTGTTATTCAGTTGCAAAATCAGAACATTTGATGCAAAACATGATGATTTTTCACACCAAAAATCGCTCATAACAATGGGCATCGTTTTCGATTCCTACTACCCCTGCCAAAAAATCCGACAAGTTTCGACTTGTCGGATTTTTTTATCCAAGCCGACAGGCTTGGTATATCATCAGCCGTAGGCTGTATATCATCAAAGGCGGCTCGCCGCCTTTGTATCTCATCACACCTTCAGGTGTGTATCAAAAAACTGTCGGCTTGATGATATGCAAAACTTCGTTTTGATGATATACAACCTCTTGCGAGGTTGATGATATGCAATTCCTGCGGAATTGATGATATACAAGGCTTCGCCTTGATTATTTGCCGGCTGAACTACACAAAAGAACATCAATAAATATTTTTACTATTGTGCTTTCTCTTTGTTGGTGGTATAATATATCAAAAATTCCGACAATAAATTCGATTTGGAGTATAATTAAAATGTTAAGCCCGAGAATAGAAACAGACAGACTTATTTTAAGACGATACAAAGAAAGCGATATAGATGCTGTTTATGAAATCATAACGGATGAAAGATTAGCAAAATACATTAAATATCCTGCTTTGACAAGAGATGAAGAGTTGGAATGTATCAGAAAATGGATAAGCGAAGCAGACGAAAACAAATACGAGAAGTGGGTTATGGAATTGAAATCCACCGGCGAGGTTGTCGGCAATATAGATGTGAATACTGTCGTTAAGAAACATAATTATTGTAATGTCGGATATACAGTAAGGTATAACTATTGGGGCAATGGTTATGCTGCCGAAGCATTGAAAGCAGTTGCAGACCATTTGTTGAATAACCGCGGTTATTACCTGGTTGAGTGCTCCTGCAACGAACTGAATGTGCAATCGTTCAGAGTCATGGAAAAGGCGGGATTCCAAAAGGACGGTTTCATTGCAAACCGAAGATTAAACAAAGACGGAAAATATTCCGGAGTTGTTTATTACAGTAAATCAAAATCAGTATAAAGATCAGATGATATAGGAGTTATCTTAATAACTAAGAGGTGATTTTATGTGCTATTTTCTTTATGGAGCCGTAAACGATGGAATAAATGCCGATGATTATAAAAAAACAATAAAAAATACCGGATTCCATTTCAGTTTTGGTAATATCACATCTGTAAATGAATGTGTTGCGAGTTGCGGCAACAACTATAGGATTACACATAATCATTGCGATTGCGATACGGCGATAGGACAAAAACACACCAACAAAAAAGAATTGGAAGAACTGAAAGATTTATTGTTAAATTTACAAAGTGTTCGGGGAATTAAACATGTTTTAATCAGTAAGAATTGGTGGGAAGAAACCAATAATAAACAAGAAACTGTTCATATTCAAGACATAGACGTTCTGCATTTTCTTGCAAATATAGAGGATAACTGTTTATACAAAATAGAACTATATAAAAAATACTATTAAATCAATTCCATGCAAGGCTTTCGCCTTGATTTATACACCAAACAGTAACAACAAAAATCAATTTGTTATCTTTTCTTTTCGTGTTATTTACAGTATGATTGAAACAGAAAACACAGAAAGGAGAACAAATATGAAAAATGAACAAAAGCCCGGTTGCAGAATTGCGTATTACAGAAGATTGCATGGTATGACACAGGAGGAGCTGTCAAAATGCTTAAACGTGTCTGCACAAGCGGTTTCCAAATGGGAACAGCAGCTCACCTCCCCCGATATTATGCTGCTGCCTGCGATAGCGGATGTGTTTCACATTTCCGTTGATGAGCTGTTCGGCAGACAGGTGCAGACCGAGCCTGTTTATTCCCTCGTGGACAATGTGCCGTGGGAGGATGACCGCAAAATAAGAATTGCGGTGTATCACGGCAAAAAGCTGATACAGCAAACGCAAACCGAGCTGCACAGCGGTGAAAACACCGTCATTTTGCATTTTGATTACGGTGAGGCCTACAAAATCAACGGCATCTGCAAGCTGAACAAAGAATAAAAACAGTCCGGTGAAGTCTAAAGACTTTGCCGTACTTCTTTAATTTTCTCCGTTTGCTATTTCGTATCCGATGTGTTATAATTCAATTTGGTGATATAAATGACATTTATTGATTCAATTCAAAACAAATATATATCAAACAATCAACAGGAAGCCTTGCATCATGTTGAAGCTGTTGCAGAGATTGCCGTCGGGTTGGCAAAAACATACAATCTTGATCTTGAAAAAATTAAACTTGCTGCCTTGTTTCATGACATCAGTGCAATCATGACACCGCAGGAAATGTATACACTTGCAAAAGAACGCGGGCTGGAAATTGACCCTGCGGAAGAAAAATACCATGCTTTGTTGCATCAAAGAATTTCTGCAATCATTGCACAAGAGGAGTTCGGCATCACGGATGCGCAGATTCTGCAAGCCGTCGAATGCCACACAACTTTAAAGAAAAATGCAAGTGTTTTTGATAAAATCATATTTATTGCAGACAAAATCTCCCGTGACCCGAAAGATGTGCCGCAATATGACGATTTAATGCAAAACGGCACTGCGGCAATGCTGGATTCGGCTTGTTATCTTTTCATAAAGCATCAATTTGATAACGGCTTGTTGGTCTTTGCACATCAGTGGTTGCTGGATGCATATGAAGAATTGAGAAATTTATAAACATAATATTAAGGTGATCATATGAACGCAGTTAATGTTCTACCGGAAGGGTATAAAGAATTCTATTCTCTGGATTTGCAAAAAGACAAGAAAAAGGCACTGCTTGTAAACGGGATTGCGTTGGCAATCAGCGTAATTATGGTAATACCGATGCATTTTGTTGTGCCGATAACAACTCTTTTTGACATTAGCAAAGGGTATATCTTCAAAATGCTGACACTCGTTTTGTTATTGGTTGTCTACATGATTCTGCACGAATTGGTGCATGGTGTCGCCATGAAGCTGTGCGGAACCAAAAAAGTGAAATACGGGTTCACAGGCTTATACGCTTTTGCAGGCAGTGAAGATTTTTACCCGAAGAAGCCTTATATTTTTATTGCACTGGCACCTGTTGTTTTATGGGGAATTGTACTTGCCGTTGTAAATATATTGGTTCCGACCGAATGGTTCTGGATTATTTATATTTTGCAGATCATGAATCTTTCAGGTGCGGCAGGAGATTTTTTTGTCACAATAAAATTTTCTCAATTTCCCGATGACATCTTAGTAAAGGATCACGGTGTCGGCATGGTTGTTTATTCCACGCACAATGCATCATAAAATTTAATTCAAACAGAAGGTGGTGTTGGTATGCGATACATTGCAGACCATGATTTTCATATTCATTCAACGATTTCACGTTGCTGTCACGACGACACGCAGACACCCGATGCAATTCTGCGATATGCCAAAAAGAACGAATTCAACAGAATCTGTCTGACCAATCATTTCTGGGATGAGAAGGTAAGCAGTGAAGCGGAATGGATAGAGGACCACAATTTTTCGTTTGTTTCTTCCGTTCTACCGTTACCGGAAGACGATCGGATTGAATTCCTGTTTGGTTGTGAAACCGATATGGATTTCAACAATGTGCTCGGGGTCGGAAAAGAACGATTTGATTGCTTTGATTTTATAATCGTTGCCACAACACATCTGCATCTTGCCGGACATACAGTCAGAACTGCGATCACGACACCCGCCCAAGCAGCTTTTCATTGGGTTGACAAGCTCGAAAATCTGCTGATAAAGGATCTTCCCTTTTATAAAATCGGCATTGCACATCTGACAACGGGACATATACTCAAAAGCAAAACAACCGAAGCCTTGTCCCTGATTCCCGATGCCGTCATGTATGATATTTTCAACAAATGTGCACGCAAGGGTGCAGGAATTGAGCTGAATGTCAAAACAATCAATATGAACGATGAAGAAAAAGAGAGCTTGCTGCGGCCGTATTTCATCGCAAAAGAATGCGGATGCAGATTCTATCTCGGCAGCGATGCACACAAAGCAAGTGCGTTGGACGGTGCAAAAGAAAATTTTGAGGATGTTATCGACAAACTGAATCTTAAAGAAAGCGATAAGTTTTTGCTGACTGACAACAAAAAATAAAGGGGCAACAGACATGGCATTAAGATTAAGACCTTACAATGAAAAGGATGCCGAAACGATCCTTTCATGGAACAAAGACGAAAGAGCATTTTACAAATGGTCGGCAGGGGTTATGGGTGAATACCCGATCACAAAAGAGCAATTCGGTTTTGTAAATAATCTCATGGCATTTACAGCCATTGACGATGATGAGGTCATTGGATTTTTCACCATGCGAAGACCTACCGCAAGTTTTGACGAATTGCGGTTCGGATTTGTGATTGTCAATCCCGAAATGCGTGGTAAGGGATACGGAAAAGGAATGCTGCAACTGGGATTAAAATTTGCAAAAGACATTTTCGGTGCCCAAAAGGTGTCTTTGGGTGTTTTTGAAAACAATGAATCGGCTTATTACTGCTACAAGTCCGTGGGCTTTAAAAATGTTATTTTGGAAAACACCGAAATATATAATATACTCGGAGAAACATGGAAGTGCATGGAGATGGACATGCAGTTTTAAACAGGTGATTGCATGAAAAAACTATTAGCTGTCGGCATTTGTATTATCGTTTTGTTTTTGACCGTTACCGCTGTTGGCATTGTCAATTACGGCAAAACAGACCATAAAGCACAAGCGGATGTTGCCATTGTTCTTGGTGCGGGTGCAACCGATGATGCGGTTTCTCCCGTTTTCCGCGAACGGATCAATCACGGAATATGGCTTTATGAAAACGGATTTGTCGATTTTCTGATTTTCACGGGCGGTGTCGGTGAGGGAAACACCAAAAGCGATTCGCTTGTTGCAAAAGAATATGCACTTTTGCAAGATGTGCCCGCTGATGTTATTCTGATCGAAGAAAAATCGACCATCACGGAAGAAAATCTTGCATATACCAAAGAAATCATGGATGAAAATTCTTTCAAAACCGCCATCATCGTAAGTGACCCGTTGCACATGAAACGGGCAATGCTGATGGCAAAGGATTACGGTATTGACGGTTATTCTTCACCGACACCGACATCCATGTACCAAAGCCTGCGAACCAAAATCCCGTTTTTGATACGGGAAGAATTTTTTTATATCGGCTATTGCTTCGTGCGCATGTTCAGATAAATCCATTCAACTGCCTGTAACAATAAAAATCAATCCGTTCTCTTTTCATTCCGTGACAATTGCGATATTATAAAAACATCACAAGCGGAAAGGAAATGCTTATGAAAAACGAATCAACACTCGGCGGCAGAATTGCTTATTACAGAAGATTGCATGCAATGACACAAGAGGAACTTGCAAACCGCCTGCACATTTCAGCACAAGCGGTTTCAAAATGGGAACAACAACTCACATCGCCTGATATTATGCTCTTACCTGCATTGGCAGATGTGTTTCATATTTCCATAGACGAACTGTTCGGAAAACAAGTGCATACAGAACCCGTTTTTTCACTCGTCAACGATGTGCCGTGGGATGATGACCGCAAAATAAGATTTGCGGTTTTTCAGGGCAAAAAACTGATGCAACAATCCGAAAACGTGCTGTCTGACGGTACAAATACAATCAATGTTCATTTTGATTACGGATCGTATAAAATCAACGGCATTTGCAAATTGCATAAAGAGTAATGATAATTTTTTAAATATAAGCCTTTACAAAGGAGTATGCTTTCATGAATTGTCCTTATTGTAACAAAGAAAGGGAGATGCAAAATGTATAAAATCGAACTCGGAAAAAGCGGTCTGCAGGTTCCGACCGTGGCAGTGGGCTGCATGCGCATCAGCAACATGAACGAAAAAGAAGCCTCTGCTTTTGTGAACACGGCACTTGAAAACGGTGCAAACTATTTTGACCATGCCGATATTTACGGCGGCGGGCAGAGTGAGGTTGTGTTCGGCAAAGCAATATCCCCCTCCCTGCGCGATACAATTATGATTCAGACCAAATGCGGCATCCGTCCGGGACAGTTTGATTTTTCCTATGAGCACATCACCGCATCCGTGGACGGCAGTCTGAAACGGCTCGGTACGGACTACATTGATGTTCTGCTGTTGCACCGTCCCGATGCACTGATGGAGCCCGAAGAAGTGGCACGGGCTTTCGATGACCTGAAAACGGCGGGCAAAGTCCGTCATTTCGGCGTGTCCAATCAGAATCCGTATCAGATGCAACTGCTGCAATCCTGTATGGATATGCCGCTTTGTGCCAATCAGTTGCAGTTCTCGATCATGCATGCACCGATGATTCAGGCAGGGCTCAATGTGAATATGTATAATGATTCAGCGGTTAATCGTGACGGCGGCGTGCTTGACTTCTGCAGACTGCACAAAATCACCATTCAGCCGTGGTCTCCGATGCAGTACGGTTTCTTTGAGGGTTGTTTCATTGATAATGACAAGTTCCCCGCACTGAATGCAACATTGGAACAGATCGGTGAAAAATACAGTGTTTCAAAAACCACCGTTGCTTTTGCATGGATTCTGCGGCATCCCGCCAAAATGCAACCCGTGACAGGAACGACCAATCTGCAGAGATTGAAAGATTGCATCAAAGCGACCGACATCCGCCTGACCCGCGAGGAATGGTATGAAATATACCGTGCGGCGGGCAACGTTTTACCGTAAAGGAGTATAATGATGAATAATAAAATCAGATTCGGCATTGTGGGCACGGGCGGTATTGCACACCGCTTTGCCCAGGCGATTCAGAATGTAAGCAATGCACAGCTTATTGCCGTGGCATCCAGAACACAGGAAAATGCAGACAAATTTGCAGAAGAATTCAGTATTTCCCATGCATTCGGCAGTTATGAAGCCATGGCACAATCCGATTTGATTGATGCCGCTTACATTGCAGTTCCCCATTCGGGGCACTGCGAATGCTCCGTTCTTATGATGAATCACGGCAAACATGTCATCAGCGAAAAACCGATGGCGGTCAATGAAAAGCAGGCAATCGAAATGTTTGATTGTGCAAAAAAGAACGATGTGCTTCTGATGGAAGCGATGTGGGCAAGGCTTGTGCCGGGTACAATCAAATTACTCAAACTTGTTGAAAACGGAACACTCGGTGAAATCAAGGGCATCGAGGGAAAATTCTGCTACACGATGGACGAAGACGAAATGGATCATCATGTTTTCAAAAATGAAAACGGCGGCGGTTCGCTGTTGGATGTCGGTGTGTATGGACTCAATTTCGCAAGCTGGTATCTCGGAAAAGAAGTAACCGGAATCAAAGCTATGTGCAACCCCATCGGCGATGTGGATGATCATACCTGTGTTCTGCTGAAATATGCAAACGGCGGCATTGCAGATATTTCCAGCGCACTCATGCTTCGCAAACCCAACGAGGGCTATGTGTACGGCACAAAGGGGTATGCCCGCGTGGAACGTTTTTATGCCCCGCAGAAAATTGAACTGCACCTGAACGACGGCACGAATGAAGTCATTGCTGCACCCTATGCCGGCAACGGTTTTGAAGAACAGATCACGCATTTCAGCGAATGTGTGCAGAACGGACTGAAAGAAAGTCCGATTGTAACACATGAGCAGACTTTGCATATCACCCGTCAGATGGATGCAATCAGAAAGTTAATCGGCATTACCTATCCGCAGGATAGAAAGTGACGAAAAAAGCAGGGTTTGTGCCCTGCTTTATCTTTTATGTGTACATTTTATCGGTGCTCAAGTTCAACAGGAAAAAACTCTATCACAAAATGTTCTTCCTTTATACCTGTGTCGGGATGGGATGTTGCAACGCGAAAAGTAACATCATCAATTTTATGAGAATATTCCAACGCACAAGTTCCGAATACAATATATTGGCAAGCACAATACAGTATTTTTCCGTTTTTGTCCGGTTCAAGAGGCGAAGTTTCAAAAGGTTTTTCAATATCAATGCCAAGTGAATCCAGATAGGTCGCCACTTTCGGATAAGCAGACTTTATCTGCAATCTGTAACAACGGCAATAACCGCAATCACACAAATCCGATTCGGATATTGCATTATAATAATTTTTTGTTTTGGCAATATTTATGTTCATATATTCACATCCGAAATTTTTAAGGGTAAATAATGGTTTTATTATATGATAATGTTTATCGGATTGCAACACACCGTGATATTGAAGAAAAAAGGTGAAAAAAGATGACAAAAAAGAATGTAAGTTCACGCACCAAAATACTGCTGTTTTTTGCAGTGGCACCGGTATATTGCCTGTGCTCATTGGCTGTATTTTCACATCGTGATCTGATTTGGTTGTTTTTTATTGCATTGTCCTTTGCATTTGAGTTTTTCATCAATCGCAAATTCAACACACCGCATTATATTTTTATGTTGGCAAGTCTTGCACCTGTTGTCTTGTACATACTCATATTCAGGCTTGACCCGGTCACCAACATACATGCTACCGAATGGTCATTTATCTTTGCCGCAATCAGGATTTTTCTTTCCTTGATAGATTTCATAAAAACAAAAAAGTATTACTTTATTCCTGTCAGCATTCTTGTACCTGTGGGACTGATTTGGTTTTCAACAATTGTATGGGACTATCAGTATGTGATTCTTCGCGAGATGGGATTAGATTTGCATCCTTCATAAGAAACCATTTTTTTCTTCACGGCAAAACCCTCTCAGGGTTCGAGTCCCTGTTTTAGAATGCCAAAAGAAAAAACCACCCTTTGAAGGTGGTGTTTCTTTTTGGCGCGCTTGCAGGGACTCGAACCCCGGACCTACTGCTTAGAAGGCAGTTGCTCTATCCACCTGAGCTACAAACGCAGATTAACTTGGAGCGGGTGATGGGAATCGAACCCACACAACCAGCTTGGAAGGCTGGGATTCTACCATTGAACTACACCCGCACAGCACAAGTATTTTAGCACTATGCAACGCATTTGTCAAGATAAAATTAAATTGTTTTTTAATTTTTTTCAAAATCAATCGTATATACAAGTGCGAAAAGAATTTTATGCCTTAATGTAAAACCATATTTATTATAAAACTGCGGGCCTTTTTTGTTACCCGTATCGGTAATCAGGAACAACCCTTTGCATTTTTGCTCTTTGAGTGTGGCAAGCAAGGTGTTGACAAGTTGTGTGCCGAGTCCCATACGCTGATGCGATTCGAGAATATCAATGTGCATGTGCGCAGGGCGTTTGACGGAAAGCAGACAGAACACCGCAAATTCAGCCATTGCACCGAGCGCATCGCCGGGAGCCGTTTTGAACAGCGGCAGAATGTGGTGTTTGAGTGCATTTCTGCAATAGGCTTTGGTGTCGGGTGCACAGAGGATATAGCCGACCACGCCTTTTGCATCGTCTTCGGCAACAAAGCAGATATTCTTTTCAAAATCCACATACGAATCACTGTAAATACAGGACAGTGCTTTTTGCTGTTTTTCGGTTTTCACACGTTCGGGGGCGGCGGTGGCAATGCAGATGTATTGACATGCTTCGCGGTCAGAGGGTTGGTATTTTCTTATGATAACTGCCATATTTTTTCTTCCCTTTTTATTAAAATTTCCAAAATGTAAAATGCACTCATTTTTTTGTTGTCAGGAAATTGCTTTTGTGCTATAATGCATGGCAAAGGTTGGTGAATTTTTTATGATCAATATTGCAATTTTCGGTTACGGCAATCTCGGCAAAGGCGTGGAAGCCGCAATCAGACAGAACGAGGATATGGCACTGAAAGCCGTATTCACAAGAAGAAATCCCGACAGCGTACAGGTAAGAACCGATGTTCCCGTGTACCATGCCGATCAGCTTCTTGCAATGAAAGATGAAATCGACGTGCTGATTCTGTGCGGCGGCAGTGCAACAGACCTGCCCGAACAGACTCCGTACTATGCACAGTTCTTCAATGTGGTGGACAGTTTTGACAACCACGCAAACATTCCCGTGCATTTTGAGAATGTCAACAAGAAAGCCCTTGAAGGCGGCAAGACCGCACTCATTTCCGCAGGTTGGGACCCGGGTATGTTCTCTGTGAACCGCCTGTATGCTTCCTGTATTCAGCCCGAGGGCAAGAATTACACCTTCTGGGGCAGAGGGGTCAGTCAGGGACATTCCGATGCAATCCGCCGTATTGAGGGTGTTTTGGATGCAAGACAGTACACCGTTCCCGTGGAAGAAACCGTCAATGTTGTCAGAAGCGGTGAACAGCCGACTCTGACGGCAAGACAGATGCACAAACGTGAATGCTTCGTTGTTGCCGCAGAGGGTGCAGACAAGGCTGCCATTGAAACGGCAATCAAGACCATGCCTAACTACTTTGAACCCTATGACACCACGGTGTATTTCATTTCTGCCGAAGAAATGAAAGCCGAACACAGCGAACTGCCGCACGGCGGGTTTGTGATCCGCAGCGGAGTGACGGGACTCGATAAAGAACACAAGAACATTATTGAGTACAAACTGACACTTGACAGCAACCCCGAATTCACTTCGAGCGTGCTGGTTGCGGGTGCAAGAGCCGTTTGCAGACTCAACAAGGAAGGACAGACGGGTTGCAAGACGATGTTTGACATTGCACCCGCTTACTACTCTCCCCTGTCGGCTGATGAGCTCAGACACACCATGCTGTAATATTTCAAAAATACGGACTGTCAAAACGGCAGTCCGTTGTTTTTTAGTCTGTGTATTTTGATTCGTCGATTGAATCGGTCCAGAATACGACCGTATAATCGTATTGCAGGCTTTCGTTTGCGGGAATGGACAGACCACCCTTGAAGAACAGGTTATTGGCGGCCATCAGACCGTAATCACGGATGTGCCATGTGGTAGGGAATCTTTCGTTTGTGTTGCGGTCAAATGCAGCAATGCCGTAGGTTTTTCCGTTCTGTTCTGCGGAATAATTGCACCAGAGGGCTTCTTTACCCCAGCATTCACCTTCTTTGATGCCGCCGTTGGAATTGGTGAAGGTACCGCCGTTGTCCGCACGCATGAAGTCATTGACACGAATGCCCAAGGGGCCAGCCTCTTTGGTGGCTCCGAATGCAATGTCACCGTAAGCGGCTGTGAACACAACGCGCACATCCACGCGGATCCCCGTTTCAGTTTCAGAATAAGTAAGACGGCGGTTTTCGTTGATGACGGGAGTGCCGTCGGGCTTTTTCCAGATGTTGTTGACAGCCACAACAGCCGTTTCACCGTCGGAAATTTCATCAATACCGTCAAAAACGATAACACCCTTATCGTCTTCAAATTCATTCCAGAAGTCCACACCGTTCACATCACCGACACCGATGAACAAAGAACGCTGATGCGGATGTTCTTCATGGAAGGGTGAAAAACGGGTGAATGACACGCCGTCGGGTGCATTGACGGGGCCCATGAAAGGTCTTTTGTAAGTTGCGGAATAATCGCAGACAGTAAACAGATAATCATTGTGATATACTTCAAAAACATTTTCTTTGCTGATTACTTTGAAACTCATACAACATTCTCCTTTAAAAAAGCAAGTCCTTCGGACATATCGGTCATAAAATCGCTGTAACCGCATTCAATGGTCAGATCGCCGTTGTAGCCGATTTCTTTGAGAACGCTACCGACCTTTTTCAGGTATTCGCCGCCGTGAAAACCGGGACGGAGCCGTCCGGGAGCTTCGGACACGTGCATGTGATTGATGTACGGCAGGGCTTCTTTGAGGATTGCGGGATCTTCGTTGCCGACTGCCATGTGGAATGCATCGGGGGTGATTCGCAAAAACGGATGGTCAAACTCACGGGCAAGTTCAATTGCCTGCGACACAAAATTGACCTGATTGGTTTCGGTCATTTGCAAGGGTTCAATACATGTGTAAATGCCGTATTGCGAGCCGACATCGGCACAGTAAAGCAGAAAATCTTTATAGTATTTTCTGCCCTCGGCTTCACTCATGCCTTCGGGAAAGCTTCGTGCACCGCCCGAACCGAACACAAGTGCTTTAATGCCGAGGGTGTCAAGATTTTTAAATGTTCTGTCGGCATGGGTTCTTGCTTCTTCGCGGTTCACACAAACACGGATGTGACCGGGCAGAAAGCAGTTGACATAATCAATTTTAAATTCACCTGCTTTTGTCATTTCGGCAAGTGTGAACAACTCATTTTCTTTAAGATCATTCACTGAGCCGACCGTGGCTTCCACATAATCAAAGCCCATGTTTTTGATATTTTTATAACCGTCAACCAACACCGAATACAATTGATCGGCATTGACCGTGTTTTTAAATTCAGGCATAAACGTGTTGGGAGATAAACAACAACCGATTCGCATGGCAAAGTCCTCCTTTGTCTTTATTTTATGATACAACAACCATTTATTACTGTCAATGAAAAAGTGAAGAAATTCTATCGACAATGAAGTTTCTCTGTGTTACAATAGAAAAAAAACGGAGGTTGAAAAAATGTTTGAGGAACTGAAAAAGAATGCAACCGCGTATGATGCAGACGAAATCGTTGATGTCAGTTATCTGCGTTGCGGTGATAAAATTAAAATCGTTTTCCGTTTTGAATATCCCTGTTTCAACGTAAAACTGCACATCGGGGATGCCGTTTACGAAGACGGCTTCAATGACAAAGAGCCCTATGATGTGCTGACACACTTTTTCTTTATTCCCGAACCGACTGCCGACACGCAGATGTGTCTGACACTGTGGGATGACACTGAAGACGGCGAGTGTTTTTACCACGAATTCAAATTCGGCACACCCGACTATGCAGACGAAAAACAGTTATTCAACGAATATAACAACGGTTTGTGCGAAGCAGAACGTGAAGAAAAAGAAGTCTGCGACGGCGTTGTTTACCGCCATATTCTTTATAATGATAAAAACGGTGCCCCCGTGCACACATTCTGGCTTGCCGTGGACACCAAAAAAGTTAGTCTGTCAATCGGAACACCGCTTGACGGCTTGCAGGCAAAAGACATCCGTGCCACCGTACCTGCCATGATCGATGCAGCGGTTGCCAACGGTAAAAATGTAGTGGCGGCGGTCAATGCTGACTTTTTCGATATGTTCGGAGATGGCAGCCCCTCGGGTCTTTGCGTAAAAGACGGCAACTGCATTGCCAATGCTGACAGCAAACGCGCCTTTATCGGCATTAAAAAGGACGGCACACCTGTGCTTACAACCCTTGCAGATGAACCTGCTTTACTGCCCGAATTACAACAGGCGGCGGCAGGCTTGCAGATGATTCTGAAAGACGGGGCATTTTTTGAATGGGGTCCGCTGGAACCGTTTGCATTCACAAGGCATCCGCGCACTGCGGCGGGACTTTGCGAAGACGGAACGGTTTTACTGCTTGTTGTTGACGGCAGAATTCCCGATTATTCCAACGGCGCAAGCCTTGTGGATTTAGGGCTTCTGATGCAGGCTTTCGGTGCAAAAAGAGCCGTCAACCTCGACGGCGGCGGCTCCTCGGTTTGTTACACGAAAGAAAACGGAGAATTTGTACTGCACTCCAACCCGGCTGACCTTGTGCGCCCGAATGACAAGATCATCCGTGAAGAATTCAACTGTATTCTCGTAACAAAATAACTTTACAACAAGAACAAAGACGGGTCTTCGGGACTCACACGGCTGCCCCTGACGGAGGATTGACAACACGCAAGCACCACCCTGAGTGCATCATGTGCTTCTCTCGCTGTACAGATGGGCGGCCGTTTTCCGTTTAAGAATTCGGCAAGCGGTTTTGCCTGTGCAATAAGCCGTTCCCATTGTGCACCTGCTACGGGCAGGTCGGAATCGATCCATTTTTTATCTTCATTTTTATACCAACGCACAGCAGGATGTGTGCCGTCATGGGTACTGCAAGCGGGGGCATCGCCGCCGTAATGCTGCATGGCACCGTCTTCAAAATAGGCTTCGGTGGTGATTTCAGCCGCAGAGCAGACCGCACTGAAAGACACTTCACACAAAAGTCCGCTGTCATACCGCATAACGGCAACGGCGGTATCATTTTTAATATAGTTTCGTCTTGCTGTGGAGATTTCGCAACTGACATAACGCGGCATACCGAACAACCACAAAATCAGATCCACGGGATGTGCGGCATCATCGGCAAAAATATCACGATTCAGAGCGGGATCAACATGCCATGAATTTTCAAAATTACCCCACAAGTGGCTCGACAGACCGTGCCGACGGCGGAAATAAAAACATTTCCCCATTTCGCCGCTGTCAATTTTTTCTTTTATTTCAAGATTCACAGGGTCACACCGCATCTGGAATGCGGCGGTGAAATCAACGCCGTTTGCTTCGACCGCTTTGACAATTTTTTCGGAATCACGCAATTTCACTGCCATGGGTTTGTAAAGAATGATCTTCTTTTTGGCTTCGGCGGCTTGGAGGGCAAGCTCGCAGTGGTAGGCGGTTTCTGCACAGATAAGCACTGCTTTTATATCGGTATCGGACAAAATTTCTTCCAAAGAAAGCATTTTCAGTCCGTATTTTTCGCAGTTTTCCTTTTGACTTTCTTCTTTTCTGTCCCAACCTGCAACGGCTTTGACCTCATATTCGGGGTGTTCTGCCCACTGCGAAAGCAGGGCATGCACATGGCCGTGTGCAAATCCGAGAACGGCAAGTGAAATCATAAAATATTCCTCCGTAAAAGAATTTCTTATACATTATTTACAATTTAACATAAATAAAGTTAGTTTGCAATGTTGAAATTGTTAAATACATATGATATAATGAAAAAGATTAACGGTATTGCACCGTAAAGAAAAGGAGTGTGAACTGTATGAGTGACAAGACCGCAGGCATCGTGGATAAAGCCAGGTCGTTGGTTACCGAGTTCAAGACACATTGGAACACCCCTGCCGAAGGAAAATATGTTCCTTACAAAGAGTACAAGGATATTTTCTTTGCAGTCGGCAGCAACTATGCAGGCATGAAGGTGCTGGAGTACATAGGCTTCTGGTCTTCCTGTTTCCTGATCATGCATCACTACAATCTGCCCTACCTCACATTCTCCATCATCGGTATCATCAACATGCCTTTGGGCTATGTTTCGGCACTTATATGGTGGTTTGTGTGCGACAACCTCGGATTTTTACCGAAAAAGACATCACGGATTCTGTATACCGTTTACGGTTTGATGGCGGCATTCGGTATATCGTGCATTTTGTTTGACTATTCAACGCTGTTTGATCAGACAAGTAAATTCATTATTTATCTCAACGGTCTTGAGGGCATGAATTCGACATCCTGCTTCAAGGTTTTCGGCACACATTTCCTGTATACCGGTTGGGTCGGTATGAGAAATATGTTCTGGCGTAAAAAACTCATCCCGAAATTCGGCAGATATAAATATTCTCTTTACAGCGATGTTGTGCCGAAAGTGATCATGGTCATTCTTGTCGGATGGCTTCCCGTTTACAACATTCCCGATGTCACAACCCGTGTGTGGGTTGCAAACCTTATGTTTGCCTGCTACAATGTGTTCGGTTTCGGTGACTGCCTTGGTGCTTGTGTCAACAACATCAGCCCCAATCTGCAGGAAAGAATCTGGATCAGAAGCTATCCGTTGAAGCTCTCCCACATCTTCCACTCCATTCTTGCAATCATTCTGCCCGTTATCATCGGCATGCTTCGTTATGACTGGGCAGACATCAACCTGTATCGCTATGTAATCCCCATTTATTTCATCATTTGTGCCACCATCACCATGTGCCTTGCCGGCAGAATCAAGGAAAGAATTCCCCAACCGCCGCTTGAAAAGAAGGTGCAGATCAAATTCTGGGACGGTCTGTTCGGAGTACTCAAGAATAAATATCTGCTCATCAACAACATTGTAGGTCTTATTGACTCGCTCGGCAACGGTATGCTTCCCTTTGTTACGATTCTGTATTTCTACACATTCCGCTTAAGCGGTCTGCCTTACAGCCTGATCGTGGCACTCGTTTCCTTTGCTGGAACACCGCCCGATCTGTGCGCACCGTTTTTCCTCAAAAGATTCTCTTACAAGCAGATCATGATTTTCTATCAGGTTTCGCGTGCACTCGGCAATGCCGCCATTGCGGCCGCGATCTGGTTCTGCGGTGAAAATCTGATGCTTTGCGGCACCATCTGTATTGCGGTGCTGTTCTTCATGGAAATGACTTCCACCATTCCCAAAACAGCAGGCCACGACATGGGTGTGCGAATCGGTGACTATCAGATGTACTTAACGGGTGAACGTCTTGAAAGTTATGCAGGTATTTTCGGTTGGTTCACAGGTCCCGTCACGTCTTTTGTGGGAATGATCATCCCCCTGCTTCTGCTCAGATTCGGTTTCAACAGCAACTGGGATGTTCTGTTTGTTGATGCCGCAAGAAGAAATATCATTGCCGTTCCGCTCCTTGTGGACGTTGTCGGTTTTGCATTGATGACCATTCCCTATCTGTTCTGGGACTATGACAGCGTGAAACAGAATATGGTTATGGAAGTGCTCAAACGCCGCGCGGAAGTAACGGCAAAGCAAGCCGAAGCCGAGGGTATTTCCACCGACGGCAGTTATCTCGGTTAAGGAGGTGCAGACGCGATGAGTAAGAAAGAAAAGAAAATAAACAACCCCAATGAACCCATTGTTCTGGACATTCCCGAGGAAGAGATCTGGACATACAGAGTGCCCGGTCTTGCCGCGCCGAGCATCGGCAAAACCCCGAAACACTACGGACTGAAAAAGGTGCTTCTTGCCCTTGTTATCATTGTTGCGGTTTCATGCTCGTGCTATTTCAGTATCCGCACCGTGCAGAAGGATACACTTGAATATGAAACCCATTGGGACGGTGGCTTGATTCTTTCCAAGTTCAGCAACACGGGATTCATCACGGAACTCGATATCGATTATCATCAGACCATTGAATACGATTCCGAAAATCCCGATGTAAACACAAATTTCAAATTCGTGAAAGACGAAACACAGCCCGTCACCACCATCCGTGAATATGCGTTCAACTGTGACGAAAAGCTGAAGGTCATCAACATCGGCGCAACCGTTACGGAAATCGATGCAAAATCGTTCTATTCTTGTTGGGCACTTGAAAGAATTGAAGTCGATGAAAACAACCCCAACTATTGCGACATTGACGGTGTGATTTATAACAAAGATGTGACGGAGATCATCTGTTATCCGACCAACCATGACTTCTATTTAAGCAACAAATACGGTTACAGCCAGTATGACGAAAACAACAACTGGCACGAACCCGAGGGTGAAGAATATGATGCCTACAAACTTGCTGTTTGCAACTATGTTCTTCCCTCTACCGTCACAAAGATCGGTGACCTCGCATTCAACTATGCATTCATCAAGGAACTGTATGTTCCCGAAGGACTTAAGACCATCGGTACGCTCGGTCTGTTTGAAATGACTTCTCTGGAGCACATTTATTCTTACAAAACGGACAAAGAGGTTATGAACACCGCATTCACAAGCCGTGAGGACCTTGGTGAAGTGTATCTGTCACTTCCCGAAGGACTTGAATACATAGGCTCCGATGCTTTCAGCTACAACCAGTCCATGACCTATATGTACATCCCCGACTCTGTCACACATATCGGACACCATGCCTTCTGGGACACCTGCTTCAAACAGGACGGTGAACTGCGCGCGGTAACAGAACTGAATGTTGCCCGCGACGAAGCGGCATTCAAGGATGTGGAAACAGGCGACCAGTGGCGACCGGTTTATGAATTCCTGCTGTTCTTCAAGAGCATACCTGTCAATTACGGAGCCGAAAGACAGGCACTCAACTGAATTTAAGCAAAATGAAAAGGCTTGCTGACCCGAACGGTCGGCAAGCTTTTTTAATATAAACAAAAGTCACTGAAAACAAGCTCATTATTATATTTAAGAAACTAACAAAAATCAGACAAAAATGATAATATCAAGTCAACGCAAATAAACTATTGTTTAATTAAATTTTTTATCTTTTATTGCCCATACTAAAACTAAAATAACAGCAAAACATACAAAAACAAGGAAACTTATGATAAAAGGGATGCCAAATTCATCTTCTATAACTGGTAATGTCTGTATACAACCTATAGCAGTGAGGAAAAACAACAAAATATTCAAAAAGCGTGAATTTGTTCCATTTTTTCTCTCATTTGAAATTTGCAATATATTGATAATGTGTTCAATATTTTCCTCATACCTTTTAAACGATTTTGTATCTTTAATCGAATCAATAAGATTATAAGTTATTGCTGGCACTTGACTTGGAAAAAACAAGCTTTCGATGTATACTTGATGTCCTGTTATTTCTTTTAATTTATAATTCATTTTGCAGTTATATATCATTTCTAACAATATTATCATTTTCAATGATTCAAGAACTAAACAATCAATCAACACATCTTTATAGGACGCTTTTACATAAACAACAGTAACTGCTACTGACTCAATAGTATAATAGCTAAATACATCTGTTGTGCTTATATCACTCAATTCAAGTTCAGGAATTTTTACATTTAGCACTTCTTGAATATATTGAGCCGGATTGCTCATTGCATCCGTTACAACAAACATATTATGCACAAAAACAAGGCTGTCTTTATCTATTATTCCTTTTGTTGTTTGATTTAAAAAACCAAAAACATTATCAGAAATAACATCTGAAATCTTTCTGTTGTCTTTGGCAAAATCAGTTTCATCAAAATATGAAATACTATCAACAGGAACGCTACCAAAATTACAAATTCCTTTGAATACCTCATTCTTATTTAAAGGAACCCCTGTTTCATAATCAACAAGTTCAAAACAAACTATTAGAATCCCATTTAGAATAAAAGCAATAGAATCAACTTGGTATTTTTTTGAAGAAATTTTCACAAGAAAGCTTTCCATATTGAAACACAACGGCATACTGACCAATTGATTATCAAATAAAGTCTTCGTTGCATTTTGAAGTTTCAAAAGCAAAAACATATCATTCAAATAATCTTCATCTTCAGGGATCTGATCTTTAAAGTTGTACTTTGTTTTCTTTTTTATAGCATCATATTGACTATCATATTTTATTTTACTATTTGGGGTAATATAATACGAATTTGTCAAAAAGCCTTGTATATGAAATTTTTTAAGAAATACTTGTATTTTCGCATCGTTGTTCGTTTGCAATCTTTTTCGTTTATAATTGCAAACTCTATAGGCTGCCATAAAATTTACACAATCATTGTATTCTTCTTGTGCAGCAGCCTGTTCAATTGTTTTTTTCACAAAGTTCACCTCAACAACAATCATTTTATATCAGATTGACATACTTCTGCATCAGTTCAGCGACACACTCTGATTCGGTCATTTTGAGGCTGAATCCGTAGGCTTGCATGACGGCTTTGTCGTTTGCCTGATGTGCCTTGCGGAGTTCAACAGGCATTGTCAGTTCGTCATACAAATCAGCAAGAGAGCAATCGGGATAGAGTGCTCGTGCATCGAGGATTGCCTGTGCGGTCTGCTCTATTTTGGCTTTCTGCTCGTCTGTCGGCGTCGGCCAAGGGAAGTTGTTGTAAACAATATTTACGGAATAACGATAATCACTTTTCAACCTGCCACATACTGCTCTCATCCATGCCATATGAACATTGGAGGTCAAGATACCAAAATGCCAAAGTGTTGCATTTGGAACAAAAGAAGCAGCGTTACTTGCAATTACATTTTTATTTAAATACCCAATCGGAACATATTTTCTATTTTCAGATGATGTGGCAGGAACCATTAAATAGTCGCTATCAGGTTGTTTGATTTCCATAAATCGTGTTGGGTAATTTGCGTACTCTCTTGTTGCAGCTTTTACACTCGATAATCTGAAATCACGTACCCTCTCAACTCTTTCTGCAACTTTAGGTAATGAACGTAATTCTTTTGGTGAAATATCAACAAGCCATAGACACCATCTGGTGTGTCCATTTATAAAATCATCCGAACCCATAAACGGTCTAAAATACTCTTTTGACAAGGGCTCTGATTTGATAAACTGTTCTTTTTCTCCTTCATTAAAAATCAAATGTCCACCTTCAACTGGTTTGCCACCACTTTTCATAGCGGGAACAGAACAAATAGGTTTACTAACGCTTTCAAGAAAAACTGTAGGTGCTTCAATCAAATAAAAATTAATATTATCTACAAGCAGCATTCTTTCAGAAGAATAAAGTTGTTTTTGTTTATTGTTGACCGCTGTACTGAATCCAACGATAACACAATGCACGTGAGCTTTAACACTTGCTTCACTGTCCCAACGGAAAGTTCTGTGAGCAAAATCAATATGAATGTTAAAACGATCATAAAGAGGCTTCCACACACCTGCAACCTGTTCGCCTTGTGTAATTGAATTGGTTGAAACAAAGGCAGTACGAATATTGGTATTCTGCATCAATTCTGCTGCCTTGAAATACCATCCCGAAACATAGTCAATTTTACCGGCGGTTTTATACGGCTTTCCTTTTTCATCAACATAAATTGCAAGAATATCTTTCTTCTGTTCGCTTGATTGCAATGAATAACCCACAAACGGCGGGTTGCCCATGATGAAGTCTAATTTGCTTTTCGGCACTACCGTTTCCCAATCGATACGCAGCGCATTGCCCTCAGCGATGTTGGCATAGGATTTCAGCGGCAAAAAGTCAAGATTCATGTGAATGATGTTTTCCGTTTCCTTTAACATCTGACTTTCGGCAATCCACAGGGCGGTTTTTGCAACGGTCACGGCAAAATCATTGATTTCAATACCGTAAAACTGGCCGATAGACACACGGATGCAATTCATCATATTCATCATAATCTGTCCGTCCGTTGTTTCTGCAATGGCTTCATTTTCAAGACGGCGCAGTGAAATATAAGTTTCCGTGAGAAAATTACCCGACCCGCAGGCAGGGTCAAGAAATGTAAGGGAAGCCAATTTGTTGCGGAACTGCTCCAAACGGGTAAGCTTTGTTTTCCGGACGGCAATTGCCTTTATTTCGGCAAACTCTTCACGCAGGTCATCCAAAAACAGAGGGTCAATCACCTTGTGTATGTTTTCAATAGAGGTATAGTGCATACCGCCCGAACGCCTTGTTTCGGGGTTCAGGGTGCTTTCAAAAACAGCACCGAAAATGGTGGGACTGATCGCAGACCAATCAAAATCCTCGCTTGCTTTGCGCAGAAGCAAATCACGAACACGGTCATTGAGCTGCGGAATTTCAATGCTTTCATCCGCAAACAAACCACCGTTGACATAAGGAAATTGTGCAAGCAGACCGTTCTCATACGGGTCACGGTCTTTTATGTCGGTATCGAGCATTTTGAACAAGTCAATCAAGGCACGACGCATATCTTTTGCTTCAAAAGACTTAATGTAATCATGAAACAGGTTACGCGAACCGAAAATGCCGGCATCTTCGGCATACAGGCAAAAAACAAGACGAACACAGAGCATATTCAGACTTTGCAAAGAACGGGGATTGGCAGGGTCAATATACTGTTTTAAGATTTCATCATACAAAATGCCGACAAGGTCACCGGCTTGCACGGAAACCTCCATTTCCCGTCTGATGTTTTCATCTTCAACATTGACCATGAACTGTAAACGGTAAAACTCTTTTTCAAAATCCTTCAGCAAAATCTGTTCAGGTTCACCGTTTGGTTTTTCCATATCATAAATCAAAAATTCTTCAAAATTACAGGTGATGATCCAACGGGGTCTTTGCGAATAAGGCAAAACGGCAGAATACCGCTGTGCCTGCTGAAACGGGGTCAGCAAGGAGCCGTCCGATTGTTTAATCGGTTTTCGTAGGTCTTTTCCTTTTCCCTTTTGCTCAATGAGAACATGCGTTGCAGGTATCATTCCGTCAATAAAACTGGTGTGGTCAATTTTCACCTGTTCTTCAAAGGTTATATATTTTTCGGGTTGCTCTACTCCGTATACATCACGCAGCAAAGAAAGCCAGAACGGCTGGCTTTCCCCTTTTTCATAACCTCTTTCCTGCCAATATTCCGCAAATGCTTTGGCTGCTTCATTCTGACGGTTCATACTCATATCAAATTCCCCTTTTATACAAAAAGAAATACATTATTTTGTATTATACCATACTATTACATCAAAATCAATCAATTCAAGGGGGATAAAAGGGACTGTCGACATGTGATAAATGTAAAAGTTTCTGACTTCAAAGTCGAAAACTCCTCATTTTTTGAAAGTTTCTGACTTCAAAGTCGGAAACTTCGGTGTAAATGATGAAAATCGGGGCTGTCTTTTGACAGCCCCGTGATCTATTTAATTGGATGCTTATTAGTTTATTCCTGTTCGGGTTCAAGGATGCCGTAGCCACCGTCATTGCGGCGATAAACGACCGAAATGATACCCGATTCGGCATTGCGGAACATATAGAACTGATGCCCCAGCAGATTCATCTGCAGAATGGCTTCGTCTACGCTTTCGGGTTTGAGTGCCACGGTCTTGGTGCGCACAACTTCAAATTCAACTTCTTCGTCCACAACTTCAACGGGAGCGAAATCGTCAATCGAGCCGGAGTGCATTCTTTTTTCAACGCGGGTCTTGTTCTTGCGGATCTGACGAACAAGGAGGTCTACACATTCGTCCAGAGCATCGTTCATATTCTCTGCTCTCTGCTGGGCACGGAACATGAGTCCGCCGGCACTCGTGACAGTGATTTCAACTGTCTGGGAGGACTTTTCCACCGTTGCGGTTACCTTGGCAGTGGCATCCTCACCGAAGAAGCGTTCAATTTTGGCAAGCTTCTTTTCTGCTCTTTCCTTGAAAGAGTCACGAGGTGTGCATTTTCTTCCGACGATTGTGATGTTCATTGTTACATCCCCTTTTCTATATATATTAACAGAACGAAATGCAAAACTGCATTCCTTTCTTCTGTTTCCGTTTTCAGTATACCACATAAAAAGGGCGATGTAAAGAGTTTTTATTGATTTTTTACAGTTCAGGTTAATTTAAGTTAAAAATTATGTCGATTATGCACAAGTTAAAGCACCACTTCCACATGTCGGGTCACATGACAGCCGATATTGACCGCACACGGCAAACCTGCAATATGCGTGGGGAATGTTTCAATATTGACACCGAGTGCCGTTACATCACCGCCGAAACCCTGACAGCCGACGCCGAGCGCATTGATGCGATCAAGAAGTTGTTGCTCCATATCGGCATAAAACGGATCGGCATTGCATTCATCAATATCACGGCAGAGGGCCTTTTTGGAAAGCAGTGCCGCATATTCAAAGTCCCCGCCAAGCCCCACACCGACCACTACGGGCGGGCAGGGATTTGAGCCTGCCGTGCGCACAACATCCACCACAAAATCCATGATTTCTTCGGGTGATACGGTAGGATTGAACATTTTCATTTTGCTCATGTTTTCACTGCCGAATCCTTTGGGCGCAACGGTGAGGGTGATTTTATCTCCTGCAACAATGCGGGGATGAATCACCGCGGGGGTGTTGTCATTGGTATTCACACGGCGAAGCGGGTCAAGGACAATGCTTTTGCGCAAAAAACCCTCCGTATAACCGCATCGCACGCCTTCATTGACAGCCGATTCGAAATCCCCGCCGACAATGTGTACATCCTGTCCGATTGTGCAGAAAATGACAGCCATGCCCGTATCCTGACAAACGGGAATCTGCAATTCATCCGCCGCCTGCATATTTTTGCACATATCACAAAAAATACTTTTGGCAAGCGGATCAGTTTCAGTTTGCGCATTTTCCGCAATACGCTTTTGCAGACTGCCGGGCAGATATATATTCGCTTTTATAACAGCATCACGGACGGCTGTTGTGATTTGTTCGCAATGGATCTCTCTCAAGAATAAAACTTCCTTTCTCAACAAAAAAAGGCGGCAGAACTGCCGCCGTAAAAAGCATAAAATTATCGGTTGCCGTTGCCGCGGCGATTGGAGCGCATTTCGGGAGAAGAACGGCGAAGATCGGACATTTTTTCATCACTGTCATGCTTGAATTTTGCCATCATGTCTTCAAAAGACATAGTAGCAGGATCAGCCGAGGGCGGTGTTCCCTGCCATGTCAGCGGACGCGAGGGACGCGGGTTGCGTTTGCGCGGACGCTCTTCGGGCGGTGCGGGCGGCAAAGCCTGTTTGATGGACAGGCTGATTTTGTTATTGTCGTTCACACCAAGGACTTTGACTTTGACAGTCTGACCTTCCGCAATGTGATCTTTGATGTCGTTGACATAAGTGGCGGCGACTTCGGAAATATGCACCATGCCCGATTCCCCGGTGGGAAGTTTGACAAATGCTCCGAAATTGGTCATCCCCGTGACCGTTCCTTCATAAATCTGGCCGATTTCTACCTGCATAAAATGCGGTGTTCCTCCTGCTTCTTATTAAAAATCATTTACCGGGGGTTACGTTGATGACCTTTGTTTCATCAGGATAGCCGTAACCGAGTTCCCGTGCCTGATATTCATACTGTTCGCGTTCATCCGCTTCATTGAGAATATGCTCATACTGTGCATTTTCTTCGCTGACGGAAGCATACTGCGCTTCAAGCTGTTCCAGTTTGCTTTCCTGCGCTTTTACCCCGGACTGCGTAGATAAAAAGAGGAACAGCATGACACAGATTGCGAGGATTGCCGCGCAAATCACAAGAATACTGTGTTTTCTGCTTTTGAAAAGTGTACCCATATGTTTCCTCTCCTTATTTCATTAAAAAATATTATACATTAGTTTTAATTTGTTTGCAAGTCTTTTTTTTCAATTCCGGAATATTTTTTTTACTTTTTTTTATCTTTTTCTTTTCTTTTTGGCGTTTTCGAGAAAAGTGTTTTTTTATGCGGATAAAAAGGCGGAAAAAAAAGCAAAACACAACAAGCAAGGGCCGCACGACAAAGCGTTGCCATTTTCCGATCAACCAATCGGCAACGCGGAACGTCAATCGCCCCGGCAAACAATACCACAAAAGAAATCCAAACGGTTGCGCAAGCAGGATATAAGCACGGACAATGCCGAAATTATACACATAGCAAAGCAGAAATGTCAACAGTGACCACACAAGAAAAAAAAGCGTATCTTCTGCAAACAGCCGGACTCTGCCGGCAGGAATCAAGCGGCGGAAGAACCGCAGCACATCCCACAGAATACCGCAGACAACACCAAGCAGAATCGCACGGACAAGCGGCTCAAACTGCGCATGATTGGCAATGCCGTAGATCATCGCAACACCTTTGCAAGAAAACCTTTTGCGCGCGGACGCGCATCACTGTATTGTAAGGCGGTAATATGACCGCACAGTTCCGCTTCCGCAGTTTCAAGTGAAAGTCTGCCGATCTGCAGATTGTTGCCGTGCACAAGAAGTTTACCCTCCGACAAATACAGAATCACACTTTGTTCATCGAAATTGCCGATCTGCACAACGCCCGAAACGAAGAGTGTTTTATTGTTCTCCATGTGCAAAGTATGCGGCAGATTCTTTTTTTCTTCTGTCAAAAAATCATCCTTCTTTCCCGGAATACTTGATTATATATATGTCGTTCACGGAAAAGCTATTCTTTTGAATTGACAAGATTGACAATCGTGTGATAAAATAAAAACATCAACGAAAGGAGCAAACCGTATGGCTAACATTTTCACCAACACGGGCGATAAGATTTTCGACCGCAACAAGTGGACCTACAGTCTGGGCGGCATCGGTCGCGACCTTGCCTATTCACTTTACACCTATTTCCTGCTGACCTTCATCCTTTATACAAAAAACATCACGGATGCACAGTTTGCACTCATCGGTGTCATCATCGTTATTTGCCGTATCTGGGACGGCATCAACGACCCCGTCATGGGCGGAATCATCGAAAATACACGTTCAAAAATCGGCAAATTCAAGCCATGGATTATTATCGGTTGCATTACCAACTCCATTGTACTGGTTCTCATTTACTCCCTGCCGCTGGACGGTACGGCATTTGTGGTGGCATTCACGTTCCTGTATCTGCTGTGGGATCTGACCTACACGATGAATGACATCGGCTACTGGTCGATGCTGCCGTCGCTGACAAGCGATCCTGAAAAGAGAGACATTCTCACCTCATCCGCAAACCTGTGGGCAGGTCTGGGAACGATTCTCGCAAACGGCCTGATTCCGTTGTTCACCGTCGGCAGCATGGCAATCGGCGGCAATGCCATTACAGGTTACAGAACCGTATCCATTGTGATTGCACTGCTGTTCATCGGCTGCCAGACCCTCACCTGTGTCGGTGTCAAGGAGCGCAATGTTGCCAATGTTCCGTTGGAAGAACGTGTCGGTTTCAAAAAAATGATCCGCATTATCTTCAACAACAAACAGGTGCTGTGGACTTCGCTGATTCTGTTGTTTGTTAACCTCAGCGGAGCACTGCTTACGGCATTCGGAACAAATTACATTTACCTGTCTTACGGCTATGAAGGTTCATTTGCCTCCATTTTTGTCATCTTCTACGGTGCTTCTTCCGCAATCAGTTATCTTATATATCCCGCTCTTTCCAAAAAGTTCTCCCGCATGGGCATGGTTCGCATCTCGTTCGGGCTGACAATCGTGGGCTATATCTGCTTCTTCCTGAGCGGCACCCTTCTTAAAGGCACGGCATCTTTTGCGTTCCTTTGCGCAGAATCACTGTTCATCGGGCTTGGTTATTCATTCTTCTATCTTGTCGCGGCGGTCTGTCTGTCGAACACGATCGAATACAACGAATATATGACAGGCAGTCGTGACGAAGCCATCATTTTCTCGGTGCGTCCGTTTATGTCCAAAATGAGTGCATCCCTGCAACAGGTCATCATCACCGTGGTATATCTTGCCATCGGCATCAAGGGGATCACCGATCAGATTTCCGAAGCGGAAAATCTTGCCATCAGCAACCCCGGAGCATTCGGGGGACTTACAAAAGAAGAATATGTAGCCAATATTCTTGCCGGTGCTGATGACGGCATGACATTGGGTCTTCGCATTGTCATGGCAGTTCTTCCCGTGGTCTTCATGGCAGTTGCGTATGTCATCATCCGCAATAAATATACCATTGACGAAAAAGAGTATGACCGTATACTCAAAGAACTCGAAGCGCGTCATGCTACTGAAGACAAATAAAATATTGCAAGGCAAAGGGGCGGATTTTTTAATCCGCCCCCTCAGACTGTCGAAAAACCGTGTTTCGCAATCAAGCGAGACACGGTTTTCTGTCTGTATTGTTAAATATTTGGAATAAATTGAATAAAAAGACGTAAAAGTCATGAAAATCCTCGTTTTTGAACTTCC
>SVOJ01000002.1 GCA_015066385.1 Oscillospiraceae bacterium
CGTCTTTTTGCTGTGTCATCCATCGCCTTCGCTCATTTCGAATTGCATTTAATTTCTGTTTGTCAAGGGCGACGGATATTTTTTTATTTTTTCTGTTTTTGGGCTTGACTTTTAATAGTTAGTCTTTGATTTTTGATTCACCGGTAATTTCACTTGTATAGTGGAACATAATTGCTTTTGGTTAAAGTTTGGTTGAAAAAATTTTTAAATCTTAAAAAATTATATCATAAATGTTGAAAGAATAAAATAATTGTTATTGCCCACTGCGAAGGAACATATGTGATGGCATAAAAAATAGCCACTCTCCAAAGAAAGTGGACAAAAAAATAATTACTCAGTATGCTGTGGTGGAGACGGAGAGGATCGAACTCTTGACCTCTTGAATGCCATTCAAGCGCTCTCCCAGCTGAGCTACGCCCCCATATAAGGGCACACTGAGTAATTTATTTATTAAGTTTTTTGTAGGGTGCGTTTCTGAGTGCCTTGGGCTCCCAAGTGAGCTACACCCCCAAGAACGATATTATTATATCATTCTTTTTTTAAATGTCAAGACCTGAATTGAGATTTTTGCAAATATTTTTAAGATTATTTGCACTTACAGATCAATTGAGAGAAATCTGCAGAATTTCAACAGGGGCGCGGTAAGAGATAAAGGTTATTCGGACTTTTTTTGCTTTAGTCGGCTTCAGGCAACAGATCTTTTTGTAACCGACCACCGTACCTTCGGCGCACTTTTTCCACTTACCCTTTTCATTGAGATAGGTTACTTCAAACTCTTCAATGTGCTGTCCGTTGCGGATATTTTCCATAATAACAACCTTATCGAATAAATCCGCTTCATTGAGTTCAATTTCCACATACGGTTTTTTGTCGTTGTCTGCCGGCTTCCAGATAAGAAATTCATCATCCGAAATGCAGTTTGCAGCCTTGAACTGTGCACTGATTTCACTGGATGCTGAAACAGTTCCATCGCGTTGTGCAAGATTATAACCGAAATAGAGCTTCAGGTCATGTCCCAGTGCTGACAGCACTTGCAGGTCGGTTTCATCAAGATGTCCCCTTTTGTCGGGTGCAAGACCGAGCATGAGATTTGCATTGCCGCCCACAGTGTTGTAATAGAGTTTGAGCAGTTTATCTTTGGTTTTAATTCCGTATTTATCATCAGCAACATGAAACCAATGGTCGCGGATAGGGACGGAACATTCGGCGGGATACCAGATGAATTCCTCTTCATTTTTAATAGCTTTTCTGCTACCGATGTCGAGATCCATAAAGCCCTTGCTTTTTTTGCTCTTTGCAGCAGGACTGGTGCCGTCTTCACGAACACCCATGTGTGCGGGCACAACACTCCATTCGGATTCACGGGTGACGCCGCGTTCATTGCCGATCCAACGAACATCAGGGCCGCGAAAACTGATAGCGGCATCGGGTTGAAGTTCACGGATGAGTGCATAATAAGCAGCCCAATCATAGTCCTGTACATGCTGTTCAGCACTGCCGCAAACGGCATCAAGCCACACGCAGAAAATATCACCGTAATTGGTGAGTAATTCACGAAGAAGATTCATAAAGAATTCATCATATTCCTTGCCCTTGCCGTAGGATGGCTCGTGCCTGTCCCAAGGCGCTATGTAAACACCGAATTTCAATCCGTGCTTTTTGCAGGAATCGGATACTTCTTTGACAATATCCCCTTCCCCGTCTTTCCAGTTGGAATATTTCAGGCTGTAATCGGTGTAAGCAGTCGGCCAAAGACAAAAACCGTCATAGTGCTTGCAGGTCAGCACAAGGCCTTTCATGCCCGCGCTTTTTGCGGCCAGCACCCATTCTTCCACATTCAGGTCTTCGGGCCAGAACATGGTGGCAGGTGCAAAACCGTCACCGTACTGTTTGCCCGTAAAAGGCGGAAGACCGTAGCTGATGAGTGCATAAAACTCCATCTTTTGCCAATTTAACTGTCTTTCTGTCGGCTTGACAAGAGCCGCTTTTTCATAAGGTTTCATATTGAAAAAATTCCTGACTTTTAATTATTATTGGTTGCAACAATATGTGCATCCGTTCCGAGAATATTGTGAATAATAACTTGTCCGACAAAAACAGGGGCTTTTACGGTAACGGAGTTGATAACTTTCATGCATTCAAGCAATTTATCTTTCGGCACGGGAACAGACGATTTTACAGGAACAACAGGGTGTAAACCGCCCTCGCATTTTACTGTGGTTGTCAACGAACGGGTGGGGCAAGAAATTTCGGAGCGCGCATAAGCATCACCGCGTTTGCAGGTGTTGCCAACTACGGATATGATTTCATCACCATCCAGAGTGACCGTCAACTGACAGCCCAAAGGACAGGCAACACAAGTCATATTTCTTTCAGTCATACCTCTGCAACCTCCACTTTGATTTCATCCGTTTCTTTTAACGTTGCCAGAATTTCATCCGGGATAATAACATTTTCCATTTCACCGGGGGCAAGTTTCACTTTCTTTTTTGCTGAAACAACCTTGCCCGCACAAGTAAGAACAACCTTTGAATTCTTATAAATTTGACCGACACGGAAATAAATTTTTATATCATCCTTTGATTTTATGTTGACCATCTGGGGCACGGTATAACGCACACCGTTGCCCGTGGTGACATTCACATAAACGGGATCCTTTACCTGCTGCCCGAGGATGTATTTTGCTGCACCCTCGCCTGCTGTTTGGGCTTCAATGGTAACATAGTCCACCAGGTCATGTACATGAAGAACATTGCCGCAGGCAAAAATACCTTCATGGTCTGTCTGTCGCATTTCATTGACTACAGCACCGTTGGTGATTCTGTCCATAGAAATACCAATGTTTTTAGTCAGTTCATTTTCGGGAATCAACCCGACAGAAAGCATCAAAGTATCGCATTCAACATATTTTTCAGTACCGGGAATGGGTTGCAGTTTATCATCCACCTGCGCAATTGTGACACCTTCAAGTCGAGTTGTGCCGTGGGTCGCAATAACGGTGGTGCTTAAGTAAAGCGGAATGCCGAAATCATCAAGACACTGGACAATGTTTCGTGTAAGTCCGCCCGAATAGGGCATCAGTTCGCAGACCATTTTGACTTCGGCACCTTCAAGGGTCATACGCCTTGCCATAATAAGACCGATGTCACCGCTGCCGAGAATGACGATTTTTTTACCCGGCATATAGCCGTCCATATTGACATATTTCTGTGCCGTACCTGCGGTCATGATGCCCGAACCTCTTGTGCCGGCAATAGACAATGCACCGCGGGGTCTTTCACGGCACCCCATGGCAAGAATTACGGCTTTAGCCTGAATCTTAAGCAGACCGTCTTCCTTATTCACGGCGGTAACGATCTTATCTTCCGAAATATCTGTTACCATGGTATCGGTTTTATATTCAATTTTTTGTTCTTCAACAAGCTCAATAAAACGGGCGGCATATTCGGGGCCGGACAATTCTTCGCCGAAGTAATGAAGACCAAAACCCGTGTGAATGCACTGCTCAAGAATACCGCCGAGGGTTTCGGCTCGTTCGAGAATGATGATATCTTTGATACCGCAATCTCTTGCACGCAAAGCCGCCGCCATACCGGCAGGACCGCCGCCGACAACAACAAGATCAAATTTTAACATTGCAGCCGTCCTCCTTACTTGGTTCTTTCATAAAGAATATCGGAAGAAGCACCGAATTTAGTAACGGCATTTTCTTCGATACCCAGTTCTCTTGCCAGAATTTCAACCACTTTGGAACCGCAGAAACCGCCCTGACAACGACCCATGCCTGCTCTTGTTCTGCGCTTGACACCGTCCACGTCGCGCGCACCTGCGGGAGCATGAATGGCATCCATAATTTCACCCTCGGTAATGCTTTCACATCGGCAGATAATTCGACCGTAAGACGGATTTTTTGTAATAACAGCACGTCTTTCATCATCTGTTGCCAGATGATAACGGAACGGCTTTTCGCGTGTTGCTATATAGTTTTCTTTCGGTTGTAAAGCAATGAGATTGCGCATTATATTTTCAACGTATTCCGCAATGGCGGGAGATCCCGTAAGTCCGGGCGATTCAATACCGGCAACATTGATAAAATGACCGTTCACGGATGACGGTTCAATGGTAAAGTCGTTTTTATCTTCATGCGCACGGTTACCCGAAAATGAAGTAATTGCAAATCTTGTTGATGCCCCGGGCACACTCTTCAAAGCAAGTGTACTTACTTCCTTGAGCCCTTCGGCAGTTGTTGAAACATCGTCCTTGTCATCTATATCAATTGCACTCGGCCCGATCAGCAAATTGCCGTGGGTGGTAGGTGCAACAAGAATTCCCTTACCCATTTTGGACGGACATTGGAAAATAGTGTGGGTTACAAGATTACCGACAGATTTATCGAGAATATAATATTCACCGCGACGGGCTGTGATATGCAGGCTGTTATCACCGATCATGGCAGCAATTTCATCCGCAAACAATCCTGCAGCATTGATCACATATTTGGTTTCAATTTTTCTGTCAGCAGAAGAAAGCGTGAAAATATCATTTGCAAAATCAATTGCCCTGACTTCAAAGTTTCTGAACAATTCAACACCGTTGGCAACGGCATTTTCTGCGGCAGCAATCGTCAGAGAATACGGGCAAACAATTCCCGCCGTTTCGGCACGCAAAGCACCGACTGCATCATCGCCGATGTTTGGTTCCACGGTAAGCAGTTCTTCTCTGTTGAGAACCGACATACCTGCGACACCGTTCGAAATTCCTCTGTCATACAACTCATGCAAAGTTGCCATTTCTTCTTCAGCAAAGGCCAACACAAGAGAACCGTTACGTTTGTAAGGCACGTTCAATTCACGGCAGACATCTTCCATCAATTCATTGCCGCGAAGATTCATTTTTGCTTTTAACGTGCCGGGCTTGGCATCAAAACCAGCATGCACAATACCCGAATTTGCCTTACTTGCCCCCATGGCAACATCATTTGTGCGTTCAAGCAATGCAATATTGAGTTTATATTTTGAAAGTGCGCGTGCGATCATACATCCGGTTACACCCGCACCGATAACAACAATATCATAGATCATTTTCACTTTGCTCCTGTTTACTTATATTAAATTCCCGAGATCCGTCAGATTGTGCGTTATGCTCAACAAAAATTGAGCAGTCTGTTCATCACGCAGTAAATTCCTTGCAGCCAGACGCACGGCACGGTAAAAACCGGGTTGTATATCATTCCCGTCAAGAGGACAGTATTGCAACGCACGGACGTCTTTCAAAACATTGATTTTATACCCGTTTTTATTCTTTGTAACATACGGGAACAAGGGAAAAATTCTGCATGCAAGCGGTCTTTTTGTTCTGTCACAAGTGCCGTTGCATATCAAAGTTTTTCCACACAAAGACTCCTTTATTACAAAAGACGGATCATTTTCAAAATACTTTTCTTCGCCCGGGAACAAAAGCATACCGTCAGTCGATGTGCCTTTGCAGCATTTGCCGTTGCAAAGCAGACCGCAATCATCCCTTAGCGGAGTAATACCCGCCAAAAGATCATAAGCGCGTCGCAGATACCAATCGTTATTTTTCATAACAACTCCATTATTATAACAAAAAAGGCCGCCTGTTAAAGTATAACGCAGCGGCCGATTTTTCGTTCCATTAAGACAGATTATTCGTTGATTTCAGAGGATTCGGTATTTTCTTCTTCACCACCGATAGCACCAAACAGCATTGCAAGTGCATCAAAAAGTCCCATAGAATCAAATTTTGCGAAGAGAATAGCAAGTTTTGCGAACATTTTGCCAATCCAAAGCAGAGCACCCATAATTTTTTCCTCCTATAATTTTATTTTCGGTTACATTATACAATAAACTTATGCAAAAATCAAGATATTTTTAAGATTCTGTAAGAGTTGTAGGTTCTTCGTATGTTTTTCCGAAAGTTTCAACATAAACAGACTTCATAATCTGATCTTCAAAGGGTTTGTCGGAAGAGTCCGTTGCGGTTGCGGCAATACGATCAACAACTTCCATACCTTCCACAACTCTGCCAAATGAGGCATAATTACCATCCAGGAAAGTAGAATCAGCATCGCAGATAAAAAACTGACAACCTGCTGTGTTATAATACAGATAATCGGCAAACTGACTGCCTCTTCTGCCCATGGAAATCGTACCGCGGGTGTGAGAAATGGTGTTATTGAAATCGTTGTTGCTGAATTCACCGGGAATGCAGTAGCCGGGACCACCGGTACCGTTGCCCTTGGGGTCGCCGCCCTGAATCATAAATCCCTGAATGACTCGGTGGAAAATAAGACCATCATAAAAACCTTTATTTGCAAGAGAAATAAAGTTTTTGACCGTATTCGGTGCAATATCATCATACAATTCAACAATAATCTTAGCGCCATCCTGCATTTCAATAACAGCAATGGGGTGTCCGGTTTCTGCATATTTAGAAAGATCAGTCATAGTATCATCTCCATTAGAATTTTCAGTATTTTCAGAGTCGGAAGTGCCGCAAGCGGCAAATAAACAAATAATCGCAGAAAGCAAAACTGCAATCAGAGCCTTCATTTTCATTGATCATTCCTCCGTATTTTCATTATTTTCAGCGACTTCAGAAGCATCCTCATCAGCAGGCAAAGAAACAACTTCCGGCTCTTCCGGCAACTGTGGAATTGCATATTCCTCGCCGCGCATCATTTTTTCAAAGTTTTCGCCGTCGATTTTTTCATACTGCATCAGATATTCGGCAAGTTTATCAAGCAAGTTCCTGTTCGTTGTAAGAATATCACTGCACTGCTCATAAGCCTGTGTCACGATACGATTGACTTCTTCGTCAATGACAGCGGCAATATTTTCGGAATAATTGCGCACCGTGCCGTAATCCTTACCGAGGAACACCTCATCGTGCCCCGTACCAAACGCAATCGGGCCGAGTTTTTCGCTCATACCATACTTGGTGACCATTTTGCGGGCAATTTCACTTGCACGCTCAATATCATTGGAAGCACCTGTGGAAATATCATTCAGAACAATCGCTTCTGCAACTCTGCCGCCGAGCAAAGTGACAATGTGCTGTTCCATCTTTTTCTTGGAATTATAGGATTTGTCTTCAACAGGTCTTGAAATGGTAAAACCGCCTGCCATTCCGCGAGGAATGATAGAAACCTGTTGTACGGGATCCTGTCCGCCGAGGAAGAACTGTGACACGGCATGCCCTGCTTCATGAAAAGCGGTCAGTTTGCGTTCATCTTCGGAAATTTTGTGCGATTTCTTTTCCGTACCGACAATTACCTTCAGCGTGGCTTCATCAATTTCAGCCATGGTGATAGCCTTATGGTTACGTCTTGCGGCCAACAGTGCGGCTTCATTCAAAAGATTTTCAAGATCAGCACCCGTAAAGCCGACTGTAGAACGGGCAATATCCTGCAGCACCACATCCGGTCCAATCGATTTGTTACGGGCATGAACTTTCAGAATTTCAAGTCTTCCCTTCTGATCGGGATAACCGACTGTGATCTGTCTGTCAAAACGACCGGGACGTAAAAGTGCAGGATCCAAGATATCAGGTCGGTTGGTGGCGGCAATCACAATAACACCGGAATTGGTGACAAAACCGTCCATTTCAACGAGCATCTGATTGAGTGTCTGCTCTCTTTCGTCATGCCCGCCGCCCATACCGGCACCTCTGTGTCTGCCGACAGCATCAATTTCATCAATAAAAATGATGGAGGGTGAATTTTTCTTTGCCTGATCAAACAAATCGCGCACGCGGGAAGCACCGACACCGACATACATTTCGAGGAAATCGGAACCCGAAATGGATAAGAACGGAACATTGGCCTCTCCTGCAACTGCACGAGCAAGCAGGGTTTTACCTGTACCGGGAGGACCGACAAGAAGTACACCTTTCGGAATGCGCGCACCAATGTCGTTGTATTTTACAGGATCTTTCAGGAAATCAACAATTTCCGCAAGTTCCTCTTTTTCCTCATCCACACCTGCAACATCTGCAAAGGTTGTCTTCTTTTTATCATCCGCCAAACGCTTGATGCGCGCTTTGCCGAAAGATAAGGTTCGATTGGTTTCCGTTGTAATACTCTGATTCATTTTTTTTGTCATGTAGAACATTACACCGATAAGAATCAACACGGAAAAAACCAAAGGAAGAACACTTGTCAGCCATTCACCTGATGAACCTGCTTTATAGTCATACAGTATATCAGTTTCTTCCCCGTTATTGTCATTATATTGCACAACATAATCATGCACATCATTGACAAACAAGGTAACACTCGGCACGGAATATGTGCGGACAGTTTCGGGATCTTCCTTTGTGGCATATTCCAGTTTACCATTGTTGTAGTTAAGAATATAGGAAACAATCTCATTGCTTCTGAACATCTCAACAATGTCGTAATAGGTTACTTTTTTTCTGTCGGTTTCATCCGTGCTCATAAAAAAGAGGGCAAAAACCAACACAACAGCAACAAGAGCAATGGGAATGAACTGCAAAAATTTATTATTTTTCAAATCTGTTTTCACTCCGAATCAATCAGTTTATTGATATACTTCCTCTTTCAACACACCGATAAAAGGAAGATTTCTGTATTTCTGTGCAAAATCAAGTCCGTATCCGACAACAAATTCATTGGGAACTTCAAATCCCGAATAATCAGCATAAATATCGGATTTTCTTCTTTCGGGCTTGTCAAGCAATGTACACACACGAATGGAACGGGGTTTTCTCGCAAGCAGAATTTCTTTGATATAACTGAGTGTCATACCGCTGTCAAGAATATCTTCAACGATCAGAAGATCATACCCGGCAATATCCCTGTCAAGGTCTTTGATAATGCGGACTGTACCACTTGAATCGGTTTTATTGCCGTAACTGGAAACCGCCATAAAGTCAATTTCGCACGGTACGGTAATGGCGCGCATAAGATCTGCCATAAAAACAACAGAACCTTTCAGCACGCTGACCAGCATCAGATTTTTATCCTTATAATCTTCGCTGATCTGTCTGCCGATTTCGGCAATTTTATCCCGTAATTGCTGTTCTGAATAAAACACTGCTTTAATATCCTGCATCATATTGTTTTACTCCATTCAATTTTTATTATTTTTCTTGTATATTTGTCGGGCAGTCTTGTTTCATCAACACCGAACCCCGCAACCCATATCACGCCGTTTTCATCAGCTAAAACCGGAAGTAGCGCCCGCTGTTGAATCGGAATCTTTTTCTCTGTAAACAATTGCTTGAGAGTTTTTGTGCAATTTCGTTTCGGCAACCGGATTCGATCTCCGGGCAAACGGGTTCGTAAAACCGCAGTGCCGATCTTATCCGCATCCAATATCCATCCGCCGTTGCCAATATTTTCATTATTATACGGCAAAACTTTAAAATAAACATAAGTATCAAAAAACGGGATGACCGAATCCGCAGCAAACACAGGAATGAATAATGGCTGCATTTCTTTCATCGGCTCAACAAGAAAAATCCTGCCGTCCTGCTTTTTGAATCGGATTGCATCGGAAAAAGTAACAACCTCTCCGTTCTTTGCCTGCATCAACAAAGAAATCTGCCGCATGGAAACATTTTCACAGCCATGCTGCTGAACAAAATGCATCAACACCCTTGTTGCGACAGCAGGATGCAAGCGGGAAAGCGGTTCAAGCAAAAGCGCATTTTTACCGTCTTTGCATTGCTCATAAGATTGTACCGTCACACCTTGCAGAAAATCATTTTCCGCCTGCAGTATCCGCATACAGCGTAACGCATTCTCTTCAAAAGAAGTGTTCACTTCTTTCAGATGCGGAATAATCTTCAGGCGGATCTTGTTTCGTGTATATTTCGTCTGCGCATTTGTGCTGTCCTCCCGCCAGGAAAGACCGTTTTCCTTGCAATATTGACGAGTATCCACAGCAGAACAATAGATACACGGACGGATAATATTTCCACGAACGGCCGGTATGCCGCAAAGTCCCTGTAAACCCGTTCCTCTTGCAAAGTTAAACAAAAAACTTTCACAAGAATCACTGTTAGTATGTGCCGTTGCAATTTTTGCATGATCGGCTACGGATTGCAGAAATTCATATCGCAGTATTCTTGCACACTCTTCAGTACCGAGATGTCGGGCCTCAGCCTCGGCGGGCACATCGGCTTTTTGTGTTACAAAGCAAATACCATACTGTTCACAAAACTGCTCACAGAACAATGCATCTTCATCAGCTTCCGTGCCGCGGATACCGTGATTGAAATGTGCCGCAAGGACAGTGATTCCGAGTTCCTTCGCATATGTGTGCAAAAAGTGCAACAACGCAACGGAATCTGCGCCCCCCGAGAACGCCACAACAACCCGATCACCATCATTAAACATATTGTACTGCGCAACAGCGTGCAGACATTTATTCTTCATCTCGCTGTTTCTCCAGACAGGTATAAAGCGTAAACATGGGATTCCATGCCATTTTTACAACACCGGTCGGGCCATGTCTGTTTTTCTGCACTAACAGCTCTGCGGAATTCACATTCGGTTGTTCCTCGTCTTTGTCGGTTTTATAATAATCTTCTCTGTACAACATGACAACGATATCGGCGTCCTGTTCGATAGAGCCCGATTCACGAAGGTCTGCCAACTGTGGCTTGTGGGATGAACCTCTTCCTTCCGTACCACGCGACAACTGTGCGCAGACAACAACAGGAATATTCAGATCCTTTGCCATCAATTTCAGACTTCTTGTGATTTCGGAAACTTCCTGCACACGGTTTTCTGTCTTTTTGGAACCCTGCATCAACTGCAGGTAGTCAATAAAAACAGCATCCACATTTTTAAGTTGTCGCGTGCGGGCTTTCATTTCCGGCACGGTAATATTGGCAGTATCATCAAAATAAAGCGGTACATCTGCAAGAAATAAACAAGCACCGGACAATTGTTCCCATTCCTGTGGGGTCAGATCACCGGTTCGCATTTTCTGGCTCGGGATTCTCGCTTCCGTGGAAATAACACGCTGTGCGAGCTGTTCTTTCGACATTTCCAAGGAAAAGAACAATACTTTCTTTCTGGACTTCACAGCCACATTACGGGCAAGATTGAGTGCGAAACTCGTTTTACCCATGGCAGGACGAGCACCGATCAGCACAAGGTCCGAACGGTTCAGACCGGTGACCATTTTATCAAAATCGGGAAATCCGGTCGGCAATCCCTGAAACTGCTCTTTATCGGCTGAATTCAATTTATAAAGGTGGTCATAAACATCGGTAATAACATCGCCGATCGAGGCAGGACCTGCAACCGCTTTGCCCTGACGGATATCATAGATACGCTGTTCTGCGGTATCAAGTACCTTTTCCGCTTCATCCTGATTATCATAAGCCATGTCAATAATCTCACCTGACACATTGATCAGGGTGCGGACATAGAACTTATCCTTTATAATTTTGCAATATAGTTCAAGATTTTCAGCTGTGGGGACAAATTCGGCAAGACGGACAAGGTATTCCTTTCCGTCTTCATCCGTAAACACTTTTTGATTTTTAAGAAGTTCCAACACCAACAGCGCATCGAGTTTGCCGCTACCTGCCGCATCAAGTTCCAGCATGGCAAGAAAAATTGCTTTGTGCTGCGGCAAGTAAAAATAGTCCGGTTTTACCGTCAGTGACACTTTACCGAGCACGGACGGATCGATCAGAATACAGCCGAGAACAGCTTGTTCTGCCTCCAGACTATACGGCAATGCCTTTTCGGTGGTTGAGAAAATGTCTCGTTTTTCCAAAGCAAATCACCTGATTATTCGCCGACAACAATGTAAAGATTGGCGGTAATGCCCTGATAAAGTTTTACAACACAGCCATACTGCCCGTAGGAACGGATGTCATCACAAGTAATCTTCTTTTTATCCACTTCAATGTTGAATTCCTGTTTGATCTTTTCTGCAATTTCTTTTGTGGTGACAGAACCGAATAATTTACCGTTCTGCCCTGCAGAAGCGGAAATTTTAATCGTCTTTCCCTCCAGGACTGCAGCATCTTCCGTTGCCTTTTTCTTTTCCATGGCAATGTGATACTGTTTTGCGGTTTCGCGGTTTTTCAGCTCGTTCATTGCAGTATTGTCAGCAAGAACTGCAAGTTTTCTGGGGATCAGATAGTTTTTGCCGTATCCGTCTGCGACATTGACAAGTTCGCCCTTTTTTCCCAAATCTTTAATATCCTGCATAAGTACAACTTTCATTTTTATATCCTCCTGTTTTTATGCTATATTTCCGAATGAAAATAATGTTTAATCGCATCTGAAAGTTTTTCCATGGCTTGTTGCGGAGTTGCATCACGCAATTGCGCGCCCGCCATACTCTGATGTCCGCCGCCGCCAAGTTTTTCCATAATCAACTGCACATTGATACTTCCCAATGAACGTGCGGAAATCGCAACACCGTTTGCTTGCAGATACACAACGAAAGAAGCTTCAACACCTTTTATTTCAAGCAGATCGTCTGCCGCTTGCGAGGACAGTTTGCGAATGTCTGCAGAACGACTATCCGTAAAAGCAACCGCGTAGTTTTCGCAGATCTTTGCAGACAAGGCGATTTTGTTGACAATCAGTTTTTCTTCTTCCGACAGCGCGAACAATTTTTTAACACGCACGGTATCGGTCTTTCGTTCACGCAAGAATGCCGCGGCTTCAAAGGTGCGCACACCGACGCGGAATGTGAAATTCTTGGTATCCAGAATAATACCTGCCATCAATGATTCTGCCTGTACGGGAGTGAGTTTCGGCTTCGCAGGTGCATACTGAATCAGCTCCGTTACCATTTCCGCACAAGAAGATGCATATGGATCATGGAACAGCAAAACGGGTGATTCAATTTTATCAACAGCCATCCTATGATGATCTATCACTGCTATGTTTTTCACATTTTCAAGAATAACCCGGCTTTCAACATTGTTGGGTCTGAGAATATCCGCAACAATCAGCAATGTGTTTTCATTGATCAGCGCCACACCGACTTCTTCATCAACAAACAGACCTTTCATTCCGTTCTGTTCACAAAGATCGATCAGCGGTTGTGCCAGTGTTGTTTCTTCGTTGATAACAATATTGGCTTTTACCCCAAGCACGGAACACATTGCAGACAAACCGATACAGGATCCGACCGCATCAAAATCAGAAAACGAATGTCCCATCAGAAGCACATTGTCTGCTTTTTCAATCAATTCACACAGTGCAGATGCTATACTGCGGGAGCGGATTTTGCCGCGCTTGTCCTTTTTTGATGTGATGCCGCCGATGAATTCAAAAGAATCATCCGTCTTAATGGCAACCTGATCACCGCCGCGGCCTCGTGCCATATCCAGTGCTTGTCTTGCACTGTTTTCACTTTCGCGGAAAGAAGGTTCCATCCCGACACCGATGGACAAAGTAATTCCCGAATCCTGCCCGTCAAACCGATAGGCACGAACAGTGTCAAGCAGTTCAAAGCGTTTTTCTGAAATTTTCTGAAAATTATCATATTCCGTCAATGCAAAATATCTGCCGTCGGAATATCGCCTGTAAACACAACCGTTTGCGGCGAGCCACGCAGAAATAATACGGTCAATTTCAGCATGAATAGTAGAAAAATCAATATGGGAGTAGGTATCTTCCGTATTATCAAGCGAATCGATATTGATCATGAATGCAACCGGTCTAGTGCGCAGATATGCTATTCTGAAATTTTTCAACTCAGAATCATCCACAAAATACAAGGCAAACATGCCGTCCGGTGTGCGGATCGGAAAAACTGTAAAGAAATTACCGCGGATGTCTGCATCCAGCGAGAGCGGCAACTCACCTTCCGTTAATTGTTCAAACGCCAGACAATCACCGATATCGGGCTGTTCAAATCCACATTGTTCGACAATGATCTTATCATACAGCGAATTATACCACACGACATTTCCCTGCTGATTACACAAAGCCAATGGGAACGGGAAAGCATTTTCTGGCGCCTCCCCCTGATCTTCCAACTTCAAAGTTTCATTGAGTGCAGACACTTGCTGTGATAATTTGCGAAAACCTCTGAAAACACGCAAATAGCCTATCACCAATAAAAGAAGAACGAGAATTAACTCAATAATTCCCAACACCGTATTGTAATACAGCGTGATTCCGGCAGTAACAAGCGCCGCAAACATTGCAACGGCTGTTACAAGATAAGATTTCAGAAGTCCTTTTATCAGCAATCAACTCACCTCAAACCATCAACACGACAGGTATGATGACGGGGTTCCTTTTTGTTTTTTCATAAATAGCTTTGGACACATAATCACGCATTTTTGCTTTCAATGCATTGATATCCATAGAATATGCATCCGCAAAGGAATCCGCAGCGGCAAGCGCAATGTCTGCAATGCCGTCAACAATTTCAGCAGATTCTTTCACATACACAAAGCCTTTTGTCTGCACATCAATCGGTGCAATGACTTCACCCGAATATGCATCAAGAACGGCAGTAACCACAACAATACCGTCCTGCGAAAGTCGTTTTCTGTCGCGCAGTACCGTATTGCCGACATCGCCGATGCCCGAGCCGTCCACAAACAAGCGTCCTGCGGGAACATTACCCGTTACAGCAATGCGTTCGTCGGATAATTCAACCAGCATACCGATATCTGCAACAAGAATATTTTCTTTTGCAATACCGATTGATTCGGCAAGCCTTGCGTGCTTTTGCAGATGTTTCTGTTCGCCATGCACGGGAATAAAATATTTCGGACGAAGTAAGCACATCATCATTTTCAATTCTTCCTGGCTTGCGTGCCCCGAAACATGAATTTCAAGATTGCGTTCATAGAACACATCCGCACCGAGTTTCATCAATTCATTTATGATATTACCGACTGTTTTTTCATTACCGGGAATGGGTGTTGCCGAGATAACAACACAGTCATTTGCCCCGATTGTTACACGGCGGTGATCAGACATAGCCATACGGGAAAGTGCTGACATGGGCTCACCCTGACTACCGGTCGTGATAATGATAATCTGTTCATCTGTGTAATTTTTCAAGCGTTCAATTGGTACAATCAACGTTTCGGGAATGTTCAGATACCCCAAATCTGTGCTGATTCGCACAACATTTTCAAGACTTCGTCCCGAAAGAGCGACTTTTCTGCCGAGTTTTACGGCACAGTCCATAATCTGCTGAATTCTGTGAATATTGGAAGCAAAAGAAGCAACAATAATACGCTTCTTCCCTGCTTTTCTGAAAAGCATTTCAAGGGATTCACCAACGGTTCTTTCACTTGCGGTAAAACCGGGACGCTCGGCATTGGTAGAATCGGACAGCAGACACAAAACACCTTCATTACCGAGTTGGGCAAGACGGGCCACATCAATCATACCGCCGTCGATCGGAGTTGTATCGATTTTGAAGTCACCGGTGTGTACAATCGTTCCTGCCGGGGTTTTTACGGCGAACCCCAACGCATCGGGAATAGAATGATTCACATGAATTGCTTCGACCGTAAAATCACCCAGAGCAATCACATCACCGGGGCTGATGACGTGCATGCTCACGGCATTCAGCAAATGGTGTTCGCTGAGTTTCCCTTCGATCAGACCACAGGTCAGGCATGTGGCATAGATGGGAATATTGACATTGCGAAGCAGATACGGCAATCCGCCGATATGATCTTCGTGTCCATGTGTGATAAAAATGCCGAGTATATTCTCTTTGTTTCTTTCAATGTACGAAAAATCAGGAATGACAAGATCAACACCAAACATTTCTGCATCGGGAAATGAAATACCGCAGTCAATCAGAATGCAATCATTTCCGTATTTGATCATAGTCAGATTCTTGCCGATTTCATTCATACCACCCAAAAAAGCGATATTGAGTTTTTCAGCAGGCTTTACCACAACGGGAGCAATAATTTCCGTTGTATTTTTTTTCTTTTTGTCATTTTTTTGGCGGGAAGAATCGGCATTGCCTTTGCCTTTTTGCTGTCCTGAATTGCCTTTCTTCTTTTGATTTTTTGTATTTTCAACAGCCTTTGTCTTGCTGCTATTGTTTTTGGCGGCTTTGTCTTTTTTTTCGGTCAGATTGGAGTTTTTCTTTTCTCCTTTTTTGATTGTTTCTTCAGATTTATTCTTTTTAGGCATTATAACTCCTTTAAAATATTATATATATGTAAAACATTACGAATAACTCTTTCGTAATGTTATATTTTACTATGATTAGCAGAATTTGTCAATAGCGCAGTTCTTTATTTTCTCCTCTGCATCTGCAGACAGTTCACGTGACAGCTCAATACTGTCCGCCTCGATGAGGACTTTGATATTTTTGCATGCAGCATCGGACTTTACCCGAATAGTCCCTCTTTCATCCTCCCATTCATAGTATCCGTCCCGATTCTGCGAACGTAAGGCACCGTTTTTCTGAAGATTTTGCCTGAATGTTTTCGGCAATCCGTCATAGCGGACAGAGAAGTTTTTCACATAACAATCCGGCAGTGCATCGGATAATTGCTGAATGCTTTTTTTTGTGCATTGCATGATATTCAACAACTGCGCAATACACGACAACCCATCGAACACCCAAGGATTTTCTGTCAACACCGCAACCTCTTCCGCAGTAGGTTCCCGTTCCGCTTCATACAACCGGAACAGTTTGCAGTGATATTCTTCAGCCATTTGCTCAAGAATTCCCGGTGCAGATTCACCGACGGCAACATTTTTCCCTGCCTCGAACGCATGCCGACAGCAAATTGACAAAATACGGTCATATGAATAGGCATGTTCGTTTTCGATTGCATAAAACTTTTCACCGTATTTGTCAATCATAAACAGGACCCCGCCGTAGTGATAATGATATCCCTTTTCATGCAAAGCCTTACAAAACAACTCATAAATTGTACGATTGTCACAGGCAACCGCAACATTGAATCTGCCGTCGGACACAGGAAGCAGATGTATAAAGAGCGAATTATAAAGAGCCGCAATCGGTTGCATAAAAAAAACATCTTTACATTGCACATTTTTCAGCGTCGGAAAAGTATTATATCTGAAATTTGCGATCAGCGAACGTTCCGTTGCGCGACTCAGCGGACACCCGCTTTTCCCGCAGAAAGCAAGTGTAATACTACTTTCTTCGTGCTCAACAAAAATAAAAAAATCAAGACTGCAATAATCGGAATAAAAAACACGTCGGGCGCGAAACATAACATCAAAGTCATACACAGTTCCACCGGCCGCTTGAATTCCGATCATAATCGCCCTTTTGTAAATATCGGACACCGTGCCTTCATTGCGACCGATGCCGATTCTTTTTATATTTTTACATGCGGCAACAGCAACACCGACAGAAAATGCATCAATCAAAGAAAAGTCCGACAAATCAGCCTCTTTGATACCTCCCGCAGTCAGCGACAGATACTTACAAACCTTTTTGACATTTCCTTGCAAGCGTGCAGTGTCATCATAAAACTGACACCCAGGATCCATTCTGCAATCCCCGGAAACCGAAATATAACAACCGATTGCATCATACCCTGCAAGAACTGCATTTTCTTCCACCGTTACACACGCATCAATCTTGCAATTTTCCCCGATGAATGCACCAAAACAGTAAAAATGCCTGCCGATAGAACACCCTTCGGAGATGATTGTATTTTCAATATTTGCATCATCGCCGATCGTGCAATCGTTGCCGATTGTGCAAAAAGGGCCGATTCTGCAATTTTCACCGATGGTAACATTTTTACCGATACTGCACGGCGCTTTTATAAGCGTCCCTCCGGGCAATATTTTATCTTCTTTTATCAATCTTTCCGGATCAATCAAAGGTCCGAATGTTTCATCAAGTACCGCACGATTGACTTGCAAATACGATACCATATCTCCCAGATCTCCCCATTCGCCGACAGAAAAAATACAGCGCAGATCATATTGTTCATGCATCAGTTGCGGAAACAGATCATTCGCAAAATCAAACATTATTCCTTTGGGGATCAAGGATACAACATTTCCTTTCAGGATGTAAAATCCCGTATTGATTATATTTGATTCTGCCTGCGCCCATGACGGCTTTTCAATAAACGAAAGTATTCTCCCGTCCTCACCGACTTGCACGGTTCCATAGTCCCGCGGATCATCTCTGTAGGCCCCGACAAGACTCACATCCGCGCCGGAGTTGATATGCATACGGTAAATTTCTTTCAGATTGAAACTGAAAATATTATCTCCACTCAAAACAATAACATCTTCCATGGTGTCTCCGACGGCATTTCTCAGCCCGCCTGCCGTTCCGAGTGGTGTACTTTCATTCACAAGCGTAATCTGCAGCGGATAATTCATTTTTTCAACAAATTCGGTGATCATATCCGCTTTATATCCCAATGTCAGATACACATGTTCAACGCCTGCTTCCGCCAACTGACAGATAAGGATATCCAACACGGTGCGCCCGCCGACCTGCAACAATGGTTTGGGAATCAATTCCGTGATCGGTCGCATTCTGGTCCCCATTCCGCCGCACATAATAACAGCAATCATTGTTATAACCCCTTTCTTTTATATTAGTATTGTCATACACACGGAATTTAGACCCAAAATGAGGGAAAACATTGCAATCGGGCAACACTTGTGTTATAATGACTATAGCAAGTTAAGAAGGTGTAAAAATCGCATTCTCAACGCCAAATCATTGCACAAAAAAACGGAAAGGAACGGCAGACTTCTCAAACTTGTCTGCAAAAATTTCACATTGAGTAAAGTAATATTATATACGGACGGTGCGTGTTCCGTAAATCCGGGTCCGGGCGGGTATTGCGCAATACTGACATACGGAAAATATGAAAAAGTGATTTGCGGTGCAGAAGAACACACCACGAACAACCGAATGGAATTAAGAGCTGTTATAGAAGGTTTGCGCGCATTGACACGTGCGTGTGATGTAACCGTTGTGTCCGATTCAAAATATGTATGCGATGCAGTCAATCAACATTGGCTTGATTCGTGGCAGAGAAACAATTGGCGGAAAAGCAACAAGGATCCCGTACTGAATCCCGAACTCTGGAAAGATCTTCTGCAATTGCTTCAGGTGCACAATGTGAAATTCGAATGGATCAAAGGACATGGCGGACATCCATACAATGAACGTTGTGACAAAATTGCCGTTGAACAGTATATGCAATACAAAAAATAAATCAGCTGCATGCACACAAAGAACCCCACGATGCCGTGAGGTTCTTTTTTACGGGCAAGTATCAGATAATAATACAGATCAAACCGCTGCAGCCTTCATTGATAATCCGTTCCAGGGTCTGTTGCAATTTCATGCGTGCCTCATGTGGCATGTGCATCAGTTTACTGCGCAAACCTTCGTTGACCAATTCATTCAAAGAAGTTCCGAAAATATTTGATTCCCAAATTTTCGACGGTGATTCTTCAAATTCTTTCAACAGATACATAATGAGGTCTTCTGACTGTTTTTCACTGCCGACAATCGGTGCGACTTCGGTTGTGATATCAGCCCTCATCATGTGAATAGATGGTGCAGAAGCTTTTAACCGCACACCGTATTTACCGCCTTGTTTCATAATTTCTGGCTCTTCCAATGTCAGCTCATCAATCCCCGGCATGACAATGCCGTACCCTGTGCTGTCTACTTCTTTCAGTGCAGTTTCAAATTTTTCATATTTCTTTTTCAGCAGGGCAAGTTCACGCAATATATTGATCAACCCCGAATCGGATCTGATTTCAATTCCCGTGACTTCGGAAACCTGCTCATAAAACAGCGTATCAGACAATTTTGCGGCAATCGTGGCACCGCCGCAGGCAGGATTTAACTCGATTGTTCTGACATCTGTAACATTTTGAAATACAGAAAGTGCTGCCGTAAATTTTTCCACATTGCGCAGACAACAAATATCCAGTGCATTCTTTTTCAGATGTGCAATAAATTCCGCTTTATATCCCTGATCTGCCGCAAGCCCGGAAAACCAGGACGGACATTGAATATCAATCCGATTGATCGGAAATTCATACAAAACCACAGATAAAATCGTCCTGATCTCATCCTCTTCAAGTTCAAGACAATTAACGGCAAGCACAGGAACATTATACTTCAATGAAAGTTCCTCACTCATGCTTTTCGCCGCAGAACTTTCCGGATATACGCAGTTCAGCAAAACAACAAACGGTTTTTTCAGTTGCTTGAGTTCATCAATCACGCGTTCTTCCGCTTCTTCGTATTCTTCGCGCGGTATATCATTGATGCTTCCGTCGCTGGTAACAACAATCCCGATGGTAGAGTGATCCGTGATAACCTTTTGCGTCCCGATCTCCGCCGCCATATTAAATGGAATTTCATCATCAAACCACGGGGTTTTTACCATTCTGGGGGCTTCATCTTCAAAATACCCCAAGGATGACGGTACGATAAAGCCCACACAATCCACCATACGGATCCGTACATTCAGTTTTTGTTCCAGTTCAATGCGAACAGCTTTCTCGGGAACAAATTTTGGTTCGGTCGTCATAATGGTACGCCCTGCAGAAGATTGCGGCAATTCATCAATCATGCGATCAAGATCTGCCCCCTGCGGCATATCGGGAATAATCAGTTTTTCAAAAGTTCTTTTAATAAATGTGGACTTACCCGTTCTGACAGGACCAACGACACCAATATAGATATCGCCGCCCGTTCGTGCCGCAATGTTTTTGTAAAGATTTTCAGATGTCATTTTTCATCCCTCCGCTCCGATCAGAATAAGCACACAATCACTTTCAATTACATCAGCCGCCACTTCATTAGCAGTTTTCAGAAGCTGCACCGGTACATTGTTTTTTTTGGCTATATCCCATATGTTTTCACCGTGATGCGCAAAATACATAGTAATGGTTTCAAACTCTTTTTCTGCACTGCAACGCTCACCAAGTATACAATTTTCAGCAAAAGCAACCGCTTCTTCCGTAACACAAAAACCGTACAATTCAATTTCTGCTTTTAAAATAAGGCCTTGCGCAGTGTTACTGCAGGTCGGATTTTGGCAATTCACGGTACAAATAAAATCACCGCCCGCCGCATCTCCGATCTCGCGACTATATTCAAACGGCAGATATCGGGTGCAAAACTGCAATTCATCATCCGCCTGCAACAAAATACCGAGCGTAACCTGTCCGTCAATTTTTATCAGTCCTTGCGCAAGTTTCGCATTATACGAAAGATCGATTGCCTGTACGGATTGTATTTTCGCCTCCGAAAAATCCCCTCCCTCGGATTTTGCACTGCATTGAAAGGTGTCGGAAATATTTTTAATCCCTTGCTGCATTCTGCCGTCAAACTGTCGGGTTTCAAATGAAAAACCCGGTGCGAACAAATCCGAAACTACTGTTATTGTTTTTGGGGCTCCTGCACAAATCGTAATTCTGACACAAAGTTGCATACTGCATTCTCCCGTATCTTTTACGGTTAAAGTAAGCCGTTGCGGATCGGCAACGATATGACAACGATCGGATTCCGTTATACCGTACAGATCGACGATCTGCGTAAACGGTACATTCTCGGAATATTTGATAAGAGTAAAATCTTTTGTATGCAGAAAAGTGCAATTCAATTCCGCAACACCTTTAATCAGTATTTTATCCTTTACCGTTTTGATTTCGGTAATGTTGATTTTGCTGCTTTCAAAAAGAAGACGGCAGTCTGCTATTCGTTCATCCTGCACCGTGAAAATTTCATCCACCGTAAAAGAACCGCTGTAGCAGGCGCGCACATCAAACAGTTCATATTCGCGCTGAAGACATTCCACGCCTTCGGAAAATTCGCCAACAGTGGGAATTTTTTTCAATTCAAAAACTTCCGCAGTAACGGAAACGGTTGACTTGACATCTACACGGCGCGGTCCGATAGCACGAAAATTAACATTAACATTTTTCAATCTGCAATCAATAATCGCATCGGTTGGCAGTCCGGAACATTCGAATGTTTTGGTAAAGCGCTGTTCTGCTTCATACAAATGAACAGTTTTGCTGTCAGAGCAATACAAAAGACGATAAACAATAATCCCTTCAATCGTTATTCGATCTCCTTCATTTTTGCAGTTTTCAATGTACGCATTTGCCTGACATGTCAGAATTCTGCATACATCCGGATAGTAGTCCGGCAAATTCAACTGGATATCCGGTGTGTGTTCTTTAATGTCGTGAAAAATGCACGTTTTGTAGTGTATCAATTCTTCATTTGGCATCTGTTGACTCTCCTTGTTCTGAATTCACTAATACATATTCCGAACAACGAAAAGCTATACCGCCTTTGTCCAAAAAAAAAATCACTGCAAAGAACAAGTCTCTGCAGTGATTACCTTATTTAATCGAAAAAACGGTTTTTAAAATTCCCCGCAGATACCCGGGGCTGTTAAGCACAACAATCTTCAAGCAAGTTCCCTCCCATCAACACCTTGAAACAAAAAATCCGGCACAGACAAGGAGGGCTGAAACGGCAAGTATGATCAACTTTTCGGGGAAACAGCAACCCAATAAAAGACCAATCCCGAAAGCACAAATGATAAATCCTGCATACCGATATCTGAACATAACAAACCTCCCGTCCGTACATTATACGCAGGAAATTCGTAAATGTTTCTGTCAAGAATTATTTTTTATCCCACTCTTTGAAATCTTTTACTTCCATGTACATAGTCGTGTAACTTTCATGGCGGGATGATGCAACCTCACCGTTTGCAACAGCGGCAAGAATGGCGCATCCTTTGTCTTTCAGATGCGCACATCCCGTAAAGCGGCACTCGCCGAGATATTGCTCGAATTCAGGGAAGCAATCTTCAAGTTCCTCTTTGCGGATAAAATCATAGCGTTCATCTTTTTCCATAGAGGAAAATCCCGGTGTATCGGCAACCATCCCGTTGCCGATTCGATATACGGTAACACAGCGTGTAGTATGACGCCCTCGCCCGAGTTTTTTGCTGATACCATTGGTTTCCAGGCATAATTCCGGGCACAATGCGTTGATGAGGGATGACTTCCCGACGCCTGAATTTCCGGTCAGAACACTGAACCCATCCGACAACAATGCGCGGACTTGTTCAATACCATCACCATTCAAAGTGGAACAAAGAAAAGTGCGGATACCAGCATTGGAATACAATGCAACAAGCTCCGAACAATCACAAAGATCACTTTTGGTAAAAACAATAACCGGCTCAAGTTTTCGGTGCACGGCAATGGCAGACATTTTATCAATTACAAACAGATTCGGTTTCGGTTCAGCCGCCGCCGCAACAATCACAAGACGGTCTGCATTGGCAACGGGAGGACGTGTAAGCTCATTGCGGCGTTCATATATTTTGCTTATAGAACCGACATTTTCCCCATCAACAGAGGCATCAACAAAGTCACCGACAATCGGCGACAGACTGCGGTTACGAAAACTACCTTTACATTTACAAGTGTAAACACCATCAGCGGCTTCCACATCGTAGAAGCCGCTGAGAGATCTGATGATTCTTCCTTCAATTACTCTCATCGCAGATTATCAGAAAATTGTAATATCGCCATCAGACGGTTCTTCCGGCTCAAACGCAGGCGGCGTTGAAGGCCGTTCTGTCGGAGGTTCCGTTGCGGGCGGTTCAGGTGGTCTCTGCTGTGTGGACGGCTCACCCGGCTGTTCAGAAGGAATATCAATATTGGATCCCTTGCTGACATAAACGGTAATTACAGTGTCCTTGTCGTATTTTGTAGACGAACTTGCAACAGGATTCTGACTGACAACAACACCGGCAGCCTCCGTGCTGTCTATTTCTTTAAATGTAACATTCGTAAATCCTGCACTCTTTAAAGCTGATTCAGCGGCAGCTTTTGTTTTGCCGATCACATTCGGAATCAACACTTTTTCAGACGGTGTTTCGGCTCTGAACGTAACATTCACGGTTGCGGGATCTGTTGTGAAGTCAATCGTACCTGAATAGATCAATTCCTCGTCTGCATAAATTTCAAATGTGTTGTCCTTACCGGAACCGGCAATACTCAGGGCCATTTTACTGCCATCAAAAGATTCGGTGGTAGAATCATAGAAAGTATCGTTCAGATAGATGTACAGTTCCCCATCTTCACCGGTATCGGGCAATGTAATTGAGAAAGAAACCGAAGACGAACTTGCCTCACCCGTACCGACAACAAGATAAACTGCAGAACCTGCCGCAACCTGGTATTCAGAGTCAGCAACCGGCGACTGCGAAATAACATATCCTTTCAGGGAAGGTGAACTCGGTTCGAGGGAAATACCGCCAACCACAAGACCTGCCGCACGGATTTTTTCTTCAGCAAGCGACTGCAACATACCAACAACATCCGGAACTTCAACAACTTCCGTATTGATGGAAGAAGCATAATAAACCGTTATCTTTTTGAGCGTTTCAAGCATGGTTCCCGGAACCGGGTCTGTACGGATGACATTGCCGATGGTTTCATTTTCAGCAAAAACAGGCATCAGAACAACCGTAAAACCGTAAGCACTCAACTCGCTTTTAGCCGTCATATAGTTTTTACCGATTACATCCGGAACGGCAATCTGTGAAGTTGCAGATCTGGCAATAGTTAATTTGACAACCGTATCTTTTGTCATTGCAGTCGATGCTTCGGGACTCTGTGCACAAACTCTGCCGGCTTCAAACTCACTGTTCAGCACATAGACGGGATCTTCAAATTTAATATTGGGATATTTTGCCTTCACTTCATCAAAAGTCATATTGATAAAATTCGGCACTTCCATCTCTTCATCACCCATAATTTCGGACAAATAAGAGAAGACTTTACCCAATTTACTGTCTTCGTTATCGGTAAAATAACCGGACAGCGGATCATAAAAGATCATCAGCATAACAAAACCGACAACTGCAACCAAAATAATGGACAAAGCTGACAAAACGGGCACTGTCAGATTTCTGCCTCGGAATTCATAATCATCATAATAATCTAATTTCATATCGTTCTCCGCTTGCACGTCCACGTTTACCGTTTTTTGCGGTCTTGTCTTCTCCGCTTTTGCAATTTTTTCAGGTTTTCTCATTTCATCTGCAGATGAAACCGGCAAAGGTTGTGCCGCAACGTGCAGATATTTGGTGGGTTCTTTATCAACAAAATAGGAATAGTCGAATTTAATAAGCGGATTCTTCTTGAATGAATCCAGATCCATCAGCATTTCCGCAGCACTCTGGTATCGATCTTTCGGATTTTTCTGCATTGCGCGCATGGTAATCTGCTCAAGTCCGACAGGGGTATTTTCATTAAAGACCGAGGGACGGATTGGCTCTTTCTGCAAATGCATAACGGCAATGTCATTCGGTTCTTTTGCATCAAAAGGAACCTGTCCGGTAAGCATTTCATAAAGCACAATGCCCATCGAATAAACATCGCTTCGAGCATCCGTAAATTCACCGCGCACCTGTTCGGGACTGACATAGTGCACAGATCCGATTGCAGATGTATCTTCCTGTGTTTTCACATCCCCGCGATTGAATCTCGCAATACCGAAATCGGTTACTTTGATTGTACCGTTGGGCAATAAAAGAATATTCTGCGGTTTGATATCTCGATGGATAATTCCCTTGTCATGGGCATGCTGAAGCGCACGAAGGATCTGCATGACAATATGTAAGGTTTCTTTGATATCAAGTCCGTTTTTATGATGGATATATTCTTTGAGGTTGATTCCCTCTATATGTTCCATAACAATATACAGCAGATCCTCGCCGAAATTAACATCAAAAACCTTCACAATGTTGGGGTGCGACATAACGGCTATGGCTTTTGATTCATTTTTAAAACGCTGGCGCAGTTCTTCATCTTCCAGATACTGTTCCTGCAGAATTTTCACTGCAACATAACGGTTTTCGGTGCGGTCAAATGCCTTGTAGACAATTGCCATCCCGCCGACACCGATAATTTCATTTATTTCATATCTTCCGCCGATTACCTTATTCAGATAGTTCATCAAAACGGATGCCACTCCTTTTTATTTTTCGATAACTGCGACGGTTATATTATCTTTGCCGCCGTTTTCATTTGCCTCATTGATCAATTTATTCACAACTTCTTCAAGTGCTGAAGATTTCAGAATTTCCGCAACGCGCGCATCGCTTACCATATTGGTCAAACCGTCCGTGCAAAGCAAAAAGCGATCATGCGCCGTGAACGGAACGGTAAAAATATCAACATCAACGTATTCATCAGCTCCCAATACGCGCGTGATGACATTTCTGTGCGGAAAAAATTCAGCATCGTGTTCCGAAAGTTTTCCTGCATCAATCAATTCTTGTACAAGAGAATGATCATGGGTAATCTGACGTAAGCCGTGTTTGCTGAGCAGATAACCGCGGCTGTCGCCGACATTTGCACAAACCAAAGTGTTCTTTAACGCAATGCAGGCAACCACCGTAGTCCCCATCCCTTTATGCTCGGCATTCTTTTCGCTGTCATCGTGAATCAATATACCGGAAGCGATGATTGCAGTTGTCAACAAATATCCTGCCGCAGTTTCGCTCATATCACGTCTGTAGGCACGACGGATTCTGTCTGCTATAAAATCAACTGCGGTTTTTGATGCAATCTCACCTGCCAAAGCACCACCCATGCCGTCACAGACAATCGCCCATGCAAATGAGTCTGAAAAAGAACCGCTGTTACAGGAATCCTCATTCAACGCACGGACACGCCCTGTATCCGTTTTCATTGCAAACTGCAAAAACAATCACTCCCCTTTCATCTTCTTTTTTCTCAATTGTCCGCAGGCGGCATCAATATCTGCCCCCAACGTACGGCGAACCGTAACAGTCAATCCGTATGACTCCAGAATTGCGGCAAACTGTTGCACCCGTTGCGGTGTACTGCCGACACAGCCCGTTTCATCGACTGCATTTACAGGAATCAGATTGATATGACACAGCATACCCTTGAGTTTTTTAGCCAGTTCGCGTGCGCAGTCATCACTGTCATTCACACCGCGCACCATAGAATATTCAAAAGATATGCGTCTTGAAGTTTTTTCAATATAATCACGGCAAGCGTTTAACAATGTATCAACATTCCACTTTTTATTGACGGGCATCATCGAAGAACGCAAAACATCATTCGGAGCATGCAAAGACACAGAAAGAGTCAATTGCATTTTTTCCTCGGCCAAACGGTAGATATTCGGCACAATCCCGCAGGTGGAAAGAGATATATTGCGCATGCTCAGGTTCAGACCGTCTGCATGGCTGACAAGTTGCAGAAACCGCACTGTATTGTCATAATTATCAAGCGGTTCGCCCATTCCCATCATAACAACATGAGACACTCGCACCTGTGCATCTTTCTGTGCTGCAATAATCTGTGCAAGAATTTCGGAAGCAGTCAGACTGCGCACGACTCCGCCGAGCGTGGATGCGCAAAACGTGCACCCCATTCTGCAACCGACCTGAGAAGAAACGCAAAGCGAATAACCATATTTGTATTTCATCAACACGGATTCCACAAACTCTCCATCATGCAGGCGAAAAAGATACTTAACAGTACTATCATACACCGAAACTTGTTTATTTTCAATAGCACAATTAAAAATTTCAAACTTTGCTTGCAATTCTTCGCGCAACTTCAATGGAAGATTTGTCATTTCATTGAAATCTTCAACACAATCCACATGCAACCAACGAAAAATCTGTTTTGCACGGAAAGAAGGAAGTCCCATTTCTTTGCAAACAGCAGTCAATTCCTCCGGCAATAACGAGCGAATATCCGTCAACATGACACATCCTCCGCTTTTTTTCTCATTTTGGCGACAAAAAAGCCATCCTTTGTTCCGTCAGGAATAACGGTCACAAAATCACAAACCGCTTCAAAGGCGGGATTGTTTTTTAAGAATGCATTGCAAACTTCTTCATTTTCGGCAGGATTGAGTGTACATGTAGAGTACACAAGCGTGCCGCCGTTCTTCACCATTTCGGAACAGGAAGTCAATATTTTTAACTGCAATGCAGGTAACAGGTCAATTTCAGATTTATCTTTGTATCGAATTTCGGGCTTTCTGCCGATTACACCAAGACCGGAACAAGGCACATCGCAAAGAACGCGGTCTGCATTTCTGACAGTATTTTTCAGATAAACAGCATCAGAACACACGGTTTGCAGGCATGATATTCCCAAACGCTTTGCATTTTCTGAAATCATATCTGTTTTAAACGGGTGCAGATCGCAGGACAAAACTTTCCCCTTGTTATTCATCTTACAGCAGGAGGTGAAACTTTTACCGCCGGGAGCGGCACAGCAATCCACCAGAAAATCGCCTTCTTGTGCATCGAGTATTTCACAGCAAAGTTGCGAGGAGTAATCCTGCACAAAAAACAAGCCGTCTGTAAATGCTTGCAAGCGGGTTATGTCACCGACATTTTTCAATGCCAAAGCACTGGGAAGGTCTTCCACACAAGCGGTTTCCACGCCTTCATCCTGTAAAATCACACGCAACTCGTCTGGAAGGATTTTCAGGGTGTTGACACGGATATAAAGATGATTTTCACCTTGTGAAGAAGATAAAATCTGTTCGGCATTCTTAAGTCCGTAAGCATTTATAAAATGAGAAACAAGCCATTCCGGGCAGGAATAGCGAATACTTAAATCATAAACAGGATTATCGGTCTGCGGATATGTAACACCGGCCGCCGCAACTTTTCGCAAAATGGCATTGACGAGCCCTGCCGCAAAAGCACAACCATTCTTTTTAACGGACTTAACCGCTTCATTTACGGCGGCACTTGCAGGAATTTTATCCATGAACAGCAATTGATATGCTCCGATCCGCAAAATGGTCAACACCTGCGGTTTGAGTTTTTTAATCGGTTGACTCAGGTGTTTTGCAAGAAAATAATCAAGTGTCAATTTGCGCTCTGTCACACCAAACACCAGTGCAGTTGCAAGTTGCACATCCTGTTGGGACATTTCGGTGCGACCGAAATAGGTACGCAATGCGACCGTTGAATACGCACCGTCACGTTCCATTTTTTGCAAAACATCAAAAGCGCAATCCCGCGCATTTGCCATCATAAAAACTCCTATCTGCGGCGTCTTCCGCCGAGGAAAATCATAACAAAACGAAGTAAGTTAGCAAGGGTTACGGCAAGTGATGCCACATAGGTCATCGCGGCAGCACGAAGCACTTTCGCGGCTTTTGATTTTTCATCATCACCGAGAAGTCCCGTTTCATTGATCACAGCCAATGCTCTGCTGCTTGCATTGAATTCGACAGGCAAGGTGACAAGCTGAAAAACCGCGATGGCGGAATAGAGAGCAAGACCAACAATAATCAGAGGTTCAAAACCTAAAAAATAACCGATCATTGCCAAAGGAATTCCTGCATAAGAAGCAATGTTACAAACAGGCAGAATTGCATTTCTGACACGAATCGGTGCATAACTTTGTGCATGCTGTGCGGCGTGCCCCGCTTCGTGTGCGGCAATGCCGACTGCGGCAACGGATGCGGTATTATAAACGCCTTCCGACAAACGTATCACTTTTGCTCTCGGATCATAATGATCCGTCAGTTTCCCGCTTGTTGCAACAACACGCACATCGGTAATTCCGTAATGACGAAGCACTGCCATGGCAGCCGCCGCCCCTGTGATCCCGCGCACATTCATTTCTTTCGACATTTTTTTATAGGTGCTTTTTACAAGAATCTGTGCACCCACTGCCAGAAGAAAGGCGGGAACAACAAACATCAAATAATAAGGATCAAAATACATGTATTCCACTTCCTTTATTCAATACCTAAAATCGTTTTTTCTGTAAAAGCTCTGCCACGTAAAAATACATCTGCATCCAATCTTTTTGCCCCTTCAAGCTGCAAGGAGAGGATCTGCAAACAGGTATCGGCACCGCAACGCACAAACAGTTTGCCGTCTTGTGCAGTTACTTCACCGATATCATGTCCAAAAATACGCGCACTTTCACGTGTTTCAAATATTTTCAAAGTTTTTCCGCCGAGTTTTGTGAATGCAACAGGCCACGGATTCATACCTCGGACATGGTTATGCAATGATTTTGCATCCCTTGCCCAATCAATCAGAGCATTTTCTTTTTTGAGAATTGTTACATAATCCGCTTTTTCATTGTCTTGCTTTGTCGGTTTGATTTCACCTTTTGCAAACAAATCAAGCGTTTCAACCAAAACGGGAGCTGACAATTCAGCAAGGCGGTCAAACAATTCCCCCGCCGTTTCACAGGGATCGATCGGAGTTTCTTGTTGCAAAAGAATATCACCCGTATCAATACCTGCATCCATCAGCATGGTAGTCACTCCCGTCACGGCATCCCCGTTGAGTACCGACCATTGAATCGGTGCGGCACCTCTGTAACGCGGTAACAGCGACCCGTGGACATTGATACAAGCATATTTCGGTATATCAAGAATCGCCTGCGGTAATATTTTACCGAATGCAATGACAACAATATAATCCGGGTGTTCTGCAACAATGCGATCATAAGATTCCTGCGTTTTCATGGATACGGGCTGATAAACGGGGATTTCATGTGCCTTTGCAAATTCTTTGACAGGTGACGGGGTCAGAATCTGTTTTCTGCCCTGCGGTTTGTCGGGCTGCGTAACAACAAGTGTGATATCATGACCGTTTTCATACAATGCTTTTAAACAAGGAACCGCAAAATCGGGTGTTCCCATAAAAACAATACGCATTTTTTATCCCTCCGTCGGATACAACGTTTCACCGGGGGCAAGGCGGTCGGAATACAGAATGCCGTCCAGATGATCAATTTCATGGCAGAAACAACGCGCCATCAATTCAGTCCCGTTGTAAGCATGTTTCTTGCCGAAACGGTCAAACGCATGGATACGAACGGAATAAGGTCTTTTTGTAACACCTGCACGGCGCGGCAAAGAAAGACAGCCTTCGGCTTCTTTCTGCTCGCCTTCCTGTTTGACGATTTCGGGATTGATGAGTTCCACAAATTTACCGTCCATATTGATAATGACAACACGGCGAAGAACACCGACCTGCACAGCGGCAAGACCGAGTCCTTCGGCTTTAATAAGAGTATCTTTCATGTCATCAAGCAATTCAAAAAGACGTTCGTCAAAATTTTCAACCGGTCTGCTTTTTTTACGCAGAATGGGATCATCATCGGTTCTGATTGTACGCAAAGCCATTCTTTTTTTCCTTGTGTAAAAAATACACTGTTCCTTTCTTATAAAGATGTGAGCGGATTCATATCCGCAAAAACTGCTATATCTTTAAACTCTTTATTGCTGTCAAATTGTTTCAGCAACCGACTCAGAAACGCTCTGAATGCGGCTGTATTTTTACATTTGATCAATAACCGCTGTCTGAATTTATTGCTGATTTTTGCAATACGCGGCGGTTGCGGTCCCAGAACAATCATTTTGTGGGCCGGGTTGATTTTGCTGTTTTCTGCTATCAGTGTTTCAAGAAACAACCTTGCGGCACTTGTAACCTTGCACTGATCTTCACCGGTAAAGCCGAGCACGCAAATATCACAATAAGGCGGATAGATCATGGATTTACGGATTTTGATTTCATCCGCAAAGAATTTCTTATAATCCTGACGGGAAGCAAGACCAAGAACACCGTTTTCGGGCACCATAGTCTGAATAATGGCACGTCCGGGCAATGTTGCGCGCCCCGCCCTGCCGACAACTTGCGTAAGCAGATCAAATGAATTTTCGGCAGAGCGATAATCATCATTGTAGACCTGCTGATCTATATTTATGACACCGACTAAGGTTACATTCGGAAAATCAAGTCCTTTTGCAATCATCTGCGTGCCGAGCAGAATATCATACTCTCCGCGTTCAAATGAAGAAAGTGCATCCGAATGTGCATGGCGCACACCAACCGTATCGGCATCCATGCGCAGAATCCGTGCTTCACGAAAACGGTGTTGCAATTCCTCTTCCAGACGTTGTGTACCGACACCCGAATAGCGGATATTATGCTCACCACAGGACGGACACATTTCTGCAAACGGGGTTGAATAACCGCAATAATGACACATCAATCTGTTGTTTGCCGCGTGGTAAGTCAAAGAAATACTGCACGACGGACAACTCATTACCTTTTTGCAGGAACTGCAAACAACAAACGTATTATACCCTCTGCGATTCATTAACAGCATGGTCTGCTGTTTGTTGGCAAGATTTTTTTCAATTTCCGCAGCCAAAGGCTTGGAAACTGCAAAAAACGGATCGCGCAGTGTTTTATCACTCATATCCACGGTTCTGACTGTCGGCAAGACAGCCGTACCGTAGCGACCTGCCAACTCACAAAGCAGATATCGCCCGTTCAGAGCATAAGCATACGACTCCACAGAAGGAGTTGCCGATGCCAACACCAGAAGGGCATCGTGATTTTTACAACGGAACTCGGCAACATCACGAGCATGGTAACGCGGTGTCATTTCCGACTTATATGTATGCTCCTGTTCTTCGTCAATAACAATCAGGCCGATGTTTTCCAAGGGAGCAAATACGGCACTTCTTGTCCCGACAACAATACGAACTTCTCCGTTTTTGATGCGTTGCCACTCATCAAAACGCTCGCCGACGGATAAACTGCTGTGCAAAACAGCCACTTTTGAGCCGAAATAAGACGAAAAAACGGATACGGTCTGCGGTGTCAAAGAAATTTCAGGAACAAGAACAATACAATTTTTACCGTCTTTCATGACGGAATCTATCAGTTTCAGATAAACGCTGGTTTTTCCGCTTCCCGTTACACCGAACAAAAGAGCGGTTCTGCGGGACTTTGTCCGGTATGCATCATAAAGCAATTGAAAAGCCGCATTCTGCGACTCATTCAGTTTTAATTGTTCAATCGTACTGCCGTCTGCTGAAAAAAGCTTTCCCGGACTGCGGTCTATTTTCACATCAAAGAATTCAGCAGCGCCTTTTTTAATAAGAGCCGCAACAACTGCTGCCGTACAGCCGCAATAGTAACAAAGTTCTTTTACGGATGCGGCTGATACATCACGCAACAAAGTATAAACCGTTGCCTGCCGCGGTGTCAGATCATAATCGTCCGCTTCGCAAGCGGGCTCCGTCAGACGTACCAGCGAAATATTCTTTTCGCCGCCCGTTTGCAGCACACTGCGATTGGCTTCAAGAAGTCCTCGTTTCTGTAAATTGCGCAAAACACCGTTATCTTCCTTTAACTGCAGTGCCTTCAATAAGGATTGTTCGGGTACGAAATCACCGTTTTTCAGTGCCGTCTGCAACACAAGTTTTTCATCATCCGAAAGTGATTCCATTTCGTTTGCATCGGCTGAAACAGCAGCACGATAACAACGTACTGTTTTCATGGAAAGACCTTTCGGCAACAATGCACGAACAGCTTCAAAATATGTGCAAAACGTCTGTTCAGCAAGAAATCCGGCCACCTGTATCAATTCTGCATTGAGAATCGGTGATTCATCCAATACGGAACAGACATCTTTTAACTTTTCGGGATTTTCTTCCTGACAAGAATCTTTAACTGCAAAAACAAAGCCCTGTCTTTTCGTGTTTCCCCTGCCGAAAGGCACAAAAACCCGACACCCCGGCAGAAGAGTTTCTGACAGAGCGTCAGGAATCCGATAGGAAAACAGTTTGTCAAAACTGTAGGCACTGTTTTCAACAGCCACCTTTGCAATACGAAAATCTTTCAAACTGAAAATCAGAATTCTGCATCTTTGGATTCAACGATTGCAAACTTTTCATTCTGAAAATCGCTGACAGCCAGTGTAACCGGTTTTTCGATCAGACTTTCCTTTTCAGCAATGGCTTGATCGGTAATATCTCTTGCGCGCTTTGCGGTTGCAACAACAAGAGAATAACGGCTGATACCGTCCTTGAGCAACGTGTTCAGGTCAACATTAATCATGATTCATTCATCCTTTTATAAATTTAAAATATTATATACTTCTTCAACTGCTTTTTCAAGCACATCATTGACAACAACATGGTCATATTCGCAACTTTTTTGCATTTCTTCTTCCGCTGTATGCATCCTGCGGGCAAGTTCATCTGCATCCATTGTACCGCGACAGTTGATCCGCTCCACAAGCGCTTCCTTACTCGGCGGCATCAAAAACACGGAAATAGCCTCGGGATACATCTTTTTGATATTCAGTGCCCCGTTTACCTCAATCACCATGGCAACCTTTTTATACAACTTAAGTACCCGATCAATTTCCGAACGCAGAGTGCCGTAGTAACTGTTTGCATAATGAACATACTCAACAAATTCATTGTTATCTATTCTGTTCAGGAAATCTTCTTCGGTGATAAAGTAATAATCAACACCGTCACGCTCGCCGTCGCGCGGTTTTCTTGTTGTTGCGGATACGGTTTGTCCGATTTCATTGTCCCTCTGAGCCAGTGCATCATAAACCGTATTTTTGCCGCATCCGGACGGACCGGAAATAATCAACAAGCGGCCTGTATTTTCATTTTCCATCCATATTTCTCCTGCTTTTTTAATCCTCTCCGACAATTTTGTCCGCTGTCAGATACGATAAAATCACATAATCACAATCCGTAATAATGACCGATGCCGTTTTTCTTCCTTGTGTTGCATCCAGAAGTCTGCCCTGTTCTTTTGCCGCCTGCATCAGACGTTTGATCGGGGCACTGTCAGGTGCAACAACAGCAACAATACGATCTGCATTCACGGCATTGTCAAAACCGACATTGATAAGTTTCATGTTGCCTGCCTCGGTTTATTCAATATTCTGAATCTGTTCGCGGATTTTTTCCACTTCAGCTTTAATTTCAATCACTCGCTTTGCAATTTCAACATCCTGTGCTTTGGAGCCGATGGTGTTGGCTTCACGGTTAATTTCCTGCACAAGGAAATCAAGTTTTCTGCCGACAGGCTCTTCGCTCTTGAAAATTTCACCCAATTGTGCAATATGACTGCGTAATCTTACAGTTTCTTCGTCAACTGCGACCTTGTCCGCAAAAATTGCCGCTTCCGTAAGCAGACGTTGTTCATCCACTTTCGCGTCCTGCAACAATTCACGCATGCGGGAAAGCATTTTTTCATTGTATTCACGCACGGTCTGCGGAGAACGTTCTTCAACAAAGCTGACATGCTCAATAATCTTTGCACCGCGGCCGAGAATATCCTCTCTGAGTTTTGCGCCTTCTGTTTCGCGCATGGAGATAAAGTTATTCACTGCTTTTTCAACAACCGTTTTTACAGCCGACCAAACCGCTTCCTCATCAGCGGGTGCTTTGCGGACCGTAAAAATATCACTGTGCGAAGTCAACATGGAAACACTGTCCCCTGCCTGCAGACCGAACTTTTCGGCAAGTGCGGTAACCGCATTGTAATAACCTGCGGCAAGGGACTGGTTGATTTCGACAATAACATCAGATTCATCCAATGAATCAATAATGACCGTCATTTCGACTTTTCCGCGCGAAATGGTTTCCTGAATATAAGCACGAAGTTTTTCCTCAATAAAAGAATATGCTTTTGTAATTTTCGGATAAAATTCAAGATAACGGGCATTGACACTTTTGATTTCTGCCGTAATATTGAGATTTCCGACAAGTTCACCGGCTCTGCCGAAGCCTGTCATGCTTTTTGTCATAAGTCTTCCTCTTACTTTCTGTTACTGCTTTGTCTTTTCAGGGATACGATTTCCTCTTTGGTAAGATAACGCCATTCACCGGGTTGCAACATGCCGAGTTTCACGCCCCCGATGGATTGCCTTTTTAATCTTGCGGTCAGAAGTCCCGCTTCTTCGCAAAGTCTTCTGATCTGGCGGTTTCTGCCTTCATACAGAATGATTTCAAGCACCGTTCTGTCCGGATCATCCGCAAGCACATTGACCGTGGCCGGCAGTGTCTCTCTGCCGTCGATCATAATAGAGGAAGTCAATATATTCAATTGATCCTGCGTAATCTTCGGTTTAACAGTAACGCGGTAATTTTTAGCAATATGCTTGGACGGATGTGTCAGTGCATTTGCAAATTCACCGTCGTTGGTAAACAGCAGAAGCCCTTCGGAATCACGATCCAATCTGCCGATGGGATAAATACGTTTACCGACATCAGCCACCAATTGTGCAACACATTTTCTGTCCATTTCATCACTCATGGTTGTAACAAAGCCTCTGGGCTTGTTGAGCATGACATAGACATAATCTTTTTCCTGTGTTACTTTTCTTCCGTTTACGGAAACAACATCCTTTTTCGGGGATATTTTATCACCGATCTGTGCTGTTTCACCATTCACTTTGACAAGACCTGCGGCAATCAGTTCTTCACATTTTCTGCGAGAAGCAATACCGCAATCTGCCATATATTTTTGTAATCTGATCAATTCATCCATAGGAAAACCATCCGCTTAATAATTGCAACCATTGTTGCATTTTTGTTTTCTCTTGTATAACAACTGCATTGAATTCAACATCATCTGTTGCACATAAAGGTGTTTCGGCAATCTTTGTTCCGTTATAAAAACAAGTTATTTTTCCGATAATATCCCCTTGACTGACGGGCGCATAAACAAAAGGAACTGTTGTGACTTGTACCTGAATGTCTGCCAAAGGTTGCATGGCGCTGTACGTCAGATCGACAGACGGCACACAGGCGACACTGTTTGCCTTCCCGCCGACCACATCCACATAATACTGCGGTATGCTCTCATAAACCGAAAAGTGCTTGACTGCGGCAAACCCGTAATCCAACAAAGCGCAATGGTCAGTCCAATCATCAGAAGCCTTCAAAGTGACAGCAATCAGGGATGTTCCATCCCGTTGTGCGGCAGTAACAAGACATCTTCCGCTTTTCTTGGTAAAACCTGTTTTCACTCCGATCAGCCCGCTGTAAGACTGCAACAGTCGGTTATGATTTTTAAGCCAAATCTTCTTTTCCCCGATGTGTATTGTCGCAGTGTATTGACTGACAATTTCCGCAAACAGTTCATTCTGTAAAGCCTCTCTCGTCAGAAGCGCCATATCGTAAGCCGTTGAATAATGATTTTCATCATCCAGTCCCGACGGGGTTGCAAAAGAAGAAGCACGCATGCCGATCAATGCTGCTCTGTGGTTCATAAGATCAACAAACCCCTCAATTGAACCGCTGACGGCAACAGCCACAGCATTTGCCGCATCATTGCCTGAAGATAACATCAATCCGACCAAAAGATCATACACGCGAATCCGATCCCCCGGCTTCAGACCGAGAGAAGTACCGTCCACATTCAGAACTTCATTACCGATCATGATTTCGGCTTCCGGAGATAAGTTTTCAACAGCAAGCAGAGCAGTCAATATTTTGGTTGTGCTTGCCATGGACAGTTTTTCATATGCATTGTGCTCATAAAGAATCTGCCCGGTGTCTGCACAAATCAGAACAGCACTTTTGGCTGATACCTGCAGTGATGCCGCATCAGCCGAAAAGATAATATTGAATACAATAAAAAGGATGCAAATACAAAAAAGTTTACTTTTCATCAGACCACCCATACATAGTGTATGGACAGTCTAAAAAACTTATTCCGCCGTGTTTGCTTTACGTTTGTCAATAACACCCGTCACCTTGTCGAACATTTCGGGAACAAGGTTAACAATACGTTCTGCGGCATTGTCATCAGCAGCAATGTACTTAACGGAAACTTCGCCGTTCTTGACAATCAGGAAAGCAACGGGAGTGATGGTAACACCGGCTCCGCCGCCACCGCCGAACAATTCAACATTATTCTTGGACGGAAAATCCGAACCGCCCGATGCAAAGCCGTAAGTAACCTTGGAAACGGGGATAACGGTCAGGCCGTCAGCAACCATCATGGGTTCACCGATAATCGTGCTGACATCGACCAACTGACGTACCTTTTCAATGGTTGTAGCAAGGATACCTGCTGCTTTCTTTTCACTCATTAGAAACACCACTTTCTTCTGTATTATTATTTACTTTATTATTTGCTTTTTTCCGTGATTGTAACACGGGTTTGAGCATTCTGAACGCCACTTTGAAACCGAACTTGAATACAAGGCGGCCGACCAGCAAAAGAACCTCTCCGATCAATCTTGCAGGTCTGAACCAAAAAGAAATATGCATTTCTGCCGTGCTCTTTCTGGCTAAAAAATCAGGGGTGATATTAAAGTCATATTTTCTGACTTTATATTTTGTAACAAATGCACCGAGCATCGGAAAAACAGTAGAACACAACTGACCGTAATAGATTGCAGTTTGTGCTGCATCATTTTTGGTAACAGTCATATCTACCATAAGCTCGTCCACAACAAAAGCATGAAGTGTACCGCCGAAGAAGGAACCAAGATAAGAAAACAATTCTTTAATCAAAAGGATAATACCTTCGACACCGCCGTTGGAATCCATAAAAATATTAAGAATATTCGGCTTTCCCTGTGCCGCATTCGTCGCCGACGCTACTTCAGCAATATCCGCAGCCTGCTGCGGATCAGTTGTCTGCGATTGCACAGGCGTTGCAGGTTCTTCCGTTTTCACCGGTTCAGATTCAACCGGCTGCACATCTGTTGCAGTGTCTCCTTTTTGCTTTTTCTTCGTTTTCTGTTTTTTCTTCATCGGGAATACGGGAATATTCAAAAACATCCAACGAACTGAAACTTTTTTTTCTTCACCGTAATCTGCAACAACGCGTATTTTTACAAACAACGCCGCGATTACAATGGCAAGGATGGCAAGGATCGTCCAGCCTATGATCTTCAATATCAAAAGAACGACACCCAAAAAAGAGCACCTCCTTATAAAATAGAAATCTGTCCGCTTATTACACCGTCGGTATTGGAAAGACCTTCCAATGCCGCAAGACCTTCATTGTCTTCAGGAAGTTCAGGAAGTTCATCCAAAGAGGACAAACAAAAACATCTTAAAAAGTTTGTTGTTGTACAGTATAGCAAAGGTCGACCCGGTAAGTCAAGTCTTCCGCACTCTTCTATCAAATCTCTTTGGCATAAAGTTCCTACAACACCACTGCAATCGACCCCTCTGACCTGTTCAATGAACGATTTTGTGACAGGTTGATTGTAAGCAATGATGGCAAGCACTTCAAATGCCGCTTGGCTCAAAGGCTGATTTCTGCGCACATCAAGCACTTTTCGGATATCTTCAACATATTCGGGGCGAGACAAAAACTGATAAGATTCGCCGAGTTTTTTCAGAACAATCCCGCATTTTCTTTCTTCATAGATAACAACAAGCCGATCCAGAATTTCGCGGATATCATTTTCATTCATTGCAAATGCCTGTGCGATCTTTTGTACTTCAACAGGTTCTCCCGATGCAAATACGACAGCTTCAACAGCATTCTGCAATCTTTTCATTTCGTCATTCAAAATCAATATCTCCTTCCGGCTCGCTTAACAAAGTCACGCAAAGCTTTCCGTCGTCGCCGTCTTCAAGCAAAATGTTTTTTCTTTTTGTCAGTTCAAGAACGGCCAAAAAGGTGGCAATCAATTCGCTTCTGCTTTCTGCCTGTTCAAAAATAGCATGAAAACTGTGTTTCCCTTTTCCCGCAATCCGCTTGACAACACTGCGGATTGTAACAGAAACCGAAACAATTTTTTTTGCAACAATCCCCTTGAACGAATCAAAAGGCGGCGGCAGTCGGCGTAAACGCTTCCCTACTGCATTCAGATAGGATCTCGTCAGTTCTGTTGCATCATGCACGCGGCGGTAGGTCATATCCGCAGGAATCGGCTCTGCGGTACGGGCAAAAGTAGAAAACCCATCCGTCTGTTTTGACAATTCATTGGCAAGAATCTTGCAGTCACGATACTCAATCAATTCTCTTTCGAGTTCTTTCTTGAGTGTCTGCGATTCTTCATAAACCGGCAAAAGCGAAACGGTCTTGATATGTACCAATCGTGCAGCCATCTCCAGAAATTCGCTTGCTTGTTCAAGATCTTCCTCCGCCACATTTGCAATGAATGCGGTGTACTGTTCAACAAGTGCAAAAATGGAAATGTCGTTGATATTCAGTTTGTGTTTTGTGATCAGATGCAAAAGAAGGTCAAGTGGTCCTTCAAAAACATCCAATTTATACTGAATAATATCCATTTAAAATCCTTTATTTAGTTACTTAATGAAAAATATTTATAAGCAGTGATTCAAGCCCTGAAACCACAATAAAAGCAGCATCCGTCAGAGACGGTAACAATCCGATTCTGCTGTTCAGGAAAGAAAGTCCCAGAATGATATAAATAAAATAACGCTCATATTGCAACAATTTATAATAGTATTTGTCCGGCAATACCAGCGTTACCAATCTTGAACCGTCAAGCGGCGGAATCGGAACAAGATTAAACAATGCAAGAGAGAAATTATAAACAGCAACATAAAAGAAGAATAAATTGAGCAATGTTGCAGCATTGGACGGACTTACGAATGCAGTGATCAGAGCAGACATGAGAACAGCAACAACCGCCATCAGAATATTGGAAAGCGGGCCTGCAACTGCCGTCAATGCAAAGCCAAGTTTTCTGTTTTTAAAATTACGAATGTTGACAGGAACGGGTTTAGCAAAGCCGAAGCCGACAAACAGCATCAGCATCGTTCCCGCAAAACTCAGATGATCAAAAGGATTCAGGGAGATTCTGCCGCTGAGTCGCCCTGTATCATCACCGAGCCGATAGGCGGCATAGGCGTGTGCCGATTCATGCACGGGTAAACTGACGAACATGCAAAACAGCAATGCGGCAAAACTGATCATCATGGCAATGATATCCGAGCGGGAAACATCCCCGGACAGCAACAAAGACAATAAAGATAATACCATCTGCAAACATCCTTTCAATACTTATTTTTCAATAACAACAAAACGGTCAAGTCCGTAAAAATCTTTCATACCGCCGGCATTTTTGATTTCCGGGTGTTGTGAAGTAAACAAATCAATAATCTGCTGCGGTTGTTTCTCAGCGCATTCAAAATACATTCTTCCGTCGGGATTCAGTTTAAAAAACCAAAAAGAAGACAACGAACGATAAAACACCAGACCGTCTTCCCCGCCGTCAAGTGCTGTCATCGGCTCATGCAACACTTCCCGTTGCAGTGCCTGTAACTCTATTGCCGGGATGTACGGCGGATTGGATATAATCACATCAGCAGAGGGCAAATCGTCAATTTTCGGATTCAACACATCACAAGCAATGATATGCACATTCTGCAAATGAAACTTTTCGACATTTTTGCAAATACACTGCAGAGGCTTTTCATACAATTCAAATAAATACACCTGCACATCCGGACAGGCTATTGCCACAGAAAGGCCGATACAACCTGTTCCTGCACAAACATCATAAACCGTTTTACATTTATTTTCCTTTATGTAACGAACGGCCATATCGGTTAATTCTTCCGTTTCGGGGCGCGGAATCAACACACCGGGAAAGACAACAAATGTATTGCCGTAAAAATCCCATTCACCGAGAATATACTGCAATGGAATACCATTCGCTCGTTCATTTAACATGAATTGCGTACGCACTCTTATATCTTCCGCAACGACATCACAAAGATGTAACGAAAAAACACTTCTGTCTAAACCGGAAGCAAGTAACACAATTTCTTTCGCATCAAACGAAGCATCTTCAATGCCGCGCTGAAGCAAAAACTGTTCCCCTTGCTGCAGGAGTTCACCGACTGTTTTCATACGGCATCGTCATCGGGATTGTCCGTTATGACAGTCTTCAATGCAATGATACCGACTTCAATAATATCATCTGTCGGTTCATTCGTTGTGATTCTCTGCATCCACATGCCGGGTGCAGTCAAAATACGTGTAAAAATGTTATTGTGCTTGCCTGCAATTTTGATACATTCATAACCGATTCCCATGATCAAAGGCAAAATCAACAATTTCAGAGCAACCCACAGAATTCCGGTAACTGTTTCAGGAACGATCAGTCGCAGAATGGTGGTTACAAAAACGCTGATAATCAGAACAACAAAAATAAAGCTGGTGCCGCAGCGAGGATGAAAACGCTTTTGTTTTTTAACATTTTCGACTGTAAGCTCTTCGCCTGCTTCATAACAGAAGATTGCTTTATGTTCTGCACCGTGATACATAAACACACGCTTGATATCTTTGGTTCTTGAAACAAAAAACATATAAAGGACAAGAAGAACCATCTTCAAAATGCCTTCAAACAAAGGCTGCAGGCTGATCAGATCCACATTTGCATTTTTAGTCAGCAAGCCATTGAACAGTTCAAAGAGTTTTGTCGGTGCATACATAAAAAGCAAAAAACAAATGGCAAATGCAAGAACGGTAGCAACAACCATCAGAGCCGAAAACACTTTTTCATTCAGATGTTCAGACAGCCAACGATCGATTTTTCCCATATTTTCAGGCTTTTCTTCCTCTTCAAGCTGGCCCGAAATTTCAGCAGAAGCCATTAAGCATTTGTACCCGATCAACATGCTTTCAACAAAATTGACAACACCTCTGATGATCGGCCACCCAAGAAACGGCACCTTGTCTTTGATATGCTTGAAATCTTTCATTTCAACATGAATTTCACCATCAGGCTTGCGGACAGCCATTGCCGCACCTTTCGGACCGTTCATCATAATACCCTCAATCAGGGCTTGACCGCCGACACTTGTGACATGTTGTTTTTTACTCATTTTAATTATCCTTTCCGTCTTGTTCACTTTCTGCATTCAGAGGCAATCGGATGGCAACCAAAGTGCCCACATTCTGCCGACTGCTGATATCAATTGAACCGCCGTGACGCGTGATGATTTCATCCGAAACCGCAAGTCCGATACCCGACCCCTTTGCGGAAAGATTGGACTTGTAGAATTTTTCTTTTACATGCGGTAAATCAGCAGAAGAAATTCCGCAGCCGTTATCCTGCACACAAACAATCAGTTGTTCATTTTCCGCCATCGCTGTAACGCGGATTTTTCCGCCGATGGAAGAATATTTTACGGCATTGTCAAGAATATTGACAAATACCTGTTTGAGTCGATCAGCATCTCCCATCATGGGAGCCGCAAAAGCAGGCGATTCGTATTCAATCGTGATGCCTTCGCGTTCCGCCCTGTCTTTGAAAACGTACACGGCCATATCCAATTCAGCCAACACGTCAATCAAAGTCAGGCGCAAGGTCATTCTTCCGCTTTCGATCTTCGAGAAATCCAACAAATCTTCAACAAGCGAATAGAGCCTTTCCGTTTCATCTGCAATGACCCGCAGTCCGCTTGCAAATACTTGTGTATCTTCTGCCGGAACATCACGCAGGGTTTCCGTCCATCCTTTTATTGCAGTCAGCGGCGTTCGCAACTCATGGGAAACCGTCGAAATAAAGTCGTTTTTTAATTTGTCTGTTCTTGCCAGTTCTTCGGTCATAAAATCAATGGAGCGGCAAAGTTCACCGATTTCATCATCGCGTTCCGAAGAAAGCGTGCGAACAGTAAAATCCCCTGCAGCAATACGCTTTGTGACATCATTCAGCAGATTAACGGGTTTTACAATGGAACGAATAAAGAACCACCCCGAAAAGAACACCAGCAGCAAAGCAAACACACAGACGGCAGAAATCAGAATATTCATATTGTGCCATTGTGTATCAATATCCGCAAGAGATGTTATAAACCGTACCGCACCGTTGTTGACACCGTCTGTTTTCGGCAAGAGAACCGTCAGAGCAAATACATCCTCGCCCGAAGAAAAAGTCCCGGTCCACTCCCCTTTGCCGCTTGCTGAGAGCAAAGCTGCATCATAATCCTTGCACGGTGTTTCCTGCGGCATAAACCCAGTTGATGTAACGATGACATTTCCGTCACGGTCAAGCACCCAGACTTCGCAGATGTTGGTATAATCAAAATCTTCGACATAGGATCTTGCACAGTTTGCAAAGGTTTCATTGTCTGCATTCAGATATGCACTGAAATAGTTGGCAATTGCCGTACTCTGGCTGATGGAATGAATTCTGTCTTTTGCATAATCATGATAATAATCTTTAAAGACAAAAGAAACCATCACAGCAACGCAGATCAAAATGAGCGTAATGACAACAATTGTAGAATACAACCACCGTTTGGTGATGGACATTCCGAACAAATCATCATCTCCTATTTAAGGTCACATTAAGGAATCCACTTATACCCGATACCCCATATTGTAGTCAAATGTACCGGTTTGGATGGGGTATCTTCAATTTTCATCCTCAAACGACGGATGTTTACATCAACAACCTTATCATCACCGTAATAAGAAGTGCCCCATACATATTTTAAAATTTCATTGCGGTGTAAAGCAACATCGGGATTGCTGAAAAAATACTCCATCAGTTGAAATTCAACCTGCGTCAATTCAACAGGAATATTATTTTTCATCAACGTACGACTGCGAAGATTCAGAACAAAAACTCCGGAGGTCAGCAAATCGGAATGTTCCTTACTTTGCCGGGTAAGTTGGTTGTTAACGGTGACCCGGCGATAAATGGCGTCAATTCTTGCCATCAATTCGGAAGGTGAGAATGGTTTTGTAATGTAGTCATCCGCTCCAACCAACAATCCTGTCACCTTGTCCATTTCCTGTGTCTTCGCTGTCAGAATAACAATACCGATTGTACTGCTTTTACTGCGCAGATATTTGCAGACTTCCAGCCCATCCACAAGCGGCATCATAATATCAAGCAAAGCAATATCAAAATCGCCGTTGTATTCATTATATAAAGAGATCGCCTGTTCTCCGTTTTCCGCTTCTATAACCTCAAACCCGCTTCGTTTGAGATTGATAACAACGAATTCCCGAATGGATCGCTCGTCTTCAGCGATCAATACTCGTTTCAATCAATTCACTTCCGTTTCAATCATTGTCATAGCACTGCGGATAAAATCGGGAGTCAGCCCAAGAGCTGTAGCGGTTGAACTGATATCAAAACTGACCCCTTTTCCGCCGTTGATTTCATTCAAAGAGAGTGTGAATAAATGCTCCCCGCGCTCCGATTGTACCGAATCGTAGAGATAGAATCCCGTTTCTTCCGAAACGAAATCGTAAGAAATACTCAATCTTCCGTAATATCCGAGTTGCAGAAGATCCATTATATAGCGCCCTGAAGGATCATGGAATTCGGCTTTAAAAAGAGCCAATGCTCCGTCATTCAGACAATGGTAATAGTTTCTACCGATGGCAACGGGTATCAGGCCTTCCGCAACATTGCTGAATTCGGAAGCCGGCATTTCGTACTCACCCGGAATTTCCATCAACCCGTCCTTGTCCAGATCTGCTGTGTACAATGAAAACATTCTTGTTGTTTTCAATAGAGATGCGGACTCGTGCTTATGCAACAATAGCACATATCCGTTTTCAGCATTCCATGTAACCACTTCGGTGATCATTGTTTTTGCATCATGATACAGGCAATCAATATAGACACGCACCTGTTCAGCGGTAGAATCAGCCGCAAGCGCAGAGATTGCCGTTATTCCTCCGTAAAGCGGCAAAGAAGCAACCACATCAATGCGCCCACCCAACGGATCATTCATGTACTTCAACACACGCACAAAAGGGATGCTGTTCCCGGTATCAACGGAAACTTCAAGAACGGTATAAAGAATTTCCACAATCCCGTCAAGATCCATATCCAGACACACATAAGAGGAATACTGCACAGTTGACATTAACTGTATCTGCAAGAGCGTGTCCTGTTTCGGTGGCGAAACAGAATAAACAGACATTGTACGATTGCTGTGCTTGGAATTAAAATTGACGATAATTTCAACAATGCCGTCGTTATTAAGATCCCTGAACAACAATTCATATACTTCGTTTTCACTGCCGATTTCATCATCACATGAAATCCATTCCCCGTTGACATAGTCAAGAAAATGAATATGAGCCGTTGCATTGTCTGTGTAAAAAGCTATGGCTTCTTCGCTACCGTCTGCATCATAGTCATAAAGCACGAATGCCGTTCGGAATTCTCCGGACCGCGGAGAAAGCAACGATACGGATGTGCCGACTGCTGACTCAAACGCACGTTCAATTTCGGCAGATTCACCGGTCAGTTTCGGTGCACGCATCAGGCTTTCAACAGAAGCGAAATCAAAACTACAACCGGGAATACAGAACAAAAGCAAAAACGTCGCAACAATTGCAATTGTTCGTTTCACTTTTCTTTTCATCCGTTCACCATGTTATTCACTGACCGTAACTGCGGTCGAATATTTACCTGCAACCCAGGCATAGTCACAATCACCGGGCAAAACAATCAATACATCAACTGTCTGCTCGCCGGATTCAAGTTTATTAAGCAGTAAATCATTCGGTTGTGCATATATCTTTGCAAGATCCAAAGATAAAACCTTTTCTGCATCACAAATAATGATAACATTTTCAACAGTTTCAGCAAATGTATACATTTGGCTGTTTTCACCATTGTATACAACAGGAACAGAAATCGATTGTTCAACCAGCATATCCGTATTCAATGTAAGTGAAACCTCAAACGATTCGGGTAAAACATCATAGAAAATACTTCTGTTATAACGCTCTGCCGTTACCGTCTGCCGAGAAGAGAACGCAATAGCAGACATATCAATTCTGCCGACTGTAATGCTGTCGGCAGCCATCAATGACTCGCTCTCCGTCGGCACATACAAAGTCAGTGTTTTTCCGTAGTCAACCAATGAACAGGAAATAAGATTTTCAAGATCAAGGCCTTCGGGTGCATTCACAAAGTCAACTTTTGCTTCATATGTTTTCTCAATCGAAACCTGAACATCGAGATACAAATTTTCTTGTTCTTTTACGGTTGTGTAGTTGATTGTCTTTCCGTCTGCAACAAACTCCAGCGTAACGGGGTGCTGCGTCGTTGAGGAAATCGGTTCGCTGAATGAAACATTTGCTCTGATTTCCCGGATATAATTCATTTCAAGAGACGGTCCGACTGCAAGCACAGTGGATGGACGCAGCGTCATACTGTCAATTACACAATTTTCGGCAACTGTATAATCATCAGCACCGACAAGAATTAAATCAAACTCTTTCTCAACAGCGGTATCGAAATAGACCGTAATATATTTCGGTTCAACAGAAACAACAGACAATTCCGCTGAAGCATTGATCAATTGTGCAGTCAGTTCCACTTCATAAATACCGGGGGTTCGGATATCCTCCAATTTCGGTTTGACTATAATTTTATCAGATGTAAAAGATGTGTCATTCACGAGATAACTTTTTCCGTTTACGGTAACATCACAATAAAATTCATTTGTGCCGAAAACCGTCATATCAAGAAGTCCCGGAACCGTATCCGTCAGATTCATCTGTACCTTAACATCCTGAAAGACACGATCTGTCTCGGGTGTTTCGTACATCGAAACAACACACCATATAGCAAGCGAGAAGAACAAAGAAATCAGAAAAATAACCGGTTTACTGCTGAAAATGTCATTTTTTTCTTTTTTGCGACCGGCAATCAGTTCTTTATCAGCCATTCTTGTCCCCCCGTTTAAAAATATCAAAGAAACGTTTCTGCGAATTGTTCTGCTTTAAAAGAAGCGATGTCAACAATTCACGAAGTTCACCGTCGGACAAACCTCTGCGCATCTGTCCGTCAACAGCGACAGAGATAATGCCCGTTTCTTCACTTGTCACAACGGCAACCGCATCAAAATTGATGCTGACATTCAACGCTGCTCTGTGGCGTGTACCGACATGCGCATTGATTTCGTAATCATTCTTCAGCGGCACAATACACCGTGCGGCAACAATTCTGCCGTCCTTGATTACGATAGCGCCGTCATGTAAAGGAGTATTCGGATAAAAAATGCCACAAAGCATTTCGTATGTTGTAACAGCATCAATCGGCACACTCTGCTTCTGTAAATCGCCAAGCAGAGATTCGCGTTCAAAGATAATCAAAGAACCGGTTTTTGATGCACTCATGGTTGAACAAGCACGACAAACGGCATTGATACAATCCGTAATCTCATTATCATTATTCGAGGAAAACAACAACTTTGCTGAAAAACCGCGTTTGCCTGCATTCTCCAAAGTCTGTCGAATTTCATAGTTAAAGATAATAAACAGGAACAGAATGAAGTTTCCGAACATATTTGAGAAAATATAGGAAGTTGTTTTCAGACCGATTACGGAAGCAATGATGTAAAGAACAGCAAGCAGGAAGAAACCTTTGATAACCTGAATGGATTGCGATTTTCTCAACTGAATCAAAATGCAGTAAATAAGAAAAGCAACCAAAAGAATATCCAAAATATCTGTGATAGGATCAAAATTGGAAATCAGATCGCGGAATTGTGTTGCAAACATCTGTATGGAATCCCATATATTACCAATCATTCAGTTTTCTCCCCTTTCTGTTATCAATGCAACCGCATGAGCAGAAATGCCGAGCAATTCACCCGTAAATCCGAGCCCTTCCTCAGTGGTTGCCTTAACATTCACATTGGAAATGTCGGTATTGCACGCCTTGGCAATATTTTTACACATTGACGGAATGTGCACCGCCAGTTTCGGTTTTTGTGCAATCACGGTCACATCGATGTTATGCACAGCGTAGCCGCCTTCGTATAATTTCGCAACAACACATTTTAAAAGTTCAATACTGTCTGCACCTTTAAAACGTGCATCGGTATCGGGAAAATGTTTCCCGATATCCCCTAAAGCGGCGGCACCGAGCAATGCATCGCAAACGGCATGTGTCAGCACGTCGGCATCCGAATGTCCTAACAAGCCGAATGTATATTCAATTTCAACACCACCGAGAATCAGTTTTCTGTTTTCCGCAAAACGGTGTACGTCATAACCGTGACCGATACGCACTTTATTTCACTCCTCAGCCTTCTGCCATTTCGTGGCGTAATGCTCTTGCCGCGGCAAGTTTTGCGGCAGTGCAGATTACTTTGGTTGCAATTTTCAGTTCTTCAACAGACGGACAAGTCGGTGCAAGACGGATGTTACTGTCCGTCGGGTCTTTGCAATACGGGAAGGTTGCACCAACCTTGGTAATCGTCAAACCTGCCTGTTTACAAAGCTCGCCGACATATTTCGCAGAACCGATATTTACATTCAGGCTGATGAAATAGCCGCCTTTGGGATGTGTCCAATCAGCGATACCGAGATCGGTCAGTTCTCTGTCGAGAACTTCTTCAACCGCAAGGAATTTCGGGCGCAGGATTGCGGCATGTAACTTCATGTGATTCTGCACATCTTCCAGATTCTTGAAGACATGGCAATGACGAAGCTGATTGAGTTTATCGTAACTGATAATCTGCATCGACAGACGATCGGCAATTTCATTGATGTTACGATTGGAAGCGGCAATACAAGCCACCCCCGAACCGGGAAATGTGATTTTTGAAGTGGATGCAAATTCAATGAAGTAATCTTCATGGCCATGCTTTGCGGCGGCTTTCATAATGTTTTTGAGTTTTGCGTGTTCATCATAGAAATCATGCACCACATAGGCATTATCCCAGATAACACGGAAATCCGGTGCAGCGGGAGTCATTTTTGCAAGACGTTCCACCGTTTCATCGGAATAGGTCACACCATCGGGATTGGAATACTTCGGCACGCAGAACATACCTTTGACAAGCGGATCTTTGATAAGTTCTTCCACCTTATCCATATCGGGACCGTTTCTTGTCATTTCAACATCAATCATTTCAAGACCGAAATGTTCCGCAATGGTAAAGTGACGATCATAACCGGGAACAACAGCAATGAACTTTGCACCGGGCTGTTTACCCCAAGGTTCATGTCCGCCGGCCCCATGGGTCATGCACTGCGAAATATAGTCATACATCAGAACAAGACTGGAGTTACCGCAGGCAATGACATTGTTGTAATCAACATCAAGAATTTCACCAAACAGACGGCGGCATTCTTCAATCCCGAACAGAAGACCGTAGTTACGGCAATCTTCACCGCTGTTGCTGAAGGTACCCGTGTGATGGGTGACGGAGTTCAGGAATGCTTCGGAAAGGTCAAGCTGTTCTCTTGCAGGCTTTCCGCGCGCCATGTTGATATTCAGTCCTGCATCTACAAATGCATTGAATTTGATTTTGTTTTCATACTCAAAAACATCGAGTTCTTCGGGAGTGTATTCGCTGAGTTTTTTCATAAGTCTATCACCTGAAACTAAATTTATTTAAAATTAAAAGTCTGCACTGCCGGTCGTACGCGGGAACGGAAGCACTTCGCGGATATTGGAAATACCCGTCAGATACATAACAAGTCTTTCAAAGCCGAGGCCGAAGCCTGCATGTTTTGTAGAGCCGTAACGTCGGAGATCAAGATACCACCAGTAATCTTCTTCGCTCAAGCCGAGTTCTTTGATTCTGTCAGTAAGAACATCCAGTCGTTCTTCGCGCTGACTGCCGCCGATGATTTCACCGATGCCCATTACAAGACAATCCATCGCGGCCACTGTTTTGCCGTCCTCATTCAGACGCATATAAAATGCTTTGATTTCCTTGGGATAATCTGTAACAAAAACAGGCTTCTTAAAAATTTTTTCGGTCAGACAGCGTTCATGTTCGGTCTGCAGATCGCATCCCCATGATACTTTGTATTCAAAGCCGTCATTGTATTCTTCAAGCATTTTTATGGCATCCGTGTATGTCACTCTGCCGAAATCCGCATTGGCAACCGTTGTCAATCTTTCAATAAGTCCTGTATCGACAAACTTATTCAAAAATTCCATTTCCTGCGGACAAGCGGCAAGAACATCCTTGATGACAAATTTGATCATATCTTCCGCAAGACACATATCATCCTGCAGATCGGCAAAGGCAATTTCAGGCTCAATCATCCAGAATTCCGCGGCATGGCGCTGTGTATAGGATTTTTCGGCACGGAAAGTCGGACCGAAAGTATAAATCTTACCGAATGCCTGCGCCATAATTTCGCCCTGCAACTGGCCTGAAACCGTCAGGAATGCCTTTTTTCCGAAGAAATCCTGCGTATAATCAACTGCACCGGCTTCGGTTTTCGGAGGATCAACAGGATCCAACGTGGTAACTCTGAACATCTCTCCTGCGCCTTCGCAGTCACTGCAGGAAATCAGCGGTGTATGCGCATACAAAAAACCGCGTTCATTGAAGAACTTATGGATTGCAAATGCCGCCGCAGAGCGAACACGCATGGCAGCACCGACCAGATTGGTACGGGGACGAAGATGTCCGATGGTTCTGAGATATTCGACAGAATGGCGTTTTTTCTGTAAAGGATAATCAGGTGTTGAATTGCCTTCCACTTCAACCTGTGCCGCATTTACTTCAAAAGGCTGTGCGGCATCGGGAGTAAGAAGGAATATTCCGTTGATGATAACAGCGGCACCGACATTGAGTTTTGCGAGCTGTGCAAAATTTTCCAGTTTATTTTCTTCAAAAACGATCTGCAGACCTTTGAAACAACTGCCATCGTTGATTTCCATGAAGCCGAAATTTTTGGAAACACGCACCGTACGGATCCATCCGCAGACTGTGATGCTTTTATTTTCAAATTCCGATGCTCTGCTGTAAAGCGCCTTAATTTCAGTTCTGTTCATCTGCATATTACTCCTATTATAATATTAAAAAGTATTATATCATGTTACTATAAAAAATACAATATTATTTTTAACAAAAGTTAAAAAAATCGTCTGTTCTTTTCGGACAAACAGACGATTTTCAGCTTTTATTCACCGCGTTCTCTGATAACCATACGGATCGGCGTGCCTTCCAGACCAAAAACTTCACGGATCTGGTTTTCAATGTAACGCTGATAACTGTAATGGAACAGATCTTTTTTATTGACAAAACAAACAAATGTTGGCGGTCTTGTAGACGGTTGGGTCATGTAATAAATTTTCAGGCGCTTACCCTTGTCTGTAGGCGGTTGCACTCTTGCCTGTGCGGCGGCAAGAATTTCATTGAGTTTACCTGTTGTGATACGCATTGCATTCTGGGTATCAACAAATTTGATAAGTTCAAACAAACGGTCGATTCTTTGACCCGTTTTGGCAGAAATAAAAATAATCGGAGCATAGGACATAAACGAGAAATCATTCATCAGTTTTTTGCGATAGGTGTCCATAGTTGTACCGTCTTTGACGACAGCATCCCACTTATTGACAGCAATAATACAGGCTTTTCCCTGCTCATGAGCAATACCTGCAACCTTGGAATCCTGCTCTGTGAAACCTTCCGTGGCATCGATCATGATAACACAGACCTGTGCGCGTTCAACAGCCGTTACTGCACGCAGAACACTGTAGTGCTCAATATTGTCTTCTACCTTGGATTTTCTGCGCAGACCTGCCGTATCAATCAACATGAATCTGCCGTGTTTATTCTCAACATACGTATCCGTTGCATCTCTTGTGGTACCTGCAATATTTGAAACAAGAACACGTTCTTCCCCGCAAACGGAATTGACAAGAGAAGATTTGCCGACATTGGGTTTTCCGATGATGGCGACTTTTATCAGATCATTGTCCTCATCATTTTCCGGATACTCCGGAAGGTATTTTAACACCTCATCCAGCAGATCACCCGTACCATGCCCGTGTACGGCAGAAACAGCTACGGGATCACCAAGACCAAGGTTATAAAATTCATAAAATTCAGCGGGCGGATCACCGACACGGTCACACTTATTGACACACAATACGATGGGTTTTCCGCTTTTTTGAAGCATGGTAGCCACTTCCGCATCCGTTGCAACCACACCTGTGCGCAGATCGGTAACAAAAATAATACAATCCGCACTGTCAATTGCCATTTGCGCCTGACGACGCATTTGTGAAAGAATAATATCATCCGAATACGGTTCAATACCACCCGTATCCACAATCATAAAAGTACGACCAAGCCACTCACAATCCGCATAAATACGGTCACGGGTGACACCGGGGGTGTCATGCACAATCGCGAGGCGCTGGCCGCACAATTTATTGAACAAAGTTGATTTGCCGACATTGGGTCTGCCGACAACGGCAACAACCGGTTTTGCCATATTCATCAACCTCCTATCATAGAATAAAGAGCATCAAACAAGTCTGCACCGCCGCAACCGACGGGAATTATTTCCAGACCGACGGCAGCGGAAATATCTTCAACCGTCAGATCATCCAGAAAAACGGGATCATCTTTACTGCGCAACATAACATCCGGAATCAGAATGCAATTTTCATCAGAAATCCGATCCCGTAAGCCGTCGATCAGATCCTTTCCCGTAATCAATCCGGCAACCGTCACGGATTCGCCGAAAAAGTGATTCACGATTTTCTGTACACGGATTGTGACATGCGGGAATTTTTGCATAAACATACGAGCAAGCTTGCATATATACGGATAGGCAGCAACACCGGTTGCCAAACCGATCACTTTTTCTTCACCCTCGACTTCTGATGCCTGTGCAAGTAAATCCGAAAAATCAGACTGCAACAAAGTCAACATACCGACTCCGTTATCCAACTGACAAAAATCCCCGTAATACGATACATCCGGCAACTCGCGATCAGCCGCAAGATAAAACTCATCCGCCGCAAACGCAAGTCTTTGTCTTCCGTTTTGCATCAAAGAATTATTGAACGCATCAATTCTGCGCAACACATCATCTGCAGTTTCTTTTGTATACGCAGTAAGATTATACAAACCTTCGCGGTGTTTTGTAAGGCCGACGGGAACAGCGGCAATACTCTGCACATATTCCCCTAAATCCGCCAACGCCTGCAAACTGAAAGACAATTCTTCCCCGTCGTTGATCCACGGACAAAGAACAAGTTGCGTATTCAGCCGAATTCCGGCATCTGCAAAACGCTTCAACAGTTGTAATGACGTACCTGCATGCGGATTTTTCATCATCTGCACGCGAAGTTCCGGATTCATGGTATGTACAGACACATTGATGGGACTGATGTGCATTTTTATAATTCGTTCGACTTCCGATTCTGAAAGTCCCGTCAAAGTAATATAATTACCGAACAAAAAAGAAAGACGCGAGTCATCATCTTTAAAATACAGACTGCTTCGCATTCCCTTCGGCATCTGATCCACAAAACAGAAAATACATTTATTCTTACAGGCATGATGACGATCCATCAGATACGTATCAAAAGATAATCCAATAGAATCAACATCCCCATTACTCCGGATTTTCCTGTTTTTTTCTTTCCCTTTTGCGTTGCGATAAGTGATTTTCAATATATCATCTGTTGCATAAAATCGGTAATCCAACACGTCATTGATCGGATTGCCGTTGATTGCAACAAGACAGTCCCCGTTCCGCATACCTTTGCGAAAACAGGCAGATCTTTTTTCAACTTTCGCAATTTTAACTGCCACAGGACATCACCTCATTGCACAGCAAAAAGGTGGGGAAGTGAGACTTCTCCACCGATTCACACCAAAATAGCGGAATACAGACCAAACAATCAGTCTTCGTCAACAACAACGACCTGTCTGCCGTTGTAGTAACCGCAAGCAGGGCAAAGTCTGTGAGCTCTCTTGAATTCGCCGCACTTCGGGCATTTATCAAGCTGGGGAGCACTCATTTTCCATACGTTGGAACGTCTGGAATCTCTTCTAGCCTTGGAAACTCTTCTTGCAGGAACTGCCATAATTTATAAACCTCCAAATTGTATTACAACTTTATTCACCCAACAACTGCTGTAATGCGGCAAGTCGCGGATCAATTTCTTTTTTACAGCCGCATTCGGCTTCGTTGAGATCAGCACCGCACTGTGAACACAAACCTTTGCAATCATCCTTACATAAAAAGCGGGACGGAATGGCAAGCCAAATGTCTTCCGTAACCAATTCATCCACAAACAGACGCATGTTTTCAACCTGCACATAAAGATCATCAAAATCTTCATCCTGCATTTCAGTCAAAAGGATGTGGTGAATCGGAATGGTGGCATGGCGCACCAATGGCTTGCAACAGAGTGCACACTGTGTTGCATAATCAAACTTTGCTTTGGCTTTCAATGAAACAATACCCGTTTTGTTGAAGATTTCGCCGACAACATGAATAGGTGTTGCCATAGCTTCATCTTCGACGGTGTATGAATAATCAATCGGCAGAACAGAACCGTCATTATTAAAAATGGATTCAAGTTCAGCAAACAACGATCTTCACCTCATATATTGTATTCAGTCATGCAACAGCACAACAGAAAGCAAAAGCAACAAGTATTATATATGTTTCAATTGCTTTTGTCAACTATTATTTTTCAAAAAATGACAAGACAATCAGCAATTATCAGATAATTTCACAGGAATTAAGAATCTTCTGGGGAAGATTTTCAACATCAGTGGAAACTGTGAACACAAAATTAGTGTCGCTGACGGCACCAAGTCTTGCAACTTTTTCCAAAAATACGGAAAGTGCTTCATAATCTTTACCGCCGATTTTCAGTGTAGCATCTACAAGAATATCGGTAATATCGTGATCACCTGCGCAGATTCCGCACAGCAGACCGTAAAAAGCATCATATCCGCAGATTCCGTAGGCATCCGTAGCAACAAGACGGACTTTATAACTGAGTTGGAAACGAAGAAGATCTTCCTTTTCAATGCAAATAACATTGCCTTTAGATGCAGCCAGAGCATTGTTGACACAATCGATCAATCTCTTTGTTTTGCCGCTGCCTTTTCCTCCGACGAGTAACTTAACCATAATAAATCAAATCCTTTCTTTTTTAAATGTATTAACCGAGTCTGTCAGACAATTCAGCCGCCAGCTCTTCATATCCTTTTTTACCGATCAGGGCGAACATATTCTTTTTATAACTTTCAACACCGGGCTGATCAAACGGGTTGACCCCGAGAATGTAACCCGAAATTGCACAGGCTTTTTCAAAGAAGTAAATCATTTCACCGAGCGTATAAGCAGACATTTCATCTGCTTCAAGAACGATATTGGGAACACCGCCGTCCGTATGCGCAAGAACAGTCCCTTCAAAAGCCTTACGATTGACATAAGACAATGTCTTTCCGGCAAGGAAGTTGAGCCCGTCTGCATTTTCTTCGTCTTCTTCTATGACAATATCCGTCTTTGATTTGTCAAAAGTAACAACCGTTTCAAACAGATTGCGCAAACCTTCCTGCACATACTGCCCGAGAGAATGCAAATCTGTTGAATAGATGGCAGAAGACGGGAAAATACCCTTGTTCTCTTTGCCTTCACTTTCCCCGAACAACTGCTTGAACCATTCATTCATCAAAGTGAAATCAGGCTCATAACAAACCATCATTTCCGTGGTCTTTCCGGCTCTGTAAAGAATGTTACGGATCGCAGCATATTTATAGCAATCATTTTTTGCAATATCGGTTTCGCAATATCTGTTCATTGCATCTGCGGCACCCTGCATCAAAGCATCAATATCAACACCTGCTGCAGCAATAGGCAACAGACCGACAGCAGTAAGAACGGAATATCTGCCGCCGACATCATCGGGAACGACAAATTCGGCATAACCTTCTCTGTCGGCAAGTGATTTAAGTGTACCTTTCGCCTTGTCGGTCGTCACATAAATGCGACCGACCGCTTCTTTTTTTCCGTATTTTTTCTCAAGCAGACTTTTGAACAATCTGAAGGCAATGGCAGGTTCCGTTGTAGTTCCCGATTTGGAAATGACATTAACGGAAAAATCATGATTTTCACAGTATGCCAATACCTCATTGATTTCAGTCGGGCTGATGGAGTTGCCGCAGAAAAAGATTTTCGGGGAATCATCACAAACAATATTATAGTTTTTAGAACGGCAAAACTCAATAGCGGCTCTTGCCCCGAGATAACTTCCGCCGATGCCGATAACAACAAGGGCTTGCGAGTCATTGCGGATCTTTGCAGCAGATTCTTTGATGCGAGTGAATTCTTCTTTATCGTAATCAACGGGCAAAGTCAACCAACCGTGAAAATCTTTGCCGGCTGCATTTTCTTTCTTTTCATAAAGGAAAGCATGTGCCTTTTCGACTTCGGGTTGCATATTTTCAAAGTCTTTGCAGGTGACAAATGAGTCAAGGTATTTGCAATTAAGCTTCAGGGACATAAACTCGAATTCCTCCGGAATGTATATAGATGTAAGAATTGTACTATAAATTGAACAATAATGCAAGTAAATTATTAAAATATTTTTCACTTTTTTTGAACATTAAATTTATATATATCCTTGTTTTTATTCTTAAAAATTGGTATAATGACAAAAAAATATGCCTTGCGGAGGAATTACAATGCGAGAGGACATGAAATTCAGAAATGCGGTCAACGGTTTCAACAAAACCGACGTAATGACTTGCATTGAAACACTGTTGAAGGAAAATGTAGAACAGAAACAAAAAATAAAGGAGTTGGAAGAACAACTCTGCGATTGCCAGGCATCCCTTGCACAAGCAAAAGAAGAAACCCAGAATAAAGATATGTGCGCCGAGTGCGATGCCGCCAAAGTTGCGCAGGCACAATTGGGTGCTGCCATGATGGATGCAAAGCGTTTTTCGGAACTGATTCTCAAAGAAGCGAACGACAAATCCGCACAAGTGCTCAACAATGCTCTGGCGGATGTTACGGATGCGACCGAAACCGCAAACGGACTTTCCGAATCACTCAAAGCTGCAAAAGAAAATTTTGCAACCATTCTGGATTCATTGCAGGATGAATTGGCTACGATTATTCTTTCTTTCATGGACTTCCGCACAGATCTTGAAAAGAAAGGTGAAAAATTCAATTATTCTACCGATTTTGCCGCTATGGCAACAGGTGAAAATCAATGAGCACAACACAACCCTTTTACGTACACACTGACTCTGTCAGAAAAGATATACAGAACTTGCACGCAGGTGATGCCGTCATGCTCAGCGGAACCATCTACACGGCAAGGGATGCGGCACATAAAAAACTATGTGCAATGATTGCCGATCAGCAGCCATTGCCGATTGAATTGCAGGATGCCGTTATTTATTACGCAGGACCGACGCCGACAAAAGATAACGGACAGATCGGTTCGATCGGCCCGACAACGTCCTCAAGAATGGATGCTTTTGCACCGACATTACTTGCAAACGGTCTTGCACTTATGATCGGCAAGGGCACCCGCAATGAAGCCGTATGCAATGCAATTATCAACAATAAGGCGGCTTATTTCTGTGCTGCCGGCGGGCTTGGCGCACTTATCAGCAAAAGCATTCTCAATTGCAAGGAAATTGCATTCCCCGAACTGGGGTGCGAAAGTATAAAAAAACTGACCGTAGAAAACATGCCACTTATTGCGGCAATTCTTCCGAACGGGGAAAATATTTTTAACAGACAGGATACATAATGACGCATTCAAAAATTATTGAATTAAGAAAAAAAATTATCGAAAAAGATTTTTCAAGAGTCAACAAGGAACAGTTCAAAGCCATTACATCCGTTAACGGTCCGTTGCTGATCCTGGCAGGTGCGGGAAGCGGAAAAACTACTGTTATTGTAAATCGTATTGCCTGCATGCTCCGTTACGGCAATGCTTATAACAGCTCTTTTGTTGATGAGTGGACATCGGAACAAGATGTTGATGCCATGCAAAGATATCTTGACGGCGATACAGGTGCATATGATGATGTTGCCCGTCTGCTGCGTGTGGATGCACCGAAGCCGTGGCAGATTTTAGCCATTACATTCACAAACAAGGCAGCAGGGGAACTGAAAGAGCGATTGCAGAAAATGCTCGGTGATGATGCGGGAAACGACATCTGGGCAAGCACATTCCATTCCGCTTGTGTCAGAATTCTTCGCAGAGAATGTGAAAAAATCGGTTATACCTCTCATTATACCATTTATGATACAGATGACTCAAAACGTGTCATCAAAGACTGCCAACAACATTTCGGTATTGATGATAAGCATCTTCCTGTCAAAGCTATCCTGAACATGATCAGCCGTGCGAAGGACTCTTTGATTGATGCGGAAGAATTTGCCAAAAATGCAGGCGGTGATGTACGGGCACAACAGGTTGCAAAAGTGTATGCAAGATATCAACAGCAATTGCAGGCGGCAGATGCAATGGATTTTGATGACATCATTGTCAACACCGTACGTCTGCTTGAAAACAATCCGGACACCCTCGATTATTATAGAAATCGTTTTAAATATATTCTTGTTGATGAATATCAGGATACAAACCATGCACAGTACAGACTTGTCAGCCTTTTGGCGGGCGGGCATCACAACCTGTGCGTTGTCGGCGATGACGACCAGAGCATTTACCGCTTCCGTGGTGCAACCATTGAAAATATTCTTTCTTTTGAAGAGCAGTTTGCCGACACAACGGTTATTCGCCTTGAACAGAATTACCGCTCCACGCCGAGCATTCTTGCGGCTGCCAATGCCGTTATTCAGAACAATACCGAACGCAAAGGCAAAAATTTATGGACAAGCAGGCCTGACAAAGACAAAATCATTCTGAAAACCTGCGACAGTGATATTCTTGAGGGCATTTTTGTTGCCGATACCATTGTCAATAACTCGTCAGACGGATATTCCTTCTCCGATCAGGCTGTTTTATATCGCATGAATGCACAATCCAACAACGTAGAACGTGCACTTGTCAAAGCAGGTATCCCCTATCGCATCATCGGCGGTCATCGCTTTTATGACCGAAAAGAAATCAAGGATGCACTCGCTTACCTTGCCGTTATTTCCAACCCTGCCGATACGGTACGTCTGCGCCGCATTATCAATGAGCCAAAACGCGGCATCGGTGAAACCACTGTAACAAGAGCCATTGACTTTGCAGGTCGTCTGGGGATTTCTGTTTTCGAAGTTATGCGCACAGCCGATGAATTTGCAGACCTTGCAAGAAGTGCAAAAAAATTAAACGAATTCTGCAATATGATTGACCGCTTCCGTGCTTTGCGAGCAACGGAACCCGCATCACAACTGTTCCGTATTGTCATGAACGAAACGGGGTATATTCAATCCTTGGCCGCTGATCCCGCAACCATGGAAGAACGGTGCGCAAACTTAGATGAATTGTTTGCAAACATGGTACGTTTTGAAGAAGAAAACGGAGAAAATGCAACGTTGGAAGGCTTCCTTGAAGAAGTATCCCTTCTGACCGATATAGACAATTACAATGCAGATCTTGATACCGTTACATTAATGACCATGCATGCCGCAAAAGGTCTTGAGTTTCCTTGTGTATATATTGTCGGCATGGAAAACGGCATCTTCCCCGGTATGCAATCCATGATCAATGAAGCAGATATGGAAGAAGAACGACGTCTTGCCTATGTCGGTATTACAAGAGCGAAAGACAGATTGTATCTTCTCAATGCCGCAAGCCGTATGCTGTACGGTAAGACCACATCCAATCCGCCTTCGCAATTTTTGAAAGAAATTCCGACAAATCTCATCGAAGACAGAACCGAAAAAAGAAGATCCCCCTACGGTGCTTCTGTCAGTTATGGATCGACAAGCAGTGGTTACACAGGCAGTGGTAATTACAACAGCGGTTATTCACAACCGCGCCGCGAGCGATATGCCGATATTCCCGATGATGACCGGAATTATCATCCGCAAAAAAAAGCCGTCAATTACGGTTTTTCAGGTATGGGCTCGTCATCTGCACAAAATAATACACCTGCCCCGGATTTCAAGGCAGGTGATGCTGTCAGACATAAAAAGTTCGGTGACGGTTTCATTCTTACCGCAACCGCATTGGGAAATGATCAACTTTTAGAAGTTGCATTTGATTCCTGCGGTACGAAAAAACTGATGGCAAAAGCCGCAAAACTGGAAAAGATTTAATTTCCGAACGGTGTGGTGAGATGGGAGTAACGGAAATTTGTAATTTCTTGCTCCTTATCAAACCTGTAAATACTCAGCATCAGACCGATACCGATATAAAGGCACAGATTGGAAGAACCGCCGGCACTGTAGAACGGCAAAGTAATACCGATAACAGGCAGAAGCATAAGGCACATACCGATATTGATAACGGTCTGTCCTGCAATCATGGCAGCCATACCGTAACACATCAGCGCCGCAGCGTTGTTCCGTGATTTTCTTCCGTTCTGAATCAGGCGAACCGTAATGCCGACAAGAATTGCCAATACAACAAAACAGCCGATAAAACCAAGTTCTTCGCCGAAAGCAGAAAAAATCATATCATTACGGCTTTCGGGAACAACACCCGCTTGGGTATAAGAGCCGTTAAACAGGCCTTGTCCTGTCAGCCCGCCGTTTTTCATGGCATCCATACCGACTTGTTGCTGATACATGATATCCTCATACAGTTCAGGATAAAACAACCCTAAAAAACGGTTTCTCTGAATATCATCAAGAACATATTTCCATGCAAACGGCAACAGAGCGCAAACAGCGGCAATGCCGATCAGGAAATACCGCAAACCGACACCTGCAAAAAACATCATCACAATAAATATAATGACAAAAACCAGGGCACTTCCCATGTCACCCGACACAGCAACCAAGCCGATAGGAATCAGCGCATGGATACCAAGAAAAACAATATGCTTAAAATGAACCAATCTGTCCTGCACAAGTTCTATGTGAATTCCGAAGGTTATAATGAAACCGATCTTCAGCAATTCCGACGGCTGAAAATACAAACCGCTTGAGCCGAGCATCAGCCATGTTTTTGCATCAGGCCGCGATTCGGGACCGACCCCGAAAATCAATGTTGCAAACATTAAAAGCAGACACACACCGCCTATAAGCGGGACCAATTTAAAAATCAGATTATAATCAATAAAAGATATCACCATTGCGCCGAACAAGCCCAGAATAACAGCAAGAAGCATAGTTGAAGCATCACGTGACAACAAACTGCCCTCATCCTTAAAAACAAGCGTAACACTTGCAACCATAAGAATACCGAGGGCTGAAGCCGCGGCAGACAAAAGAAGCAATATTTTATCGGTTTCACGAAAAGCGGTTTTTAATGTATTCAGGATGCGTTGCATCTTTCTTTGATCCTTTGCAGTTTATTTTTGGTATTTATTATAATCTTTTTCTACGCATTTTGCAATATCAAGTTTACGGAGTTATTATGCAAACTTTTATTTCAAACAACGAAAATGAAACCTTTGACTTTGCCGCACAGTTTGCAAAGCAATTGCCAGGCGGCAGTGTTATTGCCTTTACGGGCGGAATGGGTATGGGTAAAACTGCATTTGTACGCGGTGCATTGCAGGGACTTAATAATCCGTCCCGTGTGTCAAGTCCGACATTTGCACTCGTCAATGATTACGGTGGCACACCGACGGTATATCATTTTGACATGTACCGCGTTTGTGATGCGGATGATCTGTATTCAACAGGTTACTTCGACTATCTGACAGATAACTCCATTCTTTTTATTGAATGGAGTGAAAACATCACTGACTGTCTGCCTGAAAATACCATTTTTGTAACCATAGAAAAAGGGCAACATGAAAATCAACGGATCATTACGGTCAGAACGGGGGAAAAAGAATGATTATTCTTGCATTGGAATCTTCGGCTGTTGCGGCAAGTGCCGCTGTATGTAAAGACGGTCAAATCATCAGCGAAGCCTTTTTGAATATCGGCCTTACTCACTCGCAGACCCTGCTTCCGCTTGCCCGAAACGCACTTTCTGCCGCCAATCTGAAAGTCAGTGATGTGGATATTTTTGCAGTTTCTTACGGTCCCGGTTCCTTCACAGGCATCCGAATAGGCGTTGCTGCGGCAAAAGGTATGGCATTTGCAAACAACAAGCCGTGCTACGGCATATCGACACTCGAAGCCATGGCCTGGACGGTATCTGATACAGATGCATTGATTTGTCCTGTTATGGATGCCCGTTGCATGCAGGTCTATACGGCTTTGTTTGCATGCAAAAACAATCAGATTGAAAGAATAACAGCGGATGACGCTGTCAAAATCGACGAACTTGCCAACATGTTGCAGGCAAAAAAACATCCGATCCTTTTACTTGGTGACGGTGCTGAAAAATATTATACCCCCCTGCACGAAAGCGGTTTACATGTCACATTAGCAAGCGAAGCCATTCGTCAGCAACACGCAAGCGGCACTGCATTAGCGGCTTGGGCACGCTACAAAAACGGAATTGTTCCGATTGAATCCGAAAAACTTGTTCCCTGCTATCTGCGTCTTTCACAAGCAGAGAGGGAACGTCAAAATAAAGAAAAAGGAGAACAAAAACAATGATTGCATTAAGCAGTGACCATGCAGGATATCCCCTCAAGGAGGCAATCCGTGCATATTTTGATGAGCAAGGAATCGAATACAAAGATTGCGGTGCTTATTCCGCAGACCCTGTGGATTACCCAGCGCAGGCAAAAAAGGGCTGTGATTGCGTTATTTCCGGCGAATGCGAAAAAGCCATTCTTTGTTGCGGCACAGGCATCGGCATTTCCATGGCGGCAAACAAGGTCAAAGGAATCCGCGCCGCTTGCTGCTCGGACTATTTCAGTGCAAAATACACCCGCATGCACAACGATGCAAATGTACTTTGCCTGGGTGCAAGAGTCATCGGTGTCGGTGCAGCACTTGAACTTGTTGACGTCTTCCTGAACACGGAATTCGAAGGCGGCAGACATCAAAGACGCGTTGACCAGATTATGGAACTGGAAGGTTAAAAGACAACAAACAGGGCTGTTGCTAAATGCAACAGCCCTCTCATTTTTTATACAATCTTTTTTACAATTGAAAAAACATATTGCCCATCGGGGCTTTTATGAGAAGAATCATACAAAAACTTTTCATCCGAACATCTGACTTCCCCGTTTGTGAATTCAAAATTCACATCACGCAGATTTCTGAAGGTTCTCCCTCTTGCCGTAAAATATGCTTCCTTCATCGTATACAGTTTCCAATACTGCAACATTTCATCTTTCACATCACAGACATCAAATCGAACAATATCAGCAAGTGACCGAACGGTTGTTGCATAGATCTGTCGCAATTCAACATCCGAAAACTCCTTCTGCGCTTCGGAAAAGCGGAACGGTGCAACATGTCTGCAATCAATACCGACAGGAACTTTGTCAGCCACACAACACAGAAAATCGTCCGCCATGCTCAGACTGAAATAAGCGGAAAAATTACTGACAAGACAAAGCTTATTGATTCCCGTCAGAATATTAAACGCAAATTCAGGAGCATCCGTCAATGCCGACAAACATTTTCTTGCAATCATTTCAAATGCGACGGCATTTCTTTTTTCTGTTTCAGTTTTCATCGCAAGAATCCTCTCTTGACGACTCGGAGAAAGAATGTTAAAGGTTTCTTCATACATTTCCGCTGAAACAGCACTTAAATACATACTTTTGCAGACCATATCAAAAATTATTCTCCGTTTTCCGCTTGCGAATATGCTGCACATATCCGTTTTGCCTTTTCTTTCACCATATCACGTAATGTTTCGGGAAATACGACCCGCGCATGTTCGCCGAATTGCATAATATACGATACCAAACCGTCTGAAACGGTTGCCGTAAAGCGAACACTGAATCGTTCAGGGGTGCTCCCCTTTCGCAGATTTACATTCTCACCAAAACGATCCAGAATCTGTTCAAGAATTTCAGAATCACAATCCAGTTCAACCACATCCGTGGTACCGGTAAACATGTTGAACTTTTTTCCGACATAGTCAGCCGTATTGAACATGGCTCTGTATTCACAGACCTCGTGAATCGGACGTATATTTTCCTGCAACAATTCCACTGAATGAATTCTGTCAATGCGCCAATGCGAAAGATTGTCATACTTTCCGTTATTGGCAATCAGGTAATAGTGATCATTAGACCAGATCAAAGCATAAGGGCTCAATTCAAAACTGCGGCTTTCTTTTCGAGCGGTGAATTTTTCACCCATCACACGCTTTGCATACTGCAAACGAACTCGCTTGCCGGACTTAATGGCAGTATCAAGTGCATCAATCGAATAATAGATTTCTTCGTTGCTGCATTTGGGCCGAGCGTCGATATAAATCTGTTCTTTTAACTTTTTTTCCTGGTATTCACTGGCAAAGCCACCGATTTTGGCAACCAATGCACGGGTTTTGGAAGGAGAAATAAAATCTGCCGCCTGCACAGCATCCGACAACAAGCGCACTTCCGCCAATTCAAAATCACGACTGCCGAGAAAATAACCTTTTTTCGGTGATGTCGTGCTGATGATATCCATTCCATATTCACGCAAAATGGATATATCACTGTACAAAGATTTGCGTTCAGCCGCAATTCCCGATTCCTGCAGATAATCAATAATATCAGCCGAATTCAGAATATGCTCTTCATCCGAATGCCGTTTAAAAATATCTGCAAGAATCAACAGTTTCATTTTTGCATTGGCATTGCCGGCCATGAGAGTCACTCACTTTCTTAATAACGCATCTGTGCGTTGATTTCTTTAAGCATTGTTTCGTCAAGCTTGACGAGTTTTCTGTCATACGTCAGAATGCCGTTGACTTCAAACTCAACGTCGCTGACCTGCGTATAGACCGTGGCACAAAGTCCTTTCTTAATAAGCGGAATAATTTGTGTTTTAAACAGAATCTTATAGGCCTTGGAAAGTGCCTTTTCGGAAGTAAACATGATATAACCGAACGATTTCTTCTTATTCCATACATGACCGTCAACAATGCGGGAATATCCTCCGAATTCACTTAAGACAAAAGGTCTTCCCTCCTTGCGACCGGGCATGGTCACGGGAACAATATAACGATGGATACTTCTGAACTCGGGACCGTGCTGATCATGCCATCCGCTTGCATGATCGACAAAGCGGGACGGGTCATATCGTTTCACAGAATGACCGATTTCATAGGCATCAAACTGTCCCCAACCTTCATTGAACGGGACCCAACAACAGATGGAAACGTTATTATAAAGCGAGTCGATCACTTCAAACAGTTCTCGGCGGAAATCTTCACGCCATTCGGGCTTTTCACGGCTGAATGCCTTATATTTATTATCCTTAATATCAATACTCAGATTCGGCAAAACACCCGCAATCCACTGACTGACGGGTTTACCACCCGAAACCATATCCTGCCAGACAAGCATGCCGAGTCTGTCACAGTGATAATACCAACGGGCAGGCTCAACCTTGATATGCTTTCTGAGCATATTAAAGCCGAGTTCTTTCATTTTCGCAATATCATAAATCATTGCTTCATCCGTAGGCGGTGTCATGCCACCGTCACACCAGTAGCCCTGATCAAGCAACCCGTTGTGGAAATAAGGTTCGTTATTCAGGCACAAACGCGGAATGCCGTTTATCTTGCGGATGGAATATTTGCGCATCCCGAAATACGAAACAACACTGTCAACCGCTTTATCGCCGTCAGACAAGGTAATGCGAAGATCATAAAGCCGGGGATTTTCAGGACTCCAGCATTCATAGTCAGACAGTTTGATAACATCATTTGTCTGAATCTCCTGTGTGAGAACAACCTTTTCACCATCCAGTATTTCGGCAGTGATTTTGGTTTCTGAACCGACGATTTCAAGATCCACTTTCAGCGAATCGGTATCAATATCGGGAAGCAACTTTACATTTTTAATATAAGAAGCCGCAACACCTTCCAGCCAGACCGTCTGCCAGATACCGGACGTAGCGGTATACCAGAAGCCGTGGGATTCAAGTGTCTGTTTGCCTCTCTGCTGCCATCCTTCATCCGTCGGGTCATAAACGGCAACACGAAGTTCGTTTTCACCATCGTTGAGCGCATCCGTAATATCCAGCGTAAAAGGCACATAACCGCCGACGTGTTCGCCGACAAGTGTCCCATTCACATACACTTTGCATTTCCAGTCAACCGCCCCGAAATGAAGCAGAATGCGATCATTGCGGATGTTTTCATTTACCGTGAATTTCTTGCTGTACCAAAGAATTTCGGTCGGTTTAAGCTGTTTGCAAACACCTGACAACTGGGATTCAATGGCAAATGGAACAAGGATTTTGTCATTGAATGCTGTCGGTGCGACATCAAGAGAATTGCCGATTGCATACAAAAATTCGCCGTTGAGGTTCTGCCAGTTTTCTCTCGTCATCTGCGGGCGGGGGTATTCATTCAGCGGACAGTTTTTATCCACATCATCATAAAATTTAGTCTTGATATATTCCATTTTCATCCTCCGTTTTTTATAATACAAATAGTATATGCTTCTTTATTGTAATAGATTTTACAAAAAAAGTAAATATATTTTTAAAAATATTGACAACTTTATTATCAATGAGTATAATATTATTGTCTTCGGGGCGGGGTGCAATTCCCCACCGGCGGTAAAAGTCCGCGAGCCTGCTTATATTTTTGGCTGACAGGGTGTAATTCCCTGACCGACGGTTACAGTCCGGATGGAAGAAGAGCGTTGTTTGCCGTCCCGTAAGTGGGACTTTTTTCTTTTTCGGAGGCATTTTTATGAATGACAAACACGCAAAAATCTTAAAGACCGTGGAACTTGCCATGCTTGCGGCTCTTTCCGTTGTTTTGATGCTCCTGGTACGTTTTCCGCTGATTCCGTCTGCCGCATTTCTTGAATATGACATGGGCGATGTGCCTGTTCTTATTTCCACATTCCTGTTTGGTCCGATTGCCGGATTTGCCGTACTGGTTGTCGAATCTCTCATACAGGCAATCACAGTCAGTTCGGCAAGCGGTTGGGTCGGTTTTGTGATGCACGTCTGCTCTTCAGGTGTTTTTCTGTTTGCGGCAGGATTGATCTACAAAAAATTCAAATCGATCAAAGGTCTTTTATTGGCTCTCACAATCGGCAGCATTCTGATGACAATTGTAATGATTCCGCTGAATCTGATTTTCACAGTCCATTTCCTCGGCTCTCCGCGTGAAGTGGTTATTGATATGTTGATTCCTGCTATTATTCCGTTCAATCTTTTCAAGGCGGTTCTCAATTCCGCAGTTGCGGGCCTTATTTTTGTTCCGTTGCAGAAAATTCTTAAAAATGCAAAATTATTACCGTAAATTGTCGCAAAAAATAAAAATTTCATATTGACAAATTGCATAAATTGTTGTAAGATGTTTTATGCAAAGTGAATAACTTATAAAGAGTGGCGGAGGGAACGGCCCTGCGAAGCCCGGCAACCTGCATTTTGTAAGGTGCCAAATCCGACGGTTTAACCGAGAGATAAGTACAAAAGCTCACGGTAACCCGTGAGCTTTTTTAATGGAGGAAACAGAAATGGCAAAACACTTTTTTACATCCGAATCCGTAACGGAAGGACATCCCGATAAAATCTGCGATCAGATTTCCGATGCTGTGCTTGATGCAATGCTTGAACAGGACCCCATGTCCCGTGTTGCTTGTGAAACCGTTTGCACAACGGGTATGACCATGCTCATGGGTGAAATCACAACCAAAGCACAGGTTGACATTCCCGCAATCGCAAGAAAAGTCATTTGTGATATTGGTTTCGATCGTCCCGAAGCCGGCTTTGACGGCCACAGTTGTGCCGTTTTCACTACCTTGGACAAACAGTCCCCTGACATTGCAATGGGTGTTGATGCTTCACTTGAACTCAAAGACGGCGAAGATGATGCTTACAACCAGTTCGGTGCAGGCGATCAGGGCATGATGTTCGGCTTTGCTTGCAATGAAACAGAAGAACTGATGCCCCTGCCCATTGCCCTTGCACATAAACTCGCACTGAAATTAACTGCTGTTCGCAAGGACGGAACTCTTCCCTATCTGCTTCCCGACGGAAAAACGCAGGTTACGGTTGAATATGAAGACAACAAACCCGTCCGTGTTGATACGGTTGTTGTGTCCTCACAGCATCTTGCAAGTGCAACGCTGGATCAGATCCGCAGAGATATTCTGCAGTATGTTATTACACCTGTTATTGATGCAAATCTGCTTGACGAAAACACCAAGTATTATGTCAACCCCACAGGCCGTTTCGTAATCGGCGGTCCCGTCGGTGACTCGGGTCTTACAGGCAGAAAGATCATTGTTGATACATACGGCGGATATGCCGCACATGGTGGCGGTGCTTTTTCAGGCAAGGATCCGACCAAGGTTGACCGTTCCGCAGCGTATGCTGCACGCTATGTTGCTAAAAACATTGTTGCCGCCGGGCTTGCTGACAAATGTCAGGTAGAACTCGCTTATGCCATCGGTGTTGCAAAACCCGTTTCCGTTCTTGTTGACACGCAAGGCACAGGCAAGATTTCTGATGCTGTTTTGTCAGATGCTGTCAATAAAGTATTCGATCTTCGTCCTGCCGCTATCATTGAAAAATTGCAACTTCGCCGACCGATTTACCGTCAGTTGGCTGCCTACGGTCATCTCGGCAGAACCGATCTTGATCTGACATGGGAAAAAACAGATAAGGTTGATGCTCTTCTTGCCGCAGTTGCACAATAAAATTTCAAAATGCAACGAAAAGGGCTGTTGCATTTAGCGCAGACCAAAAAGAAAAATAAAAAAACAGATGCTCTTAGGCTGATATGTCGCTTAAGGACATCTGTTTTTTGATTTATAATCCAAAAATAAGGAACATAAAAAACGCTATTTTTCTTTTTTAAGTCTTTTCGCCCTCTCGCGGTATCCGCATACAGCTTAGGGGCGAAGAAAATGCCTACTGCATCTAAATGCAACAGCCCTTTTTAAAATTGGTCTTGCAACAAATCCGAAGCTGACATTATTATGACACAAACTAAAATGTACTTAAAACAATTTCAAAACATAATAAAAGCCGTCTGCACTGCAGACGGCTGAATTGTTATTAGTTTTTTATGCTTCAGCTTTTGCGGCTTCTTCCTGTTCCTTTTTGCGAGCCTGTCTTTCTTCGTAAGGAATAAGATATTCGGAAACATCTTTGTAGTTGATGGTGATGCCCTTCTTCTTATTGATTACATTGATAGCAATGACTGCGCCCCAGGTTACAATGAAACCGATAAGCGCAAGCGGAGAAGCACTTGCTGCGAAGATTCCGGGGAATACATCGGCCATTGCACCGCTCATGAGAACAGAGCCGATGAAGGAAATGGTTGCAAAACCAATGCCCATACCGGCAAGGGTGATATTCCTCTGGATGCCCTTGGGAGAACAGGACAATGTCAGCATGATAAGACCAACGAGCCATGTCACAACGGCAAGAGCAAGGCCGACAAGAGCAACTGCAAACCAGATGAACGCCATACGGGTCGGTTCAAACTTGAGTGCGGCAAGAATAGCATTGATATCAAAACCGTAGTCGGTAAACAATGTTACGATATTGATAATAGAAGTCCAGCCAAGATTGACGGTATCTTTGAACGGAACATTCATCGTGATGGAACCCATGGAAAGCAAGGTTGCCAACAAGGGAAGCACACAAAGAACAATACGGATTTTTGCATATTTGTCGCCGATGAAAGAGGACTTGATTCTGTCCACCTTCGGTTGGAACATTGCGTGTTCATATTCAGCTTTGTCAGCTTCAGCGTTGAGTCTGTCTTCAATGCCGTAATAAACAACGTTTACACCGCATTTCGGACATTCGGGACGCCAATCCGTAATCTTGAGTTTATAATTACATTTAGGACAATAAGCAGCCATAAAATCACCAATCCTTACACTATAATAACTTCTATTATTTTAGCATAAATACAATTTGATTACAAGAGGATTTCACTTTTTTGTGCAAATACTCCAAATTTGCATTTATTTTTATGCAGATTGCACAATTTCAGAAGTTTCAGCGAACAGAAAGAACTTCTGTTTCATATTTTTTGACTGTTTCAAGCCATTCTTCGCGTACGGGAACGCCCTGCTGTTCGCAGAATGCATCCCAGACATCGGCAAAGGGATAGGATTTAAGTTCTTCTGTCAGCGCAAGAAGTTCAGTAAATCTGCCTTCATCCTGCATTTTTTTAAATTCGGCATTCGGGGTCAGCAATGCAAACAGCAATGCTTTCATCATGTTGCGCATACCGATAACCCAGGCGGCAATGCGATTGATGCTTGCATCGAAATAGTCAAGACCGATGATCACACGATCAAGTGCATCGTTACGGACAATTTCCTTTGCAATTTCCTTGAGTTCATCATCAAAATTGACAACATGGTCGGAGTCCCAACGCACACCGCGGGACACATGAAGTGCAACCTTGTCAGAGAACACAAGCAAAGCGGCAATTTTGTCAGAAATGACTTCGGTGGGATGATAATGGCCGGAATCGAGCAGACACATCAGATTGTTCTTTGCACAATAAGTCATATAAAATTCGGAAGAACCGACGGTGTATGATTCAAGACCGATACCAAAAAGCTTTGATTCAAGGCAATCAAGAAGTTCTGCATCATCATACTTTTCGGCAAGAATTTCATCAAGCGATTCTTTGAGTCTGACGCGAGGACCGACACGGTCTGCAGGGGTCTGCTTGTAACCGTCGGGAATCCAGATGTTGTTAAGTGCAGGTGTCCCGAGTTCTTTGCCGAAGTAAGCACCGACTTTACGCATGGCTTTACAATGGTCAATCCAAAAACGGCGGATTTCTTCATCAGGATGAGAAAGAGTCAGACTGTCGGCGGCTTTGGGATGCGAAAACAGAGTCGGGTTGATGTCAAGACCGATACCTCTTTCCTTTGCAAACTTCACCCATGCTGCAAAATGTTCGGGTTCAAGTCTGTCGCGATCCACCTTATTGCCGTTGAATACAGCATAGGAAGAATGCAGGTTCACGCGGTGTCTGCCGGGAATAAGCGAAAAGGCAACATCAATATCCTGCATAAGTTCTTCGGGGGTTCTTGCTCGTCCCGGGTAATTTCCCGTTGCCTGAATACCACCCGAGAGTGCATCATCAGAGTCAAACCCCTGCACATCATCGCCCTGCCAGCATTGCATGGAAATCTGCACTTTGGAAAGCTTTTTGAGTGCTTCATCGGTATCAACACCGATTTTTGCATACAATTCTTTTGCGTAATTATATCTTTCAGCAGACATATTATTCTCCTTATTTCAGCACAATGGCGGCTTTTGCCTTTGCAACAATGTTAGCGGCATTCAGACCGAAAATTTCAAGCAGTTCAAGTGCGGGACCGGATTTGCCGAATACATCTTCAACACCGACACGAAGCACGGGAACGGGTTTGATTTCAGCAAGTGCTTCCGCGACGGCAGAGCCAAGACCGCCGATGATATTGTGTTCTTCAGCCGTTACAATGCAACCTGTTTTATTGGCGGCATCAAGCAGAATTTCCTTATCAAGCGGCTTGATGGTTGCCATATTGATAACGGCGGCACTGATACCTTCTGCCTTGAGAAGTTCCGCAGCGGCAAGTGCACGTTCAACCATAAGACCTGTTGCAACAATGGTCACATCCGTGCCTTCGGTCAGATAAACGCCCTTGCCGATTTCAAACTTATAGTTTTCGTCAAACACTCTCGGCACTGCAAGTCTGCCGAAACGCATATAAACAGGGCCGTCCATTTCAGCGGCGGCAAGCACTGCAAGGCGGGCTTCCACGTCGTCAGCAGGGTTAAGAATGGTCATGCCGGGAATGGAACGCATAAGAGCGATGTCTTCACAGCACTGATGGCTTGCGCCGTCTTCACCGACGGAAATACCTGCATGGGTAGCACCGATTTTAACATTCAGATGCGGATAGCAAATGGTGTTGCGAACCTGTTCAAAAGCTCGGCCTGCAGCAAACATGGCAAAGGAACTTGCAAAAACAGTGTAACCTGCACTTGCCATACCTGCGGCAACACCCATCATATTGCCTTCTGCAATACCGCAGTCAATGAATTTATCGGGATGTGCTTTTTTGAACATACCTGTTTTTGTTGCGGCCGCAAGGTCAGCGTCAAAAACAACGAGTTTTTCCATTTTATCGCCGAGTTCAACGAGTGCTTTGCCGTAAGCATCTCTGGTAGCGGTTTTAATAATATCAGCCATTGTAATATTCCCCTTTCCTTATGCGTTTTCGATTTCCGTCTTTGCGGCATCAAGTTCTGCCATCGCCTGTGCATACTGATCTGCATTGGGTGCGGAACCATGCCAGGAAACCTGATTTTCCATAAAGGAAACACCCTTGCCCTTGACGGTTTTTGCAATGATAGCGGTGGGCTTGTCGTTGCAGGCATTGAATGCTTCAAATGCCTTTTCGATATCGCAATAGCAGTTTCCGTCGATCTCAATGACGTTGAAGCCGAAAGCGGCAAACTTTTCGGGGATCGGATAGGGTGAATTAACTTCTTCAACCGTACCGTCAATCTGCAGATTGTTGTTATCCACGATCACACAGAGGTTGGAAAGTTTTTTTGCAGCAGCGAACATAGCGGCTTCCCAAACCTGTCCTTCCTGAATTTCACCGTCACCAAGGATGGTGAACACACGGAAGTTGTCTCCTGAACGCTGCGCAGCAAGAGCCATACCGACAGCAGTAGAAACACCCTGACCGAGAGAACCTGTGCTCATGTCAACACCGGGAACATAGTTCATGTTGGGATGTCCCTGCAAATAGGAATCGGATTTGCGAAGGGTTTTGAGATCTTCCACGGGAAAAAAGCCGCGTTCTGCAAGCACAGCATACAGAGCGGGAGCGGCATGGCCTTTCGAGAGAACAAAACGGTCACGCTTTTCACACTTCGGATTTGCGGGATCAACTTTCATTTCTTTAAAATAAAGGTATGTAAGCAATTCCGCAATCGAAAGCGATCCGCCGGGATGTCCCGATTTTGCGTTAAAAGTGCCTTCGATAATGCCTTTTCTGACATTGCAAGCAATCAGTTTAAGCTGTTTTCTTTCTGCTGTGTCCATGTTGAGGGTCACTCCTTTTATAAATTTTTAAATTATTTATTTATTTTTTGCAAAAATGTCTGAAAATAAGCAGGCAGATCTGCAGAAAATTCAAGATATTCACCGCCGGTCGGATGCACAAAACCGATCACTGCGGCATGTAAGCATTGTCCGTTCAGACCGTAAGTCTGTTTTGCGTTACCATACACAGAATCTCCCGCAACAGGATGTCCCAATGCGGCACAATGTACTCGGATCTGATGCGTGCGCCCTGTTTCCAAAGTAAATTTGCACAGTGAAAAACCTTTATATTCTTCAAGTACTTCATAATGTGTAACGGCAGTGCGCGGGTTGCGTCCGTTTACCGCCTGTTTTTTTCTGTCAACAGGACTTCTGCCCAAAGGCAGATCGACCGTTCCTTTTTGTTGCGGCATTCTGCCGACCACCACAGCCCGGTATTCCCTTTTGAACGAATGCACCTGAATCTGCTGTGCAAGGTGCTGATGTGCAATATCGTTTTTTGCAACAATCAACAATCCGCTTGTGTCTTTATCGATACGATGTACGATCCCGGGACGAATCACCCCGTTGATTCCCGATAATGAATCCCCACAATGATAAAGCAATGCATTGACGAGCGTACCGTCATAATTACCTGCGGCAGGATGTACAACCATACCTTTCGGCTTGTTGACAACCAAAAGGTCATTGTCTTCATAAATAATATCCAACGGGATATTCTGTGCAACAACATCAAGATTTTGCGGATCGGGCAGTTCAAGACAAATACTGTCCCCAGTTTTCGGCTTATAGCTTTTGGAAAGCGGACGGTCATTGACAAAGACGCTTCCGTTTTCAATGTGCTTTTGCACTGCGGAACGGGTCAGATCCGAAAAACGCAGACAGATGAGTTTATCGAGTCTTTGTCCTTCTTCTTCGGCAGTTACCGAAAAAATACGCTCATCCATATTACTCGTCCTTACTTTCTGCTTTTGAGATCTTTTGACGTTTCATGTCGGCAACCAGATCATAAAGCAGATAGATGATCAAAGTGATTGCGGAACAGGTTACAAGGCAATCTGCAAAATTAAAAACAGGAAAATCAATAAACAAAACCTGAATGTAATCCACAACAAAGCCGAGCGCGATGCGATCTATGAGATTTCCGAGACCGCCTGCAATCAGAAGCGGAACGCAGATATCATAAATAATATGATGCGTTTTTGAAAACACGAGATAGCCGAGTCCAATAATCAAAGCCACCGCCGTAAAGACTGACAGAAATTGTGTATTACCCGTGAAAATACTGAAAGCAGCACCGGTGTTTTCGGCATAAGTCCATGCAAGAAAACCATCAATGACTTTAACACTGCCGACAGGTTTTAAGTTTTCAAGAACGGCATATTTGATCAATTGGTCGATTGCCGCAAGCAGAAGAATGGAAATCATCTGTACGGCAATCACCATTTTGCGATTATGTTTCACTCTTTTATCCATTATTTCTTTTTGTTGCGACGGAAAAATCCACCTTTTACAGATTTTTCAGCGGTTTTTTCCTGCGGAATCGGTGTAGGTCTTTTGGGTGAATCTTCAAAGACACTGAAATCAATTTCAAAGCCTAAATCAAAATCTTCAGACTCAACAGACTCCTGCATTTGTTCTGAAACATCGGAAATATCTTCAAACGCACGCAATGAATCATCATAATCCGTAAATACAGCATCTTCTCGCACATAGTCCTCATGGATGGGGGCTATATATTCTTCTTTCTTCACATCAGATTCCGAAAGATCGGAAAAATTGTCTTGCAATTCATCTGCAAAATCTTCAAAACCATCATCACCGATGTCTTCAAAATCACCGAAATTCATCCAGTCACCGGCTTCGGCCGCGAAAGAATCATCGGCTTTTTCCGGTTCGGTCTCAACCGCAAGCGGCGCGGCTTCGATTTCAACAGGTACAACAGGAAGAGCAATTTCATCATCGATCAAAACAATTGCACTTTCGTCATCATCTGCAACATTTTCTGCCGGCTGAATCTCTTCCCGTGCATACTCATCCGCTGCAGCAATTTCGACATCCAATGATTCGAAATCATCAAAGAAGGAGTTTTCTGCTTCTTCAGTAGCAGTTTCTGACACTTCTCCTTCCATGATTATATTATCTTCCGCAACTTCCTCAATTTCAGTTACAACATCATCAGTCACTGCAGCCTTTTCCTGTTGTACAATTTCTTTCTGTTGTACAATTTCGGCAGCTTGCGCATCTTCAACAGGTGCTTCCGTTTCAACAGGTGCTTCATCTTCCACAGGTGCTGTCTTCCTGACTGATTCTGCAAACAGATCCGTATCCAATCGCACAGCCTTGTAAGCATCTATCATGGAATCAAAATCAGGGAGATCTGCAAATTCAATATCATCGAACTGGTCATCTTCAGCAATAAACGAATCATCAACCGTGACAAAACCGTCGTCGCCGACAAGTGTATCCACAACAGTCGAAACATCCATTGCAGCATTGCTGATAATCTGATCTTCTATTTCAGCATCGAGTTCCAATACCGGCAAAGCCGGCATTTCTTCAGGTGCACTTACAAGAGTTTCAAAGTTATTGTCAATATTGATACGATGCTGCACATCTTCAACCATGGCAGAAAGACTGTTCACTTCAACCTCTGCAATCGGATCGGGATGTTCGGTACGTTCTTCATACAGACCGTTTTCCATCAAAAGCTCTTTGGAATCGTTCACAATTTCGGCGGCAGATTCCTTTGCGCGTTTCATTCCTTCACGCAACATAGCTTGCGGATCAAATTCAGGAATATCGCGAAGAGAACGTTTGGCGGTTTCCTCTTTCTGTTCCTCATCGGTCAACAATTGTGCCAACATTTTCTTACGAAGTTCCATTGCTTTCTCGCGCAAGGCATCATACTCAGCTTGCGCAAAAGCGATAGAGTCGGCAAGTTGCTGCTTCATATCTGCTGTCAAAGCGACAATGCGTTCATTCTCCTGTTTTGCCCCAAGAAGCATATCTGCAGCCTTTTCGATGGCTTCATCCATCATTCGTTGTGCATTTTCATCAGCCGCTTTGGTGGTTTCTTCTGCTTCCGCTTTCGCAGCCTTCAGCATTTCAACGCGTTTGCGTTCGGCGTCTTGCAGCGTCTGTTCCACTCTGCCTTCTACGTCGTCAAATGCGACGGAAACACGGGTCTGTGCCGTTGCAATAATTTTTTGTGCATCGGCTTGTGCGGAAGAAATCAGATTACCGGACATATCCATCGCCTGTGTCATTCTGGCATCGGACAATTCCGTAATTTCTTTTTTCGTTTTTTCTGCATATTCTTTTGCTTCACTGAGGATTCGATCCGCTTCGACCTTGGATGCCGAAATAACCTGTTCTGCCTGCGAAAGAACTTTTTCACAAACCTCATCAGAATATGACTTGGCATCGGTAAGCATTTTCAGGGCCTGCTCCTTGATGCGGGAAAGAATCTGCTGACTGCTGTGTTCAGAACGCTGTCTTGCATCTTGAGAAATTGTTTTGGCTTCCGTCAGCATCGCAACAGCCTTATTTCTGCCGTCGTCCAGCAATTGCTGCGCCTGCAAAGCAGCTTCCTGCATCTGCAGATCATACTGTTTTGCAGCATCATCCGCAAGCCGCTGTGCCTCATTGATAAGATTTTCGGCTGTTTCACGGCTGTTTTCCAACAATGTGTCTGCTTGTTGCTGACATTCGGAAAGAATGGATTCTGCTTGTGTGCGGCTCTTTGCAAGCAATGCCTGTGCTTCAGCAGCAGTACTGATTTCGAGCGCCTCTTTCTGTGTCAATGCGGCATCAAGCAAACTTTCAGTCTGTTCTTTTACAGACAGCAAAAGTGCATCCGCTTCCTGTGCCGCTTCGGCGGTGATACGATCCGCTTCCGCCTGCGATTTATCAAACAGAAGACGGGCCGCCTCTGCTTTTTCTTCGATTTCCGCACGGGCATTTTCACGCAGTTCGCCTACATACTCCTCAATAGACAACGCCGCTTCGTCTTTGATTGCCTGTGCTTCCGTTGTTGCCTGTTCAAGAACAAGCGTAGCCTGTTCCTGTGCATCCTGCAACATCATTTCAACCGCAACACGGGTCTGCGCCTGAATCTCTTCGCATTTCTCGTTTGCAGTTGCGGTATAACTTTCCGCGAGAACTCTGGCAGATGCAATCAGACTTTCATACTCCGCCTCTGCCGCAATAGAGATTTTATGTGCTTTATCATTCGCAGTATCAATGATTGATTCGCCATCCTTCATAATGCGCTGCACCTGCGCATTGGCATCTTCAATCATTTCATTGGCACGTTGTTGAGCGGAGGCGATCAGCAATTCCGCATTTTTTTGTGCATTCATCAGAACATCGCGCAGAACAGACTCGTCTTTACGATATTCTTCCAGTTTTGCGGCAAGAATGCCGAGTTTTCTGACCAGTTCCCCGTTTTCGGCAAACATGGAACTGTAATCTTCCGTTACGGTACGGAAAAAATTATCGACTTCGCGAGGAGAATAGCAACCGTTTTCAAGAAGTTGGAAATTATGAAGTTTTAATTGAGTCGGATTCAGCATGACAAAATCTCCCTTATTTTATATCAAGAATTTTTATACAAAGAACATGCCGTTGTTTTCGAGTTCATCCAACAGATCGCCAAGCACATCAACATTATAAGGAGTGATCATATATGTGCGTTTTGCAACCTTTTTGAGATTTCCGCCGTTGGCATATGCAACACCGCTCAAAAACCACAAAATCTTATTGATTTCTTCTTTTGCGGTATCTTCCATATTGATAAGAACCGTCCTCTTGTCAAGCAACTCATCGGCAATGGCCGTCGCATCATCAAAACGTTCGGGCTTTTTCAGCACAACCTGCAGTTTTGCCGTTGTATGAATATCCACGACCCTGCCGCCGGAAGAAAAACCGGAAGCAACGGAAGCAGAAGGTCTTCTTTCGGTTCTGCGCGGAGGGGATACGCGGGTAATGCGCGGTTCCGGATCGGGTTCATTTTCCGCCACATCAACATCATCGGTATCCACATCATCAAAAAATTCGCTTTCATCAATATTCAAGATTTTTCTTACTTTATCACCAAATGCCATATCTAACAATCCTTTCATTTATTCCAGATTACATGAATCAATATCTTCTGTGTCCGAACAGTGCACTGCCGACGCGGACAAGATTTGCGCCTTCAAGAACCGCCTGCACATAATCCGACGACATTCCCATAGAAAGAATGTTCATCTCTTTCAGTTTTGCATTATCTTTGAGTTTTTCATATTGTTTTCGTACTTTTTCAAACCAGATACGAATTTCCGTCTGTGAATCACAGATCGGCGGTACGGACATTACACCGCAAACCTGAATTGCATCCATTTCAGCAATTTCCAGGGCATTCTCAGTGAAATTCTGCGGTAAAAAACCGGTTTTGGATTCTTCTTCCCCTATGTTCAATTCCAACAGCACCGGCATGACCAAATCTGCATTTTTTGCTTGTTTTGAAATCTCACAAGCTAATTTTACGCTGTCTACCGACTGAATCATGGTTACTTCGCGTATAATCTTTTTAACTTTGTTCGTCTGCAGATGACCAATAAGGTGTGCGTCGTATTTTCCGTTGAGAAACTCTTTTTTTTCAAGCAGTTCCTGTACTTTATTCTCGCCAATCAGGTCAATGCCGAGTTGCAAAGCATGGTTCACAAAAACAGGCGGAACGGTTTTGGTAACAGCCATAAAGCGGATATCATCGCGATCAACACCTGCCTGTGTTGCGGCCATGTCAAGATTCTGCAGAATGATACGATAATTCTCTTCAATATCCCTGAAAACCGTTTCATTGGACAAGTTTTCCATCATAAAGATCCGTCCCTCCCAAGATTATTTCATCAAATGCTTTGATATAGCCCGATTTACCACTAGCATCAACAATAGCAAATTCTTCTTCCGAGTAAATGGGCTCAATATTACGGAAACGAATAACATTGCCGAGCAACACATACACCCCGGGTTGCTCATCGACAACACGCAAAGCCGTCTGATCCACACGGATTCCCGTATAGGTTTCAAGAGAAATAACAACCTTTGCTGTGCGAAGATTTGCATAATTGGCATCCATAGCCGTAGCACTGAGAATCAGCGCGGTTCTGCCTGTTCCGTCCGCATTCATTGCCGCCACTTTGCACTCTATACCGCCAGCCTGCTCATCAGGAAAGTCAATCTGCAAACGCTGACCGATGTAAAAATCGGCAACTTCCTCCGTGGGAACATTACAGACAATATACCAGATAAATCCGGTAATAAGTTTTCCGTAAGAAGCATTGACTTCAACCGGTTTCAGATTCAGCAGTGCATCTACGGATGCAGAATCAATCTGCTTTACATTTTTTGTGATTTTTTCAATATCACTTGCAAAAGCAAGTCCGGAGTATGCACCGCATACAGACTCGTAACCGTCTGCCGCGTTGACATAATATCCTGCAACAACCGCAGGTATACTCGTATAAGTTGTCTGTTTGTTGAGGAGTTGTGTGCGTTCGGCATAAAGAGTCGCAAGATCCGCAGAAACATCTACTGAATTCCCGACAGCAATATTTTTTTTGGTGATTGATGTACGAAGAGAGTCCGTATGTGCCTTCAACTCTTGAATATTGCGGTCTTCAATTGTTGCAATCAGTGAAAAAATACTCGCTTTCACTTTTTCATCATAAGCGGTAATGTCTGACAAAGTACTGACCGCCGAAGTGTTACGAATGCTTTCATAGTAAGCAATATCCGCTTCGATATCCTGCAGATCATAATAGATCTGTGCATCGGACTCACTTCTGAAAATATTGACAACACTGTCGTTTCCCGAAACCTTTGTTCCGTCTTCAACAAGAGGAACAACATATCCTGTATTCCCCACCCCCTGAATGTAGCATTCATCGCGAAGAACAAAAGCATCTGCTTCGACACTTTTCACATAGGTGATTTTTTTTGCGGTAACGGTTTCAAGTTCAACTAATGAGTCATCAGTAATCTGAAAAACATGATACCCACCGAGCAATGTTGCCGCCAACAGACCGATAATCAGAAACAAAATCTTTATTTTGGGTGAAGTGATTCTGAAATCTATATTCGTGGAGATATGAGGTTGCTTTTTTTTCTTTTGGCGTTTTTCTTCAGCCACGCTTAAACTCCTTTCAGAAAACCGCTCTGATCAATCAGTGAAAATGCCTTTTCGGCAATTTGCTGTGACGAGTCAGCCGGATTTCGTTCTATATAATGGATATTATTATTTCTTTTAAACCATGTTATCTGTCTTTTCGCATATCGCCGTGTTTCTCTTTTGAGATTTTCCACAGCTTCTTCACGGCTGATTGTGCCATCAAGCCATCCGCGAAGTTCCTTATAGCCGATCGCCTGTGCGGCGGTGTCAGCCTGTTCATTTTTTAAAAACTCTCTCGCTTCTTCCTCAAGACCGTTTTGCAGCATGATATCAACACGCTGATTGATGCGATCGTAAAGAAATTCGCGATCAGGGAAAGAAAGCGCAAGCCAGAATATATCGTAACGGCTCGGCTCGGAAACGGAGCGCAAACGCCGCTGTGTTGCCGTTTCTCCTGTCAGATAATAAACTTCCAACGCACGGATGATACGACCGGCATTGTTCGGGTGCAAGCCATCTGCCGTTCCGGGATCAATTTCTCTTAATTCTTCCAGCAGTTTTTCTGCCCCTTCTTTTTCAAGGCGCCTTGTCAACTGCATACGCATTTGTGCATTGTCGGGTTCTTCTTCAAAGCGGATGTTATTTAAAAATGATTCTGCATAAAGACCTGTTCCGCCGCAAAGCACCGGCAATTTCCCGCGGCAGCGGATATCATCAACCGCTTTTGTTGCATCATCAATGTAGCGGGCAACACTGTATTTTTCGTAAGGTGAAACAAAATCAATCAGATGATGCGGAATTCCCTGCATTTCTTCGGCTGTGGGCTTCGCGGTTGCAATGTCCATTCCTTTGTAAATCTGCATGGAATCGGCAGAAATGACTTCGCCGTTGTACCTTTTTGCAATTTCAACAGCAAGACTTGTTTTACCGGAGGCAGTAGGGCCGACAACAGCAATCACAGGTATTTTTTCCATACTTCCTCCGTTCATTTTTATCCGAGTCTGCCGAACTGTTTTTCAAGTTCGTAACGTGTGATTTCAGTAAGCACGGGTCTGCCGTGCGGGCAATAACGAATATTATCATCTGACAAAACCATGCGGATGAGTTCTGCCTGTTCAATGGGATTCGTGGAATCCCCCGCTTTGATGGCGGCACGGCACGCAGTGTTGTGATACAACCAATCGAGCCGTTCAGGCATCATGGAAAGCTTTCCTTTCTTCAACTCCCCCGCCAGTTCACAGACAAGTGAGGAGATATCGGCATTGGCAAGTTCAAGCGGCGCACCGCGGACAATGACTGTTCCGACGCCGAAATCTTCTATCATGTATCCTGCTTTTTCAAACAGAATCAGATTTTCAAGCACGGCATCATATTCGCCGCCGCTCAATGCAACGCGCACGGGCATGAGCAACATCTGGGTATTGCCCGTTTGTGCGTTCTTTTTAATTTTCTCAAACAAAATGCGTTCATGCGCCGCATGCTTGTCGCAGATGATGAATTTATCGCCGTATTCGGCAAGAATATATGTTTTGAACAATTCACCGACAATACGCAACGGGATTTCAGTTTCCGTTTTTACGCATTGCGGTTCCTCATTTTTTTCTTCGTCGATCGGAATTGCACTGTTTCGGGTTTGTTTTTGCGCTTCCAACACCTTTTTTGCAGTCTGCACAAAAGAAGGTGCACTGTCCTGCAAAACCACGGGAGGTGCCTGTCCCTGTAGCGTTTCCGACAAGGCCTTTTGCGTGACGGTTGTGACAAATCCCGTTACCGCAGGTTGTTTTTCTTCTGTTTGCTGTGTTTTCTCTACACCGTCTTCCACAGCCGCCATCACAGACACTGCAGTTCTTTTTGTATCGGGAACAGTATATACAGTTCTCGGGTGGTCAACGGGCGGTTGTTTTTCAGTTACTTTTTTTACTTCGGTCGGTTTGATGCCCCAAGCGGACTCCGTTCGTTGCGCAAAAGAAATCTGACTACCCTGCGTTTGTGCCACGGCAGGGCGCGGGGTTTGTTTATTGACTGAAAATGAAGGGCGGGTGTCGCCTTTTGCAAGTGCTGATTTTGCGGCATAAAAAACCGCTTCAAAAACCCGACGATCATTGGAAAATCGAATTTCGGTTTTTGCGGGATGCACATTGACATCCACACTGCCGGGTGCTATATCAATATTCAACACCGCACCCGGGAATTTTCCGACCATGATATTGTTTTTAAATGCTTCGTCCAATGCAGCAGCCGCGGTCGGAATGCGGACATAACGTTGATTGACATAAAAATACTGCATATTTCGGTTGGGTCTGCCGAACAAGGGTTTGGTAACAAATCCCCGCACACGGATTCCGTCAAGTTCGTAATCACATTCAGCCAGCCCTTCGGCAAAATCTCTGCCAAATAAGGAATAGATTGCATCGTACATTTTTCCGCTGCCGGGTGTTTGCACGGTTTCTTTTCCGTCGCGGATCAGTCGGAATGAGATTTCGGGATGTGAAAGTGCTGTTTTTGTAACAACATCCGCCACATAATTACCTTCCGTTGTATCTTTCTTCAGGAATTTCATACGCGCAGGCGTATTACAGAATAAATCACGGACAATGATGGTTGTGCCGACGGGACAGCCGCTTTCCTCTTTTGTTTTCTCTTCACCGCATTCGATCACATAGCGTGTACCGAAATCGGCATCCTGCATTCTTGTGAGCATTTCAATGCGGGACACGGCCGCCACGGAAGCGAGTGCTTCGCCGCGAAAACCGAGGGTGGCAATGGCATCCAGATCAGACTGTTTGCTGATCTTGCTTGTTGCATGGCTCACAAATGCGTTTTTCACATCTTCAGGTGCAATGCCGCAACCGTCATCGGTTACACGCAGAAATGTAACACCGCCTGAGCGGATTTCAACCGTTACACGCTTTGCACCTGCATCAATACTGTTTTCAAGCATTTCCTTGACAACGGAGGACGGACGTTCAACCACTTCACCTGCCGCAATCAGAGAATATATCTCTTTGGGCAAGACATTGATTTTCGGCATATTCACATCCTCCTTTGTCAGAAAATAGATCAATCAATTTTCTTCTTTAATTCGTAGAGTTTTGTCAATGCTTCGATGGGAGTCAGCGTGTTGAGATCCAAGGCACGGATTTCCTCAATCAAAGCATCGTTTCTGCTGTCGGCAAATGACATCTGCAATTGCGGTTCTTCAGCCACTGTTTCTGCTGATATTTTAACAGGCTCTTTTGCGCCGTCTGCTTCTTCCAGTTTTCTGAGAATGACTTTTGCACGGGAAACAACCGATTTGGGAATGCCTGCGAGCAATGCAACTTCAATACCGTAACTGCCGTCTGCCGTACCTCTGACGATCCGACGCAGAAATGTAATTTCATCACCGCGTTTTTTGACACAGGTGTTATAATTCTTGATTCCCTGTAACTCGTTTTCCATTTCGGTCAGTTCATGATAATGGGTTGCAAACAGGGTTTTACAACCGATTTTTTTTCGATCGTTGGTGTATTCAAGCACGGCTCTTGCAATACTCATGCCGTCAAATGTGGAAGTACCTCTGCCGATTTCGTCAAGAATCACAAGGCTTTTTACCGTAGCGGTGGAAAGAATGGCGGCAACTTCGCTCATTTCTGTCATAAATGTGGACTGCCCGGCCGCCAGGTCATCCGATGCACCGACCCTTGTGAATACGGCATCCACTATGCCAATTTCTGCTGATGATGCGGGGACAAAAGAACCGATCTGTGCCATAATAACAATCAAGGCAATCTGACGCATATATGTAGACTTACCTGCCATATTCGGCCCCGTAATCAGGGCACAACGGTTTTCGTTGCAATCAAGTAAGGTATCATTCGGAACAAAGGGTGCATCCGTGAGATATTTTTCAACTACCGGGTGTCTTCCCTCTTTGATGATACATTTGTCGGACAGATTTACAATAGGTCTTGTATATCCGTTTCGCACGGCAACTTCCGCAAGAGAGCACAAAACATCGATCTGTGCAAGTGCTGCTGCCGTTGTTCGGATGACAAGCTGCACATCTGCCGCCTGTTGACGGACAAAACTGAACAATTCAAATTCAAGTCTGCAAATACGTTCACGTGCACCGAGCACTTTTGCTTCAAGATCTTTAAGCTCGCTTGTAATAAAGCGTTCACCGTTCACAAGAGTCTGCTTGCGGATATAATCCGCAGGCACATTTTCCTTGAACTGATTGCTGACTTCGATATAGTAGCCGAACACACGGTTGTACCCGACTTTCAGTTTTTTTATGCCCGTGCGTTCACGTTCGCGGTTTTCGATTTCTTCAAGATAAGACTTACCGCCGTTTTCAATCTTGCGCAATTCATCCAGTTCTGCATTGTAGCCGTTGCGGATCATACCGCCTTCACGCACGGAAAACGGAGGATCATCGCAGATTGCGGATTCGATCAACGCCTGCAGTTCGTGCAAGGGATCTATCTTCCCTGCCAGATCACGCAGGAGATTGCTTTGCGCACCGGCAAGATGATTTTTGAATGCGGGCAATGCCGCCAAGGTCAAAGACAGCGACCGCAGCTCCTTGGCATTGGCCGTGCCATATAAAATTCTCGTGACAATGCGTTCCAGGTCATTGATATCTGCAAGCATTTCAACAAGCGAGTGACGGACGGCGGTGTTGTGATACAGTTCTTCCACTGCATTCTGCCGCTGTGTGATAGGACCGACGCTGACAAGCGGCTGTTCGAGCCATGCATGCATCATCCGCTTACCCATAGCGGTTTTTGTTTTATCAAGTACCCACAAAAGAGAACCTTTTTTCTCCCTGCGGCGTTCGTTTTCCGTCAGTTCCAGATTGCGCCTTGCTGCGGCATCGAGTTTCATGAACTTATCCTGCGTATACACGGAAACGGAAACGATACCGGAAAGATCATTTCTTTGTGCATTGCGAAGATAAGTCATCGTTTCGCCGAGTGCACATACTGCACAAGGCTTATCAGCAAGATCAAGCTCGGAAAGACTCTGTTTAAAATGCCGTTCGGTGCTGACTGTGAATTCCTGCAAGGTAAAAGCATTTTCATTGATTACGGAAGATGCCGCATTCATTTTTCTGTTTATGTATTCTGTCAGTTTTTTATCGGCTGAGGCATTTTCATTGAGCAGAATTTCCGTCGGCAGATACTTTGCAAGTTCGTTAATGATGCGCTCACTCAGTCGTTCCCCTTGCAGTTCGCATACATAAACAGCACCGGTGGAAACATCGCAGAAACAAAGTCCCGCCGTTTCATTCAATTTGTAAATGCAGGCAAGGTAGTTATTTCTGGATTCATCCAGCATGGTGCTCTCGGTAACGGTACCGGGGGTTACAATACGGACGATATCACGTTCCACAAGACCTTTTGCCTGCGCGGGATCCTGTGTCTGTTCGCAGATAGCGACCTTATAGCCTTTTGCTATGAGTTTGCCGATGTATGTTTCTGCGGCATGAAACGGAACACCGCACATGGGTGCACGTTCAGGCTGCCCGCAGTCACGACCTGTCAGAACAAGATCGAGTTCCCGCGATGCGGTGATAGCATCGTCAAAGAACATTTCATAAAAATCGCCGAGGCGGTAAAAAAGGATTTCATCCTTATGCTGCTCTTTGATTTTAAAATACTGTCGCATCATAGGTGTAAATTCAGCCAATGATACCGCCTCCTTTCACTGATTCATTTCGTAAAATTCTCAGCCGCAACCGCCGCAGGTGGAGCAGGAACCCGTGCAGGATCCGCCTTCGGGAGCAGGTTCGCATGTTGCAGGATCTTCGCCGTTGACACAAAGGGAAAGGATCTGAATGATGTAGTTCATCATATCATCAACGTTCTGACGTGCGTTTTCATAGTTGCGCATATTTTCGTTGAGCATCACTTCGCCGTACAGTTTGCGGAAATCTTCATCAAAAGCGGCAAGTTTTGCTTCGTCTGCATCTTCTTTCTGTGCTTCGGTCTGATAAGACAGCTGCAGAAGATTCAGTTTGCCGATCAGGTCGTTGAGGTTCTGATCTGCTTCATTAGCGGTCTTTGCCTTGACATAATCAAGGTAACGTGCATCCTGCTGAATCGCAGCACCGAGTTGTCTGGTCAGTTCAATAACATCCATTTTTGTTTTCTCACTTTCTGAAATTAAAATTTATTGTACCAATTCGCCGTGGACGACCCAATTGCCTGCGGATGTAACTTTAACATCACAAAATGTTCCGACAAGTGAACGATCCCCTGCAAAATCAATATTGACATTTCCTTGCGTGCGTCCGGTCAGATAACCGTCCTTTTCGCGGGTTTCATCTTCCACAAGAACACGATATATCTGTCCGACCATAGAAGCGGTTCGTTTAGCTGCAATTTCCTCTTGCACTGCAAGTAACTCACGCATCCATTTTGATTTTTCCGCATACGGAACAGGATCCGGCATTTGTGCAGCTTTTGTTCCCTTTCGAGGAGAATATATGAACGTAAACATAGAGGTATAATTTACCTCTCGTACCAATGAAACGGTATCACAGAATTCTTCGTATGTTTCCCCGGGAAAACCCGTGATGATATCGGTCGTCAGGGACAGGTCAGGCATTACGCTTCTCGCATATTCAATCAGCGAAATGTAATGCTCTCTTGTATAACGGCGGTTCATTTCTTTCAAGATACGGTTATTACCCGATTGTACGGGAAGGTGCAAATGTCGGGCACATTTTTCACACTCTGCCATAGCATCCAAAAGTTCTTTTGTGCAGTCTTTCGGGTGCGAAGTCATAAAGCGGATAATAAAATTGCCTTCGAGAGCATTGAGTTTACGAAGCAGGCGGGGAAAATCAATATCCTCATCAAGGCCTTTGCCGTAAGAATTGACATTCTGCCCGAGCAATGTAATTTCCTTGGCACCGCCCGCAATCAACTCTTTTGCTTCTGCAAGAATGGCTTCACTTTTGCGGCTTCGCTCTCTGCCTCTGACATAAGGCACAATACAGTAACTGCAGAAATTATCACATCCGTACATAACAGGCAACCATGCTTTTACATCCCTGTCACGGAAGACCGGCAAACCTTCTGCAATACTGCCGTCGGTTTCTTCGGTTTCAAAAACACGTTTTCTGCCCGTCAGGACTTTATAAAGCAATTCGGGCAACCTGTGAAAGGCAAATGTGCCGAACACAAGATTGACAAAGGGATAACTTCTTCTGATGCGATCCGAAACATGCTGCTGTTGCATCATGCAACCGCACAGTGCAATAATCATATCGGGATTCTTTTCTTTGATGGGCTTGAGTGCACCGCAGTTACCAAACACCCGATCTTCCGCGTGTTCACGAACAGCGCAGGTATTGAACAGCACAAAATCCGCTTCCTCTGCCGAGTCGCAAAAAACATAGCCGCAAGCTTGCAAAAGACCTTTCATCCGTTCGGAATCAGACACATTTCCCTGACAGCCGTAGGTATGCACAAAAGCTTTCGGCACTCTGTCGGGAAAGCGGGCAGAAAGAACACTTCGCACAAGGTTGATATATTCTTTTTGTTTTGCGACCTCAGACGGTGACAAGGCAATATTTTTTCGCTGTTCCAAAATAAACCTCCGAATGAAAAGAAAAGCTCATTCATAGATTATATATTATAAACAAATAAAAGGCAAGACTTTTTTGAAGTTTTTAAAATAAATTATATAAAGAAAGTTTTTCCTGTTCGATTATCGCCTTCAATTGTTGCGCAAGTTGCATACAGGCCGTATTACACGCATCCGATTCTTCTTCTCCTACAGCAGAATACACCTGTGCAATCAGATTACCAAGTTGCTCACAGCGACTGTTATCAAGAAACAAAGACAAAATTTGATTTTTTTCATCCCAGAGAGAAGCCAATGATTGTGCTGCAGATACAGTCTGCGATGAATCAGCAGCTGTGGCAACAAGTGTTGTTATATCCAGCAACTGCATTGCAATATTTTTTGTCAGCACCCCGCCGACAAAACTGATACAAAATGCAATAAAAACCAACAAAAGTGCCACGGCAAAACGTATATTCAACACAGTTTTCCATCCTTTCCGAACGCAACAAACGCCCCTTCTCCGTCTACCGTCAACAAGAGAATATCCTGTTGTGTTTTCTTTTTACTTTGCAAAAATTTATTTACTTTTTGCATTGAAATTCCGCTTTCCTGCAAGCCGTCAGGAAGGAGTTCTCCGTCTGCAATCAATGTGCACGGAATACCTTTGTCACGGGGAATACACTGCAGATCGGCAGTGGTCGGTGTCCGGTATTGCGGTTTCAGGTAAACACTCAGACTGCCGTTGGTTTCGGCAACGGCAAATTCCACTTCACTGATATCAAAAACATCCTTTTGGCGCAAGGCTTCAAGGATATCATCCAACGTATAACGCAGTTTTTTACTTTGCTTATAATCAATCACGCCGTTGCGAATAAGCACCACACTGTTTCCCTGCAAAACCGTTCTGATCTTTGCATTTTTCAGTGCCAGAAAAGACAACAGCAGTTCAACTCCTGTCAGCAGCATCAGTGCCGTTAATGAATACAACAGAGGAATATCTCTGTCTACCATCGGCGCCGCCGCAACTTCCGATAAAAGGATGGTTACAACCAGTTCAGCAGGTTGCAACTGCCCGATCTGTCTTTTTCCCATCAGGCGCATAACAACGATAATCACAGCAAACAAAAATGCAGTACGAACAAAAACCGTCAACAAAACTCTCTCTCCTTTTTTGTCAGTATATCCTGTCAGGAACGGGAAATACATAATGCGAAAGGAGAATTTCCCATGGAAAGCAATAAAAACAAATCCGTTGCCGAATCCGCCGAAAAGGGTAATCAGCACACCCCCATTCACAAGGAAGCCATTGAAAACAAATTACTGCTCCGACAACGCTTCGGCAACAGTTTTGATCTTATTTTCAGAGAAGTAAACAGCGGCAGCATCTGCTATACAGCAGCATTTCTGGATGGAATGTGCGATCGTCTGTTTTTATCACAAAGCGTCATACGCCCCCTCTCGCAACCGCTTGATTGTGCAAAGGAAGATGCCATTGATACATTATACGACATCTTGTATGAAGGCATTGAACGGGACATGGTCAGCACCATGGAAGAAGTTGAGCAACACCTGATTGCAGGCAGTCTTGTCTTCTTTGCTGACGAATGTACAAAAAGCGTTTGCTTCAATGCGCCCATTTTTGCACGCCGTGCCGTATCCGAACCGCAAAGTGAACAGCAGGAAAAAGGATCTAAAGAAGGTTTTACGGATTTTTTCAAGGACAATGTCACATTGCTTCGGAGAAGACTGCGAACACCTGAATTGCATATAGAAAAAATGAACATCGGCAAAACCAGCAACACATTTGTTTGTCTTTGTTACCTCGCCAACCGAGCAAACAATGAATTGGTGGAACAAATACGGTCAAAACTCACAAAAGCGGATCCCGACATTCTGTTGGGAGCCGGAAGTTTGCGTCCGTATCTTGAAAGAAGTTCACAATCGTTTTTTTCCGGCATCGGTTCTACGGAACGCCCCGATACATTTGCGGCAATGTTGTCTGAAGGCAGAGTCGGACTGATTATAGACGGTGTACCGTTTGCCTTATTCATGCCGCAATTTTTTTCGGATCATCTGCGTGCATTGGATGACTATCTGACAAAACCGTACTATGCTTTTCTTTTGCGACTTCTGCGCTTATGCGGTTTACTGATTGCCACCATGCTGCCGGGCTTATTTGTTGCCGTTTGCGTTTACCATCCCGAACTTCTGCCAACGGATGTCATGTTCGATATTGCCGTTTCAATCAGCCAAACCCCGTTCCCTTTGTTTATTGAGGCGCTGATTATTCATTTCATATACGAAATTGTCCGGGAAGCGGGGCTTCGCATGCCCAAATCGGTCGGACATGCCGTCAGCATTGTAGGTACACTGGTCATTGGTGACGCCGCCGTTACAGCAGGACTCATTGCCGCCCCGATGCTCATTATTGTTGCTTTGACAGCCATTTCTTCGGCGATCATACCGGGGATTCATGAACCGATGGCGATTCTGCGCTTTTTGTTTATTCTCACGGGCGGAATCATGGGGCTGTTTGGCATTATGCTGACTGCCGTTGCGGTCTGCATCAGCATTTGCAACATTGACCCTTTCCGGATTCCTTATGTAAATCCGCTTGAAACACTCAAAAAAGCTCGGAATAAAAATTCGCTGTAAAATCCCTCACAAATATCTCATCTAAGGAAACATTGTCATGAAGAACAAAATCTCATCCCTGCAACTTTTCTGCATTCTTTTTGTTAGTCGTCTGCTCGGCACTTTCACCTATATGAGTCAATTGCAGACAACACTGCATGCGGGCAGTCGTATTGTTGCAACGGGCGTCTGTCTTATTTTTTCAATCCTGTCGGCAATTCCGGTACTGCTGTTTCTGCAGAAGCAAAACAATGCTTCTTTTCTGAACTCAGTCAGCATTCTATCAGATAAAACATCCCGTCTCATCGGCATTTTTTATGCAGTCGTTTTTTTGTTTGCCGCGATTATCACAATCACTCGTTTCGGTTTGTTCGCCGGTACGGTTCTTATACAGAACACCGGACTTTATATTTCTGTCTTTTTTCTTTTGCTCGTCAGCATATATTGCGTGTATCAAGGCCTGCAACCGTTTGCGCGGACAGCCGTTATTTTTGCAGTTATCCTGCTGTTTTCGTTGATTTCGGTTATTGCGGGCACCATTGGAGAATGCGACCTGAGCAACATTCCCTCCGTACAGAAAAATGAAATCCCCGACATTGTCAGACAGGCGTTTTTCTCCGCTTGCCGCAACATTGAAATCCCGGCACTGTTGTTCATTTCGGAAGAAATCAAGGGAAAAGCACATTCAACCGTTCTGAAATTCATAACTGTTTTCAGTATCATTTCCGCCCTTCTTTTTACCGTAGCAGGCGGCGTGCTGGGCGAATTCGGCGAACAACAGATATTCCCGTTGTTTACACTGACTTCTGTTGCAAAATTCGGTTTATTCGAACGGATGGAAGACCTGCTGACGGGTATCTGGATCGTATGTGCCATGCTCAAAACCGCATTTCTGCTGTATGTTGCATCACAGTGTTTGCAAAAATCTCTGCACAAAGAGAAGACAACCCGATATGCCGCCATCGGAGGCGGACTGATTTTCGCGGGATATCTGATTTTTTCTGCCGACATTCCGACAACAATCCGCCTTTTACGAACATGGTTTCTACCTGCAGGGTATATTATTTTTGCAGTTCTGCTTCCGGCCGTTTTATACGTTCTCATCGGAAGAAAAGAAAAGAAATTAAAAAAGGAGAACAGCACATGAAATTTCTGTCTGTCTTGCTGTGCATCGTATTGTTATTTACAGGCTGTTCACAGGACACATCGACGGAATTGAGCAATCGGCTGATTATTGAAGCCATCGGCATTGATTCAGATGAAAACGGTTACAAGGTAAGCGTCCTTGCTCTGAACACTCTGCAAACAGGCTCCGCAGGTTCAACGGACTCCCCCGACGGCATTGCAAAAGTGTTTACCGCAAAAGGTAACAGTATTGCCGACGCTTTTGCACAGATTGATCTGATTTCCGCACAAATACCGCTTTATTCGCAGGCAAGAGTTTTGCTGATCGGAAAAGAAGTGGCAGAAAACCAACCGCTTTCCGCACTGAATTTTTTCATCCGTGAATACACGACCCGTGATGACATTCCCGTTGCCGTTGCGGAAACAACCGCTAACAAAATCATCACGGCTGATCTCGGAAAAAATTTACTTGTTTCCAAAGTAATTGACAACTTATTATCATCGGGCATACGAAACGGACAAACTGTTCGCGTGCCGCTATACTCTTTCATCAGCCGTCTGCTCAACAAAACAGATGCGGCATACCTTCCCGTGTTAAAAGTTGAAAAAAATGCACAGAAAAAAAATGAACTCCGATCTGCAGGTGTTGCATTGTTTGCAAACGATAATTACACCGCTACACTAAAAGCGGCAACGATGGATGGTTTTTTATACGCAAACAATCTCGTAGACAGTGCTTTATTGGAAATTGAATACAAGGACAAAAATATTTCTCTTTCTGTCCGCAAGATAAAAACCAAGACCAAAATCAACAAAAAGGATCCTTCCGTTTTTTCTGTTGACATTTCTTTCTCGTGCGATATCATAGAGCACAACAGCATGAAACAGGATTTAGATGAACAGGATATCCGACAAATAAAGATTCTTGCACAAGAGAAAATTAAAAAATATATCGAAGATTTTTTATATTTTACTTTGCATGATTGCGGTTGTGATAGCCTCGGTTTCGGAAAAAGAATACGCAACAAATATCCGACATATTACGAACAAATCAGTGAAAAGTACGCTTCTTTCCTGAAAAATATACAAACTACGGTTCGTGCTGAAGGATCCGTGCATCGTCCGGGGCGGGAAGTTTTGTTGGGAAAATGAAACATTTTATGCACTTTCAGTTGTTTTCTCTAAAAAAAACTTGATTTTTCCAAATAACATTGGTATAATTATAACAGTTTAAATCAATGGAGGAAAATGACATGGATCTTAAAGCAATCGGCGAATTTTTAATTTCCTTATTTACCCTGCTGTTCAAAGCACTGGATGAAGAGATCTTTGGGTTTGACATCAGCGGTCTGTTTGGTATGTAAAAACGAAAAAATGTCGCCGTAGTGCGGCATTTTTTTTATCCAATGCAAAGAAAGGACGGATCAAAATGAAGAAACTGCCCGTCATTGTCATCGGTCGCGAATTTTGCAGCGGCGGCTCGGAAATCGGACATCGGCTTGCGGCACATTATAACATTCCTTATTACGACAGAAGTATTATTGACAAAACTGCGGAAGTTCTGGAATTAAGCACACAGATCATCTCCGATCACGACGAAAAACCATTCGGAATGTTTGAGTTGACCAATTTACCCTACCGCGACAGTTGGTATGTCGAAGATCCGTCCGTGCTGCTTCCGATGGGGCTTCGGGTCGCGGATGCACAATTTGACATCATAAGGAAAACAGCGCAGGACGGTCCCTGCGTCATTATCGGCAGATGTGCGGATTACATCCTGAAAGACATGGAAAATGTTGTCAAAATATTCATCTATGCCGACCTGCAGCAAAAAATTGAACGTGCAGGCAGATTATACGGCTTGAATGAAAAAACAGCAAAACGGTTGATCAATAAGACCAACCGTGCAAGAGCAGCTTATTACAACAAATATACACACCGAAAATGGGGCGACCGGAACCATTTTGAGCTGTATATCAATGCAGGGGCAATCGGCACGGACAATGCCGTAAAACTGATCCGGTATTACATAGACAATCTTTATTAAAAAAAACAACGGGGAGCGTTCAGCTCCCCGTTACTTTATGTACTTCATGAAATTCTGTCCATCAGTTCACCGATGGTGATGTCGGGATTTTCAATTCCATCCACCATAACACGCACACAGTTTTTATGCAACGCCTCAATGTTTTCAGCGGAAATAAGATTGGGACGGTACATATAATAGAAATCCATACCGCCGTCAGACTGGGTAGGAAGCGAAAAGACATACAAAGGCATGATGTATCTGCCCGGATTATAACCCGCAAATTCAATTTTGATGCCGTCCTCAAGCGGAAGATAAAGCGGAAGCCATGTATACATCATAAAAGATGGTCCCTGAGAAGTCTTGAAATTAAAAATTTTCTGCTGCATAACTCTTGCATGCATATAAGGAAAATTGGAGTGGCGGTACAATTGGGTGCGCAGACTGAACATATAAGCCAAGGCTTCACGGAAAGTAGAAGTTTCTTCAATGATCGAATGTACCTGCAAAGGCTGCGCAAGACAACCGCCCATGCGCTTTGTTTTGTAAGTAACACGACGACTGCAGAGCGGCATCATCAGTGTATCGGGGGTGCGGTAGTTAATGGCGGAGGCATGCGTGCGCATGCCGAGCATGACAAGGTTTTCGGGTGCATTTTTGGTTTCCAGACAAAAGTCAAAAATCTTCTTTGCCTGCACGGGATCAACATGATAACGCACAATTTCGCACTTATCGTGAATCATGTCGTAAGCGGCAGGAACACGCAGATCGGGATTCTTTGTCTTTTTACGCATTTTTTCAAGAAATGCGGAACCATGAATGCCGGCATAGAAAGGTTCACCGTTCTGTGTCCAGTAATCCATATAGAATTTCTTATCTTTCTCATAGCGATTGGTGTCTGCAAGATAGGCAATATCCGCTTTGATTGCATCTTCATAAGGATACAGCGGTTCGGGCAGTTCCTCACCTTTACTGAGTGCATTGTAGACAGCAAGCAGATCACCGTAGAACACACCGCAAGCAAGCGCATCCATGATAATGTGTGATGCATTAAGATAAATACCCGTATGTCCTTCCGGGGTGGTAAACAGAATGATGCGGAAAATTTCATCTTTCAGCCATCTGACAGGTTTCTGTGCATCGGCTTCAAGACATGCCTGCATTTCTTCCTTGGTTGCGAAGTGCTTTACGGGAATATCGTCAAGCACCACTTTGGGCAGAAAATGCTGACGAATCTCTTTGTCAAGTTTAAAGAAACGAAGACGCATACAGTCATTTCTTTCGATTTCAATATTGACAGCCTTTTTAAGCAGATCCATATCAAACTTTTGATTAACGGTAACAGAAGTCGGAATCTGCATAATGCTTTTATGAATCGAAAATTTGATCATGTAATACATTGTCTGTTGTGATGAAATCAACGGATAATGTACTGCCGGAATGTCTCTCTTTCTCATCTCATACACCTTTCAAATCATCCAAAAAAATCGGAGCGAAATAATAAAGCCTTTAAAGTATTATAATACCACAACACAATCAAGTCAAGATATAATCTTTGATTTGTGTTCATTATTTATTACAAAATGTGCAATTTTGTATCCGATCAAATGTTGACGCTTACTTCAGCCCAATGTAAAATCAGGTTCTTTTTTGTTTCGTTGCGAACGCTTATTTTGATTTTATCGTTTTCAAAATCATTACCGAGGTAATATTCAAAACAAGTCACATCGCCCGCAATGCAATGATTCTCACGCAATTTTCCGTTTTCACTGCGTGCAATGACAACAGGTTTCCCCGTATACTGTACTTCCGTTTTACTGCACAGGACATGCAGACTTTCTGCCTGACGAGCACCTTCAACAGCCAAAACAAAACAGACGGGTGCTCCTTTGAAAACCGGACAAATGTCGGCGGTAAAATGATAAACTGCCCCGGGAAGAATTATCTTTTCTTCATTCACAAGCATCAAATGACGTCTCCTTGCACCGACACATTCCTGCAATGAACCGCAATTTTCATAAACATCGTAAAGCATTGTGTCGGGGTTCATAATATCGGCACAAAAACCGTCCAAAAACAAGCCATTGTATCCCTTTGACAGGACTTCAACAGCAATCCCGTTCATGATTTCCGGGGTGGGATACCACTTTTTTCCGTTTGCCACACAAAGCACTTCGCCGACACCTGCAAAAACCGAAAAGTCCTTTTGTTCGGACAGCCAATCCACCTGCGGCAAGACATTTGCGCAGCCGCTTTCACCTGCACACAGAATAACCCCCTGCAGAACCTTGCGCAGGGTATCCCCCAAAACATCAGTATGTGCATCCTGCGGTAACAACAAATATACCATTGCATCTGTTGACTTTGCAAACTCACACACGGCAGAAAGATCTTTTGCCCTGCGGCAATCAATCAAAAAACCGTCCGTGCAAAAATCCGATGTCGTCATTCCGGCACAGTTTTCAGCCTGCACAGTCAGTAAAGAATTGATCCCCAACGCACGGCAACGTTGCGCCCAGATTGCAAGGGCATCCCTGTTGCTGCCTGCAAAACAAAGCGTTTTAATATTTGTACCGTTATACTGATCGACCAAGGCGGCAACATCACTCTTTCTCGCGCTCATGCCTCCTATTTTTGCAAGAAAATCCTGCTCTGCTTCGGCATTTATATTGAGAATTAACTGCGTATCCGCAGTTTCTGCATTTTCAAATGTATCAAAATCAAGCAAAGTATCCACTGTTTTTCCTTACTTTCTGTAATATTTATCCGTACGTTTCAGATAGTCAATCAACATCATCGGCCAGTCCGTCTGGATGCAATCAAAGCCTTTGTCGGCAAGCCAGCCCCAACCGTAATCTTCGCTCTGCGTCAGCGCACTGTCATCGCTGTGACCGCCTGCAAGTTGTTCTTTGTAATTATAGATAATGGAATTTGCCCAGCACAGAATATTATCCTTGTGCATCTTTTCAAGAAATGCATCACTTGCCAGTTCATCTTCATCGGATTTAAAAAGGATTTCAACCCCGACATAATTGATGTTGCTGCGCAGAAGCCTTTCATGCGCAAGGTGATTTTTGCGGATAATAGGCATAAACGGCAATTCGGGTGCAACTTCCTCCAGAACATTGAGCACTTTATCGGACAGACTGCTTTTCACCAGCATCTGATCGGTCATATTATGGCGTTTGATGGCTTCCTGAATTTTTTGCGGGTTATCCCAGAATTTATCAATGTTGATGTAACAACGATCTTTGAACTGTTCAAGAAAATCATCAAAATCCGCGATGGTAAACTGCGTTGCAGTCTTGTCATAATTGACATAGTGCATTTTTTTAATTACATCCAGATTCAGATGTCCCAAAGACAGGAAACGGTTCAGATGCGCACGTTCCATACCGGGATGAAAAAGAAAAAGTTTTCCGTCCTTGCTGCAGCTGACATCCACTTCGATCATATCTGCGCCTTGTTTGAGGGCAATTTCATAAGCTGCCAATGTGTTACAGGGAATGTTTCCGCCTGCCGCCCCGCGGTGTGCAACAACAATGATATTTTCTTTCGCTTTTTGACGAAGATCAAAATTCATTTACAAATCCTCCGAATCTGAAAAATACTTCTGTTTACAGTATATAAAACTTCATTTGCCGTGTCAAGAATCGCAAAACAAAAAAAGGCTTTCTTGACTTCGCAAATGCAAAAAGATATAATAACTCCATACTATGATCGGAGAAACAGTTTATGTTATATAACGAATTCAAAGGATTGCAATTGCCCGCACTCGGTATGGGTTGTATGCGCCTTCCCGGAGACGGCTATGCGAAACCCCGCATTGAAGAAAACGAAACCGAACAAATGATTGATCTGTGCATGCAAGGCGGAATAAACTATTTTGACACCGCATGGGGGTATCACAGCGGCAACAGTGAACCCCTGCTTGGCAGATTGTTACAAAAATATCCCCGTGAAAGTTTTTATCTTGCAAGCAAATTCCCGGGGTATGACCTTTCCAATCTCGGGAAAGCGGAAGAAATTTTTGTCAAGCAACTCGAAAAATGCAGGGTGGATTATTTTGATTTTTATTTGTTCCACAATGTTTGCGAACTGAATATTGACGGCTATTTGGATGATGAAAAATACGGCGACTTTTCATATCTGCTCAAACAAAAACAAAACGGCAGAATCCGCTTTTTAGGTTGTTCGGTACACGGCGACATTCATGTTTTAAAACGCTTTTTAGCCACATACGGTGAGCACATGGATTTTTGTCAGATTCAGCTCAATTACCTCGATTGGGAATTTCAGGATGCGAAAGCAAAAGTGGAATTACTGAGCAGATACAATATTCCCGTATGGGTCATGGAACCTTTGCGCGGCGGTAAACTTGCAAATCTTGATAAAAAACACACCTCTCGCCTGCGCACACTTCGCCCCGATGAAAGCATTCCCGGTTGGGGATTCCGCTTTTTGCAAAGCATTCCCGAAGTAAAAGTGGTCTTGTCGGGTATGTCGAGCCTTGCACAGTTGCAAGAAAACATAAAAATCATGTCCGAACGCAAACCTTTATCCGAAAACGAATGGAACATATTGCAGGAAATAGCCAACGAAATGGCAACTGCAAATTCACTTCCCTGCACAGCTTGCCGTTACTGCGTGGACCATTGCCCGATGGAACTGAATATTCCGTGGATCATTGATATGTTCAATGAAATCAACCTGACAACAGGTGTTGTGCCCGTAATCCGCATGCGGTCTTTGCCGACAGACAAACAACCGTCTGCCTGCCTGCAGTGCAGATCCTGCGAAGCAGTTTGCCCGCAACAGATTAAAATTGCAGACATGATGAAAAACTTTGCAGAAAAACTGAATCAATAAAACTTGAGGTACCGCTCACTCTGAACGGTACCTCACTTTCTTATGACAACATTTCTTTTCGCACAAGGTCAATCATGATGCCTGTATTGAGTCTGATAGCCGCAATGGGATATTTGACCTGCACCGAGCCGTGCCAGAATGCATCCACAAAATCCTGCACAATTTCCTCATTGCATTTGCCGGCCTGCAGACGGGTCAGAATAAAATCAATCGCCGTGAGAGTTGCTTCTTTGCAATGCGAAAGAAAAAATTCCGTATGCTGCGCATTCAACAATCCGCGGTGCGGCAAAACAAGTTTTTTAATCGGCAATGCACAAACACGGTCAATGGACGAAAGTGCCGCTTTGCATCCGACAAGAATAGCAGGCAAAATCAATCGTTCTCCGTCATAAACACCAATGGATTCGGTTGAAAGAAGAAGTTCTTTTTCGCGGCAGTAAAACCCGACGGAACAGTTGGTGTGTCCGGGAAGCCAAAGCACTTCAAATTCCATTTCCCCTGCTTTTATGATATCGCCGTCACGCACTTGTATATCCACCCGCAGTTCATCCCCCAGGAACGGATAATCTGTTACACCGCAGGTGGCGGCATGCTTTGCATCAAGGTCTTTCATCACTCGCTTTGCGCCGTCGCGCTGAAACACCTGTGCAGTATGCTCCCCTGCCACAACTTTCGCATCGGGGTAATACCGAAGCACATAAGCACTTCCGAGTGCATGGTCATAATGCGAATGGGTCAGAAAAATATAATCAAGCGGACGGTCGCCGAGGTAATTTTTTATATTTTCAGCAACACCGAAACCCGTAAAACCGAAGCCCGTGTCATACAATACCGTGGTTTCTCCGTCGTCAAGCAAAAATGCGGCATCACCGGGATGCACACGCATATCAAGAATTTGAATTTCATTCATCTTATTTTTCCTTTATCAGCAGACAGGAATTTCTTTGCAAGTCAAATTGCAACATATCGGTTTCGCAAAACAACGCTGCATCGTATGTTTCGTCAAGCAGATACACCTCATAAACCGAATCTTTTCCGAAATCAAGCGCAATTTTCTTATTCAGCAAAGAGTCATCTTCCGCATAATAAGTCACAATTGCCATCAGTTTGTTTTCTTCATTGACACCGCAAAGTGAATATATATTTTCAATGCTGTTCAATGATTTTATCTGCTTATAGCCGTCATAAAACTTTCCGTACCACAAAAACGGATAATATCCTTTCAGCGGTCTGTAGGTATAATAGTCAAAACAGCCGTTAAACACAGACGGGCGGGTATCGTAATACATCATCATATCGATATTCGTATCCGCCGCAACGCTCATACAAGCCATTACAAAAGCGGCACCTTTCATGCCGTGAATGGTTTCAAGGGAATACACATAATCCTGCTCCCAACCACGGACATAGTTCCACTCATTGAGAATGCTTTCAGCATGAGAATAGCCGTATTTTGCAAGCAACGCATCCACCTGTTCACTCATATGAACAATACGATGCGGCTCTGTGGTGTAAATATGCCATGAGAAAAAGTCGATCGGCACATTTCGTTTTTTCATTTCGCCTAAAAACGATTCCGACCATTCCATATAACCGCAGATTGCAGGCCCGCCGATCTTCAGCTCCGGAAAACAGGTTTTCAGATGCGTTGCCGTGATTGCATACATATCAAAAAACTGTTCGGGTGTGCCGCCCCATGTGCGTTTATTGTCGCTATCCACATCGAGGTCAGGCTCATTCCAGATTTCCCAGTATTCAATATTCAGCTGGTAACCGTCAGCCCAACCCTCATTATAATGGCGAATGATATGCTCGCAGATGACCGCCCACTTTTTGAAATCCTTCGGCGGCAGGGTTGCGTGCTTTTTGATGTGGTGCTCAATGGTCTGCCCCAAGCGGAAAAAGGTTTCGGTGTCGGCATCGAGTGCCACTAAGATCGCTTCATCCGTGCAGGCAAAATCGTAAGATGCAGGATCATAGGGATCAAGATCAAAATTCGGAAAAATGCAACTGATATCATGGCTGTAAGGACCGCCGTAAACACCGCACATGGCGGAATCATGGTTGCGGGTATAACGGAAGCGAGCCGCTTTATATTCTTCCAGATTGGTTCTCCATTGGTCATTTGCATGGCGTTTGTGCCACGGACCACCGTTGGTTGCATTGAGAATACGAAATTTCCCTTGCGGATTCGCAATATCAAAACGAAGAATATCCATACCGATTTCTCCTTTTCAGATTGTAAAAGTATTGATACCGCCATGCAGTATCTTTTTATAATCACCGAACACAAAATCAGCCGTTTTATTTTCGGGCAAAGCGATTTCAAAATGAATACCGTTTTCGGTTTTATTGAAACTGACACTGATTTTGCCACACGGCAGAACGAGTGATCCGTTGGCGAATGAAAGATTTTCGGGCACTTGCGGTGCAATGACAAGTTCGTTATATGCAACACTGTTTTCTGCCTGACGGATTCCGAGAATACCCGTAAACAAATATCTTGCCGATGCACCGAACATGGGATGATTGTGGGAATCGTTTCCGTTCCAGTTTTCCCATACGGTGGTAGCTCCGCGGCGTTTCATGTAAAGATATGTGCCGAATTCTTCACTGTCAATAAGATTGAAAAATGTATCAATGTAACTGTTGTCCGTCAGAAGACCGCAAAGGATATCGGTTGCAATGAATCCTGTATCAAAATAGCGCATTGCATTGTATTTTTCTGCAATATCAGCGAGTTTTTCTTTGTCAGAAAGACCTGCCCAAACGGCATAGACATCAGCACCTTGCACACCGTTACAAAAGGATGTGCCGTCTTTGTCTTTATAATTTGCAACAACTGCGGTTTCAAGTTCATTGATAAGTTTTTTATAGGATTCAATATCTTCTGTTTTGCCGATGATTTCTGCAATTTCACACAAAATACGAAGAATTTTAATAAAGAAACAGGTATTTACAAAGGGCTCGGGGAGGGTAATTTTTTCCCTTGTGCACCAGTCACCAAGGCACCAACCGCCATCTTCTTCACGCACAATGAGGTTGTTTTCGCATTTTGTCAGCAGATATTGCACCCAACGGCGCATAGGTTCATAGGTTTTTTCGAGCATCTGCACTTCGCCGAATTGCTTATAGAATGCCCACGGTACAAACACAATTGCACAGCCCCAACCGCCGGGACCTCCGCCGCCACCCATCATGGGTGCAGTATGCTGCACATGACCGCTGATTTTACACTGACAGTCAAGAATATCCTGAATCCACTTGCGGTAGAATTCTTTGGAATCCAATAACAACATTCCCGCAGGGGCACAGACCTGACCGTCGCCCGTATATCCGAGTCTTTCACGGTGCGGGCAATCCGACGGTATACTGCCGTGCATATTGGTAAGTTGTGAACGGACATAGGCTTCATACAGGAAATTAAGTCCTTCCGAACCGCTATCAAAGGTTGACGTAACGGCTGTGTCGGCATGAATGACAAGCATTTCAATGTCATCAAAATTGCCTTCAATTTCAAAATAACGGAATGCATGCCACAAAAACTTCGGACAGAATGTGTATGTTTCACCTGTGCAGATGAAGGTGTCTTCCTGAATCTGTTTTCTGCCGGATGTGCAGGTGTATGCACCACCGCAACTGCGGAAAGAAAGATTGCCGTCTTCGTCCACTTCTTCCGAAAAACGGATAGTAATTTTTTCACCCTTTTTATTTTTTGCCGTCACTCGCATAAGGCCGCTTGTATTTTCGCCGACATCATAAATCTTTTTGCCGTTCTTTTCACCGAGTAATTCCGGACAAAGGGTGCGAATGACCTTGTCGGGGGCACCGATGGCTTCACAGAGTTCAGTCTCGGGTGCGGTGTAAACGGTGACTTGTCTTTCTTCAAAAGTCACACTTGCAGGATCTATAACTTCGCCAATAAACAGATTGGAGTATGTGATTTCGCTGTCATAATAAGTTTCAGTACCGTCGGAATGCAATTCAACAATACCGCTTTGCGTATAAAAACGAATACAATACGCAGTTTTCAGTTGATCACCAAAAGACATATTCCCTTCTGCCACACGTTCATCCTGCATATACCAACCGTTGCCGAGTTGAACGGTCAGTGTGTTTTCACCATTGTTCAGCAGTGAAGTAATGTCAAAGGTATAGTAGTAAAGACGATGGGTCAGCGTATCAAAAATCGGATAACTCCATTTTGACATATCGCGTTTTTCATAGTCTGTCACCACGGGCAAAAACAGATTGTCCGTAACATTCCGACCGTTGATTTTTGCCTCAAAAAATCCGCAGGATGTAATAATAAGTTCCGCTTTTGTGCAGTTTTCATACAAAAACCGACGCAGAAAAACAGGTGAAACACTGTTTTTATCTGCACCGATCCATAAAGCATTCTTCAAAGGATTAACACACATGCCGTAACCTCCGTCAATAATATAGTTTTATTATGTTTCTTTTATTTGTGTTTGTCAATTGCTTTTTATATCTGACTGTGATAAAATGAGTGCATAAAAACGAAAGGATTGTCATTTATGAAAATTGTTCTTCTTGACGAAACAAAAACCATTCTCAGCAATCCCCTTTCCAAACACAATTATTTCGGTTGGCCGACCGTTGCAAAATTAAAAAACGGAAAAATCGCTGTGGCGGCTTCGGGATACCGTTTAGGGCATGTCTGTCCGTTCGGAAAAGCTGTGATGGCAATCAGCGAAGACAACGGCGAATCCTATACAAACGCATTCCCCGTAATTGACACCGTGCTCGACGATCGTGATGCAGGTCTTTGTCCGTTTGGTGACAGCGGGCTTGTGTTGACTTCTTTTAATAACACACGACAATTTCAGAGAGATTGTGCACAGGATGAACCCGAAGAAATCAAAAATTATATGTGCAGTTATCTTGACACCGTTTCGGACCAAGAGGAAAATGCGGTGCTGGGTGCCACATTCAGAATCAGTTTTGACAACGGACTTTCTTTCGGCAAACTGCACATCAGTCCCATTACATCTCCGCACGGTCCGACCGTCTTGCAAGACGGCAGTATTCTTTGGGTGGGGTATTCTTTCATTACAGATGATTCAAAAGCCGGCAAAGAAGATTACCTTGCCGCTTACAAAATCAATACAGACGGCACAATGGAATTTATCGGCAGAATGGACGATGCATACGACAACGGCGTGCGTATGTATGCCAATGAGCCGCATGCCATTCAGTTGCCCGACGGCAAAATCGTGTGCCATTTCCGCACCGAACAGAACTTTACCACCTGGCAGACCGTTTCCGAAGATGGCGGAAAAACCTGGTCAAAAGCAGAAAAACTGCTGCCCGACCGGGGCGGTGCACCTGCTCATCTGATGCTTCATTCTTCGGGCATGCTTATTTCCTGCTACGGATTCAGACAAGCACCCTACGGCATCAAAGCAATGTTCTCCACAGACGGCGGAAAAACATGGGACACCGACCACTGGCTGTATAAAAACAATATCAGCGGCGACCTCGGCTATCCGTCCACAATTGAACTCGAAGACGGCACTCTGCTGACCGTGTTCTATGCAAAAGAAAAAGAAAACGGCCCGTGTGTGATTATGCAGCAGAAGTGGAAAATTGAAATGTAAATTGATGAAAAGAACCGATTATCCGCAAAAGACAATCGGTTCTTATTTTATTTTACTTCAAAACCCGCAAAACCAAATGCAGGGATATCGAAAAGAAATACTTTGTCTTGTTCCAATCTTCCTGTGCAGTTGATAAATGTTATTTCATTATATTCTTTACCAAGTTCAACAACGGGGTTGACGACAATATCGGCAAAAAAGTTCCACAAACCGACGGCAAATACGCCATCTTTTTCTTTTGCCTGCATATACAATGCGGGATTGCCGTAACAGTAAGCAGGCAGTTTCGTTCCGTTGAGCCATATAACATTATCGGCATACTGCCGACTTCTTTCATAGTGTTTGAGCAGTCTGTCCGAGCCTTTTCTTGTATTGAGATTGAGAATCAGAAAACGATTGCCGTCTGCATTTTCATAACGGAACGAAACGGGAATTTCTTTGCCGTCAACTTGCGTTGTGCTGAGAATTTCGGCATTGTCTTTTAAATCGACATCATACACAATACTGCCTGCTGCACTGATGTGGTTATTATCACACAAAAACCGTTCTTCTGCGGCATTCGTGACAGCTTTTCCGATTTGTTCAATGCCGACATCAATTCCGCGTTGCATCAAAATTTCCGCCGCGGCAATGTCGAGAATCAAACCGTTTTCAAGTGCAGACAGCGGTAGATTTCTTGCGTTTTCGTCAAAGACAATACCGCCCACACCCGGTCCCTCATAAACGGTGGGAATTGAGTTGTAAGCAAGCGTCCTTGCGGCTTTGGAAAAGAAAATATTTTCTATGTCGATGCAGTCATTCACCGCTGTCGGGGTGACAGCATCGGCTATTTTGTGCATGCTTTCATACACACGTACACCGACACTCTGTTTGGGTACAAAATATGTATCAATATCCTTATACAGTCTGCGGTTGCGTTCATGGAGTACCGCATAGCCCGTTTCATAATCGGCATTGGAAATATAATCCATGCCGTATTTTAAAATACCGTCCGTGCAACCTGCCGCACGCAGTGCCGTGTCAAAACCTTCGACATAGCTTGCAGGTGTACAGCAACGAGGGCGGGGGTAGGCATCCCCTTCGGAAAAAATTTCAATCTCACCTTGCCGTGTCCACACACTTTCCATGCGTTCGAGTTCAACAACATCCTGCAACTGATTACCCCATCCGTTGAGAGCTGCCCAATAGGGTGCACCGATAAGTCGTACAAAGGGTTTATTGTTTCCTGCCAACAGTGTTGCAATTTCATAGGCATTGGTGCCGTCCAGATCCCACGAACTCATGCAGGCACAAAAACCGACACGCATGGATGAATCCACGGCATCCACCGCATTGCGTACATTTTTTGCAAAATCGCGAAAAGCATCCCCGTTGACCTGCAGAAAGGCATCACGGAATTTGTTTTTGCCGCCCGTGGTGATGTATTTTTCAAGTTCTTCACGGGTGCTGTTTTCTCCCGTCAGACGGTTGATTCTTTCAATATGTCCGTCACACAGGCAAGCGGCGGCATCAGACTGAAAACCGTAGCGGAAGTCATCATCAAACATAATCAGATCTACACCGCTTTTTGCAATGTCCGCTATATAATCACAGGCAAAACGGACAAAATTTTCATCCGTCGGGCACTTATGTCCTTCAATATCTTTTCCTTTTATGGTACGCATATCACGGTAACTGCTTTCAGCACGGATCCAGAATGTCCAGATCCATGCACCGACTTCAAAGCCGTGGGACTTGAAATAAGCGACATTGTCGGCAAGATCATTGAGAGATTCTTCCTTTTTCGCAGAGTCTGTTTCGTAACAAGAGAGTGCAAGAAAAACACGCTCGGCATCAAAACGGTGAATCTCTTTGCACACCTTTTCACGATCAGCACGCTTAACATTTGCATTCATTACGGGAACGGAAATTTTGTACATACCTCGTCACCTCAATCAGTCAAATTATCAGGATATTTGCCATATGCCCGAAGCGTAGCTTTTTTAGTAATTCCATCGTATTCAATGAACTGCAACTCGTATAATTTTATCATGATGCAATTGCTTTTTATTGCTCTTCTTTTCTTTTTCCATTTTCATCAAAGTATTTTCTAATCTCTCTATTCGGCAGACACAGCATTATTAAAAAATAAAAAACAATTTGTACCGTAACAATTATGGCAGTTGTCGGACCGAGAATATCCAAAGACTGTCCAACCATCAACAATTTAATTGCAATCGTTAAAGGCAGTACAATTAAAACCATTTTAAAACAAAGTTTGCCTGCATATTTTTGAGAAAATTCCCATGTGTCTTTGCTTTTAGTCGACAAACCGTTCCGAAAACCATAGTCGGAATAATAATGTGAAGGAGTAATAAAATAAAACAATACTCCATTCAATAAGACAAGTAAAGGAAAAAAGCAATCCGCTATCAACAAAGCAAGCCAATCATTCATAGTTGTCCCTCTTTGATTAAATAATCTTAATAGTAACAGCATTATAGCATATGAAAAGCAAAAAAAAGACAGCAGCAAAACAGATGCCACTGTCTTCCAGCCTGCAATTATGAAAATTGATCCTTATGAGCCAGCACATACTCATAATTCAATGTATTCAAATCTTCCTCATAGGCAAAAAATGCATCATCGCAAACACTCAGTTTTGCATCAAATGCTACACTGTCAATCGAATCCAATAAATCTGCACGCTCATCTGCATCGTCGGGAATCGCACAGCCAAACGAATCCACAGCTTGCTTACAGATTGCAGCTGTTTTAACAGCTCCGATTGCAATAAACGCCGATTCAATTTCATTGGCAAAATCACCACTCGAATTATAAAAGAACTGTGAAAATCCGCCGTTATTGACTTCCATTTCCACGGTTTGCGTAACAAAAAACACTCTTTCGGCTTCAGTTAATACACTCATATTTTCACCGTAAGAACATTTTTGCGCAATGTGTGTGTCAAGAGCAATAATAAATTTGTTTACATCTTCAATTTTCCAGATTTCTTCCATTTCAACACCGCCGTTTTTATCAGTATTTTTATCAGATTCAGATGAAACACAAGCACTGCAAAGAAGCAAAGTGACAACAAAAAACAATAATTTCAACGAAGTTTTCATGTAAATCACCTCTGATAAGTAATGTATCATATTAAGCAAATCAAGTCAATATAAAAAACGAGCTCATAAGTTTTTTGCTTCCCATAGATTCTTTTCAACCCAGCAATTCGGGCATTTTATTCTGCTGCACATACAATTTTTCCACACAAAAGGTTGTTTGCCCATTTCCGTCAGATTGTTTTCCAAAAAGGGTTTCATTTTTTCTTCATATGCCTGTCTTATGATTGCACGCAAATCCTCATACGACTGCAACTGCCAATCAAACCGTCGGTCGGGCTCTGTATAATTTTTCCAGTCGAATATATCAGTTCCTTTTGTATATAACCTTTCGGAGTAGCAGCAACCGCCGCCGATATCGACCTGAAAATAATACAAATCGGAATAAGGGGATTTATCAGCCCAAAACTGAATCTCTTTGTCTTCGGAAATATGTTTTCGCCAACGGTTGCCTTTTTTTCGAAAACCCAACGGTTTCAACACATCGGTAATTTGCTGCAAAAAGAGTTTTCTTCGTTCTTTAACCTCCGCAAGCAATATATCTTTGTCCGTATGCAAATAATTCCGATACAGTTCTCCGATTGTATTGCTTGCCGTAATTTCATCCGCATGGGAACAGATTTCCAGATAAAATCGCAGATTGCAATCATCGTCAGAACAACCGTGCTGTTTGAAATAATCCCGGGCTTCCGCAGTCCATAATATTGCGGTGGACATCACACCAAAAACAATGCCCACACCGAATTGTAATTCTTTTAAATTCACAACAAAAGAAGTTTTATCCGTCAGTTTTTTCCAGAAATGAAGCGGTACACGGGTTGCTTCTTCAAAATCATTTGCAAGGAGTAGATTTTTATATTCAACGATATTCAACATAAAAAACCTCCCGTCGGTTGTTGTTTGATTCCATTATAACATGAATCAACAAAAAATAACAGGGGCAATTCACCCCTGTTAAAAAATTTAAGCGGCTGCGTCGAGCATATTTTCGATAAAGATGCCGTAGCCTTTGGTCGGGTCGTTGACAAGCACATGAGTCACAGCGCCGACGAGCATATCGTTCTGAATAATGGGACTGCCGCTCATCCCCTGCACGATACCGCCGGTTTTTTCGAGCAGTTCTTCATCCGTGATCCTGATGACCATGTTTTTAATTTCGGCATTGTAATCGGCATTGATGCGCTCAATTTCAATATCATAGCTTTCAATGGTCTCGCCGTCAAGAGAAAGCATGATTTCGGCAGGGCCTGCCTTGACTTCCGTTTCCCATGCCACAGGGTATTCGCCTGCACATAAGGGAGCTTCATACAAAATACCGTAAACGCCACTCTGACAGTTCTTTTCTATACTGCCGATGACTTCTTCTTCCAGAGAACCGCCGAGTTCCCCTGCCGTGCCGCTTTCACCTTTTTTAATGTTCCAGACATAGGCATCCACGATCTGACCGCCTGCAATGGGCAACATTTCACCCGTGTCCATGTCACTGACACAATGGCCGAGTGCGCCATAAATGCCCGTAGACGGATCATAATAGGTCATTGTGCCGATGCCGACCGTGGAATCGCGCACCCATGCACCGCAACGGTAAACACCGCTTTGTTTACACAACTGCGGTGTGACGAGAGTGTGTTTTTCCTGCGTGCCGCGAATAAAAGTCATGTCAATTTCCTGCCCGCTTGAGTCGGAAATTGCCGCCGAAAAACTGTGGTTATCCGACACCTGCACACCGTTGACGGCGGTTATGATATCGCCTTTCTGCAAGCCTGCATCTTTGGCGGGCGACACTTCCCCGTTGACCGATTCAAAAGGCTGTACATCGACCACAATCACACCGTCGGTGAGCATCTGCAAACCGATGACATCCCCGCCTGCGTATACATATTTTCTGTCCGTTTGTGTAACAGACACGGTTTTTACGGGAACCACCCCGAACAAAGCATAATCCTGATCAGTGTCTGCCGTTGGCATCACCGAAGCCGTTACCGCAGGCTGTCGGGCAGTAACGGGGCTGTACATACCGATTGCGGGGATTTCGGCGCTGACGGTGATTGCCTGCGGCAATGTAAAATACCCGAACAGAACCAACCCGAACACGGCAACACAGCAAACACTGATAAACAAAGAAATGCCTCTGATGCGTTTTCTCATTTTCTTCCTCCGAACTGTGTCTGCATTTTGTCTGCAGTTTGTGACACGCTTTCATTGTTGCCGCGAAGCAACACAATATCCTATGCAAAGTTTGTTCAAACTGCGTTTATTCTGCAGAAGTTGGAAAAATTTGCAAACAAATAAAAACATTTTGAATTTAAGTATTTACAAAGAAAGTTGAAATATGCTATAATTAAATGAAATGTTATATGTATTTATATTGCACATTATAAGGGGAATGAAAATGAAGAAGGCATCATTGATTTTTGTATTGCTGTGCCTGCTGTTGCTTTGTGCCTGCAGCAAGGATGCAAGTTCACTGACAACAACCCGCACACAACCGTCCTATGAATTTCAGACCACACCGATCACAACTGCCCCCTCCATGGCATCTACAACACAGTTGAATGTGGGCAACACGGTCGGTACACAGATTTTTTACACAAGCACCAACATCTGGAGTGATTTTGATGATGTCCAACGGTATGACAACACCCCCGTGAACACATCGCTCACACCCTCCGATGTAACCGTCTTCAATTATCCGTTGCAGACCGTGCTTGCTTATTTTTCCGAAATTGCTTTTGCGGACGAAGGAGAAGGAGCAATCGGTGCGGCAAGAAAATGGATCAAACCCATTTACTATGAAATTTACGGCACTGCCGACGAAGTGGATGTTGCCGTGATCCGTTGGGTTTCGGAATATCTTAACGGCATCAGCGGATTCCCCGGAATGTTCACGGCAACGGCAACCAACAAAGCCAATGTAAAATTCTACTTCGGAAATCTGACATTTGTGCAGAATGCACTCGGCATTACCGATAACACGGTGCAAAGCTGTACAAGAATTTTCTATAATTCGGATGATTACCGCATTCAGTTGTCAAAAGTAGGCATCATCACTGACACAACATCCAGAGAAACCCGCAACTCTCTGATTCTTGAAGAAGTTCTGCAGATGCTCGGACTCAATCAGAACTCGTTGAATTATCCGCAAAGTCTGTTTTACAAAGCAAATGCGTTGCCACAGGTTCCCGACGAACTGGATCTTGCCGTTGTTCGTTTGCTGTATTCCCCGGTCATCAAAAGCGGCATGAACAAGGCAGACGGAGTAACGGCAGCGGCAGATGTGCTGAAAACACGCTATGAATCGGGTGTGGTTTACACCGAACCGAAAGTCGATTTTGCAATGCTTGCATTGGAATACGCCATCACCACGGTAACGGATGCACCGACAGAGGAACCGACAACCGATCCGTATGAAGACGACACGAACGATCTGACCGATCCACCGGCAACCGATCCGCCGGCGACTGATGCACCGACCGATCCGCCGGCAACTGACGAACCAACAACCAGACCTCTCTTCCCCATCACACCAACAAACACTACAGAACCGACGGAACCGCCGACACAACGACCGACGGAACCGATCGTAACAAACCCGCCTGAAGATGAGCCGACTGCCCCGCCCGATAATGACGGTCCTACGTTCCCGGAAATTCCGATTTTTTAATCGACAAAAGAACAACACCCTGCTGTTACACAAAAACAGCAGGGTGTCACTTTATTTATTATTCATTTTTGCCAGACAGCGTTCGGCAATCTTGTAAACATCACCACAACCCATAGTGAGAATCAAATCTCCCGCTTTTGCATTTGTGCAAAGGAAGTTGACAATATCATCAAAATTCTCGTCCTTCGGTTTGGGTTCAAACGTGATGCAACCGTCAATTTTTTCAGCAAGGTCGGATGTGTGAATGTCATAGGTGTTGACCTCGCGGGAACCCATAATTTCAGTCAACACTACTTTGTCGGCTTTTGAAAGAACAGTTGCAAAGTCATCCAACAACATATAAGTACGCGAGAACGTAAAGGGCTGAAATACTGCCCACACACGGTTATAATCCATTTTCATGGCTGATTCAATGGTAGCAAGCAGTTCAGCGGGATGATGTGCATAGTCATCAACAATCGTTATACCGTTGACAACACCGAGTTCTTCAAAACGTCTGCCGGCGCCTTTGAATTCACCCATGCCGACGAGGGCTTTTTCAAGATCAGCTCCTGCATAATCGGCGGCAGCAATCGCACTGAGTGCATTGCAGACATTGTGTTCACCGGGAACGGCAAGGTATGCATGACCAATGCAGTTGCCTTTTTTGTACACATCGAAACGGGCAAAAGCACCATGTTCATATTCCACATTTTCAGCATACCAATCATTGGTTTTCGCTCTGCCGAAGGAAATAAGTTCTTTTTGGGTTTTCATATCCGCAACGGCTTTTCTTGTTTTTTCGCAATCGCCGTTATATATGACACATTCACTTGCAAGGTCTGCAAATTTTGTAAAAGAGGCAATCAGATTTTCAACCGTTTTGAAATATTCAAGATGATCTGCATCAATATTGAGAATCAATGCGCAAGAGGGAGAAAGTTCAAGAAAATGATCCTGAAATTCACACGCTTCACAAACAAGAAGATCCTTTTCTCCCATTCTGCCATAAGCATCAATCAAGGGCAATTTGCCACCGATAACAGCAGAAGGGTCAGCATCTGCATTCATGAGCATCTGCGTCAGCATTGCGGTGGTGGTTGTTTTGCCGTGTGTACCGCACACACCGATACATTTTCCGAATTTACGGGTGATTGCACCAAACAGAACGGCGCGTTCGAAGGTGGGAATACCCGATGCCTTTGCGGCAACGAGTTCGGGGTTTGTCGGAAGGATTGCGGCGGTATAAACAATCATTTCCGCACCTTCAATATTTTCCGCTTTTTGACCCAATGTCACGGGGATTCCGTAATCACGGATGCGTTTCAATGTGTTGCTTTCATTGTTGTCGGAACCCGAAAGCTGATATCCTTGTTTATGTAAAATTTCGGCAAGCGGGCACATACCGGCACCGCCGATACCGATGAAGTGAATCCGTTTTACGGTTTCAAGCAGTTTATCAATCTGCATCAGATCATCTCCTGTCTTAGTATATTATAAAAAAAATTTTTTATAAGTCAAGAAAAAACCGAAAATTATAACACATTTTACCCCCGTGCATAAATTGATAAAAGGAGGCGTATTCTATGAATCACAATACCATATTTGCCGTAATCGGCGGCGATTCACGTCAGATTCATATGGCGAAACAGTTGCAAAAAGACGGCTGCCGCGTATCGATGTCAGCTTTTGATCTTGCGCAATTGCCGCCGTTTTTACAAAATAAACCCTTGGCGGAAGCATTATCCGTCGCAAATGTCGTTATTTTTCCTTTACCTTTATCAAGGGACGCAAAACTACTGAATGCTTCTTTTTCCAAAGAAAGTATCTCTTTGCATTCCGTTATTCAATTGATTCGTCCCGATAGTCTTGTTTTTTGCGGTATGCCGCCCGCCTTTTTTGAAAAGACGCTGGGAGCACATGATATAAGGGTAATTGATTATTTCAAGGATGAAGAATTGACCTTGCAAAACGCATTACTCACAGCGGAAGGTGTGATCGGCATATTGACCGACCGCCTGCCCTGTACCGTGTTTGGACTTCGTTGTGCCGTCACAGGCTATGGGCGTGTGGCAAAATACACGGCACGCGCACTGCAGGCACTCGGTGCGGATGTTACCATTTTTGCAAGAAGCAACGAAGCGCTGACAACGGCAAAATGCGATCGTTTCAAGGCTTTTCCTTTGCAGAATCTACAACAGCAAATAAACGATTTGCAATGTGTCATCAACACCGTTCCGGCCCTTGTGATTGATGAAAAAAGTATTCTGCAGTCAGATCCGGATTGCGTTTTTATTGAAGTTGCAAGCGTTCCGTTCGGCATTGATCAGACCGCGGCACACAAACACGGAAGAACGCTCATTAAAGCCGTTTCACTACCCGGAAAAACGGCACCGAAAACCGCAGGCGAAATCATTGCAAAAACAATAGAAAACTATTTAACGGAGGGATCCTCTTGACTAACAAAACCATCGGCTTTGCAATCTGCGGATCATTTTGCACATTCGGAAAAGTACTCTCACGTCTACAAACATTATGTGACAGCGGCTTTGAAATTATTCCGATTATGAGCTTCAATGCTTTTTCAACAGATACGAGATTCGGATCCGCGACATCATTCGCGGAACGTCTTGAAAATATGACAGGCAATAAAGTTATTTGTACAATTGCAGATGCCGAACCGATCGGACCGAAAAAAAAGCTGGATCTGCTGATTGTCGCGCCGTGCACCGGAAACACATTGGCAAAACTGGCAGTCGGCATTGCAGACACCCCGGTCACACTTGCGGTTAAATCACAATTGCGCAATGCCCGCCCCGTCCTGATTGGCATTTCCACCAACGATGCGCTCGGCACTGCCGCCGCCAATATCGGCACTTTGATGAGCAGAAAGCATTACTATTTTATTCCGTACCGGCAGGATGATTTCATAAACAAACCAGCTTCCGTTGTAGCAGATTTTTCACAGATTCTGCCTGCCGCAACCGCAGCTCTGGAAGGCAGACAGATACAACCCATGCTTTTGCAATAATACCCAAAAAAAAACTATTTTTCTATTATTTTTTTTCTCTTTTATTGCGTGTATTGTTCTTGCAAATTGTACACTTTTATGTTATATTAAATACAATTATGTAACAAAAGAAGGAACTCCAAAATGACTCTGCTGTATCTCTCCCGTTTCTCCAAATTTTTATGCATCATATTGGCTCTTGTTTTATGCCTTTTCATGGGAGCGTGCTCTCGTGATGTTGCCGTTGTTGAACAAACCGGCTTGATCATGGAAGTTACAGTCGCAAGGCAAGAAGAAATTGAAGCCGTTATTTCAGATGCCTATACAACCACTGAATCCCCAACTACAGCCAAGTTCGGTCAGAACTGTATCGGCCTTACAGAAGATGATCTTCCTGAAGATGCAAAGATAGTTTATCTTACATTCGATGACGGCCCATCAAGCAATACACAGCCAATTCTTGACATTCTGGATGCATACGGTTGCGGCGCAACATTTTTTGTTATGAATTCCGATTACAAGAATGAATACAAAAACATTGTCGATCACGGTCATGCCATTGCATTGCATACATTCTCACACGATTTTTATGATCTGTATGCTTCGGTTGATGATTACTTCGCGGATCTTGATCGTATTTCTGATCTTGTGTATGAAAAAACGGGGGTTCGTTCCATGCTCATCCGTTTTCCGGGCGGCAGCAGCAACTCCATCAGCCGCAATGTCTGCTATGGCATTATGAGTGAATTGGTGGACGAAGTTGAAAACAGGGGTTACAGTTATTTTGACTGGAATGCAGACAGTCAGGATGCCAGCGGAAATAACATTTCCGCAAGTTATATTTATGAATCTTCCACTTCCAGTTCTGCCAATCGCATTATTCTTCTTATGCACGATACGGATGCTAAAGACACGACGGTTGATGCGCTGCCTGATATAATTGAATACTATCAGAGTCAGGGTTATTTCTTCCTGTCACTGAATGAAAACTCACCCACTGCTCACCACGGTGTTGTAAACTGAAAATTGTAATTTTAAAGGGGTTGTTGCGATTGCAACAACCCCTTCTTTTATTCTGCAACGGCCGGATTTACCGTCAATGCGGCAATATACGGTGTATACGTTTCATTGCCGTTAAAACGAACACTGCCGTCATTTGTGAAAAGAATTGTATTTTTCCCTTGCATTAAATTCACATTGAATGTGACTGTTTTAAATGTTTCCCATGAATATGTATTGCGGCAGAAAACATTTTGCTTTTGTCCGCCGTTGACAACAACCGTTACATAGCGTTCAATCAAATCAACATTATAATCATGCACACCGCCTTCATCATTGTTGGAATACAATAATGTGACACGGTAATCCCCTGCCCGTTCGGCATTAAAAGCAAAACTTATACTGCCGCCGTTGCACACAAAGGAATCAATGTAATCTGTTCCGTTTGCATCTGTGCGAATACTTGTATTTTCAAGAACAGCATCGGGCAGATTCAGCACGATTCCCGCATTCACATTTTCATTGCGTTTAACGGCTATTTCAGTCATCGTTGCTGCGTTAAAATCAAAATAATTCAATCCCCGTCTGCAATACACCGTCGCCAATGCATTCTGATTGGTTTTCGCTTGTGCTCCGTCCACCGTAAATCGGATTTCTGCGGCATCGGTATAAACTGTATAATAACCGTCAGTCGGTGCTATCACAAGGAAAGAAGTAATATCCCCGTTGCTTCTGTCCGCATCAGGTAAAACAGATACGGTATCGCTGTTTGTGCTTTCGCAAACAAGCAATGAATCAAGCACATAGGTTCCCTTCTGATGCATAACTTTTACGGTGTGTTCCCCTGCTGACAATTCAGTCGTCACGGTGTAGCAGGAGGTGTACTCACTTTTGATTGTATTGGGCAAAGAAATGGTCTGCTGTTCTTCATCTATATACAACTGTACCTGCGTATGAACTCTGCCGTCCGGATCCTGTTTGCCGTTTTCATCATAACCGCCGTCATTGGAATTGCCGTAGACAAAATCAAGCGTATAGATGCCGTCTTCAGGTACGGTGAATGTCAATGCGACACCGTCGCCGATATTTTCCATACCGCCGACCATGCCCTGCAATTCACCGCTTGTCGGGCAATAACTGTCATACAGATATGCATTTCCGAGTAAGGTACCGTGTTCAAATTCATATCGAACGGGGCGGACATCTGTTTGCAGTTGCGTTTGCGAATCATCTGCAATTGTAACCGTCACATGATAAGCATTGGCTTCATCCATATCTTTCATGGCAATCACAAGACGATCCGATTTTTGTGCAACAGTATAATTCTGAACAACAACAGGCTTGTTGACAATACCGTAAAGTCCTTTATAAACGGTTTCCTCGACGGTTACCAACAGAGTTTTATCTTCAAATACGGTATCTTTCAGATTATTAAATACAATCTGCGCTTCGCCGTTTCTGCCACCGCAGACAGCGGTGATTTTTGCCTCTTCCGCCTGCAGAGAGGCGATTCCCATAAATCCCTGATGGTCAAGACTTTTTCTCTTTCGGACAGAACGTTCAAGGTCGGATTTGAATAAATCATGGCTTTCGCTTGCAAGTGTTTCGCCTTCCATATCCGCATACCAACGCATCAGCCACCAGTTTGCATTCGGACTGTTATCATCAGCACACACATCGTTGAGGTTATTTGACAACCTCCAATAGGCATTATTTGCATACACTTTGGAATCTTCAATTTTGGTGATATACTGCACCATTTTACCGGGATAGCCGTTGTCCTGCATTCTGCCGTATTCGGTGACAATGATAGTCAGATCATCAATGCCGAGTACATCTTCAATCGCCCGGTAATCGTCCACATGATCCTGCCAATAATAGACCGAATCATCATGCAGTTCATGGTAGATCATAATATCGGGAACACAATTATTTTCAACACAGTAGCGCAGGAAATATTCGATTTCGTCATGGTCATAATCACAGAAACCGGGACCACCGATCAAGCAGTCAGGATTAACTTTCCGTGCAACATCGAAAGCCTGCTTCCATGCACTGTTGAAGTTATCCCTGCCGATCGTATTATATTCTGCCCATACACCGAAACGGTTATAGGGATCGTCTGTTTTTCGTGTTTCACCAAACCAGACACCGTTGTCGCATTCATTGTAAAGACAGTAGACAACCTTTTCGCCGTAGTCTTTTGCGGACAGTTTTGCGACTGTTTCACGGACTTTAGGCAGAAAATCATCATCGAGTAATTTCTGCCAATCGTATGTACCCTCAGCGCGCATCTGCATGATTTCATCATGCAGATAGTACCATGTGTCATAAGCATCTTGCAGATAAACTACATTATAATCCGTTGCAATCAGCATTTCTTCCACATGATCAATGTCACCGATGGGATGCTGCAAACCGTCAATGGCTTTCTGTGAAACGGAAGAAATATCCACACTTTCGCACATAGCAGCACTCGGCACTCCGTTCTCTGCAAGCCCGTACAGATAGCCCGATGCACCCGATGTAACGGGTCCTGTTGTATTTTGCACATCGAATGTAAGCGTCGGTGTATAAGTCAAAAAGAAGATCCCCGCAGAAGCACCGCTAATCAAAACAACACACAACAAGGCAATAAAAATTCGCTTCAGCACTTTTTTCATAACATTTATCCTTTCAGTGAACTGAAAAAACGGAGAAGTGAACTGCACACCTCTCCGTGTCAAATTATCTGTTTTTCAGTCTTTTATCGAGTTTGGTTGCAAGTCTTGTTCCGACACTCTGGAAAATCTGTACAAGAATAACAAGAAGCACAACAGCCAACAGCATAATAAGATACTTATAGCGGTAATAACCGTAGTTAATAGCAATCTTACCAAGACCGCCGCCGCCGATGATGCCGCTCATGGCCGAATAGCCAAGCACTGTGGTCAATGCAATGGTGATATTGGAAATCAGTGAAGGAATGCTTTCGGGAATCATCACTTTTGTGATGATCTGAAACGGGCTTGCCCCCATGCTCTGTGCGGCTTCAATGATGTTTGGATTGACTTCGCGCAGACTGCTTTCCACCAAACGAGCAACAAATGGAAATGCCGCAATGACAAGCGGAACAATGGAGGCAACCGTACCGATGGTTGTACCGACGATGAGTCTTGCAAGCGGGAATGCCATGATCATAAGGATCAAAAACGGGACAGATCGCAGAAGATTGATCACAATATTTAACGTGCTGAGAACCGCTTTCGGCAGGGGCAGCACACCGCCCTTGTCACCGACAACCAGCAGAATACCCAATGGTAAGCCGAGCACAACTGCAAAAAAGGTAGCCACAACCGTAACATAAAATGTTTCCCACAATCCCATTAAAAATTCGGATTGTACCACTTCCCAAGCCTGTTGCCATGCTTCGGGAGTAAAAATCTTGTCATACATCAGTCTGCCACCTCCTCAACAGCAACATCTTCTACTTTTGTCAGGTAATCAATTGCATCGTCAAGCATTTTTTTGTCTCCCGAAATGCCGAGCAACATATTACCGTAAGCCTTGCCACCGATGGTTTTCGTAGAAGCCGCCATAATATTGGCACAAATACCTTTTTCGAGTGCCATGCGGGCAATCAACGGAGTGCCTGCTGCATCGGCTCCGTTAAAGACAATGCGGATTCTGTATTCATCTGCAAATCGTTCCACAACAGGTGCATCAAATCCCTCGGGGAACACAAGACGCTTTGCAGCATCGGACTTAGGCGCAGAGAAAATCTCATTTACAGCGCCTTCTTCCACCACAACACCGCCGTCGAGAATGGCAACACGGTTGCAGATTTCTTCCACAACGCTCATCTGATGCGTGATGACAATAACGGTAATGCCGAGTTTGCGGTTGATATCTTTAATCAGTTCCAGAATGGAATGCGTGGTTTTCGGGTCCAGTGCACTTGTTGCTTCGTCGCATAAAAGCACCTTCGGCTCGGTTGCCAATGCTCTTGCAATGGCAATGCGCTGTTGCTGACCACCCGAAAGCTGTGCGGGATACGCATTGGCTTTATCAGGAAGACCGACAATTTCAAGCAATTCCATGGCTCTCTTCTTCGCTTCTGCCTTTTTCATACCTGCCAATTCAAGAGGGAAACAGACATTTTTCAGGCATGTTCTTTGCATAAGCAGATTAAAGCCCTGGAAGATCATGGTGATATTTCGGCGCATATCACGCAGTTGTTTCTGTGAAAGTGCTCCCATATCCGTGCCGTCAATCAACACTTGTCCGTCTGTGGGTCTTTCGAGCATATTGATGCATCTTACAAGTGTGCTTTTTCCTGCACCCGACATACCGATGATGCCGTAAATATCGCCGTCGTTGACTGTCAAAGTAACATCTTTAAGTGCTTCAACAGCACCATCGGCGGTCTGAAAAGTCTTTGTCAGATTCTTTAATTCAATCATAACATTTTCTCCTATCCATGACAGCAGATAAGATACGGCACAAAAAATTATGCGGTATCTTATCTGCTCTCTTAAAAAACAGCCCGGCGCCGGAGCACCGGGCTGAAAAGATCAATTCTTATTCACCCTTGATGGTATCAAGAGAAGCCTGTTTGCCGCCGTAAATGCCCATGGGTTCAACATGGATTGCACCTGCGGAAACGATTGCAGTGCCGTTTTCAGCATTGAAATCATCAAGATACGGAAGATGCTGGAAGTAGTTGGCATCGATTTCTCCGTTGTCAACAACCGTGTTGGGCTGGACATAATCGGTGAATTCGCGGATATCGAGAGTAACGTCCTTTTCAGCAAGAATCTGCTTTGCGATTGCAAGAATTTCGCTGTGCGGTGCGGGAGATGCAGCCACAGTGATGGTCTGACCTGCAAGAGCAGCATAATCAACATCAGCAGCATAACCGTCGCCGGGTTCTTCAACAACACTGACAACGGAACCGCCATAGGTGTTGGCAATGTAATCGGCAACATCCTGGCTTTCAAGAGCAGCAACGAGAGCCTTAGTCTTATCGCTTTCTTCGTTGCCCTGCTTAACAGCAACGATGTTTGCATAAGCGGAAGCGGCACCTTCCTGTGCGAGAGACTGTGTTACGGGATCCATTTCAGCGGCAATGGCATAGTTGGAGTTGATAACGGCATAGTCAACGTCCTGCAGAATGTTGGGAATCTGAGCAGCTTCAACTTCACGGAATTCAATGTTGTAAGGATTGGCTTCAATGTCAAGAATGGTGGCGGTGATGCCTGCACCTTCCTTGAGCTGAATCAGTCCGAGGGTTTCAAGAAGCATCAGTGCACGTGCTTCGTTGGTGGTATCGTTGGGAACGGCAATAACAAATTCTTCCTGTTTCACAACGTCACCGTTTGTGTTGGGGTCCGTGGTATCATCCTTTGCGCAGGCTGCAAAACAACAGACCATCATGCAAAGTGCAAGGGCAAGAGCGAAAAACTTTTTCATGATTCGAGTTCTCCTTTTGACAATATTCTTCTGATTCTGTTCTGAATCGTAAATATTATACATTATATAATCAAAGATTTCAATAGTTCAGGATTGCTTTTTTTTGATAAATATGATACGATTTATAAAAAATGAGCGAGGTGCATTATGTATTCTCTCGGTATTGATATAGGCGGCACAAAATGTGCGGCCGTGCTCGGCGGCGGTGAATTGCCGCAGGATATACAAGGTTTCATTATCGACAAACTCACTTTCCCGACCGATGTAAAAAGAGGTTGGCAAGAAGTGGTTAATCAATTGCTTGCAACGGCAAAAGAATTGCTTCACAAAAACAATGTAAAATCCGATGAACTTATCGGCATCGGAATCAGTTGCGGAGGTCCGTTGGACAGCAAAAAGGGCCTCATTCAATGCCCGCCGAATCTTCCCGATTGGGACAATGTTCCCATTGTGCAGATGTTCGAAAATGCATTCGGCGTTAAAGCATATCTGCAGAATGATGCAAATGCCTGTGCGGTTGCAGAATGGCGGTTCGGAGCCGCAAAAGGGCTTGAAAATGCTGTTTTTCTGACATTCGGCACGGGCATGGGTGCAGGGTTGATTCTGAACGGGCAATTATACAGCGGTACAAATGACATGGCAGGTGAAGTCGGGCATGTCCGCATTGCACCCGACGGTCCTGTGGGCTACGGCAAAAGAGGTTCCTTTGAAGGCTTTTGTTCAGGCGGCGGCATTGCACGACTTGCACAAGAAATGGCAAAAACAACTGAACACGCCTCCCCCTTACTCGAAAATCCGGATACAATGACCGCAAAAAGTCTTGCTCTTGCCGCAAGAAACGGTGATGCATTCGCACAGGAAGTTTATAAAACCTGCGCCGAAAAATTAGGATTGGGACTTTCGATTCTGATTGATATTCTGAATCCGCAGGCAATTGTGATCGGCAGTATTTATGAACGCTCACATGATCTGTTTGATCCGATCATTCATAGCGTGATTCTGAATGAAGCACTGTCTTTGTCGGTACAGAACTGTAAGATTCTGCCTTCCCATCTCGGTGATTCCATCGGTGATTTCGCCGCATTGGGACTTGCATTTACAAAGGAATGAGGAAAACATAATGAACGTACAAACAATTTTTGATAAACTTTTTAAAGATTATCCCGCACTTGATTGTGCAAAAACAAGCATTCTGCAAAGTTTCGACCTGCTTCTTGACTGCTACAACAACGGCGGTAAAACGCTTTGTTGCGGCAACGGCGGTTCTGCGGCGGACAGCGAACACATTGTGGGAGAACTGATGAAAGGATTCAATCTGCGCAGACCGCTGACAACGGAAGAGAAGGCGTTGTTCAATGAGATTGAAAACGGTGCATACATTGCCGATAAACTGCAAAGTCCGCTTCGCAGTATCGCTTTGACTGCCCACAGTGGACTTATTTCCGCATTTGCAAACGATGTGGATCCTGCCCTGGTTTTCGCACAGCAGGTATGGGGTTATGCCGATGCACCGACAGATGTACTGATCGCCTTGAGCACATCGGGCAATTCAAAAAATGTGGTAGAAGCCGCAAAAACGGCAAAGGTCAAGGGAATCCGTGTATTGTCGATCACAGGAAGAAAAGACAGCAAACTGACTTCCCTTTCCGATATATGTATTCAATTGCCCGCATATACACCATATGAGGTACAGGAATTGACCTTACCTGTTTATCATGCACTTTGTGCCGCATTGGAAGCGAAATTCTTTACAGAATAATCCAAAAACCGTCCTCTCCGTATCATGGAAAGGACGGCATTTTTATACAAAATTGGCAATCAGAAACCAAAAGTACTCAAAAAGGCGACGAAACAATTGTGTTTCACGAAGAGTAACAACTTTTCCGCATTCTTCACAAATGTCTGCAACTGCAGAACGTGTATGCGTGTGCAATGTCAAGGCTTTCAGGCATACATTATTCAAACCTTCCACGCTTGTATCATACCAGCTTCCGTCGCGTTCGATCTGCACAAAACTCTGCCCGGACTCACTGTAACTGACATAATCATCCGCATCCGTATTTTCTATTGCAGCATTGACAACAGGACAGTTCTGATTTGCAGTCAACGTTACACAAATCGAAAACGTTTCTCCTTTTTTCACAAAAACAGGGGCTTGCAGATCAACGACGCGATAACCGTAATCTGCAGCAATGCCGCTGATACTCGCCGCTTTTATATTCTGCACGGGTTCTGTAAAATCCGAATCAATGCCCGTATATACATCAATCGTAAAATCTGCTCCGTTTTGCAAAAACCATGTGCCGACTGCAGCAATTTCACAATCCGCATCAACCGTAAAAACATTGGCAAAGCGGATATAATCATCCGAAAAAACCCTGCCATGAAAACCAAAACCGTCATATTGGTAGTTTTCAGCATATGCATACTTTGAATCAGCAGCAAAAGAAACGATCTGATTCAAGGAAACATCGTCATAAGAAAGCCAGAAATAGCCATTGTCTCCCCATTCATTTCCCCAACTGTTTTTACACAGCCAGGCACCGTCCGCGGGCGGTTGACAGGATGCTGCAAAGTTCTGTTTTGAAAAATGATCATCCCAACCAACGACAACAACGGCATGATTGGTGGCAGTCCTGCTGTTCTGATAGTACGCCGTTGTCATCGCACTTGTGTAATAGTTTCCGACTGCCGAATAAAACGACACCTGCACCCCGCCTTCTCTCATGACTGCCTGCTTGATCGCAGTCATCTGAGATGCAGAAAGATTACTCGGCTCATTGATTTCTTTTGAATAATAACAGACTGCACTTGTCAGCACAGCTTCGCGTTTTTTGCGATCTGCCTGTGCATAATTACCCATCGCGGAAAAATCCCGGTCATTGAACGGAAACTCTGTTTCCAAGGCAGGTCCGTTCCATGCAGAAAGTGCTGCTGTTGCATCCAGCCAGTTGCCGCCGTGCAAAAAAGGATCAGACAGCAAGGTGCCGTCACCTGCCGTTCGCTCGTCCGAATAAACAAGACTGCGGTGTGCAAACCATGCAAGGTGTGCCGGTGAAAAAGCAAGAGCCGGCAACAGTTTTTGTCGGAGATTCAAAGACAGCAGATCCGTTGCCGTGATTGCCCAACAAATATTTGCGCCCCCCTGGTCGATAACAGCCGTTTCAAATCCGTTTTCTCTGCCATCATATCGGGAAGGCAGTGTGTTTTGCATTGGGAGTGCTGAAAACAACATCGGTTGGTGTTCTTTGGTTATCGTTTCCGCCAAAGGGGTATTTTGCCAATACAGATTCCCGTCAGGATCCGTTTTCAGCGAAGCAACAGGCAGTTGTGTTGCAAAAACTTGCAACGGACACATTGCCAATATTAAAATGAGAATGATAAAGGTGAAAAAACGTTTCATTTTACGCACGCCCTTGTAACAAAAAGCCGCCCACAGGCGGCTTTTAAAGATTAAGCAAAAATGGCTTTAATCCATGCAATGATGTTGGCGAAGAAAAGTTTCAGCCATTCATACGGACTCAAACCTGTGTCTTCTTTCTTCTCGAATACATAGTCGCAAGAATCACAGACACGATCGCCATCCGCATCAGCATGTGCTGTCATGGAAACAGTATCTGTTTCAACACCGCCGCAGATACGGCAGGTTCTTTTTGCAAGACCGGTCTGTGTGCAGGTTGCCTCTGCAAGAGATTCCCATTCACCGTAAATATGGCCGTTTGCGGGGACATTGATCTGTTCAATGCGATCTCCGCACAAACCGCAGACAAACTCCGTATATCCCGGCTCGATACAGGTGGGCGAATGATACGTTGCATCATATTCATGTGCACATTCCGCACCGGCCATCATGCCGAATGATGCAAGCAAAAGGACGCTCAAAAAAACGGATAAAATCTTTTTCATCAGACATTCCTCCGAAAATTAAAATAATACACTTAAAATATATCAAAAAAACGCAGTGCTGTCAACTCTTTTATTTTGCATTCACATGTGCAATAAAACGTAGGAATGCATTCTTGCCGTCTTCGTTGCGTGCATAAACACCTGCGTGTTCAAGCACCTTTGCAAATACGATACCGACTTCCTTTTTAAGAATTGCATCCGCATTTTCTACAGAAAAATCAGAATAATTTTTCTTGATTTCTTCAGCCCATTCGGCGTGCTTGGCAGTTCGTTCATCGGCAAGAAGATCTTCCCCATTCACCATTTTTTCAGCAAGAACTGCAAGTTCTTCCTTGAGTCTTGCGGGAAGAACGGCAAGCCCCATGACTTCAATCAGGCCGATGTTTTCTTTCTTGATATGATGCAATTCGGCATGGGGGTGATAAACACCGAGCGGATGTTCTTCTGTTGTGATATTGTTACGAAGAACCAGATCAAGCTCAAATTTACCGTCACGCTTTCTTGCAATGGGGGTTACGGTGCTGTGCGGCGTGCCGTCGGTTTCGGCAAAAATGAAAGCATCCTTATCCGTGTATGAGCGCCATTTGGTAAGAATCTTATCGGCAAGGTCAACGAGTGCATCCGTATTGTCTGAAGAAAGACGAATGACTGACATCGGCCAACGGACAATACCGGCTTTGACATTGTCAAAACCATCAAACTGCAGTTCGGTTTCAATTTCTGCTCTTGCCATGGCAAACTCATAATTACCGCCCTGAAAATGCTCATGCGCGAGAATGGAGCCGCCGACAATGGGAAGATCCGCATTTGAACCGATGAAATAATGCGGAAACAATGTGACAAAGTCTAGCAGTTTTCTGAATGCACTGCGGTCAATGACCATGGGAACATGTTTGGCATTCAGTGCAATACAGTGTTCATTGTAATATACATAGGGTGAATACTGCATAAACCAATCACCGCCGCCGATGTGAAGCGGCAGAATGCGATGGTTTTCTCTTGCGGGGAAATTGAGATTGCCTGCAAAGCCTTCACATTCACGGCAGAGCATGCACTTGGGATAACCGCTTTGCGGCTTGTTCTTTGCCGCGGCAATGGCTTTGGGGTCTTTTTCGGGCTTGGAAAGATTGATGGTGATATCAATTTCACCGTATTCACTGTCGGCTGTCCACTTGACATCCTTGGCAATGCGGCTGCGGTTGATATAGTTGGTATCCCCGCTGAAAGTATAGTACCAATCGGTTGCCTTTTTGGGATCTTCTTCATACAAAGCATTGAATTTTGCAATGACTTCGGACGGTTTGGGCGTTATCATGCCCATCAGTTTTGCTGTAAACAAATCATAGGCGGCAATACCGTCATCAATGACACCTCTGCTGACGGCATCCTTGGTCAGTGCATCGAGAATGTCTTCGATTTTTTCGGACACTTCGCCCGTTACAGTATCGTCATAGCTTTCAAGATCAAGCACCCACAGAAGACTGTTGACTGCCCATGCCTTGTCGGATTCGGCGATGAATCCTTTTGCAATAGCATATTCAACAAGTTTTTTGATGTAAATATCCATGTTTTGCCTCCGCTTATTTCTGTGCATCACGCACACGTTTCATCATGCCGCTGAACACTTTTTCCATGGTATCGGTTGTAAGATAACCGAGTGAATTGGTTTCGTGGTAATGATGGCGGTCAAAACGGTCGTGCCAGGTATTCAGATACGCCTGCGTAGGATGCAGAACAAAGTCATTCTTTGCAACCATATACCCCGTCATATCATTCGTGACACCGAAAACAACGAGATTAGCATCATCTGCAATTTCGGCAAGCGGTTTCGAGTTGATATCAGCGGGAAGTCCCGTTGCAGAGTGTTCGGCATCGGCATAACCGCCGTAAATATTTTCGGGGAATGCTTCACCGGGGATCATAAGGATCTGTCGGGACCCGATTTTCAGATAGGTCATTTCGGTAATCAGAGCCATGCCCAGTTCGCCCTGCGGGCAAGGTGCTTTTACACTTGAGACAGCACCGATGGTGGGCATAAGTGCAAGCAGACAGTTGTCAACAGGAGCATAGTAAGGCTGACGAAGGACGGTAATTTCAGAATTGAGCAGTTCGTCATTGTCGATCTTCCATGCGGCATCACCGAGGATCTGACCGCCACGCATGGTACGTTCGGTACGGTCTTCGGCAACAGACGGAGCGATGTCCACAGCGGCAATGGCACCGACAGCAAACAACACATTGACCTTTTTGGTTTCGTTGATTCTGCGGCGCATGTAGCAGGGATAATCGGCACTGATAAGAGTGTTGTCACCACCCATGGTGTTGGGGTGCGCACTGTAGTTCATAAACCATGTTTCGGCACTGCCGTCTGCAGGAACAAAGCGCAGTCTTGTCAGCTTATCACTGCAGAAGATGGGTTCTCTGTGGTCTTCGATGGCTTCGGGAACACTGATATCACCCATATACAGATTTCCGACGGTACGGTTCTGCCATGCTTCGATTGCAACTTTTTTAAGAGCGGCAAAGAGCTGTTTTTGATAGGACTTGTCTTTGCCTGACAACGGAAGCGGTCCCCAATAACCGACGGTATCGATGCTTGCATGGGTATGGGAACAGGAAATGCTGATGTTTTTGCATCCCTTTTCGGCACAAAAATCTGCAAGAGAAGCACGGACTTCGTTGACATCGTATCCCGTAAGACCGATCACATCTGCACACAGAAGCAAAATGCCTTCACCTTCTTTGCAACCGAGCCACATGGCACTGACGGTTGTGGGATCTTTAACACCTGTTACGGGATGATTGATTCTGTAGCCTGCAATATAATACTTCTTTGTATCGACATCGGCCGGCATCACTTCTGCACTCGAAAAACCGCAGATAAACGTATTATCGTCTTCATTTTTCATAATGCTCGGTGCGACTTCGGGCAGGGGGTCCGCTTTTTCTTTTGCGGCAAGTCGTTTTGTGCTCAGATGAATGATACCGCCGAGTGCTTTGGTAGCAAGATCAAGAATTTCCATATTATATTTCCTCCGAAAAGTACTTAAATTATATTTGTTTTATTATAGCACTGTTTTCGTCGTTTGTCGAGTAGAAAAGTATTATTTTTTTGTTTTAAGAAATATTGACCTGTCAGCAAAACAATGGTACAATAGAACAGATTGGAGGTTTACAAATGAAAAACACAAAAAAGAAAATTTACACGGTTGCAACGGCACATCTGGACACCTCATGGCTGTGGCACTTTGAAAAAACGATCTCCGACTTTTTACCCCGTACAGTATACGACAATGTGAAATTGTTTGAAAAATATCCCGATTATAAATTCAATTTCGAGGGCTCATACAGATATGAACTGCTGGAAGAATATTATCCCGAGCTGTTTGAACAGGTAAAACACTATGCAGCAAAGGGACAATGGAACCCCTGCGGCAGTTGCTATGAAAACGGCGATGTCAACACTCCTTCGCCGGAAGCCCTATGGCGCAACATTCTGTACGGAAACACATATTTTGAAGACACTTTCGGCAAACCGACAACGGACATTTTTCTGCCTGACTGCTTTGGCTTCGGCAAAGCCTTGCCTTCCGTTGCCGCTCATGCAGGCTTAACGGGTTTTTCTACTTCAAAACTGACTTGGGGCTGCGGCGAGGATATCCCCTTTGACATCGGCAGATGGAAAGGCACAGACGGAAATGAAATCTTTGCCGCGCTGAAAACAGGTGCTTACACAAACGGTTATCTGGCTTTGCGCAATCACGCAAATCTGCAGAAAAAACTCAAGGAAAACAAAGTCAATTATAATCTTGATTGCACCTTTGTTTATCACGGCACAGGTGACAGAGGCGGTGCACCGTCCGAACAATCCGTCCGCGCTGTCGTGAAAGAATCAAAAAAGAATGACAAGAGTGACATTGCCGTTCTTTCTGCCTCTGCACAGGAATTTTTTGAAGATCTTGCCGCGTTGCCGCAGGAACAAAAAGATATGTTTCCCGTATTTGACGGTGAATTGCTTCTGACCGAACACGGGGTTGGCAGTTATACATCCCGCGCTGTTTCCAAGCGTTGGAACAGAAGAAATGAACTGTTGGCTGATGCCGCAGAGCGAAATGCAAGTGCCGCATTTGCATTGGGATACTGCGATTATCCGCAGGATATGTTCGATGCGGCATGGAAACGGGTCATTGCACATCAGTTCCATGACGATATTACGGGCACATCTTTCCAGACTTGCTACAAGCGCAACTGGAACGATTATGTGCAAAGCATGAATGTATTTTCCAATGCATACACGGCCGCTGTGCAAGTACTCGCAAATGAACTGGACACTTCGTTTGTAAAAGGAATTCCCGTTGTTGTTTCCAACCCCGTACAAGGTGTTCATGAACGCAAACAAACCGTCAGTGTCCGTCTTCACAGTAAAAATGCGGACTTCGCAAGAGTTTTCGATTGCGACGGCAATGAAGTCTATTCGCAGATTGCCGAACGCAAAAACGGTCGTATGACTGTTTTGTTCAGTGCGCAAGTTCCGTCCTGCGGGCTGAAGGTATATGATGTCCGTCTTTCCGATTCAGGTTGCAGAATCGAAAACAATCCAATCAAAGCAACAACACACACGCTTGAAAATGAAAGATATTTCGTAAAAATAAATGCCGACGGCGACATTGAAAGCATTGTGGACAAGCAGTTAAAAAAGGAATTACTCCATGCTCCGATCCGCATTGCAATTCATGATAATGTTCATTCCAAAATGTGGCCCGCATGGGAGATCAAGTGGGATGACATCAATTCCGCCGCGTGCGATTATGCACAAAAACCCGCCATCCGTATAACGGGATTCGGCCCTGCGAGAGGCGCTGTCGAAATCACCCGAACCATCGGCAATTCCACATTCAGGCAGATTTTATCGTTGGATGCCAACGGCGGATTTTTGCAGATTGAAAACGAAACTGACTGGCAACACGAAGCATCATTGTGCAAAATTGAATTTCCGCTTGCAAACAAAAATGCCTTTGCGGAATACGATATCGGCATCGGTACAGCCAAAAGAGCCACCAACACGCAACGTCTGTTCGAAGTGCCCGCACAGCGTTGGGCCGGCATCCGCGAAACGGACAGTGATTTCTGCATTGCCGTTTTATCGGATTCCCGAAGCGGTTGGGATAAACCCGATGCCGACACATTGCGACTGACCTGCATGCACACGCCGCTTTCCGCCTACCGATGGGAATGTTCGCAACATCTGATGGAATTCGGTCTCAACCGTTATTCATTTGCCCTTTATGCCGACTACGGCAATGTACAGCAGGCGGCTGACGAATTCAATCAACCCATGCACACCTTTGTAACCAATGTGCATAAAGGTAAAAAAGGCAACTGTTTCTCTTTTGCAAACATCAGCAATGACAATGTGCGCATCAGTTGCATCAAAAAAGCACACAAAGACGACAAGCTCATAGTCCGTCTTGCTGAGACCCAAGGGCTTGACGCGGATGATGTCTGTTTGTCTTTCTGCACTCCCGTCCTTTACGCCGCCGAAGTCAACGGTGTTGAAAAATTCATCGCAGATACGGCCATTACAAACGGTAAACTTCATTTTTCAATGCGAGCAAATGAAATCCGAACATTTTCCGTTGCCCTGCAGAAAGAATGTACCGATGCGAAAATACAGACTGAAATTCTGTCATTGCCGTATAATGCAGTGGCAGTAACGGACAATGCAAACCGTGCCAAGAGCACTTTGCCGGATGCAATTTCCGTTCCGAAAGAAATTCTTCCCGAGCAAATCCTGTGTGCGAACAGAGAATTCAGATTGCAGAAAAACGGTTTTTCTGCGGTACAATGCAAAGGACAAACCATTGAATTGCCTGCAGAAAATGAAAATGTTTCTTTCCTGTTGACTTCTCTGTCCGGTGACACAACGGCTGTTTTCAAGACGGATGAAACAGAGGTGCCGGTCAAAGTCTGCGATTGCTTCGAAGCGATCGGCACATGGGATCTGATCGGCATGGGCGAAACGGGATATATAAAACAACAACCGCTCGGCTTTACTGCCACACATACGCACAATCCGGACGGTGATATGATTGCAAAACAGTTTTATATTTTCACCGCCTGCATACCGACCTGCAATGCAAAAACACTGACATTGCCCGACAATGAAAACATTCTGATTTTTGCGGGCACAAGCGACAATGTGCAAAACAGATTGTTTGCGGCGGATGAACATTTTGACAGCCTTGAAAAAAGGCCGTACAAATATTTATTGAACGAACGCGCCATCAAAAAAACCGCACCGAATAAGTTTGAAAGCAAAGTCATTCGCATGTATGACCGTGAAAAAGTGTTTTACGGCGATTTCGGTATCGGTGCTACCGCAGTGCAACGCGCACAGGTGTATTATTCTGTCAAATCCGTACTCAATCTCGAAAAAAAGAAAAAAGACAAATAATAAAAAATATCCGCAGGAGAGCAAAATAAAAACTCTTCTGCGGATTTGATTTTACTTTTCACCGAACAACACACGCACCTCAAACAGTTTCCCGCAAGCGGGGCAACGGGTCTTGTGTTTGCCTTTTTTCTTTGCAAGTCTTAAAACAGCTTTGCAGTCGGGGCATTTTTTATAAATATGATCGCGATCCTGCATTTTGCGTACAAACATGCGCGCTTTCGGCTTTGTTTTTTCGGCTTGTTTATGAACATACGGTTGCCAATTTCCCCACCATCGCATAAAGACCTCATTTTCCTTTGCACGGCGGGAAATATTTTTTGAAAGAGAGCGGAAGATGGTAACTGCAAAGATAATCAGGGAAAGAATATACAGTGCATATCTTATTTTATAAAGCACGACTGATTTTGTCAAAAAAACAAGAAAACGGAGAAAGAACCCGAGTACAACAAGCAAAATATAAAAAAATGATAAAAAGCGATTGAGCGTATCATTACCGTATCTGCCGTACATAAAACGGTTATATGATTCCTGTAAACGATAGATAAAGTTCATTCAATAACCTCCAAAAAAAAATCAGCAACAAAAGAACGGGAAACATGAGCCGCCATATCCGCCGTTATTGCAAAAACAATTCATAAAATTACAAAGCAGATTGGTCAGGAACAAACCTAAACAAAACTTATTCACACGCAACTGTGGCATTCCATAGCGGGACTGTCCTGTTGCACGGTAACGTAATCCCGCATTCTCCATGCGCTCAACAAGATCCGAATAACGCGGATTATCGGGATCCATTTCAGCAGCTCTTTTTGCATAATCCATACCGAGAACGATATTCCCCGCGCCGTAATTTGCAATAGCGGCAAGATAATACCATTCGGCAGTTCTGTCCGATACGGCATTGAGTATCTGCAAAGCCTCTGCATAACGGCGGACATTGATGAGTATACGTACCTTCCCCAAAGTATCCGAAGTGTGATCGGAATAAGAACTGTAGGTGCCGCCAAACGGATTGAATCCGCCGAACGGATCATACGAAGTGCGTCTGCCGTAAGCTGAACCATAGAAATTTCCGCTCCCGCCCGGACGGTTGCCTGCTCCGTTCGGATTTTTGATACGATCGTAAGCAGCATTGATTTCGCTCATTTTTTTGGCGGCTGTTTCATCACCGGGATTCAGATCGGGATGATATTTTTTTGCAAGTTTGCGGTAAGCTTTGGTCACTTCGTCTTCACTTGCACCGGGTGCAACACCGAGGATTTTATAAGGGTCATCCATGTCGCTTATTCGCCTCCTGCTGTTTTAAAATTTCCGCTTTTGTCCAAACACCCGAATAAAGAATGTTTTCACACAGATCTTTGTCTTTTTTGACAGGCAATTCTTCAAATAATTCTGCACATTGTGCCATCTGAAGCTGCAGAATCGGCAGAATTTGTTCCCTGCAGTAACGGACAAGGGGATTGTATTTTTGCTGTTTGATATCTTTTTTCAGATCGGCAAAAGCATCCATCAGATAAATGAATCTGCCGAGCGCGCAACCGAAATCATATAATTTTTCACCAAGCTCGTTTTCTTCAAAACGAAAAAGTTCACCCAACAACGCACCGAAAATATTGGCAGGAATATCGGGATCGGCTTCATCACGTTTTTCCGCTTCGTGCAAATCATGCAAGCATTGCTCAATAACAGAAATCTGCCGCGGATACAACTGCTTGCTCAATTGCAAACCTTTTCCGAGCAATTGTGCCTGTGCTCGGGATTTTAAACTTTTATCATCCTGCCAGTCATCCAAAAAATTATAGTACGCAAGCGCAATATTCATATCAGCCGCATAGTCGGTAAATGTATCTGTTATAAACTCCCGCTTTTTTATGGGATGCGCAACACAGGAATCTGCTTTTTGCTGTAAAATTTCTCCGTCATAAACGGATGAAAGAACAATCAGAAGAAACACAAGGTCATACGTCAGGGCGATTCTTGCGGCACTGCCGTGGCGCTCTCCGATTTTTCTGCACAGCCCGCAATAAAGCGCACGGTAACGGCAAAGTTGTTCAGTTGTTAATTTTTCACTGTTTGCAACGACATATCCGAACACAGAATTCCTCCTCCGCAAGTTTTTCAGACATATTAAAAGATATTATACCTTATTTTTCCTTAAAAATCAATTGCAATCCGTCTGTATTCTTGTTATACTGAAAATAATTAAACTCTTTTTTAACGGAGGATAAAAATATGAATCAAACCATTCAGGATTTAAAACAGCGTCGCAGTGTACGTCAGTTCAAAGACGAGCAGGTCTGTGAAGAACTGCTTGACATTGTACTTGAAGCCGGTACTTTTGCGCCGACCGGCATGAACCGTCAATCTCCTTTGATGGTTGCCGTGCAGAACAAAGAAACGATTGAAAAATTAAGAAAGATGAATGCCGCAATTCTCGGCAATCCCGATGCAGACCCGTTTTACGGCGCACCGACAATTATTGTCGTATTTGCCGACAATAATGTGCGCACTTTCCGAGAAGACGGTTCTCTTGTGATCGGTAATCTCTGTAATGCGGCACATGCCGTTGGCTTGGGGGCATGCTGGATTCACCGTGCGAAAGAAGAATTTGAAACCGAAGAAGGCAAGGCACTCATGAAAGAATGGGGTGTTGCCGAAAATTATGAAGGTATCGGACACTGCATTCTCGGCATTCCCGCCGTGATTCCCGAAACAAAACCGCGAAAAGAAAATTACATCATAAAAATCAAATGAGAGGTACATTATGGCTATTTTTTTTGACAGCGAAAACAGGATTTTCAAACTTGATACCGCAACATCGAGCTATCTTATTGAGATTTTTGAAGAAAACTATCTGCTGCACTTGTATTATGGTGCAAAAATTCCCGACACAAACTTAAATGCCCTGCGTTCGCGTTCGACCTATGCTTCATTCAGTGCGGGCAACGAAAACATTCCGTTCTGTGATTTTTCGGCAGACACATGGCCGATGGAATACGGTTGCAACGGGTGCGGGGATTTCCGCATTTCTGCATTGCAGATCAAAGACAAAACAGGTTGCAATTCCACCGACATCCGCTATGTTTCACATGAGATTTTTGACGGCAAGCCTGCACTGCCCGGTCTTCCCTGTCTTTACACAAATTGCGACAGCGAAGCACAGACCCTTGCCATCAAGACCCTTGACAAAGTCAGCGGTGCCGAAGTGACCCTTTATTACACCGTATTTGAAAACCTTGGAGCAATGACCCGTTGGGCGGTTATCAAGAATACATCCGACACAGCAATGGACATCGAACGCAGCATGAGCCTTTGCCTCGATCTGCCCGAAATGAACTATGATCTCATTTCCCTTTACGGCAGACACAACAAGGAACGCACCGTTGAACGCAGACCACTTGCACATGGTATTCAGGGTATTGCAAGCAAAAGAGGATCGTCGAGTCATCAGCAGAATCCATTCATTGCACTTTGCGACAACACCGCTACCGAAGACAGCGGCAACGCATACGGTTTTAATCTTGTTTATTCCTGCAATTTCCTTGCTGAAGCGGAAGTGGATTCCAACTGCGGAACAAGAGTGATCATGGGCATCAATCCGTCCTCTTTCGGCTGGCACCTTGAAGCAGGTGAAGCATTCTGTACCCCCGAAGCCGTTATGGTCTTCTCTGAAGAAGGTCTTGGCGGCATGAGCCGTATTTTCCACAAACTGTACAACAAACACCTCATCCGCGGTGAATGGAAAGAAAAGAAACGCCCGCTGCTGATCAACAGCTGGGAAGCCGCTTATTTCAGTTTTGATGATGACAAACTCGTTGCATTTGCCGAAAAAGCCAAAGAACTCGGCATTGAAATGCTTGTTATGGATGACGGTTGGTTTGGTAAGAGAAATGACGACCATTCATCTTTGGGTGATTGGTATGTCAACACAGATAAACTCAAAGGTGGTCTTGACAGTCTTGTTAAGCGTGTCAATGCACTCGGTCTTAAATTCGGTATCTGGTATGAACCCGAGATGATCTCCCCCGACTCTGACCTTTACAGAGCACATCCCGACTGGTGCATTCATGTGGCAGGCAGAGAACGCTCGATCGGCAGACAGCAGTATGTTATAGACTTTTCCAGAAAAGATGTCCGCGAAGCCATTTACAAGCAGATGTATGATGTTTTGTCTTCCACAAAAATCGACTATCTGAAATGGGACTTCAACCGCAACATTACAGAAGCGGGCAGTGCATTACTCCCTGCCGAAAGACAAAAAGAATTCTTCCACCGTTTTGTCATGGGTACATATGAAATCATGGACAGACTGACTAAAGATTTCCCCGCAATGCTTCTTGAAAACTGCTCGGGCGGCGGCGGACGTTTTGATCCCGGAATGCTTTACTATTCTCCGCAGATCTGGACGAGCGACAACACAGACCCCATCGAAAGACTTTCCATTCAGTTCGGCACTTCGCTGTGCTATCCCGCATCCACCATGGGTGCCCATGTTTCTGCCTGCCGCAGAACAGGCTATGACACAAAAGGTGCGGTTGCACTGTGGGGCACATTCGGTTATGAACTCGACCCGACTAAGCTGAGTGCAGAAGATGCATTCAGAGTCAAAAGACAGATTTCGGAATATCACGAATACTACGATCTGATCCGCAACGGTGACCTTTACCGCATCAAAACACCCGAAGAAGACGGGTTCGACTGTGCATGGGAATTTGTTTCCGAAGACAAATCCGAAGCCCTGCTTACGGTCATTGTTATGCGCAGAGATGCCATGAAGAATCACATCGTCCGTTTCAAGGGGCTTGATCCCGAAAAGATGTACGAGTGTGACATTGACGGTGAGGAATACCACGGACAGACACTCATGAAAGCAGGCATCAACTTCTCGCAACAGCATTGGAATGACCACGAAGTGATCCGCATTCATGTAAAGGAAGTGAAATAAATTGCGTTTATATACTTTAAAAACAGCGGACGGTATTTTCCCCGCAGTGGAAGGCTCCAACAAAACCGCCCACCGCCTTCCCTTTGACGATATGAATGCCCTGATTGAAAGCGGAAAAGTTTTTGAATATAAACATCTTTGCAACGAAATCGGCAAATTTGACCTTACAAATACTGAAATTCTTGCCCCCATTCCGCAGCCGAAACAGGATATTCTGTGCCTCGGTATCAACTATGCCGCACACGCAGAGGAATCCGCAAGGTTCAAGAAAGAGGTTTTTGAAAAGGACAGACAGTATTCGGTCTATTTTTCTAAACGGGTCAACGAAGCCGTCCCCGACGGTGGTGCAATTCCCTATCCGACCGTTGACACACAGATCGACTACGAAGCCGAGCTTGCATTCGTCGTCGGCAAAGATGCAAAAAATGTCAAAAAAGAGAATGCAAAAGAATATGTGTTTGGTTACACAATTATCAATGATGTCAGTGCACGAAGTCTGCAACAAAGACACAAGCAGTTTTACTATGCAAAAAGTCTGGACGGATTCACTCCGATGGGACCTTGCATCGTAACTGCCGATGAAGTTGATTTTGAACCGCAGTTGAACATACGCAGTTATGTCAACGGTGAATTAAGACAAAACAGCAACACGTCCCTGCTTCTTGCAGGCATCGGGCAGATTCTCGAGGACCTGACCGAAGGTATGACACTGAAGACCTGTTCGATTATTTCCACAGGCACACCGTCCGGTGTCGGCATGGGCTTTGTTCCGCCGAAATTCCTTGTGCCCGGTGATGAAGTGCGCTGTGAAATTGACGGCATCGGCAGTCTTACAAACAAATTCATATAAAAAAGACTTGCACATTGCAAATAAATGTAATATAATTTGTGTTTGGAAAATAAAAATCGGAGGTAAATTAAAATGCTTGTTTCCGCAAAAGAAATGCTCACTAAGGCAAAAGAAGGCAAATATGCCGTAGCACAGATCAACATCAACAACCTTGAATGGACCAAGACCGTTCTGCAGACCGCACAGGAACTCAACTCTCCCGTTATTCTCGGTGTTTCCGAAGGTGCGGCTAAGTATATGTGCGGTTTCAACACTGTCGTTGCTATGGTCAACGCAATGATGGATACCCTCAAGATCACCGTTCCCGTTGCTCTTCATCTTGACCACGGTACTTATGAAGGTGCTTATGCCGCTCTGGAAGCAGGTTTCTCTTCCATCATGTTCGACGGTTCTCACTATCCGATTGACGAAAACATTGCAAAGACAAAGCAGCTCATTGCTGATGCAGGTGCAAAGGGCGTTTCCATCGAAGCAGAAGTCGGTGCAATCGGCGGTGAAGAAGACGGCGTTGTCGGCAGCGGCGAAGTCGCAGATCCCGATGAATGCAAAATGATCGCTGACCTCGGCGTTACCATGCTTGCAGCAGGCATCGGCAACATCCACGGCAAATATCCCGAAAACTGGGCAGGACTCAACTTTGATGTTCTTGCAAAGATTCAGGAAAAAACCGGCACCATGCCCCTCGTTCTCCACGGCGGCACGGGTATCCCTGCTGACATGATTCAGAAAGCCATCTCCCTCGGCGTTTCCAAGATCAATGTCAACACCGAACTGCAATTGAGTTTCGCAGCAGCAACCCGCAAGTACATCGAAGAAGGAAAAGACCTTGCAGGCAAGGGCTTCGACCCCAGAAAACTGCTTGCTCCCGGCTGTGCAGCAATGCGTGAAACCGTGATCGAAAAGATGACCCTGTTCGGCTCTGTCGGCAAGGCATAATGACGAAACACGAAGAAAAAGCAGTAGCCCTCTTTAAAGAGGGCTACAACTGTGCACAGGCTGTTTTTGCGGCATTTTCGGATCTGACAGGGCTTGACGAACAAACAAGCGTTCGACTTGCTTCCTCCTTCGGCGGCGGTTTCGGCAGACAAAGAGAAGTCTGCGGTGCTGTCAGCGGAATGATGATGGCAGCAGGTATGCTGTTCGGCTATGACAGTCCGACCGATAATGTGTCCAAAAAAGACCACTATGCCCTTGTGCAGAGTCTTATGAAACAATATGCCGACAGCAACGGCTCTTACATTTGCAAAGAGTTGTTAGGACTGGCAGACAAGGAAAATACAGACCCGACTCCGACACTACGTACACAGGGATTTTATCAGAAAAGACCTTGTTCGGAATTAGTGGGTGAAGCGGCAAGATTGCTTGATGAATACATCGAAAGCAAATCTGAATAATGAATAAACAGTAAAAACTGACTTCTCATAAAAGTGAAAAGTCAGTTTCTTTTTTATCTCATAATATCTTTTACAATTTCCGCAAGGTCTTCATCCGTGAACACTACGGGATAACCAAGGGATTTGACTTCATCCTGTGCACGGTCAACAATAAAAGCAATATCACTGTTTTTAAACTGCACATCATCAAGAAGATGCAAATGCGCAATCAGTTCGTCGCATTTTGCAACAAAGATTTCTGCGGCTGTCAAAGTCGAAGTTCCGTCATCAGCAAATCCGCAAACTACTGCGAGTTCTGCAAGCGGTTTTGCAATATGCGGCAAGCTTGCACGAAGAACCGGCACAAAAGCGGCGGCGATGGCAACACCGTGCGGCAGATGGCAAAGTTCACCGAGCCTGTGCGCAATAGCATGGATGTAGCCCGTGCTGATTCTGCGGAAAGCCTTCCCCGCAATATAGGCGGCCTCAAGCATATTCTGTCGTGCGGGAAGATTTTCGGGATCCGCACAGACAGTCGGTAAATTTTCAAAAATCATCTTACACGCTGTCGGAGCATTTTCTTTGTCTTCGGGGAAATCTTCTGCAAACAGACTGCAATATGCTTCTACGGCGTGGCTGAGCGCATCAATACCCGTTGCGGCAGTCATCTTTGCAGGCAGACCGAGTGTAAAAGAAGCATCCGATGCAATGACCCGCGGTAAGAATTTATCACTGAGATAGGGTGTTTTTTGCTGTTTTTCTTCGTCGGTCAGCACCGCAAAAACAGTCACTTCCGAACCCGTACCTGCAGTTGTGGGAACGGCATAAAACGGGACAGCGGGAGCCGGTTCTGCAAACAGACCACAGACGGTATCGGGCGATTTGCCGGGATTTCCCGCACACAAAGCACAAACCTTTGCACAGTCGAGCACCGCACCGCCGCCGACGGCAAGCACACAATCGCAGTCATTGTCAACATACATCTGCAAAGCTTTCTGCACACTGTTTACGGTCGGCTCGCCCGGGATGTCAACAAACACACAAGCGGAATCAAATTCTGCAAGAAGCGTTTTTATTTTTTCAAATTCCAATGCAAGCGGGAACGTGACAACAAGAGGGCTTCTGATTCCGTCTTCTTTCATTTTTACACAAAGATCCGCAACCGCGTTCTCCCCGATCAGCAAGATGCTGTCAGGCAACTGCACCTTGCGCAGGGTACTGACAAACAATTTCTGAATGGGGGTCATGGTCGCTTTGCCAGTGTGCATCGGCTTGATTTCATACTTTTCTTCCGGCAGACAGTTATTGCCGACCGTAAGATAGTTATATTCGGGAATGCTCCATGAAAGGCCAAGTGCGTTCATCCTTTGCAAGGTAAAATCGCAGAAAGTTTCAATGTTTGCGCTTCTGCCCGAAATGAGCATATAGAACATATAAACATGAATGTCGCGGTCATCGGTGTTTGCAAAGGCAGTTTCGATGAGCGCAAGCGGTGACACTTTTTTGTAAGGTACACCAAGATATTTAAACAGATTTTCGGTGGACAGATAATTGGGATTCATCAGATGATAAATCTCGTTTACTCTGCCGGACATTGCAAGTCCGACAAAGGCTTTTGCGCATTCGTCAACAGCGGTCAGATCCATCGGATATTTGTCCGCCACACTGCTGAGAAGACCGAGTTTGACCATGGCATGAATGCGGTGTAAAAAACCGTTATCGTTGGTGTTGATCTGAAAAACACCATCCGTGGTTCGCCATGTCAGATTACCAATGCGGTAGATATTGCTCTGCAAGCCTTCCTTACGGGCGACAAGCACCGCTTCTTCGGCTCTGTATTTGCTGTGGATATACACATTTTCCGTGAATTTCTGCCCGATATCAAGGGTGAATTCATCAAATTTTGCGGTTTTGTCCGTTTGCGGGACAGTCGCTGCACCGTGAACACTGACAGTGGAAGTATGATGCAAAACGGCATTGGCTCGCTTTGCAAAATCAATACAATGTACCGTTCCGTCCACATTTGTTTTCTTTAAATCGGTATAATCGCCCGCATGATGTACATTGGCGGCAACATGAAAAACAGCATCAATGGTTCGGCAAAGTTCATTGTATTGCACTTCGTTAATGCCGAGGTTCTCTTTTTCGATATTACCGATCACGATATGTACACGGTCAAGCGGTAATGAATTGAAGTAATATTTTATCTGTTCGTGAAATCTTGTTTCACTTCGCACAAGGCAGTACACATCGACATTTTTTGCAAGCAATTCTTTGAGGATATGAATGCCGAGAAATCCCGTTGCTCCCGTCAGAAGAATATTTTTGTATTCGCCTGCGGCACTTCCCTGCCCCGCTGTTTCGGCGATGACGGCATTGATACCCGTCACCGCGCGGTCCTCCTGCGCATTTTCAGTTTCAAGCACAGCTGCAAGTTCACCGAGCACGGGATGGTCATAAACAAGTTGTGTGCCGATATGCAGGCTGACGGCAAGCTCGGTGGCAGACAGGCTGTCGCCGCCCAAGGCAAAAAAGTTTTCATTCATGCCGACTTTTTCTTTATTGAGCACATCGCAGACCGCCGCACAAACACGATTTTCCGCAGGTGTGGACGGCAGAACAAATTCTTCCTTTTTCGTGGGTTTTCCGCCCGTTCGTTTAATTTTGGAAGACGCAGTGCGCTCAAACGGTGTATCACGCAGAGTAAATTTTGCAATGCGTTGAAAAGAGGCAAGATTTTCATTGACTGTATTAAGAATATCCCGCATAACGGCTTCGGGATCGGTGATTCCCTGCTTGCGGATATACTCCGCATTCGGGAAGATTTCCACACAAATCATGCCGGATTCCCCATAAGCAATTACTTCCTGCACAAAGGGAATATTGGCAAAGCGTTCTTCCAGAAACTCTGCAGATACATTTTCGCCGTTGTCAAGCAGGATCAGATTTTTGCATCGGCCTGTAATAAACAGAAACCCTTCTTCGTCAATGTATCCGAGGTCGCCCGTATGAAGCCAGCCGTCTTCAGTAAAGGCTTCTTTTGTGGCGGCTTCATTTTTATAATATCCCATCATAACCCCTGCCCCTTTGGCAAGGATTTCACCGTTTGCGATTTTCACCTGCATACAGGGGATCGGCTTGCCGACAGACCCATGCTTCCAATAAGTGACCGTATTGTTTGCAATGACGGGTGAGCATTCCGTCATACCGTAACCATTGAGCACAATCATTCCCGCCTGCGTATAACGGGCATTGTAAGCCGCTTCCAACGGTGCTCCGCCCGAAACGATTTTCCCGCAACCGCCCAGAAATTCTTTGACAGCATCGCTTTCTTCCATGTCGGCTTTTGATTTTGCATAACGCAGTGCGCCGCCCATGAGTTTGTTTGCAATCAGTGGTACACAGACAATACTCTGCGGTTGAAAAAGACGGATATCATTGAGCAGATTGTTCATATTGTCGTTGACACATACGGTTGCACCGCGGAAGATAATTTTTGTGATATTGGTCGTAAAACAGTAGGCATGATTGATCGGCAAACAGCAAAAAACGCGCGGTGCCGTGTCGTACTCCCACACACTCATGGCACTGTTGACAAGGTTATGCTGATTGAGCATAACTCCTTTCGGGAATCCCGTCGTGCCGGAAGTAAAAAGAAGGGTACAGAAACGCATAGGGTCAGGTTCCCCGTAAAAAACACCCGCATTGTCTGCAAGTACAGAAGAAAAGGATTCCACATAATCCGCTGAAACTGCATCGTCCATGGAAATGAACAGTTTTACGCGAGGCAGTTTTTCATGCAGTAAACGACAAAGACTTTCGTGCTTTTTGTCGAAAACCAACACATCCGTATCACCGAACTCACACAGTTGACGGTTCATATCGTCCGTTTCATTTGCAGCAAGCGGAATAATGACACTATCTGCAGCGACAGTGCCGAAATAAGTAACGATCCATTCAAAACAAGTCGGGCCGACCACTGCAACGTGCGCGCCTTTCATGTTTCGATTTTCAAGCAATCGGCTGAACGCATCGCTCGCCGCCTGCAGTTGCAGATAGGTCTTGTTTGCAACCGATCCGTTATCCTTAAAAAGAAGAAAATCATTTTCAGGATACCGATCGGCCGCAAAGTCGATCATATTTTTCAAGGTTTTAATATCTTTCAGTTCCATTTTTATCAACCGATTCCCGTACGTTTGGGATCCTTGAACTCTGCAAGGCGAATTTCGTAGGCTTTCAGTGCGACATCCTCAAAGGGGATTTTCACATCAGCACCTGCACTTTCAAGGAAGAATCTTGTGAATTTCGGATTCATAACAAGTAAAGGTCCGATAATATAAGTGGCATACAGATTGTTCTTGTGAATGCCTTCAAGTTTTGCACCGGGGCAGATCCCCGTACCGCGTTCGACGGTGATAAAACCGTATTCTTCAGGCAGGCCATAGGTGTGCCCAAACTGCGTTTTGAAGCCGATGATATCACTGCCGCAGCCGTTGCCGAGAATACTGCAAAAGAAACGCTTGTTCATCACAAGATCGACATGGCACGGAAACAGGCCGAGTGCTTTATATGTTTTTTCGGTTTTGTTATCCACTTCGAGCACATGGATGTATTCACCCAGCACATCCACACTGTTGCCCGTAAACAGAATATGCACACCGTCTTCAATAAGCTGTGCAAAACGGTCTTTATAGGGCATCAGAGCATCAATTATGCGAAGCTGATTGCGTTCCGTGGTTGCCCCCATGTAAATAATATCGGGGGTATTGTCTGCAAAATAAGGCTTGTCCTGCAGGTCGGTGCAGATAAATTCAGCATCGGGCAGGCAACGGCGCAGATATTCGGCATTAAATTCATCGCCGTAAAGATATGCCTTTTCAAAAAGGATTTCAACCGTCATTTACGTTCCCTCCCGAATTCTTCAATTTTTTCTTCCAGTTCTTTGCGCAGTTTCATCTGTTCGTCATATACATACAGTTCAAACAGCATAATAAAGGTCGGTGCTTTGCTGAAATCTGCAATTTTGGTAATATCAAACGGTTCGTGGAAAGTGGTCATGCGATCTTCGGGCACACCTGCCAGCAGCAGACGGTATTTCATATCTTCCGCACGGAAACCGGAAATATAGATATGCTTGACGGAATCGTCAGCAAGACGTTCGAGGTCTGCTTCGTAATACCAGGTCAGATTTTCGCAACCGATTTTAATTTCCACATTGTCGTCCAGGAACATAAAGACGGACTTGTCGCCTTCGATCTGCTTGACATAATTGCTGACAACAGAAAGCGCAACGGGGTTGAGTCCTTTGACTACGTGGCTGATGAATTTGACATCGCCGATCTGTTTTTCATAGTAACGGGAATCAGTTACTTTGATATTCTTGAGAGATTTTGCAATCTGTTCGGGAGTGAGGCCGAGTTCCAGAAGAAGTGAAATGGCGGCAATTTCGTTATAAACATTGAAAGCACTTGCCTGAATCAAAGGATAAGTAAAGGCTTTGCCGTTGTGTTCGGCATACAGTTCTTTTTTCTGTGCATCAATGCCCGTTACGATATGATCGGATTCCGGATTCTGCAGACCGCAGGACGGACAACGGAAGTGACCGATGTGGTGATAACGGCGGAATGTGAATTCCGGCACACCGCCGCAAACGGGACAATAACCTGCATCGTTGATAATGTTGGGTTCCCCTGCCGACTCACCTTCCAACGGAAGAACACTGAAATGAATACGGCGGTTGCTGCCGTCAATACGCACACGAGAACCGATGACATCATCGGCGTTGAGAATCAGTACCGTATCATCGGGAACGGCATTGGTGATGATATCCGAAATAAAATCAGGATGTGCATTGCGTTTGCAGGAATCGCGGAACAAGTCAACCACGATCAGATAATCGGGATGGATATTTCTGAAAATACGGGTGGAACTGCGTTCATCAACTTCAAGAACACAGTCGTCATATTTGCAACGATTAAAAATCGTGACACCGCGGGTCATTGTGACGGCAATACCGTTTTCGGTGTTGGAGCCGAATTTATTATCCAACACCGTATAACCGTTGGTACGAAGTGCATCTTCCAGCAGATTGCAAACGGTTGATTTCCCGTTTGTGCCCGTTACACAAAGAATGTGTTTGGGCTTTTTGAGATAGCGTATATAATCGGGGCAGATGTGCAGTGCGATTCTGCCGGGGGTGTGCGAAGCACGTCTGCCGAGTAAACGCAAGCCCGTATAAGTTGCCTTGCACACAATAAATGCGATAATGAACCTTAACATTTTTTATTCTCCTGATATTAAAAAATCAAATTCTTAATTTTGCGGCTTCTTCAGCCGATGCCAGCACGTCAGCCTCAACCGAATGCTTGTCCGTATTCGGAGCGAACACGGTTTTTTGCAACACAAAGCCCGCATAGCGACAAGCAGTCTGTATCTGCTTCTGAATGATTTCAACACTGTGCAAGCCTGATCGCCCCGCACTCAAAAGCAAAATGCATGGACGGTCGGTTTTTGCAAAAAGTTTTTCTTTTCGCATTTCAGATGCTTCATAATAACGCTGAAAACGATCCAACACCGCCTTTGCGGGGGCAGGTACGGAATAGTTATAAACGGGCACAGCCCAGACAAGCACATCCGCTTTGCGCAACAGCATGTCCATTTCATCGAGATCCGGAAAACGGCATCGATCCGCCGTTTGGCAGGCATTGCATGCCATGCAGGGTTTTGGCTGTATCTCATACAGATTCAATTGTGTAACCGTTGCATCTGCCAAAAGACCGCTTTTAAAAGCATCAATCAGCATCGCCGTATTCCCGTTCGGGTGCGGCGATGCGTTGAGAATCAATACATTCATTACCAGCCGAGTTTTTTCAGGAATGCACGGCTGATTTCGGCACACTGCAGTTCTTCATGCCCCTTGTCGGGCTGATCCTGTTCAACAACGACCCACTGTGCACCCGCTTTTTCGGCGGCTTCAAGAATGGCGGGCATATTCTGCACACCGCTTCCGACGGGTTTGAAGCTGAATGCATCTTCACTTGCCTGTTCTTCATCGTCATCAATGCCGATCAAAGCATACAGTTTCTGCGGTTTTTCCTTGCCCTGCATCACAAAATCTTTCAGATGCACAACAGGGGCTCTGCCTGTATATTTCAGCACATATTCTGCGGGATTTTCGCCGCCGACATTGACCCAGCAAGTGTCAAGTTCGGTCGCAAGCAGGTCTGCACTGATGGTATCGTACATCACGTCAAGGCCGTATTTTTCACCGAGTTTCACAAATTCAAAATCATGGTTATGGTAAAGCATCAGAAGACCCTGCTTTTTGCATTCGGCACCGATGGCGGCCATTTCTTCAAGGGTCTTTTCAAAATCGGCAAAACCGGGCCTGCGTTCTTCGGGAAGATAGGGAATTACAATAAAACGGCAACCGATTTCCTTGTATTTTGCAATGGTTCCTTCTGTATCTGCAAGCAGTTCATCCAACGGGACATGGGCTGAAACGGGATCCACACCTGCGGCGGCGCAGATTTCTTTCACCTGCTGTGCGGTATGGTCAAAAAGCCCTGCAAATTCAACACCCTGATAGCCCAAAGCGGCAACCTTGCGGATAGTTCCTTCAAAATCTTTTTCCATTTCGTTGCGTACGGAATATAACTGTAAAGCGACAGGCAATGACATAATAAAAAATACCTCCGTATATTTTTATATATTATATCATACCTGTCGCCATTTTGCAAGATTCACTTGTGATTTTCAATAACTTGCACGAGTGCTTTTGCACAAAGATGTGCAGCATACAATGCTTCGTCCAATGTGTTGGCATCGCTCCCGACTTCAAGAAGCAACGCATTCTTCGCAATATCCATATTGTATTTTCGTTGACAGAAATATAACGGCCGCATCAGCCCTTCATACAGTTCGCTTGCGGTATCCTGCAATTCCAGAGCAAAACGCAGATTGTATTCCCACTCGGGAAAATCCGTAATCTGCCCCTCTTGCGTTCCCGTAATAATCATAACCTGTGCGGCTTTTTTGCCGTCAATTTCCACGATGGGTTTTCCGCGGCTTGTGTCGGAATAATAAAACGCATCGCGGTGTACATCCAGCACAATCTGTATGGACGGATTTTCGGCAAGAATTTTTTCAATGCCTTCTCTTGACCGTGCATAAGCTCCGTTGTACTGTGTGTCATAGACGGTGGTGTCGTGAATTACACCGATGCCTGCATTTTCCAGAACGGACTTTATTTCTGCACCGACACGGATCATATTGCGGTCTTGTGCCTCGCTTCGCGTTTCATAAGCATTCCAGAATCCGCCGTTGTCGGACAATAAATAACTTTCACTTGTGTGTGTATGGTAAATCAGCACCAAAGGTGCTTGCATATCTGTAATCTGTAAATCTGCTCCGAGGGAAAGCAGATTTACAAAATCGGGTTGTTGTGAAGCGGTTGCATTGCGCACCGCGGCATTACAGACAAAATCGGTTGCACCTGCCGTGCTGAAATCGTCAGCCAGCACAGCACCGTCCTCTTCCTGCATGGCAAAAACGGCAAGGTATTCTGCCTCCATTTTCGCCACATCGGACGGTGTTTCGTAAAAAGAGGTTGTTATATCCGCTACGTCTTCTTCCTCGATGTTTTGTTCGTTTTCTGCCGCAAGTTCGGTTTGAGCAACAATCGGAAAAACTGCCTGCAGCAAATGGATGGGGATATCCGAACACAAAAACCGTACAGTGCCAAAAAGCAAAAGAATTCCGAAACAGAAATAACAGATTCCGAAAATGCGTCGTACATATTTTTCTTCCATGCCGTACATATACTGTCCCCCTTTTGCTTCATTTATATGCATTGCAGAAAAGGATATGCTTCAGACAATCGACAGCAATTCCTCTGCGGTCAGATTTTTCTGCAAAGCGCAATTGATAGCAAGAGAGATCAGTTTTGCAGCCGAATCGGTTACGGTGTCAATCTCACGTGGCGAAACCATCATATTTTCAAATTCTGTTTCTTCACACGGATTCTGAACACCTGTCACATCCTGCGCCAGACTGCAGGCATCCACAACAGTCGGCACACCGACGGCTATGACGGGAATGCCGATGGTTCGTCGGCTGATTTCTTTCCGATGATTGCCGACGCCCGATCCGGGAGAAATACCCGTATCACAGATCTGCACCGTCCGTGCAAGACGTTTTGCACTTTTTGCCGCAAGCGCATCAACGGATATGACCGCACAAGGCTTGATTTTTTGTGCAACAGCAGTTATAATCTCTGCAGCTTCAATACCGGTGCAGCCCAACACCCCGGGACTTAACACCGCAACGGGTCGCAAAGCCCCGAGACCGATTTGCCGTTGCAGATTTTCTTCAATATGGCGGGTAGCAAAAATAAAATCGGCACATTTCGGGCCCAATGCATCGGGCGTTATGGCTGTATTACCGAGTCCGACAACCAACACCAACCCTGCAGACGGAAGAAGTGATCGCAAAATCTGTACCAAAGCATCCAATCTGCCGTCGGTCAATTCACGACTTACGGTGAATGCGGGAACTTCGACCGTAATATACGTTCCGATCGGTTTACCGATTGTTTTTTCCCCTTCATCATTGAGCACTTTTATCTCGGAAACAGAGGTTGAACAGACTTCATATGTGCGATGACTTACCCCATTGAGGTCTTTTGTTCCGACAATTTGTGCACGCTCCAATGCAAGATCGGTTCTGAACAGCAAACAAATCTCCCCTTTCTGCAAAGATTTTTGTCTTTTGCGCGTTTTGTATGCAAAAAAATTAAAAATTTCGAAAAAAAAGGTATTGCATTTTTTGTTTATTCGTGGTAACATTATCAGGTATAAAACAAGTGTAATCAGTAAGGAGGTGCAAAATCAGATGCCCAACATTAAGTCCGCAAAAAAGCGTGTTCTTGTCAACAAGACCAAGCAGGCTCGTAACAAGTCCGCTAACTCTGCGCTCAAGACTGCTCTTAAGAAAGCTAACGTTGCAATTGAAACCAACGCTGCTGACAAAGAAGCTGTTGTTGTTGCTGCTATCAAAAAGGTCGATCAGGCTGCTGCCAAGGGACTGATCCATAAGAACAATGCAGCACGCAAAAAGTCTGCTCTTACCAAAAAACTCAATGGCTAAGGCACTTTTGCTGCATTCCGGTCTGCGCACGGCGTTCAACATATTTTTCTGAAAGGACGGTTATCAAACATGAAAAAAGCTCTTAAGATTGTTGCCATCGTACTTGCCATTGCTGCTGCTATTGCTGCTATCTATGTCATCGTAACGAAAGTCATCAAAAAGAACCAGAACACTTCGGAAGAAAATTACGTTTCCTGCTCCTGCGAAGAAGAATTCGCTTCGGAAGCAATTGCGTAAAACGCTGTCGAATGAGCAAACGGACACTCTCAGGAGTGCCCGTTTGCTTTTTTTATTCAACAAAAAAAGTGAAGAATCCGTAAGGACCCTTCGCTTATATTTAATCACAATCCATATATATGACATCCTGCTCAATTGTCGGAGCTTCGGAAACAAATTCGTCGGTTGCAGTTTCCGATGCAATTGCATCTGCACGGATATTGAGATCGGAACCTTTCATCTCGGTTTCAAATTTCACGAGGTCATTGATGACCTTTATATAATAAGTATCCTTCAGAGGATAAATATCAATACAATTTTCATTGACCGAAGCAATCTGAGCCTCCGAATAGTTACCGTCTTCAGCAAGAACAATCCGGACATAGGCGGCAATCACCTGTACATCAAGCCCCAGATGTCTGCAGATATCCTGCACGGATGCCTTGCAATCTTTTTCAAGATCATAATAATATACCGAATGGGAATACGCACCGCCCGCGTGCAACATAACCGTTGCCACAGATGTGCGGATGATTGCATAGTTGTCATCTTCAGACACGGAATACGTAAACCCGTAAGAAAGTTCACCTGCATCTTCCGCATTGGCATAAGCAAGATATTTATTGTACTCTGCTTCAATTTCCGCGTTGATATTTTTGGCATCTTCACTGTCGCGGTCTATAGCAGGACAGAGGAATAAGCCGGTATAATAAGTGCAAGCACCGCCGCACTGTTCACAAGCATACTTCTTTTCTGTTTCTGCGGCAACAACAACGGCAGGCGTTTTTTCGGTTTTAACACTTGTGCTTTCAGTTGTCGGTTCAGTCGGTTCTGCGAAATCTGCAGCACAAGCCGACAACAAAAGAACAACACTCAACGAAAGAATAAAAGCAATCACCTTTTTCATTTTCACACACCTCACATTTTTACTATTGTATTATACTTCTTTTTTTCAGGCCATGTCAATTATTTTTCACAAACAGCGATGATTTCCGAATTACAAATTATAACCGAAAGAGAAAATATCTTGTAAATGCTTTTAATGTATGGTATTATAAAATCCAACAAAACAACACGGAGGATATTATGGCTGTATTTGAAATCAGAGATGATGCTTTTTATTTTGACAATGAACCGATGCAGATTTTGTCAGGTGCAATTCATTATTTCCGCATTTTGCCGCAGTATTGGGAAAACAGACTGCGAAAGCTTGCCGCCTGCGGACTGAACACGGTTGAAACGTATGTGCCGTGGAATCTGCATGAACTGCACGAAAATGAATTTGACTTTTCGGGTATTCTTGATCTTGAAAGATTCCTTGAAATTGCACACAGCCTTGGTCTGAAAGCTATTGTGCGTCCGAGCCCTTACATCTGTGCAGAATGGGAATTCGGCGGTCTTCCTGCATGGATTCTCAAATACAACTGTGCATTGCGTTGTTCCGATCCTGTTTTCCTTGAAAAAGTCGGCAGATACTATGATGCACTTATTCCCCGCATAGCCCGTTTGCAGTGCACCAAAGGCGGTCCTGTGATCGCCATGCAGATCGAAAACGAATACGGCAGTTACGGCAATGACAAGGTTTATCTCAACTTCCTTGCCGACAAAATGCGTGAAAACGGTATTGAAGTTCCGCTGTTCACTTCCGACGGTGACTGTGACCTGATGCTGACAGGCGGCACATTGCCCGATGTATTCAAAACCGTCAACTTCGGTTCCAACCCGAAGCCTCGTTTTGAATGCTTACGCCGTTATCAGCCGACAAAACCGCTGATGTGCACGGAATTCTGGAACGGCTGGTTTGACCACTGGTTTGAAGAGCATCACACCCGCACCGACGATGATACCGCCGAATGCTTTAAGGAAATGCTTGACATGGGTGCTTCCGTCAATTTTTATATGTTCCACGGTGGCACGAACTTCGGTTTCACGGCAGGTGCAAACTGTCCGAATTACATGCAGTATGAACCCACTGTCACAAGCTATGACTACGACTGTTTGCTGAGCGAAGAAGGCTATATCACAGACAAATACCTCGCTTGTAAAAAGGTGCTTGAAGACAGAGGCATTACAAGCGACATCACGTTTGAACCCGATCAGCCGCCCGTCAGTTTCGGCACGGTCAGTTTCACACAATCCGCACCGCTTCGTTCGCAGTTGGATTGTCTTGGTGTAAAACATTACAGCCCGAGCGTAAAATCCATGGAAGATCTCGGTCAGAATTTCGGTGTGATTTATTATAAGACCAATGTTGCCAAAGTCGGTTCGCACCCCATATTCATGCGTGATGTACATGACAGAGCACATGTCTGGATCAACAACGAATATCAGGAAACCGTTTGGAGAAACGATGCCAATGCAACGGGTGTCCTTGATTTTGACAAAGACGAAAATACGCTTGAAATCATGGTAGAGGCGATGGGCAGAACCAACTACGGTCCGTGGCTGGTTGACAAAAAAGGGATTTCACAGGACATTGCCGTCGGTCAGCAGTTCCAGTTCGGCTGGGAAATCGTTTGCATGGAACTTGACGACATTTCCAAGGCACAACTCAATAATGTTGCCGAAATGAAAGAAAACGAACCGACGATTCTGCGCGGTTTTATTGACATTGACTCTCCTGCCGACACCTATTTCAAGGGCGACGGTCTGCACAAGGGCATTGTGTGGGTAAACGGTTTCAACATCGGCAGATACTGGCTTGATGCAGGCCCGCAGAAAACCTTGTTTATCCCCGGCGGCTTGCTGAAAGAAGGCACAAATGAAATCACCGTGCTTGAATTCGACAAGGCAGATACCATGCAGATTGAACTGACAGATACAAGAGATCTCGGATAAAAGAACAAAAAACAATTCCCGCCGTACGGAACTGAAATTTCCGTACGGCGGGTTCTTCTTGCTTTTTATTTCTTCGGGATTTTGTTGAGTTTTGCGTTGATGGCAAGCAACTCTTCTCGTGTGAAAAGTCCCTTTGCCATGGAACTGGCACGTTTAATGGAGAAGCCTGCAAGCATCTTCCACAGACCGCTGAGCATACTCTTGCTGACCTTGACACCACTCAGATTAAAGCCGGCAACTTCACCGCCGCCGTTGCCTTTTTTGCTCTTCATTTTCTTTACAAGCATTATCACAACGGAAAGAAGAGCCATCTTACCCTTTGCGGTTGCGGCAATTTCACCGATGGTATCGTTGATGGAAAGATAACCGTCGGGGGTGGTGATGTCAAACCAGTTGATGACATCGCCTTCTTCTTTGAGGATATAATCCTCATTCGGCGTGTCAACCTTGCGGATAGCGCTTTCGTCGGAAAGACCGCCTGCGACAGCCTTGAGTGCAGTTTCTCCGACATTCTTCACATCAAAATAGAAGAACGGATATTTGCCCTTTTTCTGCTTGCCGACAGATTCGCCGTTTGCAAACAACTCAACTTCTTCACAGTTGGAATAGACCGTGACTTTTGTCACATCTTCCACGCGGTCAATATAACGTTTGGAGCAGATGTGCACCATGGGCTCGGGATTGAGCCATGCTTTATAAGCATAGAAGGAGTCTTTCTTATACTTTCTGTCGAAAGTAACAAGACCCTTGTGGTTCATGCCGTCTTCGCCACCTTCGCTTCTGGCATCTGCGGCAAAGTCAAACATATTCCAGACATGGGTTGCCCAAAGATAGGGTCTGTCAGCAATCTGTTTGATGAGTTCTTCATGGTAGAAGGACTGATATTCTTCCGTATAGTCACCCTGTGTGGGCTTGGAAGTGTGCCAATTGAGTGCTTCACAGCCGTATTCACTCAGACCGATGGGACAGTCGGGATATTTTGCATGGAATTCATCAAACCACGGACCGTTCATTTCAGTCGTGCCGCCGTACCAGCCGAAATAGTGGTTGTAAGACACAACATCAGAAATGTGAACATATTCTTCATTGATATCACAAACAGAAACCGCAGCGATGGTGGTCGGACGGGTCTTATCCATGTCATGACAGAGTTCGTTGAGCATTTTGTGATTCTTGATAAGGCTTTCATCAGCCGCACCGCCGATGGAAATTTCATTGGAAAGACCCCATACGCAAATGGACGGATGATTATAGTTCTGTGCAATGAGTTCTTTCATCTGCGACTTGGTATTGTCATAACCATTGGGCATGTGGCGGGAAATATAGGGAATTTCTGCCCAGATGACCATACCGTATTCATCGCAAAGGTCATAGAACACCTGTGAATGCTGATAGTGTGCAAGACGGATGGTGTTTGCACCAACCTCCTTGATCAGTTCCATATCTTCCTTGTGATGTTCGGGAAGCAAAGCATTACCGATGCCGGGTCTGTCCTGATGGCGGGAGACACCGCGAAGCGGATATTCTTTGCCGTTGAGGATAAAGCCTTTCTGCGGATCGATTTTAAAGGAACGGCAGCCGAAACGGGTGCTGATACAATCGACTTCTTTGCCATCATCAAGCAGAGTTGCTTTCATTGTGTAAAGATAGGGATCGACCGTACCGTGCCACAGATGCACATTTTCAATTGTAAGTTTTGCTTCGGGATGTTCATCGTCTTCTGCAAAAGCAGTGAGGATGACTTCCCCGTTATCAATGATATCAAAACGGACTTTGCCGTCGCAGAATGCTTTTACTTTAACAATGGCATCAGTGCCTTTGATTTCGGGTGTCACCTGCATGCCGGGCGCACCGTAATAATCAAGGTCAAAATGCTTTTTGCTGACAGCAATAATACTGACATCACGGTAAATACCGCCGTAAAACGTAAAGTCTGCCATCTGCGGATAAACGCGGTCATTGGCAGAGTTGTCAACCTTAACAACAAGCAGGTTTTCGTCTTTAATGTCCTCGACTTTTGCACGGAAGGTGGAATAACCGCCGTCGTGTTTTATAAGGCTTTTGCCGTTGAAGAAAACTTCGCTCGAGGAATTGACACCGTCAAACTGAAGATAAAACACTTCACCTTCCGGGAAATCAGACTTGGCAAGTGTTTTTGCAAAATAGCAAGTACCTCTGTAATAGTCATTGCCGCCGTCCTGACCGTCTTTTTCATTCCAAGTGTAGGGCAGATTTTTTTGTTCCCAATCGGTCGGAACGCTTGCGGGCACAGCTTTTGCTGTTTTTGAAAAAAGCCAGTTGTCGTTGATTATTTTGATATTTCTCATACTGTCCTCCTGCATTGATATTTACATGTATCTTTTTTATTATATCGTAAAAGAAAATAATTTGCAACTGTTTTAATTATCATTCTTTATATACCACATTTTTGAGCAAAATGTGGTTTTAATACAAAAAATATTGCTTGCGAACTGCATCAAATTCCGCGCATTTTTCCTTTTGCTCTGCAAGAAAAGCGGCAACATCAAAATCCGCCGACAAAATCCGCTTTGTGCCCGCAAGCAAAGGAAGATCAGGAGAAAGCGCAAATTTATCCGGATGGACTTTGCGGATCGCTTCAAAAAGATATAAAACAGTTGCATACATATTCACATTTTGTTTGTTACTGATATGCAATTGCATCCCCTGACAGACTTCACCCTCATAGTCGCTGAAAGTCGGGACAAATTCACAAGGACGAAATACAAGTCCGACAAAGTTTTTCTTGGCTTCTTCGGACAGATCAAACAAAACGGAAAGTACTTTTTCCGTTTGCAACCATGGTGCCCCGAACTGTTCAAACGGTTTGGTCGTTCCTCTGCCTTCGGATATATTGGTGTCTTCAAACAAACAAGTTCCGCTGTATAAAAATACAGTATCCATTGTCGGCATATTCGGTGAAGGCGGTACAAAAAGAAGATCGGTGTCTTCAAAAACATACGCTCTTTGCCAGCCTTCGCATCGAAGAACATGAAGTTGTATATCTATGCAAAACAGATCCTTATACCACAAAGCAAGTTCCCCCACCGTCATACCGCTGACAACGGGTTGTCCCGGAGCTCTGCCGACATCGGAAAGACAGTCGCATTCAAGGCAACATCCCTGCACCGTAACTCCACCGAGGGGATTGACACGATCAAGCACAACAAACGGAATGCCGACATCAGCACACAGTTTCATGGCATCAAGCATGGTGTGTTGATAAGTATAATATCGGATTCCTATATCCTGAATATCAAACAGCAGAATATCAATTTCCGACAATGCTTTTTGTGCCGTCTGCAGACAGTCTGTTTTACCGTAAAGATCATAAACGGGCACCCCCGTCTGCGGATCAACAAACACCTGATTATCAAAACCGCCTGCCTGTGCAGCGGCGGAAAGTCCGTGTTCGGGACTGAACAAAGCGCAAAGACGGTATTTTTCTGCAAGCACATCAGCCGTCCGGCGTAAGTCTTTCGTAACACCCGACACATTGGTCAGCAGTCCGAGCCTTTTACCGCCGAGCAAATCTTTTACTTCTTGCGAGTCAAGCAAGTCACAGGCATTGAAAAGTGTATATTTCATCCGATATCACCTCAATTTAATCATATCATACATACACGTTTTATGCAAGAAAAAAACCGTCCGCAAAGCGGACGGCAGTACAGAACAAAATCAATAATTCTTTGCGTTGACTTCAAAGTAAGCCTGCGGATGGGCACATACGGGGCAGACTTCGGGAGCCTTCATACCGACGGCGATGTGACCGCAGTTGCGGCATTCCCAGACCGTTACACTGCTCTTTGCAAACACTTCCTGTGCTTCCACATTGTGAAGCAGAGCACGGTAGCGTTCTTCGTGTTCCTTTTCAACAGCGGCAACAGCACGGAATTTAGCAGCAAGAGCTGTAAAGCCTTCTTCTTCGGCTTCCTTGGCGAATGTTGCATACATATCGGTCCATTCGTAGTTTTCCCCTTCGGCGGCGGCAAGCAGATTTTCAGCCGTGGAGCCGATGCCCTTGAGTTCTTTGAACCACATTTTTGCGTGTTCTTTTTCGTTATCGGCGGTCTTCTGAAAGATAGCAGAAATCTGTTCAAAACCTTCTTTTTTTGCAACACTTGCAAAATAGGTGTACTTGTTTCTGGCTTCGCTTTCACCGGAAAAAGCAGCTCTGAGATTCTGTTCGGTTTTTGTACCTGCATAAGGATTTGCATTGTTCATTTTTATTACCTCCGTTTACCGTCAGAACGGTTTTTTTTCTATTCTACAGTATAGTCAAAAAATTGTCAATAATACAATAGTAAAAAACAGATAAAATATCTTATTTTTTGACATTCAACATTGTTAAAAATATTCATTGACAAATTACTATATGCATGTTAGTATATATAAAAATCGAATAGTAAATGCGATGACGAAGAATGTCGAAAGCAAAAGTCTTCAGAAAGCAGACGGGTGATGCAAGTCTGCGGCGGATGTTTTCATACGGCTGTCACTTCCGAGCAGGTGTTCCGAACAGTAATATCAGTAAGAGCATCCGTAACCGCTGCGTCAAAGCGGAAGGCTTGTCAGAGCCGTAGAGCGGCATCGAAAGATGCAATTTGAGTGGTACCGCGGGAATTTTTCTCGTCTCAGAATCAATTTTCTGGGGCGTTTTATTTTTTTAATACCCCCCGAACAGGAGGAAAAAATGAACACTGCAACCGGCAACAAACTGAATGAAATTGCAGCACGTATCCGTGAAATGCGAGAAGTCAGCGGACTGAGCGTAAATGAAATGGCAACTTTGACGGATGTTACTGCACAGGAATATATTTCCTATGAAACAGGTGCGGCGGATTTTCCGTTTACATTTTTGCACAAATGTGCCATCGCATTCAACCTTGAAATCGCTAACCTGCTTGAAGGTACAACTCCGAAACTGACTTCGTACACCGTCACAAGAAACGGCGGCGGTCTTGAAACCATCAACGAATCGGGTATTCTCATGAAAAACCTTGCAGCACAGTTCAAAAACAAGATTGCTGTACCGTACATGACCCGTTATGAGTATCATCCCGAACAGCAGAACAAACCCATTCATGTCACCACGCACGGCGGTCAGGAATTTGACTATATTATCAGCGGCAGTCTGAAAATTCAGATCGGTGCACATACGGAAGTGCTGAATGCGGGTGACTCCATTTTCTATGACAGTTCCACGCCGCACGGCATGATCGCAGTCAACGGCGAAGACTGCCATTTCATCGCCTTTGTTATTCCGGGTGAAAAGAGCGAAGAAAAGAAAGCAATTGAAACCATCATCAGCTCCGTCAAACGCGACAGACTGGTCTGTGAAAAATACATTCATACCACCGAAAACGAAAAAGGTACCTGCACGGACATTTCGTTCAGCAACACCGAAAACTTCAACTTCGGTTTTGATATTCTCGATGAAATCGCCCGTGTCAAACCCGATCAGTTGGCCCTGCTTCATCTGGATGCAGACAAGAACGAAAGAAGATTCACCTTCTCTGATCTCAAGCGTGCTTCCAATCAGACGGCAAACTATTTCCGTTCATTGGGTATCAAAAAAGGCGACAAAGTCATGCTCGTCCTCAAGCGTCATTATCAGTTCTGGTTCTGTATGATGGCACTCAACAAACTCGGTGCGGTTGCCATTCCCGCCACCAACATGTTGCAGGAACATGACTTTGAGTATCGTTTTAACGTCGCAAACATTGATGCTCTTGTCTGCACGGCAGACGGTGACACCGCAATGCATGCCGAAAAAGCTGCAGCAAAATGCGATTGCGTGAAGAATCTGATTCTTGTCGGTGGTTCCCGTGAAGGCTGGCACGATTTTGACAATGAATATTCTTTATATACAGGCAAATTCGACAGACCTGCCGATGCCGCCTGCGGTGAAGACCTGATGCTGATGTTCTTCACTTCCGGCACATCCGGCAACCCAAAACTGACCATGCACAACTTCATGTATCCGCTCGGTCATTTCATCACCGCCAAATACTGGCACAATGTTAACCCCAACGGTCTGCATCTGACCATTGCCGATTCCGGCTGGGCAAAGTGTCTGTGGGGTAAACTCTACGGTCAGTGGCTCTGCGAAGCCCCCGTTTTCGTTTACGACTTCAACCGCTTTGATGCACACGATATTCTTCCCCTGTTTGCAAAATACAAGATTACAACATTCTGCAGTCCCGCAACGATGTACAGAATGCTCATCAAGGAAGATATGACAAAGTATGACTTCTCTTCCGTGGAACATGCATCCATGGCAGGCGAAGCACTCAACCCCGAAGTATTCCGTCAGTTTGAACGCGAAACGGGACTGAGTATCATGGAAGGCTTCGGTCAAAGCGAATCGACCCTTATCATCGGTAATCAGGTCGGTCAGTCACATAAAATCGGCTCCATGGGTAAACCCGTTCCGCTGTATGATGTTGACATCGTGGATTCCGATGGTGTTTCCTGTCCCGTTGGTGTTTCCGGCAATATCGTCATACGCACACCGAAACTCGGATACCCTTGCGGTCTTACCATGGGTTACTATCAGGATGACGAAAAGACAAACGAGGTCTACCACGACGGCATGTACTTTACGGGCGACGTTGCATGGCGAGATGAAGACGGCTTCTATTGGTATGTCGGCAGAAGCGACGATGTAATTAAATCTTCGGGCTACCGCATCGGGCCGTTTGAAATTGAAAGCGTTATCATGGAACTTCCCTATGTTCTGGAATGCGGCGTCTGTGCCGCTCCCGATGAAGTCAGAGGGCAGATCGTTAAGGCATGTATCGTGCTGACCAAGGGTACCGAAGGCACTGAAGAACTCAAAAAAGAAATTCAGAACTATGTCAAGACCCATACCGCACCTTATAAATATCCGAGAATTGTTGAATTCCGCGAATCCTTGCCCAAGACCACCAGCGGCAAGATTCAGAGAAACAAACTGTAAGAAAAAATGCAATATAAACGAGTTAACATAATAGCCGGACATTACGGCAGCGGCAAAACGAACATTGCCATTAACCTTGCAATGAAAATGAAAGAAGACGGAAAAGATGTTGTGTGTGCAGACCTCGACATTGTAAACCCGTACTTCCGTTCCAAAGATGCAAGATGTGCGCTTGAAAAAAAAGGGATTGGCATGATCGCCTCCGAATATGCGAACACAAATGTCGATATGCCCGCCATGCCGAGTGATGCGTATTCCATGTTCGACAACAAATCCCGATATGCAGTCATCGATCTCGGCGGTGACGATGTCGGTGCCGCCGCACTCGGAAGATTCCGAAATTCCATTTTAGATGAAAATGATTATGATTGCTTCTGGGTGGTCAATCCGTTCCGACCTTTGACGAGAACGGTTGAACTTGCCATGGAAGCAAAAGAAGAAATTGAAGCCGTGCTCGGTTTTCGATTCACAAAAATCATCAACAATGCAAACTTAGGCGACGAAACAACGCAGGAAGATGTACTCGGCTCGGTCGAATACATAAAACGCCTTTCCGAATTAAGCGGTCTTCCCGTTGCGTTCACCGCCTGTAAAGAAGAACTGTTTGCAGAGCTTGAAAACAAAATCGTAAATTTATTCCCCGTTACGCTTTATCTGCGCCAGGGATGGAATAAAAAAGGAGAATGACTATGGCAAAAGTAACATTCAATGAAGAAAGATGTAAAGGCTGCGGTCTTTGTGTCGGTGCTTGCCCGAAAAAGATCGTCGCATTACTGACAGACAAAATCAATGCCAAGGGCTACCATCCGGCAGGCGTTACGGATATGGACGCCTGCATCGGCTGTGCATTCTGCGCAACCATGTGTCCGGACTGCGTGATCCGTGTTGAGAAATAAGGAGGAAGAGCAATGGCAAACAAAGTAATTATGAAAGGTAATGAAGCAATGGCAGAAGCCGCGACCCTTGCAGGCTGCCGCCACTACTTCGGTTATCCCATCACTCCCCAGACAGAAGTTGCCGCTTACATGGCAAAGAAAATGCCCAAAATCGGCGGCACATTTTTACAGGCTGAAAGCGAAATCGCCGCTATCAATATGGTTATCGGTGTTGCATCCGCAGGCAAAAGAGTTATGACCTCCAGTTCCAGCCCCGGAATCTCGCTCAAAAGTGAAGGTCTTTCCTATCTTGCAGGTTGCGACCTGCCTGCACTGATCGTCAACGTACAGCGCGGCGGCCCCGGTCTTGGCGGCATTCAGCCCTCACAGGCTGACTATTTCCAGGCAACCAGAGGCAGCGGCCACGGTGACTATCACCTGCTCGTTTTTGCACCCTCTACCGTGCAGGAAATGGTAACGCTGACTGTTAAAGGTTTTGAACTTGCAGACAAATACCGCATGCCCTCGATGCTTCTTGCAGACGGCACACTCGGTCAGATGATGGAACCCGTTGTGCTTGACATCGGCGAAGTTAAAACATACGAAAAGCCCTGGGCTTTGACAGGCACAGAACTGAAAAGAGAACATAACATCGTAAATTCCCTGTTCCTGCAGCCGGAAGAGCTTGAACAGGTCAACTTCGCACGTTACAAGATGTACGAAGAAATCGAAGCAACCGAAGCGATGTATGACACCTATCTTATGGACGATGCAGATATCTGTATTGTTGCATTCGGTATTGCCGCACGCGTTTCCAAGAATGCCATTGATGCTGCCCGTGCAGAAGGCATTAAGGTCGGCATGATCCGCCCCATTACCCTTTGGCCGTTTCCGAAGAAGCCGCTTCTTGAAGCAGCGGATAAGGTAAATTCCTTTATTTCGGTTGAACTTTCCATGGGCCAGATGATCGAAGACATTGAACTTGCAATCCGTTGCAAGAAGCCTGTTTCGCTTTGCAACCGTGTCGGCGGTATGATTCCGACCACAGAAGATATTCTCAACTCCATCAAAAAAGCCGCAAAAGGAGGTAACGCATAATGGTAGTATTCGACAGACCGCACGCATTGGCGGACATTCCTCTGCATTACTGCCCCGGATGCACACACGGTATTATTCACCGTCTTGTAGCCGAAGCACTTGACGAACTCGGCATTGAAGGCAAGACCATCGGTGTTGCTCCCGTCGGCTGTTCCGTTTTTGCTTATAATTATTTCAACTGCGACATGGTCGAAGCCGCACACGGCAGAGCACCCGCAGTTGCTACGGGGCTGAAAAGAGCAGACTCCGATAAAATCGTGTTCACCTATCAGGGTGACGGCGACCTTGCATCCATCGGTACCTGCGAAACCGTTCATGCCGCCGCAAGAAACGAAAACATCACCATTATTTTCGTCAACAACGGCATTTACGGCATGACAGGCGGTCAGATGGCCCCGACTTCCCTGCCCGGTCAGGTCACACAGACCTCACCTTACGGCAGAGATACCGACACGGTAGGCTATCCCGTTAAAGTCGTTGAAATGCTTTCTCAGCTTGACGGTGCAAGCTATCTTGAAAGAGTTGCTGTCAACAACGTCAAGAACATCAAGGCTGCAAAGAAAGCCATTAAGAAGGCATTCCAGAATCAGATGGAAGGCAAAGGTTTCTCGCTGATTGAAGTTCTTTCCGCATGCCCGACTTACTGGGCATTGGAACCCACCAAGGCACTTGAAAGACTTGAAAACACAGTTATTCCCTACTATCCGCTCGGTGTCTATAAAGACAGATTTGCAAAGGAGGAAGAATAATTATGACAACAAAACTCCTGATTGCAGGTTTCGGCGGGCAGGGTGTTCTGTTCATCGGCAAATTCCTCGCTTACGCAGGCCTGATTGAAGACCGTGAAGTCTGCTGGATGCCCAGCTACGGCCCCGAAGTACGCGGCGGCACATCCAACTGCGGTGTCACTTTGAGTGATGAGCCCATCGGCTCTCCCGTTGTTGACCATCCCGACATTCTGATTGCACTCAATCTTCCCTCCCTTGACAAGTTTGAAGGTGCAGTCGAAAAAGACGGCAGCATTTATGTCGACTCCTCTCTGATCGAAAGAAAGGTTGAAAGAGAAGATGTAAAAGCTTTCTATATTCCCGCAACCAAACTTGCCCGCGATACAGGGCTTTCCGCAAACATGATCATGCTCGGCTACTTGCTGAAGACGAGCAATGTCATGCCCTATTCCCTTGCCGAAAAGGTTATTGAAAAGATCGTTCCGCCCACTAAGCAGCATCTGATTGAAGGTAACCTGAAAGGTATTGAATACGGCTACAACTACTGCGAATAAACAGACCGAAAGCGCCGCTTTTGCGACGCTTTCTTTCAATGAGGTAAAAAGATATGCTGACTCTTGAACAAGTAAGAATGATTATGGAAAAGGACCGCTATGCAACCGAACAGACGGGTATTGTCATTGATGAAATCGGTCCCGATACCGCCGTTTGTTCCATGCAGGTAAAGCCTCACCACCTGAATGCTTACGGCACGGTGATGGGCGGTGCTATCTTTACACTTGCCGATTTATGTTTTGCTGCGGCCGCAAACAATTCAGGCGAATATATCGCCATGTCTTTTGAGTGTAATATTACATTCTTGCGTGCAACCCGCAACGGCACCCTGCACGCAACTGCCGTTCCGCTGAAAATCGGACGCAATATCTGCTTCTATCGCATTGATATTACGGATGATGAAGGCACATTAACGGCACAGGCTTCCGTGACAGGCAGCAGACAGGCGGTCGGACAGAAATGAAAAACAACAGAAACTACCCGGTGGTGACCGTCAGCAAAAAAGGGGCTCTGCAAGTGCAGAACGGGCATCCATGGATTTACGGCTCTGATACAATTTCTGTTTTCGGCGATGTCAAAAACGGAGATATTGTGGATGCAGTTACCGAAAAAGGCACCTATCTCGGTTCGGGGCTGTACAACGACAACTCCAAAATTTTAGTCCGTATTCTGTCCAAAAATGCAAACGACCGCTTTGATGAAGCGTTTTTCACACGCAGAGTCCGCTATGCATTGCAATACAGACTGTCTGTTATGGGAAATGATACGGATTGTTTTCGTGTTATTTTCGGAGATTCCGACGGACTTCCCGGCTTTATTTGCGATAAGTTCGGGGATGTGCTTGTGACACAGACCATGTCATACGGCATGGAATTGAGAAAACCGATCCTTTTCAATGCCTTAAAAACTGAACTGTGCAATGCAGGCTTTACTGTTTCTGCCATTTTTGAAAGAAATGACGTTGCCGTGCGTGAAAAAGAGGGACTCACTCTCGGCAAAGGGTATGTGGAAGCTGACGACCTCGGCACAAAGGAAGACAACAAAGTTATCATCAATGAAAACGGCGTTCTGTATGAGGTTGACTTTGAAAACGGACAAAAAACGGGATTTTTCCTTGACCAAAAATACAACCGTCTTGCCGCCTCCAGAATCGCCCCGGGTAAAAATGTGCTTGATTGCTTTACGCATACGGGTTCTTTTGCTTTGAACTGTGCAAAAGCCGGTGCTAATAGTGTGACGGCTCTCGACATTTCGGCTGATGCAATTCAGACGGCAAACAGAAACATTGCCCTGAACGGATTCACCAATATGCAGACAAAGACGGTGGATGTATTTGACTTCCTGACCGCCCTTGACAATGAACACAAAAAACCGTTTGATTATATTATTCTCGACCCTCCGGCATTCACAAAAAGCGGCTCGACCGTACAGAGTGCATACAGAGGATACAAAGAAATCAACCGCCGAGCCATGCACCTGCTTCCCCGCGGCGGCTTCCTTGCAACCTGCTCTTGCTCGCATTTTATGCCCGAAGATCTGTTCTGCAAAATGCTCAGAGATGCCGCACACGATGCAGGGGTTTCGCTTTTACAGGTCGAAGCAAGACAACAGGCCCCCGATCATCCCATTCTGTGGGGTGTACCGGAGACCTCGTACTTAAAATTTTATATTTTTCAGGTGTTATGATTGAAAACCGCTTCCAAGCGGTAAATCGGCATATTCTTACGCAGGAACTTGGCTTCATATTCGGTAATGATGTTGCCTTCAAATTCTGAATTGTGCAAATCGAGTGAGATGTTTTTGAGTTTTACACCGTAAGCGGAAAACTGCTCAATGGAATATTCAAAGAAGTGCATATTGTCCGTCTTTTGATGAATTTCGCCGTTTGCGACAAGGCAATGCGAATAAATCGGCATGAATTTGAGATTCGTAAGTCTGCGGTTTTCGTAACGGTTTTTCGGAAATGGGCAGGAATGATTCAGATAAATGCGATGAATACTGCCGGCAGGAATGTACTTTTCAAGCAGTTCCGCACCGCATCGCATGAAGTATATGTTCGGAACGTTTTCTTCCATGACAGATTCGCAGGCTTCGATGATGACATTACTGTTGACTTCGACTGCAATGTAGTTGATATCGGGATTGCGTTTTGCAAGTTCAAGCACAAATCGGCCCTTGCCGCAACCGATTTCCATTTCAACGGGATTATCATTGCCGAAAATGGCCTTGTAATCAAGTAATTCTTTTCTTTTGACGATCTCTCTGTAATCCTCGTCCGTCTTTTCCACATAAAGCATTCTGGAAAGGCAAGAGAGTTTGCGTTCGTCATGATTTTTGATTCTTCTCATTCTCATTCATATCACCGTGCACTATTTTAACGCAAAAAACTTTTTATGTCAACAGGTGAAAACAATGACAGAAAAACTTTATTATAAAAACAGTAAATTATATACATTCTGTGCAACCGTGCTGTCCTGCGAAACAGCCGGAGACCGTTTTTTATGCGTTCTTGATAAGACCGCATTCTTCCCCGAAGGCGGCGGACAGAAGGCTGACACCGGAACGATTGACGACGCAAATGTGCTGGATGTGCAGGAGAAAAACGGCATGATCATCCACACGACCGACAAGCCGCTCACTGCAGGCACCACGGTACACGGTGCACTCAACGAGGAACAGCGTTTTCGCAGAATGCAGAACCACACCGGTGAGCACATTTTTTCGGGTGTGGTACACAATGCGTATGGCTACACAAATGTCGGCTTTCACATGGCAGACGATTGCATGACGGTGGATTTTGACGGTATTCTGAATGCGGAACAACTCAAAGAGATCGAAGATGAATGCAACCGTGTCATTGCAAAAAATGTAAATGTGAACTGCATTTTTCCGACCGCAGAAGAGCTTGCAAATCTTGACTACCGTTCCAAACTGGAACTGACGGAAGATGTTCGACTTGTTGAAATTGAAGGTGTGGATCTTTGTGCCTGTTGTGCACCGCATGTGGAAATGACAGGCGAAGTGGGCATTCTGAAAATCCTGGATTGCATGCCCCACAGGGGCGGTACACGCATTACACTTGTGTGCGGATTGGATGCTTTTGAACATCTGCGCACACATTACAACTGCAATCGCAAAGTTTCTGCCCTACTCTCCGCAAGAGCAGTCGAAACACCGCAGGGTGTGGAAAAATTGCAGGAGGATATAGTATCGCTCAAAAGAGAAATCACCGCATTGCAGACAAAAATAAACCGTCAGCTTGCAGACGGAGTCAAACAAACGGACGGTTCGGTTGTTTTGTTTGTGCAGGATGCAAAGGCTGACGATATGCGCTCTCTTTGCAATCTATGCATTGAAAAGTGCGGTCAGATGATGTGCGTTTGCAGCGGCAATGACGAAACGGGGTATTCCTACATCATCGGCTCGGCAACCATCAATCTGCGTGAAAAATCAAAGGAAATCAATGCGGCACTCAACGGCAGAGGCGGCGGTCAGCCGACCATGATTCAAGGCTCATTCAAAGCCACCCAAGAAGAAATTATTTCATTTTTCAATCAACCGTAATTTCTGCTGTCAAGGGCTTTTCACTTCTGTTTTTCCAGAAGCCCTGTGCGAAGATTTCAGCCACATACTCGCCTGCCTGCACATCTTTGAATGTGACCGAGCAGGTTTCGGGCATGGTATATAAATAGTAATGCGACCAAACGGCGGCCTGTTTTTCGACAGTGCCGTCTTTTTTATTGCGCAGACGGATGATGTAATCATCCACCATGTCTTCGTCGATCTTTGCCTGCGTGAAGCGGATGCAAAGACCGTCTTCCGTTTTTTCGTATTCCACCTTTGCAGCATCTGCAAAATACGGTTTTACGGTTGTTTTATAACGGTCATCCGTATAAACAAATGAAGTCGGTTCCCAAGGTGTTTCAATCAGGCGGTCACACGGGAAGAAATTGCCGGTCAGCACATCCATTGCCTTGACAAGCACGGCACCTTCTGCATTGACTTCCACAATGAGAAACTGTGCCTGCTCATCGCAATCGGGCGGTACGGTGCCGTAAATTTTGTCGAACTCATCGAGTTCAAAATAACTGAACGAACCGGTGCCGAGGCAGGTGAAATGGCGCTGATGAATGCTTCTCGGGTCATTGACGGGAGCATGGGAATGTCCGGAAAAGTCGATGATCTGCGGATAGTCCATCATAATAGCGGTCAGGTCATCCTCACCCCAGTTGATGGAACCTGCAACGGTATCGGTGATATGCGGATGCTGGAACACAAAGATGGGCTTTTTCGGATCGTCTGCAGCCGCTTTTTTCAGTTCCTCACGCAGCCAGTTCTGCTTTCCTTCTCTGAAACGGCAGCCATCCTCGGTGGAAACGGAAATACAATGAAATCCTTTGAAAATCTTGTGTGTGTCGGGTTCCATATTATAAATAGTATGGAGTCTGTCATAAGCACCCTGCTGACCGTCAGTCTTGAATTCGTGGCTTGCAAGCATGAGCGTGCGTTCGGTTTCGGGAGAAAGACATTCATCCATCAGATCGCGGAAGGTCAGCATCTCCCATTCGGAGCCGCTGTTTGCAAAGTCACCGACTGCAAAAAAAGCATCGATTATATTATAAGGCTGTGATTTTGCATATTCATAAGCAAATTTCATGCCTTTTCTGTAACGTTCAATCTGATAATCATCCTTCTGAATATGAATATCACTTGTAACGATCATTCTCAATACAGGTGTAAAATCAGCCATAGTTTCCTCCTAAAAAGCAAGGGGATGTTCAGCACATCCCCTTTTTGAATTTAGATTTTTTCTACGCCGAAGTTGATTTCTTCGCCGTTGATATCCCAGGCCTTGACATAGCCTGCAGGCTGTGCATTGGCTACGGAATCGGCAAGAGCAACCTTTGCAATGCGGTCGGTGTTGGCAAGAAGCAGTGCGGTCATGCTTTCATTTGCAGAGAATGTAACCTTGATATGATCGGTCACTTCAAAACCTGCTTCTTTACGCATAGTCTGCACCTTGCTGATGATTTCATTGACATGACCTTCTTCGATGAGTGCATCGGTCAGATTGGTATCAAGAGAAACGGTGACACCATTATCGGACAGCGAGAAAGTGCCTTCCTTCTGTGAGCAGGAAATAAGAAGATCATCCACGGTCAGTTCGACCTTACCGCTTGACAAATCCAGAACGATCATACCGTTGGCATCAAGTTCACGCTTTGCGGCATTGCCGTCAATAGTTGCAAGAGCATTGCGGATGTCGTTGAGTTGTCTGCCGTATTTCGGACCAACGGTCTTGAGCTGTGGCTTGAAGACATAAGTCAGCAATCCGTCAGCATCGTCGATGAATTCAACAGTCTTGACATTGAGTTCATCACGGATGATTTCAAGATAGGTTTCATCGAGGGTTTCGTTGCAGGCAACGGAAAGCAGGGCCAAAGGCTGTCTGTTCTTGCGGTTCGCACCGTTTCTTGCACTTCTGCCGAGCACAACGATCTGCAGAACGAGATCCATTGCTTTTTCGAGATCTTTGTCGATGAACTTTTCATCCACCGTCGGGAAGTCGCAGAGATGGATGCTTTCGGGAGCATCATTATAAATGTTGCAGACAAGATTGCGGTAGATTTCTTCGGTCATGAACGGAATCATGGGAGCCGCCGCCTTGCTGATGGTAACAAGTGCGGTGTAAAGGGTCATATAAGCATTGATCTTGTCCTGTGTCATTTCCTTGGACCAGAAACGCTCGCGGCAACGGCGGACATACCAGTTACTCATTTCATCCACAAAGCTGTCGAGTGCACGGGCGGCTTCGGGAATTGCATAGTTTCCAAGCTGTTTGTCAACTTCTGCAACGGTAGAGTTAAGTCTGGACAACAGCCATTTGTCAATAACACTCAGTTTGGAAAGATCAAGTTCATACTTGGACGGATCGAACTTGTCAATATTGGCATAAAGCACATAAAAAGCATAGGTATTCCAGAGCGTGCCCATGAACTTTCTCTGTCCTTCGAGAACCGCCTTGTCATAGAAGCGGTTCGGAAGCCACGGAGCAGAGTTGGTGTAGAAATACCAACGGATAGCATCTGCACCGAATTTTTCAAGTGCATCAAACGGGTCAACGGCATTGCCCTTGGATTTGGACATCTTCTGACCGTTTTCATCCTGCACAAGTCCGAGAACGATAACATTCTTATAAGGTGCTTTGTCAAACAGCAAGGTGGAAATGGCAAGAAGCGAATAGAACCAGCCTCTTGTCTGGTCAACGGCTTCGGAAATAAAGTCTGCCGGGAACTGCTGTTCAAACAGGTCTTTATTTTCAAACGGATAATGATGCTGTGCAAAGGGCATGGCACCCGAGTCAAACCAACAGTCAATAACTTCGGGAACACGTTTCATTTCTTTTCCGCATTCGGGGCAACGGATGGTAACAGCATCAATATAAGGACGGTGCAGTTCAATGTTGTCAGGGCAGTTATCGGACATGGACTTGAGTTCTTCCACGCTGCCGATGCAATGTCTGTGACCGCAACCGCATTCCCAGATGTTAAGCGGAGTACCCCAGTAGCGGTTTCTGGAAAGTGCCCAGTCCTGAACATTTTCAAGCCAGTCACCGAAACGTCCCGTGCCGATGCTTTCGGGAATCCAGTTGATGGTCTTGTTGTTTGCAATCAGACGGTCTCTGACAGCAGACATTTCAATGTACCAGCTTTCACGGGCATAATAGATAAGAGGAGTGTCACAACGCCAGCAATGCGGATAACTGTGTTCAAAAACGGGAGCAGAGAACAATCTGCCGACGGTTTCAAGGTAAATAAGAACCTGCTTGTCTGCATCCTTGCAGAACATACCCTCCCACGGGGTTTCTTTTGTCATACAGCCCTTGGCATCAACAAGCTGCACAAAGGGCAGTTTGTAGCGTCTGCCGACACGGTTATCGTCTTCACCGAATGCGGGAGCAAGATGAACAACACCCGTACCGTCTGTCAGTGTAACATATTCATCACAGCAGACAAAATAAGCATCGTCACGTCGGTCGATAAAATCAAACAGAGGCATGTACTTCTTGTATTCAAGATCTTTACCCTTCATGCGTTCAAGGATTTCATAGTCACCGTCGATGACACTCAGAAGTCCTTCTGCAAGATAGTAAACAAACTCGCCGTTACGAATTTTGACATAATCATATTCGGGATGTACGCAAAGTGCAACGTTGGACGGCAGGGTCCAGGGAGTGGTTGTCCATGCAAGAATGTAAGCATCTTCATCCATGACCTTGAAACGGACAATGGCAGAACGTTCTTTGACATCCTTATATCCCTGTGCCACTTCGTGCGAAGACAGCGGAGTGCCGCAACGAGGGCAATAAGGGACGACCTTGAAGCCCTTGTAAAGAAGCCCCTTATCCCAGATCTGACGAAGTGCCCACCATTCGGATTCAATGTAGGAATCGTGATAGGTTACATAAGGATTATCCATGTCTGCCCAGAAACCGACGGTTCCCGAGAAATCTTCCCACATGCCTTTGTATTTCCAGACACTTTCCTTACATTTTTCAATGAAAGGGGCAATGCCGTAGTTTTCAATCTGTTCTTTGCCGTCGATGCCGAGCAGTTTTTCAACTTCAAGTTCAACGGGCAGTCCGTGGGTATCCCAACCTGCTTTACGCGGTACCATAGCACCCTTCATGGTGTGATAACGCGGGATCATATCTTTGATAACACGGGTCAGCACATGGCCGATATGCGGCTTGCCGTTTGCAGTCGGGGGACCGTCATAGAACACATAAGAGCCGCAACCTTTTCTCATTTCTGTACTCTTGCGGAAAATGTCATTTTCACGCCAGAATTTTTCCGTTTGTTTTTCGCGCTCAACAAAGTTGAGTTCGGTTGACACTTTGTTGTACATACTACCTCCAAAAAAGCGCTCCATATCGTTACAAATATGCGCGCATACATATTCCATAATATCATGGATGATAGCATATATATTTAAAAATGTCAAGAAAAAATACTTGACTTTGCAAAGTCGGTGTGATATAATTCCACCAATAAATAAAGGCTGTGAAGGAATTACGGTCAGTACGGATTTTTCAGAGAGTTGACGGGTGCTGCAAGTCAACATTGAAGTACTGAACCGGTCTCGTTCCGGAGCTCAATTCCCTAACCCTCCCACGGAGTGCATAAGGAATTGCGGATCGCCCCGTTATCATGGCAAAAGGCTTGACTGAGCCTGTAAAGTGACCGTTGTAAACGGTAATTAGGGTGGTACCGCGGATTTTTATTCGTCCCTGAGGTTTTTATCCTCAGGGGTTTTATTTTTATTCAAAAAGGAGTTCAAACAGATGAAAAGAATCAGAATTGCAGATGAAACACTCAAAGCTGCTTCCCGCAAAAGGGACATAAGCCTTACTTTCCGTGAAAAAACGGAAATTGCAAAGCTACTGGAAAAAGCGGGTGTTGATTACATTGAACTGCCTGAAATTTATGATGTAAAAACAGATACACTTCTTGTCAAAACCGTCAGCGCGGTCATTCGCAAGGCTTGCGTTGTGCTTCCTGTGGGTCATTCTGCACAAGAAATCGACCTTGCATGGAGTTCACTGAGAAATGCCGCAAAGGCAAGATTGCAGGTCTGTGTGCCGGTTTCCCCCGTACAGATGGAATATTTCTGCCACAAAAAAAGCAGTGCCGTGTTGGAAATGATCGGTGAACTCGTTGCAAAATGTGCTTCCCTTTGCAATGATGTTGAATTTGTTGCGGAAGATGCGACCCGCAGTGAACCCGATTTTCTTTCTGCCGCCATTGAAAAAGCCGTTGCAGCAGGTGCAAAAACAATCACCATCTGCGACACTGCAGGCACGATGATGTCTGACGAATTTGCCGTGTTTATTACAAACCTTGACATACCCGCAGGTATTGCACTCGGTGTTCGTTGTTCCAATGCAATGGATATGGCTTGTGCCTGCACAGCCGCAAGCATTCGAGCAGGTGCCGATGAAATTCAGACTGCCGTTGCAGGTTTTGATGCTCCTGCCCTGTCGAGCATTGCACAATTATTCAGATTAAGAGGCGATTCCTGTGCCGTCACCAGCGGGCTTGACCACACAGGCTTGCAGAGAATTGAAACGCAGATCATCAATTTCATTCGCCACAGGCAGGAACAACTCTCCAAAGCGGAAGAAAACGATATTTTTGCAAACGGAGTTCTGCTTACAAAATCCGACGATGCGGCAACTGTTGCAAAAGCCGTCAAAAAACTCGGCTATGACCTTTCCGACGATGACAATGCAAAAGTTTTTGAAGCATTCAAAACCGTTGCCGCAAAGAAAAACGTATCCCTGAAAGAACTCGATGCCATTGTGGCTTCTGCCGCCATGCAGGTACCTCCCGTTTACCGCATGAAGAGCTATGTAAGTAACTCGGGCAGTGATATCATTTCCTCTGCAACAATCGAAATAGAGAAAAACGGAACCATTCTGCACGGAATCAGCATGGGGGACGGCCCGATTGATGCGGCATTTATGGCAATTGAGCAGATCATCGGCGTACACTATGAACTAGACGATTTCCGTATCCGCTCCATTACCGAAGGCAGAGATTCCGTCGGCAATGCCATCATCCGCCTGCGTGCAAACGGTAAACTGTATTCCGGCAACGGCATTTCCACCGATATCGTCGGTGCATCCATCCGTGCTTATCTTAATGCACTCAACAAAATCGTTTATGAAGAGGAGAAAAACTGATGAAGCTTTCTTTTTCAACAAAGGGCTGGAATAACACAACATGGCAGGATTTTATTTCAAATGCCGTGGAAGCAGGTTTTACCGGCATTGAAATCCACAACATAAACGCACCCGAATTCAGCGAAAAAACAGGGCCTGCAAATCTGGAAATGGCCGCAGCAACTGTTCGCAATTTGATTGAAAACAAGCTCTGCATCCCCTGTATTGATGCACTTTGCGACATTGGTAATGCAGAAAAACTCGAAGAAAATATAACCGAAACCGCCTCTTGTATTACATATGCAAAGGCTTTGAAAGTACCTTACATCCGCATTCATGCACCCGCAGTTGATAACGATGAATGCGTGGATGAAGCCGTATTCAATTATCTTACAAAAGCGGTTCCCATGGCAGAAGATGAAAACATCACACTGCTCATGGAAACAGCGGGTATTTATTCCGACACAAAGAAGCTGTGTAATGTGCTCAACCGCTTTGCCTGTGACAATCTTGCTGTTCTGTGGGATGTGCACCACACATACAGAGATGCAAAAGAAGCCCCGGATCAGACCGTTACAAACTTAGGTGCATACATTAAGCATGTTCATTTCAAGGATTCCGAAGAAACGGAAAGCGGCTTGCAATATTGCCTTATAGGCGAAGGTACGCTGCCTGTTGATGAGATCCACAATGCACTGCGCACACTGAATTATGCCGGCTTCATTTCCCTCGAATGGGATCCCGAATGGATGCCCGATCTGCAGGATCCATCCGTTATTTTCTCGCACTTTGTCAGCTACATGAGCATGTTTGAACAAGAACGCAAAACCAAGAGTCATCTGTACGACAACATGGCACACACGGGCAAGTTTGTGTGGAAAAAGGAATCGCTTGTCAATATCACATTCCCGCAATTGCTTGACAAGATGGTCGAAGAATTCCCCGACCAGTATATGTTTAAATTCACGACCCTTGACTATACAAGAACCTATGCACAGTTCCGCGACGATGTGGATGAATTCTGCCGTGTGCTGATTTCCATGGGTGTCAAACCCGGCACGCATGTTACAGCCTGGGCAACCAACCTGCCGCAGTGGTACATTGCTTTCTGGGCTGTCACCAAGATCGGAGCGGTTCTGATTCCGATGAACACCGCATACAAGATCCACGAAGCGGAATACATTCTGCGTCAGTCTGACACACATACGCTGATCATGATTGACGGTTTCAAGGATTCCAACTACAAAGAAATCATTCAGGAACTGTGTCCCGAGCTTGAAAACTTAAAACCCGGTGAAAAAATGCACTCGGCAAGACTTCCTTTCCTTCGTAATGTTATCACGATTGGTTTCCGCATGAAAGGATGTCTGGAATGGAACGAAGCCCTGGCAAGAGCTGACCTCGTCAGTCAGGATGAAGTCAACCGCCTTGCCGCCGCAACGGATATTCACGATGTATGCAACATGCAGTACACATCGGGTACAACAGGATTCCCCAAGGGTGTTATGCTGACCCATTATAACATCATCAATGACGGTAAGTGCATCGGCGACCGTATGGATCTGTCCACTGCCGACCGCATGATGATACAGGTTCCTATGGTCCACTGCTTCGGTATGGTTCTTGCCATGACCGCATCCGTCACACACGGTGTTACCATGATGCCTATTCCCTATTTTTCCCCGAAATCTTCACTTGCGTGCATCAACAACGAAAGAATCACCGTTTTCCACGGTGTGCCGACGATGTTCAACCTGATGTTCACGCATCCCGATTTTGCAAAAACCGATTTCTCTTACATGCGTACGGGTATCATGGCAGGTGCAAACTGTCCTCCCGAACTGATGCGTAAGGCGGCTGCCGAAATGAATATGACGGGCATTCTCAGCGTTTACGGTCTTACGGAAGCCTCCCCCGGTTGCACCATGGGTGAAGTCATGGAATCGCTTGATGACCGTGTTGAAACGGTCGGTAAGGCATTCCCCTACATCGAATGCAAAAATATTGACCCCGCAACGGGTGAAGATGTACCCGACGGTGTCAACGGTGAATTTGTCGTCAGAGGCTACAATGTCATGAAGGGTTATTACAAAATGCCCAAAGCAACAGCCGAAGCCATTGACAAAGATGGCTGGCTGCATTCAGGTGACCTGTGCTGTCGCGACGAAAGAGGCTATTATAAAGTTACAGGCAGACTCAAGGATATGATCATCCGCGGCGGTGAAAATATTTATCCCAGAGAAATCGAAGAACTGATTCTCACCAATCCCAAGGTACATGATGTGCAGGTTATCGGCATTCCCGACCCGCGTTTCGGTGAAGAAATCATGGCTTGTGTGATTCTGAAAAAAGGTGAAACCTGCACCGAAGACGAAATGAAAAAGTTTGTTGATGCACACATGGCAAAACACAAAGTGCCCCGTTATGTGCATTTCATGAACGATTTCCCAATGAATGTGGCAGGTAAGATCCTGAAATATAAGATGCGTGAACAAGCAGTTGAGCGTTTGAAAGCAATGGCTGAAAACCAATAATTGCATTTCGATTCAAAAACTTCTTTGTTGACTTTTTGTAATAATAAATTTATAATTTAAAGACGTGAAATACATAAAAAGAGGATATGCGATGAAAAAACTGATGATCGGCAACGAAGCTGTTGCCAGAGGTATTTATGAAGCCGGTGTGAAAGTTGTTTCCAGTTACCCCGGCACTCCGTCCACGGAAATCACGGAATTTGCCGCAAAATATGACGAAATGCACTGTGAATGGGCTCCGAACGAAAAGGTTGCAATGGAAGCCGCCTTCGGTGCATCCCTTGCAGGTGTTCGATCTGCTTGTGCCATGAAGCACGTCGGTCTGAACGTTGCTGCTGACCCGCTTTTCACCCTTTCATACACGGGTGTCAACGGCGGATTACTCATTTGCGTTGCCGATGATCCGGGCATGCATTCTTCGCAGAACGAGCAGGATTCCCGTCACTATGCAATTGCCGCAAAAGTACCGATGCTTGAGCCTGCCGATTCCGCAGAAAGCCTTGCATTTGCAAAGGCCGCATTCGACCTTTCCGAGCAGTTCGACACGCCCGTTATTTTGAGAATGTGCACGAGAATCGCCCACTCGCAGAGCATTGTTGATCTGGGTGAGCGTGAAGAAAAAGGCCGCATTGCATACACAAAGCAGGCGGGCAAAAACATCATGATGCCGGCCAATGCAAAACAGCGTCATCCTGTTGTTGAAGAACGCACACAAAAGCTGATTGCATTTGCGGAAAATTGTCCTTTCAACAAGGTTGAAATGGGCGGCACAGAACTCGGCATCATCACATCGGGCACTTGCTATCAGTATGTCAAAGAAATTTTCGGCGACAGCGTAAGCGTGCTGAAACTCGGTCTTGTCAATCCCCTGCCCGTAAAACTGATTACTGAATTTGCCGCAAAGGTTAACCGTCTTGTTGTGATTGAAGAACTTGACGGCATCATCGAAACCCATTGCCGCAATCTCGGTCTTGCCTGCGAAGGCAAAGACTTGTTCACCCCGCTCGGTGAATACTCTCAGAAAAGCATTGCCAAAGTGTTCGGACTTGAAGAAAAGACGGGCTTTACTCCCGAATCTGCAATTCCCGTACGTCCGCCCGTCATGTGTGCAGGCTGTCCGCACAGAGGTCTGTTCTATACGCTTTCCAAAAATAAAGTCACCGTTATGGGTGATATCGGTTGTTATACCCTCGGTGCACAGAAACCGCTTGATGCACTTGATGCCGTTCTTTGCATGGGTGCATCCGTTTCAGGACTGCACGGCTTTAACAAGGCTCTCGGCAACGATGAAATGAAGACTTGTGCCGTCATCGGCGACTCCACTTTCATGCATTCGGGCATTACGGGGCTTGTCAACATCGCTTATAATGACTCCCACTCTCTTGTTATTATTCTCGACAACTCCATTACGGGTATGACAGGACATCAACAAAACCCCACCACAGGTTACAATATCAAGGGCGATCCTGCCGCAAAGATCGATCTCGAAGCCCTCTGCCGCGCTGTCGGCATCAAGCGTGTCCGCGTGGTGGATCCTTATGACCTGAAAGCCTGTGATACGGCAATTAAAGAAGAACTTGCCGCAGACGAACCGTCCGTCATTATTTCCAGACGTCCCTGTGTATTGCTTAAATCAGTCAAGGCAAAACCGCCCGTAAAAATTGACACAGACAAATGCCGTTCCTGCAAAATGTGCATGAAGATCGGTTGTCCCGCTATCAGCATGGTAGACGGCAAAGCACACATTGATGACACACTCTGTGTCGGTTGCGGTGTCTGCGAACAACTTTGCGCTTTCGGCGCGATCGAATAAGGAGGTTACAAAAATGAATACAACCAGCATTATGATCGTCGGTGTCGGCGGACAGGGTTCGCTTCTCGCAAGCCGTGTACTCGGTAATCTTCTTGTAAACGAAGGCTATGACGTTAAAGTTTCCGAAGTGCACGGCATGAGCCAGCGCGGCGGTTCCGTGGTTACTTATGTCCGTTTCGGCGACAGAGTTGCTTCCCCCATCATTGAAGAAGGTGAAGCAGATTTCATTATTTCTTTTGAAAAGCTCGAAGCAGCGCGTTGGGCAAAATGCCTGAAAAAAGACGGCAAAATCATTGTGAATACACAGGAAATTGATCCCATGCCCGTCATTACGGGTGCGGCCGTTTATCCGCATGATATTCTCGATGAGATCACCGCACAAGGTGCTTTTGTGGACGGATTGGATGCACTGTCGCTTGCAAACGAAGCAGGTTCTTCCAAAGCGGTCAACATCGTTCTGATGGGCAGACTTGCAAAATATTTTCACATTGAATATGACAAGTGGATCGCACAGATTGAGCATCTTGTCGCTCCCAAATTTGTGGAACTGAACAAAAAAGCATTTGCACTCGGCTTTAACGCATAATCAATTTTTATATAAAGGAATGGTTACTATGAAAATGAAGTATTGGCAGGAGGAGATCGAAACCGCTTCACGCGAAACGCTCGATTCTCTTCAAAGCGAACGTCTTATTGCAACGGTCAAGAGAGTATATGAAAAAGTTCCCATGTACCGTCAACGCATGGACGAAGCCGGTGTTAAACCCGAAGACATCAAAAGCATCAAAGACATTACAAAACTTCCCTTCACAACCAAGCAGGATCTTCGTGACACCTATCCTTACGGAATGTTTGCCGTTCCCATGAATGAAGTGGTGGAACTGCACGCTTCAAGCGGAACCACCGGCAAACAGGTTGTTGTCGGCTACACCGAAAAGGACGTTCACACCTGGGGTGAAATCTGTGCAAGAGCTCTTGTGGCAGCAGGTGCAGATGAAACCGATTTTGTGCATGTTTCTTACGGTTACGGTCTTTTTACCGGTGGTTTCGGCCTGCACTACGGTGCACAGCAGATTGGTGCAACGGCCATCCCTGTTTCTGCCGGTCAGACAAAAAGACAGGTTACCATCCTTGAAGACTTCGGCTCGACCATTCTTTGCTGCACCCCATCGTATGCAATGACCATTGCGGAAGCGGTTGAACAGGCAGGCATTGATGCCGCAAAACTGCCGCTGAAAGCAGGTATTTTCGGTGCAGAACCCTGGACGGAAGAAATGCGTCAGTATATCGAAGATAAACTGAAAATCAAGGCTTATGATATTTACGGCCTTACAGAAGTTATGGGCCCCGGCGTTTCTTTCACTTGTGAGCATCAGTGCGGTATGCATGTCAACGAAGACCATTTCATCATTGAAGTGCTTGATCCCGAAACCTTTGAACCTGTTCCCGACGGCACCATCGGTGAAATTGTTTTCACCTGCATCACAAAAGAAGCCTTCCCTGTTATCCGTTACAGAACCAAGGACCTCGGTTATGTCACCCGTGAAAAATGCGAATGCGGCAGAACCTTTGCCCGCATGAGCAAGATTCTCGGCAGAACGGACGATATGCTCATCATCCGCGGTGTCAACGTATTCCCGTCACAGATCGAAACCGTTCTTCTTGAACAGGGTTATGCTCCCAACTATATGCTCATTGTTGACCGCGTGAACAATGCAGATACACTTGAAGTACAGGTTGAAGTCACACCCGAAATCTTCAGTGACAAGGCTGCTGCCCTCACTTCCTATGAAAAGAAGCTGCAGGTCGCAATCCGCGAGCTACTCGGTATCCAGGCTGCTGTCAAGCTGGTTGCACCCAACACCATCCAGCGCTTTGAAGGCAAAGCAAAGCGCGTCATCGACAACAGAAAACTGCACGATTAAGCTAAGGAGGAAATTATTATGGCAATCAAGCAACTTTCCATCTTTGTAGAAAACAAATCCGGCGCACTTGCTGATATCACCGATATTCTTGCCGCCAACAGCATTGACCTGCGTGCACTTTCTATTGCAGAAACACAGGATTTCGGCATTCTTCGTCTGATCGTCAATGATACCGAAAAAGCCGCACAGGCTCTGCGCGACAAGAATTGCGTTGTCAATATCACGGAAATCTGTGCTGTTGCTGTGCCCGATGCCCCCGGCGGTCTTGCCGGTGTACTTCGTATTCTTGCCGATGCCGACATCGTTGTTGAATACACCTATGCATTCATTTCCAACTCCAAAAAGGATGCATATGTTGTTCTTCGCATCAACGAACATGATATCGCAAAGGCTGAAGCATTGTTTTCCGATAAAGGCATTCGTGAAATCAACGAATGCGACATTCAATCTCTGTAAAGGAAAAGGGCGGTCTTCTGACCGCCCGATTTGATGTTATGATACATTTTAAAAACGGCAAGCTGACCGTAATGCAGGTCAGTGATCCGCAGGATCTTTCTTTTGCAAATCACACCATGATCGCCATGCTTAATAAAGTATATGATCAGGTAAAACCCGACCTTGTTGTTTTTACGGGAGATAACGTTCTCGGTAATCATCTGCGTGATGCCCGCTTCGGTTCACGCCATACCGTAAAAACGGATGCGGGTGAAAAAAGACGGATGATCAAGGCCATTGATCATATCATCGCCCCTCTCGAAAAAAGAGGCATTCCGTTTGTTTATATTTTCGGCAACCACGATGACATGAACTGCCTTACAAAGCAGGAAATAGCTGAAATTTACAGCAGTTACCCCAACTGCGTGATGCCGACCGAAAAAGAATACATTCACGAAGTCGGAACTTGCTACATTCCCTTGTTTTCTTCCGACGAAGCAAAAGAGATTTTCCGTTTTTGGTTGTTTGATTCTGCATGGCAGGACAAAGCCGAAAAGAAAACTTATTCTTATGTAACCGAAGAAGCCGTTGCATGGTTCAAAAAGATAAGCAAAAAGACCAAAGAAACCGTAGGTACAATCCCGGGACTGCTCTTTATCCACATTCCGCTTCCCGAGCAAGTAAATCTGCTTGAAGAATGTCCCCCGCATGTCGGCGGTGTCATTGATCACCATTTATACGGTGAATCCGGAGAAAAGAAATTTTATCGCCTGAATCCGCATTTAGCAAGCGGTGATCTCGGAGAATATCCGTGTATGCTCGAAAAGAACACAGGTCTGTTCGATGCGGTTAAAGAGGACGGCACAATCAAGGCAATTGTGGCAGGTCATGACCATACAAACTGCTTTGACGGCACATGGAACGGGATTCGTATGATTCAAACAGCATGTGCATCCTTACGTTGTTACGGTGTCAAAAACCGCGGTGTGCGTATTTTTGAATTTGACGAAAATAAGCCCGAAAACTTCAGAACCTGTCATCTGATCTATGATGATATTATGGGTACGGGATTTTGGGCACAGTTAAGATATTTGCTGGATGCGGACGGTTTGCAGAAATACAAATATTCCCTGTTGAGTGTAACAGCAGCCGCACTCATCGGCACGACTGCCGCAGTTGTTTACAAATTGAAAAAGTAAGTAAGAAAAAAGCGCTTGGTGATTTTCTCATCAAGCGCTCATTTTATTTTCAGAATGTTTTATACAATACCCTGAATAAAGCCAACAACTTTGACAAAAACATCAATGATAATGGCACAGAATTTGCCGAACAAAGCTTTGATCATGGAAGCATCTTTTGTGCCGTTGAGTTCTTCGGATTCACCGCTGAGAATAACATCCGAAATGCTGACAAGTTCATTCTTGTAATTCTCGGGATCATTTTCGTTGATGGTCAGAATGCGGCAACCGCGGTTGGCATCATCACCGTAAGAATTGAAGGTTGCACCGGGAGTGTTGACGATATCAATACCCTTATAAGGTACGGTAAAGGAATTGATATGATCATGACCGGAGAAGGTTGCAATCACATCGCCGACTGCAAGGAATGCATCAAACTGACCGTAGTTGATTTCACCGGGGCACGGAAATTCCATAACGATACCGCTTGTGATGCGGTCATACTGCGGGGTGAAAGAATAGGTCACCCCATCAACGGTCTTGGTGATGTCCGGCACCGCAAGTGCGTCCGGGTAGGGCTGGAACAGTGCGGGATAAGCTTCGCCGACAATGATGTGCTGGAAAGCCATTGCGGGAACAACTTCGCCGCCGTTGGCTGCAGCAAGTTCAGCGGCAGTCTGCTTGTACCATTCGATTTGATCTTCATGAACAGCGTCATAACCGCCGCCTTCAACATAGGTATTGGAGTCAAACGTCCAGATGTTGAACGCATATTTACTGCCGTCGGAACTGAGAACGGGCAGATTGTGAGTGCCGACACCGAACAGTTCAGGAACGATGTCAACAGTCAAGCAATATTCACCGCCGTACTGCTGATAGTATTCCAACAGTTGTTCCTTATCAACACCCTGTTCATTGTCGTGATTGCCGAAGGTGACAGCAAAATAAGTTTCACTTTCAACAAAGGGGGTAACCAGTTCTTCAATGGCCTGTGCCTTTGTTTCTTTGGGGCCTACGGTGTTGTCGCCGCCGAGAACAACGATATCGGGATCATACTTTGCAATGGTGTAGCGGATGAAGGCAAGCATGGTTTCGCTTGCAGGGAAACCGTCCTGACAGTCGCACAGGTGCATAATCACAAATTCGCCGTTTTCATCAAACTGCAGTACATCTGTGTTTTCCGTTGCAGTTACAGCAAATGCAAACGGCAGAACAAGACAAAGGGCTAAAATGACAGAAAGAACTTTTTTCATTTTTCTTACTCCTTTTACTTTAATAAGAGTATTTTACCATTTTCTTTTGATCTTGTCAAAGTTTTTTTTAAAAATAGTATACAAATAATGTCTGTTTTTTTTGTACGAAAAGAGCAATGAAAAAGTCTTGCGATATTTGCTGATTATGCTATACTGAAAATAGCAAATTTAAACGGAGGTTCTCTTATGACAGATATTAAATTAGGCATTCAGCTGTACACACTCAGAGATCATATTCAGAATGCGGATGATTTTGATGCAACACTCAAAAGATTGCATAATATGGGCGTCCGTGTGATTCAGATTTCGGGAATCGGCCCCATTGCTCCGCAAACCACGGCTGATATTGTCAGAAAATACGACATGGATGTTTGTGTCACACACAAGGATTTCAACAGAATGCTCAATGACCTTGATGCAATGATCGACGAGCACAAACTCATTGACTGCGACTGCATGGGCATCGGCGGTATGCCCGGCGATGCAAGGGAATCGGCTGAAGCGGTGCGTGCATTCATTGCAAAGGCTACAGAAATCGGCAAAGCCATGCGTGCAAGGGGTGAACGCTTCTGCTACCACAACCACGATTTTGAATTCCAAAAAGTGGACGGTGAAAAAACCATCATGGATATTCTGCTGGAAGAAACCGACCCCGATCTGTTCTGGTTTATTCCCGATGTGGCATGGATGCACTATGCAGGTGTGAACCCTGCCGAATATCTTGAAAAAATGAAAGGCAGAGTCAAGGTTCTGCATTTCAAGGATTACATCAAGCCCGACGGCGAGCGCAAGTTCTGTTCTTTAGGGCAGGGTCTTGTCAATCTGGAAGATTGCTACAGGGCTTGTCAAAAACTCGGCATTCCCTACATTGTTTATGAGCAGGACATTGATTGGGTAGACAACGACCCGTTCAAGGCAACGGAAGAAAGTTGGGACTACATGAACAAACTTGCCGCAAAGTGTAACTGACAAACAAGTGAACAAAATGACCGCAGACCATCGTTTTGAATGGTCTGCGGTTTTTTGCATGGTTAATATTATTTTTTCACACATCAATAGTGCAGTGCTCCGCATTCACAGAACTGATTTGTGCGGAATATTCTGTAAAAGAAACTGAGGATTGTCCATATAAAACGCATAAATCCGCTGTCACTGTGACAAATATGATCACAATCGGACAATGCCGGATTTTGTTCAACTTCTTTCCAAAGTGCGTAGAAGGTTTCTTTTTCGGAATTCAACTGCACACGTTCTCCCGCACTCCATTTCCCGCCACTGCCGTCTTCAGAAGTACTCCAACCGTCAAAAATCTTATCACGGAAAGTAAATGTGCACGCAGGCAGTGTTATATAATCTCCGTTTTTGAAAATTTTATCATTGAACATACAGCCACTTGCACCATTCGCATCAAAAAAGACACGTACAGTCGATGCGGAAAAACCGCTGTCAAGAAACGCTTTCCTGTTCGCAATAAAGTCAATCAGTGTCGCATTGGTTTCATTCATATATGCCGATTCCACTGCATCATAAGCATCCGTTGCATAATAATTCCAACGCACGCAGTTCATTACTGCCGACGGCAACAGTTCGTTCGCCTGTTGTCCGATATTGTTCAGATATGTTGCGGTGATCAATTGTGAAAACTCATCATTCCAATAACGGCAAGCAAGCTCAAAAAAGTCATCCTGTTTATAAAGTGCATTGAGAATTGTGGGGATGGCACCATCGAATGCGTGTTGCGCCTGATAGTAAATCACACCTGCCCACCAACCTGTCGGATAACGGATATCTGTGCCGTATCTTGCCTCACTGCTTCCGAGAGCTTTATCGAAATCCCAGACGGGAGCAGCCCTGAACAGACCACTGTCCGCATCTTTACAGATATAAAAACTTGTCAATCCGGCATCAAGATTTTTGACAAACTCCTGAAAAACATACATTTTCACAAAGGAGTCAACATCAATGTATTCCGTGTAATGTTTTCCTGCAGCATTGTAACCGTCTGCGGAAAATACAGCATCTTCAAATTCCTGATAATACGAACTGATATATTGCACCTGTGCCTGCGAAGCATATTCCGGTGCTTTGAGAACAATGGGTTGCTTTCTGTCGGTCACAAAGCCGCTGACTTCTTCCGGATAACGGGTTGCAAGTTCATATTCAAGCAAATAACCGCCGGTGATATTCTCCGGATTATTAGGGATATTGACCCATTTCTGTGTACCTGCCTGCAATTTTGTGTAATCAGTTACCTGTGCACCGCCGAAAGAAAAAGAATCAAGATCATCCGTATTGACATCTTCCGTTTCAGACTCAAGATCTGCAATTTCCACCCGACCGTCCCCGACTTCAACACTCTCACACAGCAGGTAGCTACCGTAATACTCATCATTGATATACAGATCCGTGAAAACATATTCCGATGTAAATGCAAGCCCTGCCGTCTCTGCAAGTGCAAATGCAGTTGCATTGCGCAACATGGTTTTATCATAATAATTGGCAAGCAATGTCCATTTCTTTGCTTTATCCATGCCAAACAAGCTTGTCTTTTTGTCAAACTTGATATTATACGGTTTTTTTACATATCCCCATGTCGCATTGCCTCTTCCCTTGATATAAGAAAGTGCACTGTCTGTTACAATCGCACCATCATCTATAATGACAATATCAGCCTCTTCTTTGTGGGATTTATCAGCATGCACTGCCGCCATAGAACCGGATTTGGTTGTAATATGCACAGATGCAACATTCTCGGATGCAAACACAGACAAAACCTTTTCGTTTCCGTTGCATGAAATTACATATTCTCCGCTTGCTTCAAAAGAAACAAAATCGCCGCTCTGAACTTGTTTACCGTCAAGAAAAACGGCCTCTTTTGCATTAAAATCAAGAACAAGCGATGTCATCGGCACATCCGACGGCATAAAAAGGTAGTACTTTCCGTTTGATTCACGGAATGCAACTCTGATCTGCTTATTATTGATTTCAAAAATAACACCAAGGTCCGTAACTTCTCCGTCGGCAGCACTGACAAACGAAACACAAAGGGATAAAATAACAATCGACACAATCACAAAAAGAACTTTTTTAAAGATTTTCACAACCAAAACCTCCACTTACTTTTTATCTGTTCACAAACAGTATAAAAAAAACAATTTGGCTTGTCAATACTCATAATGTACAAAAAATATCCTGTCAATGATTTTCCGTCCCGAAAATTTCTGTTAAAATTCTGTGTGCGGCTTCCTGTTTTGAAAGAATCGGAAGTTCGGTTTCTGCGTCTTTTGTTATCAGCGTGATAACGTTTGTATCCGTGCCGAAGCCTGCACCTTGTGTTCTGAGCGAATTGGCACAAATCATATCACAGTTTTTCTTTGTGAGTTTCTTTCTTGAGTTTTCAAGAACATTGTCGGTTTCCATTGAAAAGCCACAGATGAATTGTCCGTCTTTTTTGTGTTCGCCGAGATAGGCAAGAATGTCCTTTGTGCGTTTAAGTTCAATTGCCATATTGCTGTCTGTCTTTTTGATTTTACCGTCAGCAACCGTAACAGGCGTATAATCGGCAACTGCAGCCGCCTTTATAATACAATCATATGCATGCATATTTTCCGTTACCGCACAGAACATATCTTCTGCCGATTTTACTTTGACAGTCTTCACAAACATCGGCAATGCAACATCCGTATGTGCCGCCACGAGAGTCACATCTGCACCTCTTAAAACTGCCGCCTTTGCCAACGCAATGCCCATTTTGCCGCTTGAATGATTGGTGATGAAGCGCACAGGGTCAATGCTTTCTCTGGTTGCACCTGCCGTTATAAGGATTTTTTTACCGGCAAGATCTTTTTTAAAAGCAATTTCTTTGAGGATATATTCAAGGAGTACACTTTCGTCCGGCATTCTGCCGTCCCCCGTATCTCCGTTTGCAAGCATACCGTGGTCAGGCTCAATGATTTCATAACCGAACTTTTTAAGTTTTTCAATATTATCCTTGACAATGGGATTGTGGAACATGTTATGATTCATCGCAGGGGAAACAATCTTCTTGCAAGGACAAGCCATAACGGTCGTGGTAAGCATATCATCGGCAAGGCCGTTTGCAATTTTACCGATCACATTGGCAGAAGCAGGTGCCACAAGCACAACATCTGCTCTTTTTGCAAGGGCTACATGTTCGACACTGAATTCAAAATTTCTATCAAAGGTATCGATCAGACACTTCTGCCCCGTCAGCGATTCAAAGGTAATGGGATTTATAAAGTTTGTTGCATTCTGCGTCATAAGAACCTGCACATTGCAATGCAGTTTTTTCAACATTCTTGCAAGATTTGCGATTTTGTATGCGGCGATACTGCCTGTAACAGCAAGCACTACGGTTTTTCCATTCAGCATAATCTCAATCCTTTATAAAAAAAATTAAATTTGCTTTTAAAGTATAGCATATATTTGAAAAAAAAGATATATACACAGCAAAAAAAATATGTTATACTGATGTTGTATTGTATCTCATTTGAGAATAATAACAACTTCAGGAGGTCTTCATATGACTAAATCAAACGAAAAAGTTACAAGACTTGTATTGCTTGCATTGTTTACGGCAATCATGATCATCATGTCAACTACTCCGCTTGGCTACCTCAACATTGGTCCTCTTGCTATCACTCTGAATGTGATTCCTCTCGGAATTGCGGCAATTGCACTGGGCCCCACAGGCGGGTTAGCCATGGGAGCCGTTTTCGGAATTACAAGTTTCCTGCAGTGCATCGGAGTTGGTGGCGTAAGTGCGATGGGTGCCGCGTTGTTTCAGCTGAATCCGATTCTTGCATTCCTGCAACGCTTTGTGCCGAGAGTTCTCGACGGGCTTATCATCGGTCTGCTTCACAAATTCATGGTAAAAAGAATCGGTGAAAAAATTTCTTGCTTTATTACGGGCTTTCTTGCTGCATTTCTCAACACCCTGCTGTTTATGGGGGCTTTGGTTTTGCTGTTCGGCAACACGACTTACTTACAGGAATTGATGGGCGGTAAAAATGTGATTGTTTTCATCTGCACTTTTGTCGGCATCAATGCAATTTTCGAAATTCTCGCAAGCACGGTTATAACAGGTTCAATCGGTTCTGTTCTTCATAAATCAAAAATAATAAAATTAAAATGAGGTAATAGTTATGATTCTTGCGATAGATATCGGAAACACAAATATAGTAATCGGTTGTTTTGATGATAAAAAAATTATTTTCCGTGAAAGACTTTCTACCAATCACACAGCCACCGTTCTTGAATATGTGGTAACAATCAAAACTGCATTTGAAATGAACGATATTAAAAAGGAGGACATTACCGGCTCCATTATTTCTTCGGTTGTGCCTGCTGTTACAAATACCGTTAAAACCGCTGTCGAAAAATATCTCAACATAACATCCCTCATCATCGGCCCCGGCATCAAAACGGGCTTGAGCATTATGATCGACAATCCGAGCCAGCTCGGTTCCGACCTGGTTGTAGATGCTGTGGCAGGCATCAGCGAATATACAACACCGCTTATTATTATCGACATGGGAACGGCAACCACCGTTTCGGTTATTGATGCAGACAAGCAGTATATCGGCGGTATGATTATTCCCGGTCTTGCAGTATCACACGATGCACTCATCAGCAGAACTTCCCAGCTTTCAAAAATTGCTTTTGAAAAACCGAAAAAAGTGATCGGAAGCAACACCGTTGATTGCATAAAAAGCGGCTTGCTTTACGGCAATGCAGGTATGCTGGACGGATTGATTGAAAGAATAAACGATGAACTCAAAGAAAAGTGCACGGTTGTTGCAACAGGCGGACTTTCCACTGTTATTGCCCCGCTTTGTAAAAATGAAATCATTATCGACGAAGATCTGTTGCTGAAAGGTCTTATGAAGATTTATGAAAAGAACAGTTAAAATCACAAAAACGGAATCCGCAAGTACGGATTCCGTTTTCTCATGGGTATTACGGGTATTACCTTTATTTAACAAACAAAATCAGATGGAGATTTCCATTGCCGTGTTGTAAAGTTCGCGGTCAATGGCTTTCTTCATATTGAGGGCTTCGACGATATCATAATCGATGATATCTTCCTTCTTCATGGCGACAACACGGTTGCCGACACCGTTGAGAAGAAGATGTGTTGCATAAGAGCCCATCTGGCTGCCGACAACACGGTCTTTGACAGAGGGTGAACCGCCGCGCTGTACATGACCAAGCACGGTTGCTCTGCTTTCAACACCGAGAGTATGCTGAATGTACTTAGCAAGCGCATTGACACCATTGATACCCTGGGCTTCGAGTTTTTCGGTAATGCCTTCCGCAACAACAATGATGAAGTGCTTTTTGTCAGTCTTCATGGTGCGGCGCATACGATCAATAATATCACGTTCAATATTGAATTCAATTTCGGGAATGAGAATGGAGGTGGCACCGACAGCAATACCTGCATTCAGAGCCAGGAAACCTGCTCTTCTGCCCATGACTTCAACAACAGAGCAACGGTCATGCGATTCGGTGGTATCACGGATGCGGTCAACCATATCCATAATGGTGTTAAGGCAAGTGTCATAACCGATGGTGTAATCCGAGCAAGCGATGTCATTGTCGATCGTTCCGGGAACACCGACACAGTTGATACCTCTGACGGAGAGATCTCTTGCACCTCTGAAAGAACCGTCGCCGCCGATGACAACGATACCTTCAATGTTGTTTGCCTTACATACTTCGATAGCCTTTGCCATACCTTCTTCGGTAGCAAATTCGGTGCTGCGTGCGGAATAAAGCATAGTACCGCCGCGATGAATAATATCGGAAACACTGCGCAGATTCATTTCATACATATCGCCTTCCATAAGGCCTTTGAATCCGCGGCGGATGCCGAGCATTTTTACATTGTTTTCACAGCCTGTGCGAACTGCGGCACGGATTGCAGCATTCATGCCGGGGGCGTCGCCGCCGCTGGTAAGTACGGCAATTGTTTTCATGGGTAGATCCTCCTGAAGGAATAATAACATTTTTTGTTCAATATATAATAGTCCGAATTGACTGTTTTGTCAAGACTTAACAGTCCTTTATTTTCACAATTTGACACAAAAGCGACTTTTACAGCCTTGCGGCGACATTTTTTTCGCCCAATAAAGTGGCAAGACAGAAAGCAAGCGGTTCATTCCACTCGGTACACAGTCCGCTGGCAAAGTCATATTGTTTTTCATCCGCATAATAGAAGATAACGGGCAGCGTGCCGTCTTCTGCAAAAATACCGCAAAGACTCTTTACCTTACTGAGCACTTCACCGTTGCGGCTTGCAACGCGCAGGAACAAACCTTTTTTCGCATTGTCATGCGTCACGGACACCTGCGGTGCAGGCAATTGCTTTTTCGGCAACGCACGCATCACGGGTTTCGGCTTTTCGGGTGCAGGCGGGGCTGCGGGCGGCACCTCATTGTAATCGGGTACGGGAATATTGTTGTAATCTTCGGGCGGTACATAACCGTAGTCTGCATCATAATCCGCAGACGGGGTACTGCTTGCAACGGGTGGAGGCGGAGGAAGTTCATCCGCACTTCCCTGACTTCTTTGCAAAGGTTTGAATTCCATGGGCGGAAGACGATAATTTTTAATCAGATCGTCATCATCTTTCATGCCGTCCACGGATGCGACTTCTTCAAGCAGGAGTTTCGGCACTTCGTCATCACGCAAAGACAGTTTCCCTGTTAACAGCACAACGGTATCTTCCACAAGAAGATCGGCAAACTGTTCGTATTTCTTCGGAAATACAAGAACTTCGATCGATCCTGCCGTATCTTCAATGGATAAAAATGCCATGGTGGTGTCATTTTTTGTAATTTTTTTACGGACGGTGGACAACAAGCACAGGATGCGGATTTTATCACCGTCATGATAAGGGCTTTCAGGGTCGTTGAGGTCGGAAGCCATCAGCGAAGATGTTTTTGCACTTCCGAGTTTTTTGGAAAGGGTTGCATATTCGGTCATGGGATGCCCCGACATATACATACCCGTGGTTTCTTTTTCAAGTTGCAGTCGTTCGCGTTCGGGCAGTTCCTTGACATCGGGAACGGGCGGTTCGCTTGCCTGTGCAAGGTCTGCACTTAAGTCAAAGAAACCGATCTGCCCTTCAATTTTGGACTTTTTGTCGCTTTCGAGAGATGCTAAAATATCGTCGATCATCAGAAGCATCTGGCGGCGGTTGTGACCGAAGCAATCGCAAGCACCGCTCTTGATAAGGTTTTCAAGAGAACGGCGGTTGAATTCCTTACAATATACACGTTTGCAGAAAGAATAATAACTGTAAAACGGGCCGTTTTCTTCGCGTTCCTGAATGAGGAAACTGATGAAGCCTGCGCCTAAGTTTTTGATTGCCAACAGACCGAATCGGATATTCCCGTCCACAACGGTGAACTTTTCGCCCGATTCATTGACACTCGGCGGCAATACTTCAATACCGAGGTTTGCACACTCATCAATGTATGCAACCACCTTGTCGGTATTGGAAAGCACGCTTGTAAGCATGGATGCCATGAATTCGGCAGGATAATGACAACGCAGATATGCCGTCTGGAAAGTAACCAGTGCATAAGCAGCGGAATGGGACTTATTGAATGCGTAAGAAGCAAACGATGCCATGTCATCAAAAATGGCATTGGCGGCATCTTCCGAAATACCGCGTTTCAGACAGCCGTCACATTTGGAGCCGCCGTCCGTACCGTCCGAACCGTACAGGAAATATTTACGCTGTTCGGCTAGCACATCAGCCTGCTTTTTTGCAACTGCACGACGCACCATATCAGCCGCACCGAGTGAATAACCTGCAAGTTCACGGAAAATCTGCATAACCTGCTCCTGATAGACGATAACCCCGCAGGTAACGTCGAGAATGGGTTGCAGTTCAGGGCAATGGTATGTGATTTTATCGGGATGTGCACGGTTTTCGAGATAGGCGGGAATGAAATCCATGGGACCGGGACGGTACAGAGCAATAACAGCGATGATATCTTCAAGATTTCGCGGCTGCATGTTGATCATGAGGGATCGGATGCCGCCCGATTCGCACTGGAACACGGCGAACGTACCGCCTTCGCCGAGCATTTTATAGGTCGCTTCATCGTCAATATCAATTTTGCGGATATCAAAATCGGGTTCACGTTTATGAATCATCTTTTCGGCATCGGCAATAACGGTCAGTGTACGAAGACCGAGGAAGTCCATCTTTAACAGACCTAATTTTTCAACCCAACCTTTATAATACTGCGTAACAACGGAATCGCCCGATTTGAACAAGGGAACATAATCATCAACGGGACGGTCGCAGATAACAACACCCGCCGCATGCATACCCGTATTGCGGGGCATGCCCTCAACCTGCATGGAAACATCAATGAGTTTTTTGACATCGGGATTGGTGTCATACATTTTTTTAAGATCCTGCGAACTTTGCAAGGCTTTTTCGATGGTCATACCGAGTTCTGCGGGAATCTCTTTTTTAACCGCGTTTACATCTGCAAAGGACATGCCGAGCACGCGTCCGACGTCCTGCACGGCACCTTTTGCCGCCATGGTACCGAAGGTTGCGATCTGGGCTACATGGTCAGCACCGTACTGACGGACAACATAGTCAATAACTTCCTGCCTGCGTTCATAGCAGAAGTCAATATCAAAGTCGGGCATGCTGACACGTTCGGGGTTTAAGAAACGTTCAAACAGCAGGCTGTAACGCATGGGATCAATGTCGGTGATTCCGCAGGTGAAAGCGGCAATACTGCCGGCACCCGAACCACGTCCGGGCCCGACGGGAATGCCGATGGATTTTGCATAGTTGATGTAGTCCCAGACGATAAGGAAGTAGTCAATAAAGCCCATCTGATTGATGATACCGAGTTCATAATTCAAACGGTCCATGTATTCCTGCGGATAATTCTCACCGTAACAGCGGATCATACCGTCATAGCAAAGACCTTTGAAGTATTCAAAATGATCCTGATCGTTCGGAACTTTGAATATGGGAAGTTTTGTGTCGCCGAACTTGAAATCCACATGACAGCGTTCGGCAATTTTGTTTGTATTTTCGATTGCTTCGGGAATTTCGGGGAACAATGCCGCCATTTCGTCGCCGGACTTGACATAGAATTCTTCCGTGGAGAATCCCATGCCCGTGTCCTCATCAATGGTGTGTTTTGTGGACACGCAAACGAGGATCTTCTGAATTTCGGCATCTTCCTTGCGGATATAGTGACAGTCGTTTGTGACAACAAGCGGAATGCCCGTTTCGCGAGCAAGGCGAATGAGCAAAGGATTGGTCTGTTTTTGTTCTTCCAGACCGTGATCCTGCAATTCGAGATAATAATTCCCCTGTCCGAACAGATTGTTGTACCACAAACAGACTTCTTTTGCCTTTTCATAGTCATCTTTCAGCAAATTTTGCAGAACTTCCCCTGCAAGACAAGCAGAAAGGCAAATAAGCCCCTCATGGTGTTGTTCGAGTAACTCTCTGTCAATACGGGGTTTGGTATAGAACCCTTCTGTCCATGCGGCGGAAACCATTTTGATGAGATTCTGGTATCCTGTCTGATTTTCACAAAGCAGAACAAGATGGAATCGCTCCGAGTCATAAGCGTGCACCTTGTCATGTCGGCTTCGGGGTGCAACATAACACTCGCATCCGATGATCGGGTGCAAGCCTGCATCATGTGCCGCTTTGTAAAAATCAATGGCTCCGTACATAACACCGTGGTCTGTCATGGCGATGCTCGTCATACCGAGCTCCTTGGCATGCTTCATCAGAGGTTTGATGCGACATGCACCGTCCAAAAGACTGTATTCGGTATGCAAATGCAAATGGGTAAAGGGTGTCATAATTGCTCCTTAGTTTAATTTCTGACCGTAATAAGCATTTTCACCGTGTTTGCGGAAATAATGCTTATCCAAAAGATTGTTGTCTACTCGTTCTTTACCGCCGAGCAGCTCCGTTTTAAGTGCCATCCGAGCAACGATTTCGAGTGTTGCGGCATTTTTGGCGGCTTCTTTTGCATTTTTGCCCCATGCAAAGGGCCCGTGTGACTTGACATTGACCGCTACAATTGCTTTGGGATCAAGATTGTTCTTTGCAAAATGTTCGGCAATGACAAGGCCTGTATTCTTTTCGTATTCGCCTTCGATTTCTTCTTTGGTGAGTGCACGGCAACAAGGAATATCACCATAGGCAAAGTCGGCATGGGTAGTGCCGTATGCGGGGATATCTCGGCCTGCCTGCGCGAAAGCGACGGCAAATTCGGAATGGCTGTGCACCACACCGCCGAGAGAGGGAAAAGCCTTGTACAGTTCGAGGTGGGTCGGGGTATCGGAAGACGGATTGAGAGTGCCGTCCACCACTTCCCCGTTCATATTCAGCACAACAATGTCTTCGGGCTTCAGCGCGGTGTAAGCAACCCCCGAGGGTTTGATGGCAAACACGCCTGCTTCACGGTCGATTTCCGAAGCATTGCCCCATGTGAAAGGTGCAATGCCGTATTCGGGAAGCGACATATTGGCTTCATACACACGCTGTTTCAGTTCTTCAAACATAATAATCAACCTCTGCCGAAAATGACGGCATTGTACTGCAGTTCACGTCTGAAATCTGCAATCTTTGTATCTTTATTGATGTGAACGAATTCGATACCTGCCATTTCGGCAAAGTCACGCATCATTTCAGCCGTAACATCATAAGACAAAACGGAATGATGTGCACCGCCTGCATAAATCCATGCTTCGGCAGAAGTTTTCAGATTCGGCATAGGTTTCCACAGCACACCGGAAACGGGCAGTTTCGGCATGTCATTGATCTGCTCAACGCATTCAATATCGTTGACGATCATGCGAAGATGGGTTCCCATATCGACAAGAGAAACAACAATGGCAGCACCGGGCTTGGCTTTGAAGACAAGTCTTGCGGGGTCTTCCCTGCCGCCGATGCCCAGCGGATGCACCTGAATTTCGGGCTTGGTCTGTGCGATGGTCGGGCAGACTTCAAGCATATGTGCACCCATGATCATTTCATTGCCGGGTTCAAAATGATAGGTATAGTCTTCCATGAAAGCAGTGCCACCGTTAAGGTCTGCAGTCATGGCTTTGAGTATTCTTGTCATGGCGGCAACTTTCCAATCGCCTTCCGCACCGAAGCCATAGCCAAGACGCATTAAATCCTGGGATGCAAGACCGGGCAGCTGACGAAGGCCCTGCAGGTCTTCAAAGTTGGTATGAAAAGCGGTAAAACCTCTCTCATCCATAAAACGTTTGACAGCGATTTCTTCACGTGCCTGATAACGGACAGCATCCATATTATCGGTCGCAAAGGTATAATACTTTTTGTATTCTTCGATCTGTGTGTCAATCTCGGCTTCAGTCACCTGTTCAACATAGTTGATGATATCGCCGACACCATAGTGCTCGATTTCCCAACCGAGTCTGTACTGTGCTTCAACCTTGTCGCCGTCTGTTACGGCAACAGAGCGCATATTGTCGGAAATACGCAGGCAACGAAGCGATTGACTTTCTTTATAACCGACAGCCGCACGCATCCAGACACCGATTTCCTTGCGGAAGTCGGCATTTTCCCAATGACCTGCAATAACTTTGCGGGCTTTGTTCAGACGAGCGGTGATGTATCCGTGTTCACGGTCGCCGTGTGCAGACTGATTGAGATTCATAAAATCCATGTCGATGGTGCTCCACGGAATATCACGGTTGAACTGTGTATTCAGATGCAGGTAGGGTTTCTGTAACATCGACAGTCCCTTAATCCACATTTTGGACGGAGAGAAGGTATGCATCCAACAGATGACACCTGCACAGGCAGAATCATTGTTGGCTTTATTCATAACATCCGCAATTTCGGAAGATGTTTTCACGCAAGGCAGAAAAACAATTTCGCAAGGAATATTCGCATCGGCATTAAAACCGTCCACCATTGTCTTTGCATCCGCATCGACCATCTGCAGAGTTTCGGGACCGTAAAGGTGCTGTGAACCGACAACAAAGTAGAATTTATTCTGTTTCATCTTACACACCTGCCACTTTCTTTTTGATGTTTTTAAGACGCTTCATAACGTCATTGGCACCTCTGCCGAAGTAATCATGCAGAATTCTGTATTCGGCAAACAGTGCATCGTAAATTTCTGCGGATTCTTCGTTGGGATAATAAACCGTATCCATGACTTTGCCGAGTTTCTTTGCGGCTTCAAAAACATCATCATAACCGCCGTTTTCTTTTCCTGCGGCACAAGCACCGAAAATAGCCGAGCCGAGTGCACCGCCCTGATCACTGCCTGCAATGCGGATGGGCATGCGGATGATATCGGCATAGATCTGCATGGTCATGGGATCTTTCTTGGCAATACCGCCTGCGGCATAGAACTCATGCACGGGAACACCGTATTCACGGAAGGTTTCGATGATCATTCTTGTGCCGTATGCCGTGGCTTCAATGAGTGCTCTGTAGATTTCTTCAGGTTTGGTCTGCAGAGTCATTCCGAGCATCATACCCGTCAGATCCACGTCAACAAGGCAGGAACGATTGCCGTTCCACCAATCGAGTGCAACAAGACCGGATTCACCGGCTTTGAGTTTTTCGGCCTTGGAACGAAGATATTTATGTATATTCATGCCTTCTTCAGCGGCTGCTTTTTTGTAAGATTCGGGCACACAATTGTCAATAAACCATGCAAAATGGTCACCGACACAGGACTGACCTGCTTCATAACCGAAGAAACCGGGCAGAATACCGTCTTCAACCACACCGCACATACCCTGCACCTGCTTTTCTTCCTTACCGAGCAGCATGTGGCAGGTGGAAGTACCCATAATGGCAAGCATTTTGCCTTCTTCGGCAATACCGACAGCGGGAACGAAAACATGTGCATCGATGATGCCGACAGCAACAGCCGTGCCTTTGCAAAGACCCGTTTTTGCCGCCATTTCGGCAGTCAGTTCGCCGGCTTTGCCGCCCATGGGACTGATTTCTTTACCGAGTTTTTCTTCGACAACATTTTCAAGTCTTTCATCGAGTGCCTTGAAGAAATCCTTGGACGGATAGCCTGTACGCTTATTCCACATTTCTTTGTAGCCTGCACAGCAGGCACTTCTGTTTTCTTTGCCGCAAAGCTGCCATGTAACCCAGTCGGCGGCTTCAATGAAAGTATCGGCGGCATCATAAATATCGGGTGCCTCGTCAAGAACCTGCCAGATTTTCGGGATTGCCCATTCGGAAGAAATTTTTCCGCCGTAGTTCTTGAGCCATTCTTCACCGCGTGATTCTGCAATCTCGTTGAGTTTGTTTGCCTGTGCCTGTGCGGCATGATGTTTCCACAATTTCACATAGGCATGCGGTTCGCTCTTATATTCATCCATGAAGCACAGCGGTGTACCGTCTCTTTTAACAGGCAACAATGTGCAGGCTGTAAAATCAAGACCGATACCGATGACATCAGCAGGATTGATTTTTGATTCTGCAAGAATGGCAGGAATGGTGGTATAAAGCACATCCAGATAGTCCTGCGGATGCTGCAAAGCCCAGTCCACACCTAATTTTTTGCCGCAGGGCAAAGTTTCATCCATAACGGCATGGGGATAATCGAGAACTGCCGAGCAGAGTTCTTCACCGCTTTGTACATCCACAAGCAAGGCTCTGCCCGAAAGGGTACCATAGTCAACACCGATTGCATATTTAGCCATAATTCATTCCTCACATTCTTTATTCTGATTTTAATTTTCAAATATTAAATCTGCAACAGCAGAAAGGTCTTCAAATGTACCGCCGTAAGAAGAAAGGCTGTAGTTAATCTCATTGTCCATCCACAGCAGAATGGCACCGTTGGACAACAAATGGGCTTCAATTGCATAGTCAACAGAATCATTCGTATAGAAAATCTCATCTTCGAGATATTCGGTTTCGCCGAGAATCCCCGTCAGTGAATAGCCTTCACGTCCCGTGGAAGCGAAAGCCGCTCTGTATGTATAAAGCACATCATTGAACATGAACTGCACCTGACTGATTTCATCAAACAAAATGATCTGCGAAACTTCCGAAGCTCCCTGCGGGGCACTGATTGCAATATTTCCTGCATCCACAAAAGCAGAGGCATCTTCAAAAACGGAAGGCAATAATTCGGGTGCTACCGTAACAGGTTCATTCGTCGGCACTTCGGTCGCAGGCTCGGTCGGCCGTTCGTCAGTTTGCGGGGTACAACCGACACACAAAAGCAACAAAACTGCCATAAAGAAACAGATTGTCTTTTTCATTTTTTCTTCCTTTCTTTGACAGATAAATAAGGGTTGTCGGGAATATAAAACCGCCACAAAAAGTCAATGGCTTCTTGCGAATAATCAATATTGATACGTTTTGATGTTGCAATTTCCCCGACAGCAAAACCGTCCTCTTCAATCCAGATGCAATCCCCTGTCAAGTCCGTTGCATTATCGTCCTTGGTCAACTGCAAAGCCTGACACAGTTTTCCGGGACCCGAACAAAGATTATAAATCTTATCTGTCTTACGGTTTTTGCGCATTTCATCCATACCATCCAAGGGTTCAAGTGCACGAATGAGAACGCAGTCGGGTATGTTTTCGATATTTGCGGAAATATTCAGACAACAGTACATTCCGTAAATGAGATAAATATAAGCCTTTCCGCCGTCTTCAAACAAAACGGCGGTGCGGTCTGTTTTGCCTTTGGATGCATGAGCGGCCTTGTCGCCTTGCCCCATATAGGCTTCGGTTTCAACAATGCGGGCTTTAAGGATACCGTTTTCGGTTTTTCTGCACAGCACCTTGCCGAGCAAATTACAGCTCAAAGTAAGCCCGTCACATAAATAAAAATCCTTGTTCAGTTTCATGATTTTTCAGGGTCATGCGGCTGTATACGCATGGTTTTGTAAACATGATAAATCACAAAACCCGGTGCGGATGCAGGCGGTTTTTTAAGATTTTTCACCTGTGTGTAATCGACTTCAACCAACCCGCCCGAAGCCAGAGAACTGAAAAATGCGGCAACTGCGGCAGCATATTCCATATCGACTGCAGGAACTTCTTCCCCTTTTGCTTCGAGCACAACATGAGAACCGGGTGCTTTCTGCACATGGAACCACCAGTCGTTCTTGGCAGCGGTTTTTAATGAAAGTCGGTCGTTCTGCAGGTTGTTTCTGCCGACATACACTTTGTATCCGTTCGGACTTGTAAATTCCAACGGCGGCAAAGGTTTTGCATTCTTTTTATCCTGTGCGGTTTTCTTGATGTAACCTGCTTCTTTGAGTTCGGAACGGATTTCGCTCAGTTCTCGTTCGGTCTGTGCACGGGAAAGTGCATCTTCCACGGTTTTAAAATAGGCAAGTTCCGCTTCACCTTTTTCAATCAGATCTGTCAGCATTTTTTCTGCTGTTTGTGCTTTGCGGTATTCTTTGTAGTACCGTTGGGCATTGGCAGTCGGTGTCAGATGCGGCAAGACGGGGATGCGGACAACATTATAATCTTCGTAATAATTGGGGATATCATAGTAAAATGCACCTTTTTCAAGCTGATAAAGATTTGCATTGATGAGTTCCGCGAAAATGCGTTTACTCTCTTTATCTGCACAAGCGGAAAGTTCTTCACGCTGCAACAAAAGTTTTCTTGCAGTGCGTTCAATGAGCGTTTCCACGGTTTTGAACAAATCGGCGGCTTTGGCTTTTGAACGGAAATAGCGTTCTTTACCGAAACTGTACGCATCAAGCAGAGCCGAAAAACTGTTCGCTGTTTTTGCATTTGCACACATGGGGTGGTGTGTTACGGGCATATAGGAATATTCCGCAATCTGCCCGTCGACATCAGTACAATACCACGGTGTTGCACTGCCCGACAATACCTTTTGCTGCAATTCGGACAGTTCCTGTGTAAGGCGTTGATGCATGGCAGAAGACAGTTCTTTGACCGCGCAATCCCCCAAAGTGACACGGTAGGCAATTTCATTGGCAAGAAGCGGTGAAATACCTTCAATACTGCCGAGAATAGCCCCGGATAGTTGTTTATTTTCTTTTGCGAGCACGCTTGCGGTCAGTTCTTCGGGGGTATTTCTCGTGAATGACAATTTATTCTGTTGCGGCGGCAAACAGTAATGCACATGCGGTAAAATTTCACGCACGCTCGATTTGGTTTCGTCAATACGTTTGACCGCATCAATAATGACCTCATTTTCATCAAGCAAAATGATATTACTGTACTGTGCCATGATTTCAATAATCAGTGCACGGTTGACACGATCACCGATTTCATTGGTGGCATCGAAATCAAAACGCAGAATACGGTCCTGCCCGACCTGCGACACGCTTTTTACGATCGCACCCGACAGATGTTTTCTTAAAAGCATGCAAAGCATGGGCGGTTTCATGGGGTTTTCGACCGCCATGGTGGTAAAATGCACGCGGGGATAATTGCCCGAAGCGGAGAAAAAGAGTTTTCTTTGTTCGGCTCTTGTACGCAACAACAAAACCGCCTCGTGTTTGGCAGGCTGATAAATTTTTTCAACTCTTGCACCAACGGCAAAGTCGGCGATTTCGTTTTTCAGAAAATGCAGAAAAAGTCCGTCTGTTCCCATTTACATCACCGTTTCAACCGGATTCTTCAGTTCGCTGACAAAAAATGTATTGGTCGGAAATACAACACGCAGTTTTTCTGCCAAAGCCGTCATGGCGAGCACTTCCGTTTCGTAATGCCCTGCTGCGGCAAGTGAAAAGCCGAGTGCATCCGCAGCAAGAAATTCATGGTGCTTGACTTCTCCCGTCAGGAGCAGATCCGCACCGTTCAGGGCGGCTTCTTCATAATAATCACTACCTGCACCGCCGCAGACGGCAACGGTTTTTACTTGTTTTTCGGGACAAGTCAGACGCACTGCGGTTTGCAGTTTTTCAGCCGCAAAACGAGCAAACTCCTTTGCCGACACAGTCTTTTTCAATGTACCGATTCTGAATTCCGTATTCGGCTGTGCAATTGCGGAACAATCAACGGCGAGCACTTTGCACAGAGTATCATTCACCCCGCCGACCGCCTGATCCCAGTTGGTATGGGCACAGATGGCTGTCAGTCCGTTTTTGGCAAGCAGATACGGAACGCTGTCGGCAAGACAGGTCTTGACTGCCTGAAAAATAACGGGATGATGGGAAATGATGAGCGTACAGTTTTTCTGCACGGCTTCTTCCACGGTTTTCGGAGTAATATCCAGACACAGCAATGCATTTTGAAATTCAGCATTGCGGTCACCGACAAGAAGCCCCGCATTATCAAAGGACATCTGTGTATCAAAAGGGGCTATTGCATCTATATAGTTATAAACAGTTGAAATTTTCACTTGGTTTACCACCGTAAAAGTTAATTTTTATTCTTTTTATAAAAGGCAAGACAATCCTGCAACCATGCAGTTTCATCGTTGTTTACACCTGCATTCTGCAAAGCCTGCAGACGGATACACAGTTGGCGATGCAGATTTTCTGTATAAGCACAAGTCAGACGGTCTTCCTTTTGCAACAAGGTTCCGAAATAACACAATCCATTGTCGGGAGCATATTTTTGTCCGTCATAAAAAGCACTGATGGTTATATATAACTTCCCTGCATCTTCCGACACGGATTCATCGTCGATGCAAAAACCGTTCCGCAACAAAAATGTACGAACTTCCCAGACATGGGATTGCGGCTGCAGGACAAGATGCAGATCTGCCTTTTGCAGCCATTCACACTCGGACAAAATTTTGGTCATCAGTGTGCCGCCCATGCCGCAGATTGTAATGTCTTCCGCTTCTTCGGGTAATACTTCGTGCAGTCCGTCAGAAATACGCAGGACAATACGGTCGGAAAGTGCATACTTTTCGACCGTTTTTTTTGCATTTTCAAGTGGACCTGTGCCGATATCAACAGCAAGGCAAAGCGGTGTTTTTCCGCCGAGCACCAGGAATGCCGGCAGATATGCGTGATCCGTACCGACATCGACTACCCGTTTTCCGGGACGCACTGCATCTGCGGCGGCGGTTAATCGTTTTCCGGGATTCACTTATTTGTTTGCAAAATAAGCGTTGATCTGTGCGACAAGTTCGTCTGCATTCACACCGTGAACGGCACAAGCCTGTTCAAGTGTTTCGCTTCTTGCGGAAGGACAGCCGAGGCAATGCATGCCCATGTTAAGAAAGAAAGGTGCAACACCTCTGTCAAAGTCAAGAATATCGCCGATTTTGGTAGTTTTTGTAACAGTCATTTTTATATTTCCTTTCAGATTTTATTTTGTATTGGTTTCAGATATAATATAAACGGGTCTGCCTTTGATTTCCGTATACACACGGGCAAGGTATTCCCCGAGAATACCGATAACGGCAAGAACAATGCCGACCAGCATGAACAGCACACTGTAAAGCGTGACAAAAGACTGCATAAGCAGTTCATCACAGACAAAACGGCGTACAACCGCATAAATACCGACACCGACACCGACAACACACAACAACACACCAAACCATAAAGCAAGGCGAAGCGGCGATGTTGTATAGCCTAAAATGCCATCCAGTGCATACTTTGCAAGTTTTCGGATGGACCATTTGGTTTCCCCTGCCGCACGTTCGCGGTTTTCGTGGCTGAACCATTTGGTATTGAAACCGACCCATGTAAAAATACCTTTTGAAAAACGGATGCGTTCGGGCATAGACAGAATGGACTGCACAACCTTCTGCTTCATAATGCGGAAGTCCTGTGCACTGTCGTTGATATTGATTTCGCTGACCTTGTTGATGACCTTATAAAAAGCCCCCGAAAGAGCACTTTTGAGTGCTTCTTCGCCTTCACGATCAGAGCGTCTTGCGGCGGCAACATCATAGCCTTCTTTTTCACAGGCTTCGATCATTTCGGGAATCAGATCGGGCGAATGCTGCAAATCGGCATCAATAATACCGATGTAATCTGCATGCACGGCATACTGCATGCCTGCAAGCATAGCTGCTTCCTTGCCGAAATTACGCGAAAATGAAATAAATTTACAACGCTTGTCCGTTTCGGCAAAGCGTTTGATGATGTTGAGCGTTTCATCCTTACTGCCGTCATTGACAAAAACAAATTCAAAATCGAAATTCTGCAAAGGATTGCAGACTCTGTAAAGTTCTGTACGAAGCAGTTCAAGCACATCCGCTTCGTTATAGCATGGAATAATGAGAGCAACGTTTTTCATTACTTACTCCTCAATCATGGAAATTAAATATCTGCCGCAATCGTGCATATACCTGAGTGCGGTATCAAAAAAGCCGTTCGGAATTCGGGCGAGAAAATTATCCGCTTCAAAGGTGAAATCACCCTTATAACCGATATCCTTGAGTGCTTTGGTAATAGCACTCCAATCCATTTTTCCGCAGAACGGCAGGGTGTGAGAATCTTCAACAAAGGTGGTGTCATGAACATGCAGTGCAGTCAGTTTTTCTCTGCCAAGTGCATGGATAAACTGAACTTCGTCCTCACCGATAAGGCCAATGTGCCCTAAATCAAGACAGGCGGTGAACCACTCTGGTTCGAGTGCATCAAGAAAATCAACGAATTCAGAAGAAACAGAGCATACATTCGGAGAAATGTTGCGGGTGCGGGGATTGCGTGTCCACATATTCTCAAGTGCAATCTTCACCCCTGCTTTTTTTGCGGTGGGAAGCAGATCTCTGTACATGGCGATGTTTTTCTTTTTGTTATCGCCTTTGAAATCAACAGGATGGATGATGATATTCTTCACTCCCAGAATGCCGCAGATTTCAATGCTGCGATGCAGTTTGGGATATGTTTTTTTATTATACTCATCATCGCCCACTCTATACGACGGGAACGGTGCATGTGCCTGATTGAAAAAGACGCCGTTTTCTTTGGCCGTCTGCAAAAGTTTATAGGCATATTCTTCATAGTTGTCGTTATAAAAAAGTTCCTGCTCGTTGTAATCTTCGAACATGGTATAGTCAATGGCATCAAAACCTGCCTGTGCGATATGCTTGACAGCTTCAACATCACCGAAGCGTTCAGCGGTTTCGTGTGTTTGCGTGGATAAAATCATGACATACACCTCCATTTTATAAAATCATTATAGCATTAACTTTTTCAATTTGCAATAGAAAAGAAATCCTGACAAATGTTGTTTTTTTTAATAATAATTGAAAGTCGGTATTTATTGTGGTATAATATATATATCAATCAAAAGGAGGCAGAAGTGATGCTGACAGGAAAAAACATTGTTCTGACAGGTTGCAACAGCGGTATCGGTCTTGAAGTTTTAAAATTACTGGTCAAAGGCAACAATCATATTCTGTGCATCGACAGAGATACGGATAATCTTGTAAAATTTGACCCTTCAAAGGTAACAATCATGCATCTTGATGTATCTTCACAAGATGCAGTGGATTCTGTTTTTGAGAAAGCACAAGAAATTTTTGATTTCATTGATATATTCTATGCAAATGCAGGCTATGCCTATTATGAAGAACTCAACAATGCGGATTGGGCACACATTGAGAGAATATATGAAACCAATGTCTTCTCCCCGATCTATTCGTACGAAAAATATGTGCAATATCTCGACGGCAGGAATGGTATTTTTGCTATTACCGTTTCTGCAATCGGTGAAATGGCAATGCCCGGATTTTCCCTTTACAGTTCCTCAAAATTTGCCATGAACGGTTTTCAGCAAGGCATTCGTCTTGAAAAACCGGACAATGTACAGTTGACCTGCCTTTACCCAGTGGCAACCGACACAAACTTTTTCAAGACCGCCAACAAATTCATTTTCAAGAAGCCCTTCCCCGTTCAACAACCCGATGTTGTTGCAGCAAAGATGGTGGAAGGTATTGAAAACGGTGCAGAAAATGTCAGTCCGTGCACCTTGTTTACCATTTCCAAACAGCTTATGAAGTTCATGCCGTTTGTTCGCAGTATTTACTGGGGCATGGAAAAGAAAAAGTTTGAAGAATACAAAATCTCGGTAAAAGACGGAAAGGCGGTAAAATGGGATGACTGACAAAATGCTGTTCACACCAATGAATATCGGTTCTTGCGAAATCAAAAACCGTATCGTCATGGCACCCATGCTCATGGGCTTCGGCCAGTTTGACGGAAAAACGACCGAAAAGATGCTCAACTATTACGAAGAACGCGCAAAAGGCGGAACAGGACTCATTATAACCGAAATCACCCGTATTGACGACAAAACGGGCTCCGCGGCTTTTGCACAGCTTTCTGCAAGCACGGATGAAAACATTTTTTCGCTGTCGGAACTTGCACAGCGTATTCACAAACACAATGCAAAAATATTTGTGCAGTTGCACCACCCCGGCAGGCAGAATATCGGTCTGCTTGTCGGCACGGTCCCGCTGAGCATGCAACTGGAAAAGCTGACAAAGGGACTGTACGGTAAACTGCTTTATAAGCTCACCCCCGCATTGGGGCCGACTCTTATTGAAAAGAACGTTGCACCCGCTTCCGTTGCTCCCTCCGCTTGCGAACCTGCTTATTTTGCAGGCGGCAAGGTCAGAGCGCTGACGATTGAAGAAATCAAAGAGCTTGAACAGGAATTCATTGCAGGTGCGGTGCGTGTGCAGAAAGCGGGCATTGACGGTGTGGAACTGCATGCTTCACACGGCTATTTACTGCAACAGTTCTTCAGCCCCGTCACCAATCAGCGTACGGATGAATACGGCGGCAGCTTTGAGAACAGAATGCGTTTTATAACCAACATCATCAACGGAATCCGTGAAAAATGCGGCAGAGATTTTCCGTTGATCGTGCGATTGACGGTGGATGAATGTTATGACCGCATCGGTCAACCCGATAAAGGCTATAAACTCGAAGAAGGCGTGAAAATAGCAAAAGCACTTGAAGAACTCGGTGTGGATGCAATTGACGTTTCATCTGCAGGCTATGACACTTTCAACTACTGGCTTGAACCGTCCTCTTTTGAACCGGGTTGGAGAAAATATATGGCAAAGGCTGTTAAGGATGCAGTCAGCATCCCTGTTATCGCCGCCAATCTTATTCGCTCCCCCGAACAGGCAGAAGCACAGTTACAGGAAGGCACGCAGGACTTTGTTTCGCTCGGAAGACCGCACATTGCCGATCCGCACTGGGCAAGAAAAGCCGAAAACGGTGAAACTATCCGCCGTTGTGTCTGTTGCTTGAACTGCATTGAAACCATGCAGACCAATGCTTACAGCGGTTCACACGGTGAATGTGCCGTTAATCCGTTTGTCGGCAATGAAGGACAGGCACTCAAAAAAGACGGTGCAGGCAGACGTGTAGTTATCTGCGGTGCAGGTCCTGCAGGTCTTATGACTGCCGATATTCTTGCACAAAGAGGCTTTGATGTAACCGTTTTTGAAAAGGAAGCACAGCCCGGCGGACAGATCAATCTCGCAAAAATACCCCCGAAAAAGGACAAAATTGATTGGTTTACCCAAGACCTTTACAAGATGGCAGTTGAACACGGTGCAAACTTCTTTTTCAACACCGAAGCCACCATCAAAAAAATTGCAGACATTCATCCTTATGCCGTATTTTGTGCAGTCGGCAGTTCTGCCGTCAAACCGTTCTTCGGCGGCAAATATACATATGAAGATTTACTGACCTTTGAAGACATTTTGTCGGGTAAAGTAAAATTAACGGACAAGAATGTTGCGGTGATCGGTTCGGGCTTTACGGGACTTGAAACGGCTGAATTCCTCAATGAAGAGGGCAATCGCACAACGATTATCGAAATGGCTTCTTCCGTTGCCCCCGGCGCGTGGATGCAGCACATTGATGATATGTTACCCCGCATTGAAGCGGCAGGAACAGTCATCAGAACAAATGAAGCACTGTGTGAAATTTACAAAGACAAGATTGTTTCCAAAAACACCAAAACGGGAGAAAAAACAGAAATGCCTGTGGATGCTGTTGTGCTTGCACTCGGTTCAAAATCGTGCAGCGAACTGTGGGAAAACTTACAGAAAACCAATTGGCGAGTATTCAAAATCGGCGATGCCGATCATCCCGGAAACCTTGCCAATGCAACAAAATCGGCTTACAATGCCGCTGTCGCATTGAAATAACCAACACTTTCCAACCTCAAATAGCAAAATACCATAAATAAGCCAACATAATAATCAGGCGGCACTCCGTAATTTCCTTACGAAGTGCCGCCTTTTTCAACGTTTTTATTAAAACAAACCCGCCTGCGGACAATCCACAGGCGGGTTGTTGATGTTAGTTGAGGAAGCCTTTGAACCAGTTGATGATCTTTTCAAACAGTTCAATCAACTTCTGGAAGAATTTGATAAATCCGTTGGGAATAATGCCGGCAGAATCCACAATATCCTTGAAGTTGGAATCCAGGAAATCGCCGAGGGTACCGGCAATATTATTCAGGAATTCAACGTCACTCTTTGCAAACAGATCCTGCATGAATTTATAGTTATCGTTGGCTTCGTCAAGGGATCCATCCACGCCTTCAACAACGCCTTCAGCACCGATGAAGATGTAGTAAATGGTGTAGAGAATCTTATCCATACCATCTGTTGTCTTTGCCATATCAACGAAGTTGTCAAACAATGCACACACGAACTTAAAGCCGTCTTCACTCAATTCATCCTTGAGCATGATCTTCAGAGCTCTTGCGTTTTCTTCGACTGCAACAAATGACATCACAAAACGAAGAATGACGGAAGTCATATCTGCTCTGTCTTCTGCAGATACATACTTCATGGTGTATGCGGTTTCGCCGTTCTTGGAGGTAAATTCAACAACCTCACCGACAGTCAGCTCAACAATCGCATCCATAGCCATATCCTTGAAGGTAAGACCGGTGCTTTCTTCCAAATCGGTAAGAAGCTGTTCAATCAGAGTGTTGATGTTCAGTTCAGTCGGATCGAAACCGATAAGTTTATAAACATCAAGCTCGCCGATTGCGGGTTCAAGATTTTCAAGAACTGCAAAAATTGCATTTGCCGTATTCTTGATAACCGTATCAAGACCGTTGGAGTTGAGGAAGTAGATAACTGCGGGAAGGACTTCGAAGATTTCATTGACGGGATCTGCGAGAATAAGGTCTACCTTATCAAGAATCGGATCAATGATCAGACGCAGCATATTTTCGGGCTGGCTGTCAGCTGCAATCTTGAATTCATCCAGTGTGCGAATGTTTTCACAAGCAAGAGCTTCCATCAGCGGGATAATACCGTATGCGTAACCTTCGGCACCTTCGACAACGATCATATCTCTGCCGGTTCCGTCTGCACTGTGGAACAGAGCAATCAGATCATCACCGGTCAACAGCCATGCAAGAATCGGGTAAGTCGGTTTGAAAACTCTGATCAGTTCGTTGACAAACTGTTCTCTGTTACCGTCTTCAATATCGGCAACTCTGTAATCATTCCAATAAGTCAGATCAATGCCAAGTGCTCTGTTGAGAACTTCGGCAATCATAGTGAAGAGTTCTTCACCGAGGGATTCCTTCAGACTTGCAATCAGTTCGGGAAGTGCAGTTACAATTGCATCCAGATTTGCCTTTGTGTAGATTGTGTCACCAATCAACGTATCAAGAACATCTTCAAGATCTGCATAAGTGGTTTCACCGTCTTCTGCTTCAATGCCGAGCAGTTCAATGACTGTATCCACAAAACCGGGAAGATTTTCTTCCATGTAGCGACCCATTTCAGGTGTGAAGTATTTACCGTAAACAAGGCCGTTGAGGCTGCCCACAAGCATGGGAGAAAGAACCGTGCCGGTACCTGCGTATTCAGTGAAGAGCCAATCGAATTCCTGAACTTCAACAGAAACTGCATTGCCGGACAGGTAAGTAAGGAGAACCTTATAAATATCCTCGCCCATCCAGTCAACAAGCTGATCTTTATTTCTTGCATCAATGAATGCATCACCGACGAAGGAAATAACAACCGTGATCATATCTCTTCTGGATTCTTCTTCGGTGTATACCATACGGTATGCGGTTTCACCGTTTGCAGAAGTGTAAGATTCTGCTTTGCCCATGTAAAGGGTTGCAAGGAATTCCTGTGTGAAATCCGGGAAGTACAGCGGCACAAGATCTTCAACAATATCAAATACCGCATACCAATCAAGGTTGGTGATATCAATGCCCTCAATGAGGGTTGCAAAGTCAACTTCAACACCGAATGCATTGAGTTCCTTGAGAATGAAGTTTACGGGAGCCAGCAGGTTGTTGACAACTGCCTTTACACCGTCTGCATTGATGAAGTAAATGACATTGGGAAGCAGATCGAGTATAGTGCCGATTGCACCCTTTTCACCGGGATTCTGCAGATCACCGCAGATTGCATAAAGAATATCAGTGAGTGCCGTAAATACATCTCTGACGACGTTTTCCATGTCGATGTTACCATCGGCATCTGTGTAAGCACTTGCGGGCTTCATGGTTGCACCGAGTGCTTCGAGAAGCGGAACAAATGCTTCATCATAGCCTGCACCACCCGTTATTGTGATGTGGTCAGCACCTGCGTAATCAGTAAGGAATTCGAAATCTTTTTCGAAGAGGAGCCATGCAAGCAGTCGGTAAGCGGGCTGAAGTGCTTCAACGAAGCCTTCAACAAACGCATCTCTCTTGGCTTCATTTGTAGTAGCAGAGTCAATGCCCCAATCCTTGGTGCAGGTTACGTTGCCTTCCGCATCAACCGTGCAGTAGTCATCGAACCAGGTTGCAAGCCCCTGTGCATCAAGAAGAACGCCTGCCTTGACGATGATATCTTCATAATCAATCAAAGCACCGACAACAGCTTCAATCAAAGAATTGAGCAGACTGTTGGTATACAAACCTCTGGTGATGGCATTATCAAGCATCTTGCCGATGCTGGTGTTTTCATCCTTTGCGATCTTGATGATTTCCTGAACAAGCGTATCAAGTACGTCGTTGAGATAATCAGCCGTTGCTTCATTCCAGTTATTCTGGTACTGGGTGTAAATGGTGTATGCGGAGCCGGTTCTTACGGGGAATTCTCCGTCAGCATCTACAAGCTGTGCAAGGTCTCCGTCGTACATATATGCCCAATTGATGTCGGCATATTCAAATTCTTCGGTTGCACCTGCAAGCAGGTTGAGAACTGCCTGATACTGTTCAGCACCGAGAAGTTCAGAGAAGATTGTACCGTTGAGCTTGAATGCATCAAGAGCAAAGGAAAGGATGACGGTAAGAACATCATATTCTCTGCCGGTAATGTCAACTCTGTAAGCGGTTTCGCCGTTTACAGAAGTGAAGGAAGCGGCTTCGCCAAGACCGTAAATATTCTTTACGGTTGCAACCATTTCGGCATTTGTAATGAAGCCGGCTTTTGTTGCAAGAAGAGCAAAGACTGCATCAGTACCAAGGTTGCTGAGGTCAAAGTTGATGAGATTTGCCAGCAGTGCCTGGAGATTGTCAGCCCCGACAACATCACTCAGCTCTGCAAGAACCGCATTGACGGGAGCAAGCAGATTTTCAACAGAAGCGGTCAGACCGTCTGCATTGATGAAGTAAAGCAGATTCGGAATGAGTGCAAATACTTCTTCAATCGGATTTGCGGAAATTTCATCCACAAGAGCAAGTGCAGAATCGAGAATATCTGCTACAGCATTGCCGACATTGTAAGTCTTGGTAGTTGCATCATAGTAAGCATCTGCACTCTTCATGGTACAACCGAGAGCTTCGAAGATGGGTACAAGACCCTGTTTGTAACCTTCGCCGCCCTTAAGAGTGATAATAGCTTCACCGTCGGAACCGTTAAAGAAGGTGTAAGATTCGCCGAAGAACAACCATGCAAGCAGTTCATTTGCAGGAGCAAGGACTTCCTTGAGGCCGGCAACAAATGCGGCTTTCTTTGCACCTGCATCAGAGGCAGCATCAACACCCCAATCCTTGGTGCATTCATATTTGCCGTCTGCATTGACTTCACAGAATGTGAACCAGGTTGCAATGTCTGCATCCAGAACTGCCCCGATGAGATCAAGAAGATTTGCATCGAAGCCTGCGATTGCATTGACAATCAGTTCAACGACAGAGTTGAGGTTTGCATCGGTATACAGCTTGTCAGTGATGACATCATGCAGAAGCTGGCCGATGGTGCTTCCCTCTGCAACACTGTCCATAATCATGACAAGGATTTCGTCCAGTGCATCATAAGCGGCAACAGCAACGTCCTCATCCCAATCATTTGCATAAGCAAGATAGGTGAATTCAACGGTCGGGAATCCGTCTGCGGCGAGTTTTGCAAGTGCATCATCGCCTTCATACATATAAGCCCAATCGGGATCGGTGTATGTTACGGCGTATCCTTTGAGCAGTCCGCTGATGGATTCAATGATTGCGGCAGCTTCTTCACCGAGCAACCCGGTAAACAGCTCTTCATTGAGAAGGAACATTTCAAGTGCGAAGCTGATAACAAGAGTCAGCACATCGCCTTCGCGGTCAGTAATATCAAGAGTATAACCGGTAAGTTTTTCTGCATAGGTGTATGCGGAAAGTTCACCGACATACAGGGTGCTGAGGATTTCACCGAGATCATACAGTACATTACCGTCTTCGTCATAAGCGACAAACTGAATGTTAAGCGGTTCTTCATTTTCACCGACTTTGAGTTCAGTAAGAAGATCAAGAACTGCTTCAGTGGTGATGTCGGTAATATCAATGGGCAGTGCATCGCCGAGAAGAGCCGTGATGCTGATTTCTTTGCCGTCACCGAGAAGCGGACCAACCATATCAAGTAGTGCATTGACAGGTGCAAGCAGGTTGTTGACAGCAGATTTGACACCGTCAGCATTCAGGAAGTAAATGAGATTCGGCAGAAGCTGCACAACACCTTCAATGGTGCTTTCAGCAGTGGTAAGAGAATCAATGAGATCGAACAGGCTGTTCAGGATTGCTTCAACAGCATCCACACCTGTTGCAAACGAGGCAGCGGGAGCGAGATCAATACCGAGAGCCTTAAAGATCGGCACGATTGCTCGGTCATAACCTGCACCACCTGCAAGGGTGATAACATCATTATAAATGTAGTTATCATCAGCATCCTTATCGGCACCGGTGAAGAATGCATAATCGTCACCAAGGAACAGCCATTCAAGGAGTGCATTTGCAGGAGTGAGAACTTCCTTAAGAGCTGCAACAAAGGTTGCTCTCTTGTCGGTAGCTTCGTCAACGCCCCAATCCTTGGTGCAAACAAGCTTGGGTTCACCGGTTTCAGCATCAGTGCCTTCTACGCACATAGCGAACCAGGCAGCGATATCGGTATCAATAAGAACATCAACAAGGTCAAACAGAGAAGTATTGAAACCTGCAAAGAGGTTTACAATCAGTTCAACGATCATGTTGAGGTTTGCATCGGAATAAACATTGTCTTCAAGCATGCTATTGACGAGCTTTGCGACGTTGCCGTCGAAGTCAGCAGCAATCAGCGAAATGAGATCACCAAGGCTGTTATAAAGAGCATCAGCAGCTTCGGGAGTCCAATCGGTTGTGTATGCAAGATAGGAGAAGGTATCTCTCGGAGAGGGAACATTATTGAAGTCACCGTCTATGGAAAGCATGTAACCCCAGTTGGGTTCGGTATAGGTTACATCAATACCTTCAAGAATACCTGCAAGGACGGGATACAGACCGGCAATGGTTGCACTGTTCATCATTTCGCCGAGGAATGCAAAGAGGACTTCGCCGTTGGTCTTGGTTGCATCCTGTGCGGGATCATTGAGTGCTTCAAGCAGACCGGTCACAAGGATGGTGATTGCATCTGCTGCGGAAACGGTGGTCATCTTGTAAGCATAACCTTCGTCGGTGGTTACATCGACAACGCCGGAACACAGACCCGTAATACCGTATTCAACAAGGTTGCTTGCATAGAGGTTTGTGCCGATCAGAGCATCAGCAATCTTGAGAATGTCGGAAACTCTGAGGTTGTTGATGTCAATATTGATCTGTACATATTCAGGATCATCCGGGCTGATGTAAACACCGTTGAGAACGTACTGAAGAATGGTATCAATATTGAGAGATCTGTAGGAAACAAATTCGGAAAGGATAATGCTCAGAAGCTGGTTGAGATTGATATCAAACAGCGGTCTGATGGTATCAACTAATACCAGAACGGGCATGAGCAGGTTCTGAAGCAGGACGGACAGGCCGTTGCTTTCAATGTAATAGAAGAGGTCGGGAATGAGTTCAAGAAGCTGAGATGCAAAGTCTTCCGCATCGGTCAGAGCATAGAACCAGTCAAGAACAGCAATGAGGGTGTTGGTGAAACTGCCCATCGGGTCAGCATTGAACTGTGCCTGCGAAGGCACACCTACAACACCGATTGCTTCCATAAGCATACCGAGGGTGCTTTCAAAGGTTTCATAACCGATGAGTTTTACAACATCGGCAAATGCGGAAATGTCTTCACCTGCAAACAGGAACTCAATGAGAATCTGTGCTTCGCCGAGCAGTCTGGAAAGGATGTTGACGAAGGTGTAGCCGTCGCCGTCAACAAGCGGCATTCTGTTGAAGAACCAGGAAATGGTGCCGTCTTCGTTTGCAACACCTTCAATGCCGAAGTTGTTGATATAAGCCTTATCGGTGGGTTTGATGATTTCAGCATCTTCTGCCCAGGTTTCTGCCGGGAAGAGATAACCGAATGCCTTGAACCAGGAAGCGATATTGATGCCGACCTGATTGGTAACAACGTCTGCAATGACTGCGCTTGCGCTGTCGCCGAGGCCGCAAAGCATTTCAACCAGTTTGGTGATGTTTGCATTGGTGAACAGAGCATTGATTTTGCTCTGCAGGAATGCGCCGAGGGTTTCGGCATCGCCGAGATCCATTTCAACCATTTCGAGAATGGTGGTAAGAAGAGAATCAAAGTTATCTACAAGGTAGTTAGCCTTATCTTCGGTCCAGTCGTTGGAGTAATCAAGATAGATCATATCAACGGGCTGCAGGCCGTCGATGCCTTCGTAGCCCCACTGGCTTTCAACCCATGTCATTTCCTTGAGGTCATAGGATACGGGGTTGAGCACTTCCATGATTGCGGCAAGAGCACCTCTGGGATTACCGGCAAAGGAAGCAGTGATCTTCTGAATCAAAGGAGTAATCATACCGCTGATTCCGCCTTCTTCGGAAGAACCGAGCAAGCCCATGATCATATCCATAAATGCGGGATCTTCAAGAGCAGAAACAAGGTAGTCAAGCAACCAGTAAAGCAGGTCGCCCTTGTTTGCAACAAGAGGAGATTGGTCACCTGCGCCGCCGACCCAGTCGGAACAGAAGATGATATCCTGCTGTCTGATGGGAGGCAGGGTCAGCGCGGAAAGGTCAATTGCGGATTCTTCGCCGCCGAGCAGGCCGCCGAGCATCGGAATGAGCCCTGTAATGACTTCATTGAAGTTGGTCAGTTCGAAGCCAAGCAGACCGTAGAGACCGCCCTGATCGTTAATAAGATCAGCAACAACCAATTCAACGTCGAAGGAAATAACGCCTGCGAGCTGGGTGTCAAGAGCATCCAACAGACCGCCAACTAACCAGGAGTCGGTATCCAACACTTCAACTTCATGAATAGTCAGAGTCAGGCTGATGCTCAACGCATCAAGCAGTTCCTGAACGGAATCCATGGAGAGATAATATACAAGGTTGGGAAGGATTTCGAGGATGGTGGAAAGAGGAGCATTCAGAATTTCATCCACACGTTTAAGAAGAGTGCCAAAAATCGCCTGTGTAACATCGTCACCCGAGCAGTCTGCACTAAGGGTCGGGATGTCCTTGACACCGAGCACTTCAAACAGCGGAACAAGGTAGTTGCCGTATACATTGAGAGCAGGAATATCCAACTGCAAACCACCTTCAATGTACACATTATTGGCACTGACCAACAGAGAAATCTTGGATGAATATGCGATTGCAGCATTTGAAACACCTTCGGAGAAGGGTTTTGTGGAAAGCAATGTCTGCAACAGCGGGAGAATGGAATCAAGGATACAAGCTAAAGTATCAAGGAAGGAATCCTGATCATAGACACCCCATGCAAATTCAAGCACCTTGGTTTCGTCCACATCAAGGGTATCGGGGTCGTCTTCCATGACGAGGTTGGACCAATCTCTGCCGGCTGCGGTAAGCGCCTGATAAATTTCGGAATCCGTGCCGTAGAAAGAGGGATTGGAAATGGCAAGGGACTGTGCAAGGGTGTAGGGATAAATGTAAAGTCCTAATTCCTTGAATACAGTCGGGAAGTCTTTCTGTCTGTAAGAACTGACGTAGTTCGTATCAAGGTATACACCCAAGGAACCGGAAAGACCGCTGACCGCATCTGCAGCAACAACACCGAGATCAAGCCACGGCACACCGTTTGCATCTACCGTAGCACCATCGAGGTCACCGATTGCACCGACAAGTTCATTGGCAATCATGTCACAGATCATCGGGAAAATGGCACCGACAAGGGTGTTGATCATTTTGTCATTGTAGAGCATTTCCTCAAGCATCATGTTGAGGTACTCTTTGAGACCTACATATGCATCTTCTTCTTCGTTATAGAAGTCGAGCAATGCACCGAAGTCACGGGAGGTGATGAAGCCGTCCAGCTTTGCAATGGTGTCAACCATTGTCTGTTCGGTTACATAGTAATTATCGTCTGCACCGTCTCTGACGAGGTCGTTGGGATAGCCGAGCTGTTCAACGATTGCATCGCCGTTTTCATCGACTTCACCGGTAGAAACAGTATAATCACCTGCATAACGGATTGCATAGTATCCGTCTTCTTCAAAGGTAAAGTCTTCATCAAAGAATGATTTGCCGCCGTCTCCTGCCTTGGAGAATGCATGATATCTGTCAAGCAGGGTCTGCACCATGGCATACTTGGAAATGTAGTCAGAAGACAACCATGCTTTTCCTTCACCCGTGACAAAATCATAAAGATCATAGTCGAAGTGCGAAATGGTGGACTTGATTACAGCAAAGTTGTCGAAGTTAACCGTTGTAACACCGGCATAAGCCTGCACGTTATCAATCTGCTGTTCGGTTCTTGCAACAAGAACATTCTTGATTTCATTTTTACCTGCAGTAGAGGAATTAGTAACAATATTCTGCAGAAGAACATTCTGACCTTCATAATTGAGGGTGAAGATATTGTCGGCAATGGTCTGGTTGTAGTTTGCCTTGATATCATTATACTTTGCAATCAGATTTACAAGCTGGGTATCCATTTCATCATACAGGGTCATCAGGAAATCATTATCGTGATTGTTGATGTCTGCTGTATATATAATAGGATAGAAATAATTATAATAAGTCTGATATTCAGCCTTCAGCCCACGGACTTCTGCAACCGCATCAATCTTTGCTGCGAAGCTAAGCCACTTGGCCTCGATTTCAGAGGTATAATAAGTACGGTAGTATGCCTTGGAGGTGTAAGTGCCAAGAAGAGCATTCCAGGAGTTCTTGCTGGAAAGCAGCGAAGAAACTTCGGGATCGGAAGGAACATTGACATTCTCACGAATCAGCAGAGCGTCATACTGATCGTACTTTGCCATCATGGAGTTGACCATTTCTTCCAGACGCTGTTCGGTCATAATTTCATGCAGAGTGTCAATATAAGCCTTGGCTTCAGTGAAGTTGATGCTGTTGTACTTTGCAGCAACTTCGGGATAGTTTGCAAGGATGAAAGTCTTGACATCAGACTGCATATTGTTTGCAACATTGTAAGCAGAATTGACCTTGTTATACAGCGAAGACATCTGGCTGTAACTTTCGACATTGTATTCGGAACCGACCAGAGCATCCATGGTGTCGATGGCACTCTTTGCGGCAACAACCTTGTGCGCAAAAGCAAGTCTGTTGATGAATGCAGTGATATCACTCTTGGGAACATCGAAATGAGCAAGGGTTGCATCATTGAAGTTGTCGTTCATCATCTTCTGGAAGTCAACCGCCTGTTTGTCCAAATATTCCAGTGTGGAAAGAGGCATATCAAGCAAATCTTCCTGCGTGTAAGCCAGCACTTCTTCATTGAAGAACTTAAGAATGGATTTCAGGTACTTTTTAGCAGTTGTGTTCTTAGTAACGGTTCTGACCGGCTTTGCGGACATGTAGTTCCATGCAGTAGACTTGTAAGTCACATCATAGGTATCGTCGCCACAACCACCGTCAACGGTATCCACCTTTGTAGTCTCTGCATATTTACCTTGGGCATATGCATAGGTGTAGGACACTTCCGTAAGGAAAGATGACGGAATATCATCAATCAAATCATAAGACTGCAGGAATGCATCCACATCAACTTTGATGGAAACTGTCTTTGTTGCAGATGCAGGCACACCACTCGGCCATTCTGTTGCATTGGCGGTGTAATCTGCACCAACCCCAGGGTTGCTACTCTGGCCTGTTTTTTTCTTGTTTTCTACCCAAGTTCTGTTTTCATACCCCTTAACAGTTGTGCCTGCCGGATTCAGAACGGCAGTAGCAAGCTGCGTACCGCGATCTGCATTGGAAAATTCGTTCTTGAATTCGGAGAGGAATGCAGCAAGGAGTGTATCACCCGAGTTGTTGCTTGCAGTGTCGGCTCTGCCGCCTCTGTACGTTTTGACTGCGTAGTCAAAAATTGCTTCAGCTGCAGCAAGTGTCTTACCGTTGTCGCCGGTAACAGTAAATGCATTATTGGAACCGGAATAAGATTTGCCGTCTGCCAGTGCAGCATTGATGCTTTCGATGACTTCTTCATGCGTATACTTGGAGTCGCCGGCTGCGGCATAAACGGTATAAACACCGTTGACCCCTGCGTAACACGCAGAGAAAATCATCAGCAGGGAAAGAAGCAGACTTAACAGCTTCTTCGGGAGTTGTGCTGTGTGTTCCATAAAAAACCCTTCCTTTTTTATGTTTTTTTATTTTAACTATACGCTCCGCTTGCAAACTGAAAAATATTGGCATTTTCCGGCTTGGTCGGAACAAATAATTAACCAAATAAGTGCAAATGAGTCTAAATTTTCAATAAAACGAAGACACTTTTTTTCATTTTATGTTACACGAACCCATTCTTGAATATCTTAACACAAACTTAAAAAATAATCAAGTCAAAAATTTCTTATTTTAAACTTTTCGTATCCTTTCTATATAAAAAAATCCCTTTGATTCTTGTGCAAAACATACAAAAAAAACAGAACGGAAAAAACACACCGTTCTGTTAAAATTTTATCAATTTTTACTGCCTGCCTGCATCCATTTTTTGCTTTTCAGGCGCAACAGGAACAGTACACCGCGCACAAACAACTCTATGCACATAGCGAACCAATATCCCTTTAACCCGTATTGTACAGAGAGCACCGCTGCCAAAGGCAAGCGCACCGCCCACATACTGACAAAGTTCAGACAGCTCGGCACAAGCGTATTCCCTGCCCCTCTGAACACACCGTTTGCCACAATGGACGCGGCATAAAACGGCTCCACAAATGCGGCTATGCGCAACACCTGCGCACCGAGTTCCACAACAGACGGATCGGGGGTCATAATACCGATCATAAAGGGGGCAAAAATAAACATCAACACTGCCGCAAGTCCCATAACGAGCATACCAAGTCCAGTTGTCAGCCAACCGAGCCGTCGGGTCAGGTCATAGCGTTTTGCACCGATACTCTGCCCGATGAGCGTGGTCGCGGCATTGCCGATGCCGTAGCCGGGCATATAACAAAGGCTTTCGGCGGTAATGGCAAATGAATTGGCCGCAATGGCAACCGTCCCCAAGGGCGCAACAATGCGTGTCCCCATCACTTGTGCACCGGACATGATAAGTTGTTCAATCCCGACGGGAATACCGATTTTGGCGGCATTCCTGAGTGTTTCACCTATCATGGGCAATCTTTCTTTTCTGCGCAGATGCAGGCTGTCTGACCGAACAAGCAAAATCAAGGTCATGACAAGGGCTATTACCACATGTGACAGAGCCGTTCCGAGCGAAGCGCCCGAAACACCGAGGTCTGCTCCGAAAACAGTTATGCCGCCGAATTGACGTGTCGGGAAAATCAGGAAGAAATTGAAAACAACATCCAGCAAACACATCACAACAAACAGCACACTCGGCGTTTTCATATTGCCGCTTGCCTGCAACATGGCGGCAGAAATATTATTGAGTTGAGCAAAGGGCAACGCGAGCGCATAAATGAGAAAATAGCGCGATGCATCTGCACAGATATCGGCATTGCCGCCGAGCCATTCAGGCAGTTTACCGCTGACACCCGAACCGAGTGCACACAACAACAGCGATATACCGAGTGCCACCACAAAGCCTTGTTTCATGACACTGCGGGCATCTTTGTCGCGCCCTGCGCCGATGCGTTGCGCAACCTGCACGGAAAAGCCCGTAATTGCCGCATTGCAGATGCCGTTAAACAGCCATGTGCTGGAGGAAACCAGACCGATTGACGCAGATTGCTGTGCACCGAGTTGTCCGACCATGGATGCATCAATGTACTGCATGACGATGCTTGACAATTGCGCAAAAATGGCGGGCAGACTCAGTTGCAGAATCATGGCAACCTGCTGACGTGTATTCAGTTTTTCACCGCTCCGCAAACGGAGAAGCAAGTTTTCTTTCATACCCCGATACCGTTTCTTTTATTTTAACCTATTTATAATAGCAGAGAAACGGAAAGGAATCAAGATTATTTTCGGGAAAGTAAAACCGCATGTGCAATCCCGGGGATGCTCTCCCCTTGCCGCACACTCAACGGCGACATCAATGCTCCCGTACCGACAAACAACACCTTTTGCAGTTCGCCTTTTTCAATTTTTCTGCGGAACATAGTGCTTACCAATGCCGCCGAACAACCACAACCCGATGCCCCTGCGTGCACATCTTGCTTCTCAATGTCAAACAAAAGATTACCGCAATCCTCATGTACGGCACTGATATCAAGATCATTATGAAACAGAATCTGACACAAAAGTTGTGAACCGACGGAGCCGAGATCCCCCGTCAGAATGCAGTCATAGTCCCCTGCTTGCGTTTTTGTCAGCTTCAGAAACCGAGCGATTGTATCCGCTGCGGCGGGTGCCATTGCCGCACCCATATTGGCGGCATCGGTGATTCCTAAATCCTGAATGGTGCCGATCATGGCGGCTTCGATACAACAACCTGATTTGCCGTGTCCGACAAGCACCGCACCTGCGGCGGTAGCGGTGCGCTGTGTTGTCGGCGGACGCTGACTGCCGTATTCAAGCGGAAAACGAAACTGCTTTTCGGCAGAACAAAAATGGGACGAAGCACACACAAGTGCCGTTTTTGCCGCCTGACTTTCTGCAAAAATACCCGCCATGCAAAGCCCCGACGCAAAGGTGGAACATGCGCCGTAAAGCCCTGCCATAGGGATTTTCAGTTCCTTTGCGGCAACAGAACTTGCCACGCACTGGTCAAGCAGATCCCCTGAAAACAAAACATCCACATCCTGCGGCGGCAGGTTTGCTTTCTGCAAAACCCGCTGCATGGCTTCTTTTTGCAAAGCCGCTTCTGCCTGTTCCCATGTTTTGCAGTTGATATCGTCATTATCATAGCAAAAATCGAACTCTTTGGCGCACGGCCCATCTCCTTCCGCTTTGCCGCCGACCGCCGCCCCGAACAGTACTGACGGTCGGGATGCAAAAAACATAACATTTCCTTGTTTTTCGATCATAATACCCTCACACAAATATAAAAAAATACAGTTTCAGTTTTTCCGATTTCGATACAATTACAATGAAAATTTATTTGTAAATTATTTACTTTTACGAAAGAAAAGAGTAGTATTATAATCAGACAAAGAGCCATAAAACAGGAAAGGGTTATTCATATGCGAGTTTTTCAGAATTACAGTTTTTTGATAAAAACAAAGATTCCTTTTTCACAATGGCACGAGATTGCCTATGCATTCATGAAAAACTGCGGTGTGAAAAACAACAAGTTTCAATACTATTTTGAAGACCTTGACCACACGGAATCTTTCAAAAACTATTTAAAGAAATGCGAAGATGGAAGTATCCATGTAAGTGAATTCCGTATAGATGAAGCAAAACGATACCTTCGCAGCAAATTGAGTTTTGAAAAAGCATTGGCAGACTGTCCGTCGCTCGGCCCGGTTTACCGCACAAAACAAGAAAATGCCGATTTTGATTGTATTCATCTGTCAAACTTTCAATCCGAAAACGGAGCAACAGAGGAAGAGGTAATCTCCCTGATGTCAAAAATTTATCGTTATTATGGTTTCAGTGAATCACATATTATTTTTCAGGATATTGACTTTTTCGGAAAATGTGTCCCCTTTGTTTTTGAGAAGGACATTCATGGAAATTATTTGAATTACGGGTCCTCCGTAATTTTATACAGGGACCGCGTTTTTCCTCATTGGAGCGGTATAACATTCCGCATTGAAGTATTGCATGACGGACAATATTACGATCCGACTCCGTATCTTGAAGAAGCCAAAAAACTTCTGCCCAAAATTCGGCCTGATTCTTTTATGACTTACTATTTAAGTCCGGAAGAAAAGGAAATGTATAAAGGATTGGAACAAACCGCAAAACCGTTGGTAAAAGAGGTCAAAGATTTTGCACTTGCACGCCTACGGGAGTTCAATGAACCGCAAGAAACGGAAAATTTTTCTTTCGCACCGATACTCAAAAAAACGGCAAAAAAATATGGTTTCAAATATGTGCAATATTTGTACTATTGCTACTTTGTGCAAAAACGAACCCAAAACGGACATTTCATCTCCGTTTGTTTTGATACAAACATCCATGAAGGCAGTATCAACGGTGGGATGATTGATTTAAAAGGATTGGGTTTTGAATTGCGCTTATTTAATGCAAAATGTTACATTTATAACAGCAAAACCGCAGAACGGCATCTGGAAGCACTGTTCCGCATTTTGTGCGAAGCGGAAGAGCATGACACGTTCAAAGAACTTGACAATCATTTCCCCACCACCCCGGACTGGTATACTGTAACCTATTAAAGGAAGATGAAAAATTATGTGGAAACAAAAAATCGGCATTTCGGTCGGCAACCGTTATTGCATTCCGACCTTGCAAGCCGTTGAATTGTTGGCAAAAATCGGTTTTGATGCAATTTCTCCCGAATGGAGTGACCGTGAACAGCTCGGCGATATTGTTGCCTGCGCACGGCAAAACGGAATGGCAGTACAATCCTTACACGCACCATTCGGAAAAGCCAATGTGATGTGGAGTCACGATCCGTCCGTCAGCCAACCGGCATTGGACGAACTGCTTCTTGCCGCCGATGCGTGTAAAGAATTGCAGATTCCCGTCATGGTTGCACATGCATGGATCGGGTTTGACTATACCTTTGATGCTGAGAACCTGCATTTTGACAATTACGATGTCCTTGTAAACCGCGCAAAGCAGAACGGCATTCAGATTGCATTTGAAAACACAGAGGGTGAAGAATATCTGTTTGCACTTTTAGACAGATACAAAAACAACTCGTCGGTCGGATTTTGTTGGGATGCGGGGCATGAAATGTGCTACAACCGCGGTGAAGACTTGCTCGGCCTGTTCGGCGACAGACTGTTGATGACGCATCTGAACGACAACCTCGGGGTCAGCCGTTTTGACGGAAAAACATATTGGACAGATGACCTGCATCTGCTTCCCTTTGACGGCATCGCCGATTGGGATTACAATGTGCAACGTTTGCAGAAAGCAAGAAAATTGGACTATCTGAATTTTGAATTGAATATTCAGTCCAAACCAAATCGCCATGAGAATGACGTGTATGCCAATATGCCGATTGAATTGTACTTCACCGAAGCCTACAAACGGGCTTGCAGGATTGCTTATAAATATCAGAAATAACAAGGAGGTTTTGCAATGGATCACCCCATGAACCCCATTCTGAATGCAGATATTTTCGTTCCCGATGCGGAAGCGCATGTGTGGAAAGACGGCCGAATGTATCTATACGGTTCTTTCGACATCGCAGGCAAAAAGGGCTATTGCAGTGACGAATACCATGTGTATTCATCTGACAATCTGATCGATTGGGTTGACCACGGTGTATCATTCCGATTGAGTCAGGCAACATGGGCAAGCGGCAACACAGCGTTGTATGCTCCCGACTGTGCATACCGCAACGGAGAGTATTTTTTGTACTACTGTGTTCCCGACGGACGGTGCGGTGTTGCAAAATCCAAAAGTCCATACGGACCGTTTGAAGACATCGGCCCCATTGAACATGTAAACATGATCGATCCTGCCGTGTTTACAGATGATGACGGGCAAAGTTATCTTTATTGGGGACAGTTTGACGGTGTGCGTGTGGCAAAGCTCAAAGACAACATGACCGAAATCGACCCTGACACCATCACACAGCCGTTAAGCGTTGCCGAGCATGAATTCCACGAAGGCAGTTCGGTCAGAAAAATCAACGGAAAATACTATTATCTGTTCACCGATACCCATCGGCACGGCGGCAGAGCCACCTCACTCGGCTATGCCGTTTCGGACAACCCGATGACGGGCTTTGAATACAAAGGCATTATTATTGACAACTTCGGTAGTGACCCCGAAACATGGAACAACCACGGCTCGCTCGAAAGCTTCAACGGACAGTGGTATGTTTTCTATCACCGTTCCACGCACTGTTCGCCGTTTTCACGCCATGTCTGCATGGAACCGATTACAATCAACGAAGACGGCAGTATTGATGAAGTGAAAATGACCACATCTGTCGGCAAAGATGCTATTCGTGCAAACCAGCCGTTAGCGGCACACAGGGCTTGCGAAATGGGCGGTACAGCTTACATTGCAACGGATGCTGAATCCATTGACGGGCTTGCAATCCGTGCATCCCGATCGGGTGACAGTGTTGCCTACCGTTATCTTGCATTTGACGGCGAAGACAATTTCGGTATTATGATGTCTGCCGACAGCGATCTCAGGGCGGAAGTTTATATCGATGACAAGTATCTTACATCCTTGCACATAGAGGAAAATGACACAGATGAAATTTTCGATGTTGAACATTCCCCCGTTTACGGTACACATACGGTGACGATTCGTCTTTTCGGTGATTTCAAGGATGCAAAAATTTCAACATTTCTCTTTGAAAAAAGTGAACAACAACTCAGAAAGGAGCATGCTATGAAATGCCCGAATGCTTCGGATGGTCCCTATCAACTTGCTGATTGGTACTGGAAAAGCGGTTTGCATGATGCCAAAATTCTTTCGATCAACGAATTGCAACTCACACCTGACTACAAAGAAAAAAGGCCGAAAAGAAACTGCCTTGAATTGCACCTCGACTGTCAACAGGCTTTGTATGAAAGAAATATCAAAAAAATTTGTTTTTATAATTACAAACTAAAAACATACGATGTTGATCTTATGCAATTTGATCGACGTTGGTGGATACACGATACCATCCAACAATTAGACAACGGGCATTATCTGTTGGAAATTGAAGTTGAATACAAAGCAAGAAAACAAATTCAATTTGTTATTGAATTTGAATTTGCAGAAACAGAAAGAACATAAAGGGAGGCTTGCACATTGCACTCTGACCGCACTTCCCTGACCGAGGGGTCTATCCGGAAGTCGATGCTGCTGTTTGCCTTGCCTGTTTTTTTAGGCAATGTGTTTCAGCAGTTATACAATACATTCGATGCGTGGTGTGTCGGCAATTACATAGGTGACAATGCCCTGGCGGCTGTCAGTTCTTCGGGCAGTCTGATATTTATGATGGTCAGCTTCTTCAACGGTGTTGCCATGGGCGCAGGGGTTGTGATTGCCCGTGTTTTCGGCGCAAAACAGTTTGATGCCATGCGCAAAGCCATTCACACAGCCATTGCATTCGGTCTGGTGGTGGGTATTGTGCTGACTGTTGCAGGTGTTGCACTGACACCGATAATACTTCGTTGGATGGATACACCCGATGAGGTCTTCCCCGAATCCGTCGCTTATTTCCGCTATTACTTTCTCGGGGCTGTTTTTGTTGTGATGTACAACATTTTCGTCGGCATTCTGCATGCCGTTGGCGACAGCAGACACCCTTTGTATTATCTGATTTTCTCCACTTTTCTCAATATTGCCCTTGATATGCTGTTTGTTGCAGTATTGGGATTCGGTGTCGGTTCTGCCGCTGTTGCCACCACCATTTCGCAAGGGGTCAGTGCATTGCTTTGTTTGTTGCATCTGCTGCATATTGATGCTCCGTATAAAGTCTGTTTTCGGGAAATCCGCTTTCACAAAGACAGCCTCAAGGAAATCATCCGTTACGGGTTGCCTTCGGGTGTACAGAACAGTGTGATCGCCGTTGCCAATGTGGTGGTGCAGACCAATATCAACAGTTTCGGCAAAGCAGCCATGGCAGGTTGCGGTTCTTACTCCAAATTAGAGGGATTTGCATTTCTGCCCGTTACTTGCTTTACACAGGCACTTTCCACCTTTGTCGGGCAGAATCTCGGCGCAAAACAGCATGAACGTGTCAAAAAAGGGGTTGCATTCGGTGTTGTATGCAGCTGTGTGCTTGCCGAAATCATCGGCGGATTGTCTTACATTTTTGCACCGCAACTCATCGGCTTATTCAGTGACTCGACGGAATCCATTGCATTCGGAACACAACATATGCGAACCATTTGCCTGTTCTATTGCCTGCTTGCATTTTCTCATTGTATCGCCGGTGTCATGCGCGGTGCAGGCAAAGCGACCGTGCCGATGTTTACGATGCTTGCCTGTTGGTGCGTATTCAGGGTCAGTTATATTACTGTCGCAGTGAAGTTTATCAATGAACTCACCACCGTGTCATGGGCATATCCGATCACATGGACACTCAGCAGTATCATCTTCCTGATTTATTTCCTCAAAGCGGATTGGATTCATACATTTGATAAAAAAGAACAAAAGGCTTGACCGTTTATTATCAAATCAAACATTGCGAGGTGGTAATATGGCAAATCGGGACGTAATGTTATCTACACTAAAAGAAATCACATTTCCGATACTGTTGGAACAAGGTTTTACCGGGAAATATCCGAATTTCAGGCGTAAACTTGATAACTGCATTGAACTTGTTTCTTTTCAAAGCAACAAATACGGCGGTTCTTTTACCGTAGAGATTTCTGCCGTCTTTCCAAACGAAAAAAACAAGAATTATGAATTGTATGATGGCGTAACTGAAGAAACCTTTGGCACAGAAGCAACAAATAAGCGATACCGATTGCCGGGCATGTTTGACGGTTGGTTTTATTATCGGGATGTATATCGCAAGCACACTTTATTTTTCGGCAATGTATATACGGATGTTCCGGAAAAAGAAATGAATGATTTTGTCCCCCCAAAAGGATATAAATTAGTCCAAAAGTTCAATAAAAATGCAGCAATACAAATCTGCAATGAAATCAACAAACAATTAACAACGGCAGAAAAGTGGCTTAAAAATTTTGAAAAACAAAACAGGTGATAATATTGCAAAAGGCTTGACCGTTTGGCCAAGCCTTTTGCTTTTAAAATAAGGTTGTGATCCAATAAATCACCCCGTACAGTGTTGCAGCGGCGGTGCCGAAGACGATAACGGGGCCTGCAATGGAAAACATATTAACGGCGGTACCGAGAATGTGCCCTTCCGTTTTGAATTCGAGCGCAGGTGAAACCACAGCATTGGCAAAGCCCGTAATAGGAACAAGCGTTCCCGCCCCTGCGTGTTTTGCAATCTTATCAAACACGCCGATTCCTGTCAGTATGGCGGCAAGTGCGACCAACGAAACGGAAACGAGTGTCCCGACGGTCTTTTCGTCTTCAATTTTGATAGCATACAATGTTTTTAAGATTTCACCGATTACACAAATTGCGCCGCCGATCAAAAAGGCTTTCAGGCAGTTTACGGCGCATGGTGAATTCGGCGAAGCGGCTTTGGTCATGTCTGCATATTGTTTGTTTTGTTTTTTCTTTTGCATATTCTTCATCCTTTCACATTCAGTATGAACAAAATGCAAAAGCAAATTACACTAAAACGCAAAAAAACCGCAGTCCTTTCGGATTGCGGTTGATTGCTATTTTGCTTATTCAGCAGTATAAGGAAGCAAAGCGATCTGACGAGCGCGTTTGATAGCAACGGTCAGTTCTCTCTGATGAGCGGCGCAAGTGCCGGTCACTCTGCGGGGCAGAATCTTCGCTCTTTCGGAAATGAAACGGCGAAGCTTTGCAGTATCCTTATAATCGATAACAGCGTCCTTTTCTACACAGAAAGTGCAAACCTTTTTACGGCCTTTTCTGTTGTTGGGACGGCGGTCACCTCTATCACTCTTTTCGAATGCCATTGGTTAATCCTCCTTAATAGATTTGACTCAGAACGGAAGGTCATCTTCTCCTGCGAGTTCGCTGAAGTCTTCGCTGCCTGCGTTCTGATAGGCTGCGGGAGCACCGACACGTCCGCCGGTTGTTCCGCCTTCGGCTTTGGAGCCGCAAAAGCTGACATTGTCTGCAACGATTTCAACGGCCTGACGCTTATTTCCGTTCTTGTCCTCATAATTACGGGTCTGAATAGAACCCTGAATAGCAATCATGGAACCTTTCTGAAAATACTTGGTAACGAATTCAGCCTGTTGACGCCATGCTACAACGTTGATAAAGTCGGTCTGTTTTTCTTCACCGCTTCTTGCAAATCTGCGGTCAACTGCAACTGAAAAAGAAGTAACGGACAAGCCGCTTGCAGTGGTACGCAGTTCGGGATCAGCGGTCAGACGACCCATGATGATTGCACAGTTGAGCATTTTAATACACTCCTTATTTAGCAATGATCATTGTGCGGAGAACGCCGTCGGTAATGTTAGCGACACGATCAAGTTCCGCAGGAAAAGCAACGTCGGCAGAGAAGTTGTAGAGCACATAGTAGCCTTCAGTCTCGTAATTGATGGCGTAAGCAAGTCTGCGCTGACCCCATTCATCGACACTGTCAAGAGTACCGTTGGCTTCGATGAGTGCCTGGAACTTTTCTACAAGACCCTTAGCTTTTTCTTCGCCCTCTTTCAGGGAGAATACCATTACGGTTTCGTAGTTTGACATATCTGCACCTCCTTTTGGACTTTGGCCCTGATGATCCTCAGAGCAAGGATGATTGCTGCCATTTGACAGCCTTGATATTATATCAACAAGAATAACACTTGTCAATAGTTAATTTTTGATTTTTGATAAATTATTTAATTATTTAACAATTGTCCAGATCAGATCAAAAATCGGAAGGCTGGTGATGAGTTCAAGAATGAACTGAATGAATTTGCCGAGCGGTGTACCGAAATCGAAGAAATAGTGATTGAATTCACCGACAGGTGCCCCTTCATAATCAAGCACGAATGCCTGTGTATAAACGATGCCGCCTTCGTTGATGATTTCAGCGCGGATGTAGTTGCCTACGCCTTCAAGTTCATCAAGATCAACCGTGTTGCCCGTGGCAACAACATTGCCGCCGGAAACCCAGGAAATGAGCATTGCATTGTCGCAATCAATGGAGATGATATCCGCATCATCGTCAACAGTGATGGCATCAACCTGCGGACCTGCAACGGTGTTATCTGCACGGAACTTATTGCCGGTGCCTTCGTCGCCTTCTGCGTTTTCTGCATAGATAGCATCAGCAATCGCCTTGAGTTGGGCACCGAAAGCCTGTTTTGCAGCATCGTCGGAAGCAAGAAGTGCGCTTGCATAACCGTTCAGTTCATCTGCATTGCCGACATATTTGCTTGCGGCAAAGAATTCACCGTTTTCAAGGGAAGCCCTGAAGGATTCATTTGTGAGTTCTTCCATCAGATGAAGCGTGAAGCCGGAGTCGACAATATCAAGATTGTGCGCGTCGCTCGTTGCAATGGCGTAAACACTTCTTCCCTGCGGAATGAGATCCGTGAGCATGATATCCCACAGTTTCCGATCAAAACGGGTTCTGGAATCGCCCTTGGAGTTGATGTCGATACCGATGCAGTTTCTGTAATCATTCAGAAGATTTTCATACTTATCAACAATGTAATTGTAGTTGATGGTATCGGTGTTGTAGGCATCGGCAGTATAGATTTCATCGCGGGCATTGGAGTATTCACCGGGATGATTGATAACGCTGACACCGCCGGCTCCTGCGATACCGCTGAGTGCCGTTACATAGTCACTCGTGCCTGCGAGCATACCGTCGCCCCAGTCTGCAAACCAAGAGTTGACATGTGCATTGTTAAAGGATGCGGCATTGTGTTCATTACCGAACGGAACACGCATCATGGGATTCAGAGCAGTGCCGTCCGCTTTGCTCTGGGAGTAATAAGTGTCACCATTTTCGGCATCGGCAAGCGTGTAAGCATTGCCGTTTGCGGCTGTACCTGCAAAATCAAGCGGAACAACAGGCTTGATTTCACCGTCTTTGATGGAAAGCGCAATTTTGACATCGGGATCAACATGGCCGTCGGTCCAGTTGTAGTCAATGGTGCCGTGATCGGTAATGGCAAGAATATCAAACCCGAGTTCATAATGACGTTCAACGGATTCCACAAGGGTATCACTGCCGTCAGACGCTGTGGTATGGCAGTGCAGGTCTGCTTTGTACTGTGCAACTGCATCCCAGTTTACATTTGCATACGGGTTTGTGATTACGTAGTCAACCTCGCTTGCCGCCGAAGCGAAGCAGAAACCGTAGGTCAGAACAAGGCTGAGTGCCAACACGGTCACAACGGATTTTTTGAAATTGTGTGAGAAAAGTTTCATCATAACTTCTCCTTTTCTTAATAGTTATTTTTATTATACAAAAAAAAGCAAAAAATGTAAATCTGCTTTTTTCACAAAAGCAGATTTACATTTTTGTTTGTTTTACACATATGGATTGATTCGGTATGCCGTGTATTCGTGGCTGAAATGATAGCCTAATTTTTCAGCAAGTGCCACGGAAATGCGTGTGGCGGCATCCCAATTCGGATAAAGACCGCGTTGCTTGCATTCAAGAATCAGTTTTGCACCGCAGGCAGCGGCAAGACCGCGACGGCGATGGTCTTCACGGGTGACGATCTCAATTTCGATTCCGCCGTTATAGCTTGAAAACGAGGAAGAGCCTGCAATGATCTCCCCATTTTCAACAGCAACGATCCCCAGTCCGAGTTCTGCAAATTTTTCGTAATTCGGATAGTTGCACACAAAATCCTTTGACCAGTCATTTTGCAGGCATTGATGATACAATCGCTCATCAATCAATTTCAACTGCACCGTGTTGTCAATTGCCGCAATGAATCCGTTTAGTTTTTCCGTGTTAAAAACGGGATCCTTACGGATGGCATAGCGTGAAAATTTTTCGCACTTTTCGCCGTAAACAATTTCAATACAATTTTCCCAATCCTTATTCTGCGGGACAAAAACGGCAAAGTCACCATTAAAAGAAGCAGGCTTGAAAGCGGTCAATTCCTTATTCGACTCCCCTGCCAAAAAGACAAAGACATTCATCACTGCCATGGCACAGGTCGGGTGTTGCAGGTCATCCGCATAAATTTCCCCCATAACACCTTGCAGGGCAGAGAGAATACAGGTATCCGAACAGCCGTCAAACAAAGGGGCTGCAACGGACGGATTTTCCAATTTAAAAATCATGATTTTTCTCCGTTCAGAAAATCATCGAGATACACGCGAACAGAACGACTCATTTCATAAGAAAAGTCCGAATTGTGCTTGCGGTCGCAAAAACGACGACACCACTCTTCAAAAGACAGAACACCTTTCTTGTAATCAAACATGTCGTGCAGTTCATCCCGTTCCATAGTGCGGTAGGTGTTTTCGTGCACAATGTGCGAAAGCTCGCAACGGGCGGGCTTTTCACGGTCTTGCTGCTGTTTGGTGGGATAGCCGAACACCACCATAGCGGCCGGAAAAACATACTGCGGCAGATTGAGCATTGCCCGGTGCTGTTCACAGTTTTCCATGATATCACCGATATAGCAACTGCCCAAACCGAAACTGTGTGCCGCCGTGACGGCATTCTGTGCCGCAATTACGGCATCCTGCACGGACAGAACAAAGTCACCCGCGTCGGGCAAACGCGGCTTGCAGTTTTCCAGTTCATAAAGATCGAACCACTTTTTGAAATCTGCACAGAAAATCAGCACCAGTGCCGCATCGGCAATAAACGGCTGATTGTCGCAGGTGACGGACAACTGTTTTTGCAGATCTTTGTCCGTAATATCAAGAATGGTATACATCTGCTGGTTGCCTGCCGTGGGAGCGGCACAGGCGGCAAGCAGAATTTCACGCTTGATTGCGGGGTCGATCGGTCTGTTTTCAAACGCACGCACACTTTTGCGTTCATGCAGCTGACGGATAACTTCGTTCATAAATAAAAAATCCTTTTACAGTTTGATGATTTTTTCGGTAACGGGGGTGTTGGGTCTGAAATGCGGCACTTCGATGTGTCTGCCGTTATTGGCTACGGAAATACCCGACAGCAAACCGACAGCCGTCCATTCACAGGCCTTGTAAACATCCAGTTCGGGCTGTTTGTTGTCACGTACGGCATTGATGAAATCTTCCACAATGAAGAAGTCGCCGCCGTCATGGCCGGCTTTTTTCTGTTCTTCGGTCGCATTTTTGTAACGTTCGGGAAGATAATCCGTGAATTCGGAAATATTTTTCCATTTCATATTATGAATGGGGCTGTCTTCGCCGATCAGGGAAATACGGTCAATGTCTTCGCCGTGTGCTTTGGAGCGAAATGCCCCTTTGGTTCCCTGGAAGTAATAAGAATCCATGTTGTGCGGATGGGCAGACATACAGTCGGTGCGGATCTGAATGAGTTTGCCCTTTTCGGTACGGCACATGGTGGTGGTGCCGCTGTCCTGTTTGAGTCCTATATCATTATAAATACCGGGTGAGAAGGTGGATATTTCCGTCACACGGTCATCGGGGAACCATTGCATGGTCGGGCCTAAGCTGTGCGTGGGATAGAAATTACCTCTGATGCCGCACTGCCAATAGGATCGCCATGAGGTTTTGCCGTTCGGGTATACAAACAGGTCACCGATATTGTGCATGTACATACCTTCGGCATAATACGGATCGCCGAACACACCTGCTCTGACCATATTCTTCACAATCTGCACTTTGGGTGCATAAATGTAGTTTTCGGCAAACATATAAGTCTTTTTATATTTTTCAACCGTTTCACAAAGCCACCAAAGCTCATCCATGCTGACACCTGCGGTCACTTCGCTCATAACATGTTTGCCTGCTTCCAAGGCTGCAATGGTCTGCGGCACATGGCACTGCATGGGAGTGGAGATGATAACCGCATCAATATCAGATTCAAGCATGTCTTCAAATACACGGTAGGTCTTCTGTACGCCCGTTTTTTCGGCTATATCTTTGAGATGTCCTTCGTCAAGATCACACACGGCTGTAATTTCCACGTCTTCAATGGAATTAAGCCCCATAAGAGTGGACATACCGCGTGTACCTGCAATACCGACTTTGATTTTTTTCATAGTTGTTTTCTCCTTTTTTACAGTATGATTTGTGCACTGACTGCCTTGTGTCCGGTCAGTTCTTCGCTTCGTGCATCGGGCTGTGAGAATGCGGCAAAGACAGTAAATCTGTCACCGTAAACCGCACGGTTGCCATCGTCGTCAACACTTGTGAATGCACGTTTATTGAGTACGATTTCAACTTCTTTTTCTTCGTTTTCTGCAAGTTCCACTCGCTTGAAACCGCAAAGACTGCAATTGCGGACTGCAAAGGAAGAAGTTTCGTCCTTGATGTAAATCTGCAGAACATCCGCTGTTGCATTGCCGTTGTTCTTTACATTGACTTTCACGGTTACTCCGTCAAAATTGCCGTCGGCATCTGTGTTCTTTTCGACCGCAATACTCTGTGCAAAGCAATCACCGTAGGTCAGACCGAAGCCGAACGGATACAACGGTGTTCCTTCAAAATAACGGTAGGTACGGTTTTTCATGGAATAGTCGCAGAAATCGGGCAGATCTTCGGTGGATTCATAGAACGTAAGCGGCAGTTTGCCGGAGGGGGCATATTCACCAAACAGCAGTTCTGCAATATCCTTACCGCCTCTTGCACCGGGATACCAGCACTGCACAACAGCATCTGCTTTTTCATCAGCAACGCGAAGATCCATGGCACTGCCTGTCATATTCAAAAGAATCACGGGTTTTCCTGTTGCAAGAACTGCATCCATAAGCATTCTCTGCGGAGCAGGAAGTAAGAGCGAAGTCTTGTCGCCGGGGCCTGCATCCCCTTCTTCGCCTTCGAGCCATTCGTCAAGACCGAGCACAAGAATCACCACATCGGACAATTCACAGATTGCCTGTGCTTCGGCAAGTTCATCGGGCTTGTCGTGCTTGGAAAGGAATTCAATGGATTCTCTCCACTTGTGACAGCCTTCGGAATAATAAACACGGATATCATCTCCGACATAGTCCTGAATGCCTTCCAGGGCGGTGATATAACGCGAAGAGGTGCCGTGGTAATTGCCGACAAGAGCATCTCTGGAGTTTGCGTTCGGGCCGATAACTGCAATGTTTTTGATATTGTCTTTGTTCAGCGGCAAAATGCCGTTGTTTTTGAGCAGAACAAGGCTTTCACGGGTTGCCTTGTGTGCAAGGTTGATGTGGTCTTTGCTTTCGACTACGGTGTAAGGGATTTTGTCGAGTTCGGTTTTGTCAAACAAACCGAGCATAAATCTTGTTGTAAACAGACGAACACAGGCACGGTCAATATATTTTTCGTCAAGAATACCTTCGGCATGTGCATCCAGAATTCGCTGATAGGTACAGCCGCAGTTGACGTCACAACCCGTTTCGAGTGCGAGTTTGACAGATTCTTCGGGTCTTGAAGTAACCTTGTGATTTTCATGGAAATCCTTGATTGCCCAGCAATCGGACACATAGTGACCTTCAAATCCCCATTTTCCTCTGAGATATTCATTCATCAGCACTTCACTTGCACAGCAGGGCTCGTCATTGGTGCGGTTATAAGCCCCCATGACTGCTTCCACTTTTGCTTCCTTTACGCAGGCTTCAAAAGCAGGCAGATAGGTTTCTTCCATATCCTTACGGGATGCAATGGCATTGAATGTGTGTCGCTGCGGTTCCGGCCCCGAATGCACGGCAAAATGCTTGGCACAAGCTGCTGCTTTGAGATATTCACCGTTCCCCTGAATGCCTTTTACGAACTGTACCCCCATGCGGGAAGTCAGATACGGGTCTTCACCGTAGGTTTCATGCCCTCTGCCCCAACGGGGATCACGGAAAATATTGACATTTGGCGACCAGAAAGTAAGTCCCTTGTAAATATCGCGGTCTCCGCGTGTGCTCTGCATATTGTACTTGGCTCGGCCTTCGGTGCCGATGCAGTCACCGACCGCAAACAGCAGGTCTTCATCAAACGAAGCCGCCATACCGATTGCCTGCGGGAACATGGTGGCGGTGCCTGCTCTTGCAACACCATGCAGGGCTTCGTTCCACCAGTTGTATTCGGGGATACCGAGGCGTTCAATGGCAGGTGAATCGAATTTCAGCTGTGATGCTTTTTCCTCAACCGTCATCTGTGCCACAAGTGCTTCGGCACGTCTTTTTGCTTCTGCTCTGTTCATAGTCTGCTCCTGTAAAAATTATTTTTAATTATTGAGAACGGGAAAGCCGTCGGCATCCCATGTGACTTTTCGTTTTCTTGCACTGCGGCAGGGATCGTACAGAGAATCCCCGTCGCTGTAGCCGCATTGTTTGTTAAAACAAACCGCATCACGGGAATGATATACAAAAATCCAGTCACCGTTTTCGTCCTGCACAAATGAGTTATGCCCGGGGCCGTATTCATCGGGCAAATCTTCGCTCGTCAGCAACGGATAAGGCAGTTTTGTCCACGATGCACCGTTGAGAAGATCCGCTTTTTCATCTGCATACAAAAGCCCGATGCAGTATTCGGGACCCGTTGCGGATGCGGAAAAGGCAAGAAAGATCTTGCCGTCATGAATCATCGCCGCAGGACCTTCGTTGACGGGAATACGCACTCTTTCCCAATCGTATTCGGGCTTGGTGAGCAACACAGACGGTGTTGCGGTTTTCCACGGGATGGCGGGGTCGATTTGTGCTATGTAAACATTGGAATTGCCGCCGTTTTGTGCCCATGCAACGAAATGTTTGCCGTTGCAGACGAAGTGTGTCATATCGAGTGAAAATCCGCGGAATGCAAATTCATCGTCCTCGCAGGCAGTGAACTTTCCCTTGTCTGTCCATGGGTCATTATAAGGATCATTGCCCTCACACATAATGCAATGGCAGTCGATATCCCATACGTTATCTGCACTGCCGCTTGCGGCAAAAAGAACATACCATTTGCCGTTAATTTCGTGGATTTCGGGTGCCCAGATAAAACGGAATGCAAAGCCGGATTCTTTCTCATGCCAGATCGTTTTTTCTTCGGCAGTCGCGAGATCATCTATTGTTTTTGCACGGCGTAAAATAATACGGTCATAGCCGTCTTTATCATGTGCACCGTACATGGGGTAGGATGCGGTGAAATAGTACCAACCGTCACTCCCTTTGATGACAAATGGATCGGCACGGTCTTTAATAAAAATATCGGTTTGTGTGCCCATGTCAACCTCCGATATGTTTTTTCACATTGTGATTGTTTTTTGCAGGGTACCGCCTTTTTTTGCATAAGGGCTGTATGCGGTGATTTTTACAGCATATTCACCATCTGCAAGATTGCCCAGGTCGACATTTGTCATATTGCCGACAGCACGGACATAGTCGGAAATAACGGTGTTCTGCCAGATGATTTTTTTGCTGTTGTCAAAAACAACAATCTTGTAGTTTTCGGCTTCATAAAATCCTTTGGCACTGTTAAATGACAAAATCACATTTCCGTTTTCATTTCTTTGTGCAGATACTTCTGCATTTGCGGGAAATGCGGGGGCTGTATCGGGTGCTTTTTGTTTTGCCCATGTGTAAGTGCGTTTGGAAGGCTTGGCAAGATCGGTAAAGTAATAATCAATATTTTCAAAAAACACACGGTTTTCAATGTCATACAGACGCATTCTGACATTGCCCGAGGCATCGGCTTCGACCATCCAGAATCCGCCCGATTTGCCGGGAGCATCCTTGTCGCCGTCAATATAATTGAGATTCCCCATAAATGCAGCCAAAGAACCGCAACCGACCGCCGTGAACGACCCCTGCCATACAGAACGAGGGTCACTCGGTGCATAATGGGAATGTCCCGAAAAATCGAAGACCTGCGGATATTTCTGCAACACCTTACGAACTTCAAACGTGCCCCAGTTGATGCTGCCGTAAACGGTGGCGGTGGGATGCGGATGTTGATAAACAAAAACAGGTTTGTCGGGTGTAGCGGCTACTGCTTTTTTTAATTCGGCATCGATCCATCCGAGTTTGGTTGAAAACTTCTTGCCGTCATCATTATAAGAAACACCAATGAAGTGATAACCGTTGAGCACGGTGTGGGTATCGACTTCTTCGCTGATATATTTTTTGTAAACAGTGTAGCCGACCGTGGCATCCACATCGCGGTAATCAATGAATTCATGGTTGCCGAGAATGGTCAGAATCTGTGTTTCATCTCGCTTGTTTTCGGCAATGATGCGGTTGTACATTTCATATTGTTTTGCATCGCCGCCACCCGAAAAGTCCCCTGCAACCACAACGGCATCGAACTTTTTATAAGCGGAATCTTTTGCGGAATAAGCATACATATCTTCAAAAAGACGGGCAAAACGGATGGCCGCCTCCTGATTTTCTTCTCCATTCAGGTGGATATCACTGCACACGGCAAAGCGAAGCACGGGGGTAAAATCGGCGGGGACTTTTTTGTTTTCATATTTACCGCCGTTTTTCAGATAAGACAATCCGAATAAGCCGCTCAGTCCCGCAGTGATGACTTTATGTGCCAACTGTCCTGTTTTAACAGAAACCATTTTCTTCTCTCTCCTTATTTTACCATCTGTTTTCGACATATTCGCAGAATGCGAACAAGTCTTTTATTTCAAGTTTTGTGCCGTCATCGAGTGTAACATCACCGTTCCAGATGCCGTAAATCTGATGACAATTCATTCTGCCGACTTTGAAATCCACATCACTGTGGTTGTCAAATGTGGGTTGCATGGTCATGTTGAATCTGCCGTCTTCAGAAATAATTTTCCACGGCTCCATAAAGCGGTCTTTGGGGAATGTTTCAACATCCACCGCACCAATTTTATGCACCTTGCCGTCATAGAAAATGCAGGTTTCGGTGGCATTGGATTCGTCCCCGATTGCCCATGTAATTTCAAAACCGAAGAGGTGCTTGTTGCCGTTTGCATCGGTTAAATAAGTAGATGCACTGCCCCAATACCAGACCATTTCGTGAATGGTGTTGACTCTGCCCCAGTCCATGGCACAGAAGGATTTTTCTTTGGTGAATTCATAGACAAACTCACCGTAACGGAAGGTAGCATTCGTAGGCATGCAAGCCTGCTTGGTGGTCATAAAATACCGTGTCGGATCTTCTTTGAACGGCAGAACGGTGGTGATGTTTTCCATCCCTGCGGGAATATCCATCTGCACGGTACACTCGACCTGTTTGCCTTTGTGCAGTTTTTTAAAGAACAAAGTGCGTTCTGTTTCTTTGGTTGCAAAATCGAACGCACTTTTGCCGATTTTGCCTTTGAAACGGTTGGGTGCATCCCCTTTTGCAGGCGGTACAAATTGATTGCCGCCGATAAAATAAGAAATTGCATCGACAATGATTTCACCTGTTGTGAGGTCGGTCAGTTTTGCCGCGACATAGCCGCCGATGTTGATGTTTGCAAAGCTGACAAGAAGCTGCATTCTGCCGTCGGTGATGGTGTAAAAATCCCACTCCTTACGGCTGATAAGACCTTTTTTTACCTTGGTGCGGTCATATTCAAAAACATTTTTCCGTGCCCAACCTTTGGCATGCAAAGTGCCGTCGGGGTTGAGCAACGGTGTCGGCTCGGTATATTCAATCTGTTTTGATTTTTCTGTCCATTGTGTAAACGGTATATAAGTTCGTTTTTGTTCTGTCATAACATAAAACCGCCTTTCAGACCAATCTTTTTTTATCATACCACATCTTTTTGTGAATGTCGATAAACATACATGAGAAATATATTTTTTATTAAATGTGCACAAAAACAATGGCTCTCTTTCGTGCCCGAAAGAGAGCCATTGTTTTATTCAATAGTCATTGCGCAGATCAATTGCAATACAATCCAAAATGTGTTCTTCAAGCGTTTTGCCGTCGATGTAAACCGCTTTAGTGACGGCATGGCCTTTGAAGATGTGCACTTCCGCATAGGCTTCCTTAAAATAATTTTCCGTCTGCCGCCATCCCCATTCATTCATTTTTTGTTCGGGGACAAAATACAGCCAGCGGTAATCATCTTCGGAGAACTGCGTTTGCGGTTCATAACTGCGCATTTGTGAAGGTAAATTATACCATCGCCCTGTTTGCGAGCGGATATAATTTCCGTCGGGGCGTTTATTCGTTATTCTGATATCCGCAAAACCGTCCGCACCCGTTTTTACGGCACAGTATGTTCCTTCGTATATTCCGTCCGTCGAAAAATCATACATCAGATACACGTTTGACGGATGCATCCATTCCACCGCGTTCAGTTCAAATTTGTAGACGGCAGCACGGTTTTCAAGTCCCCATTCAATGTAAGAAGTATAGGCAACCATCCCGATGGGAATCAGCAATTGCAAAACGAAAATGACAATTAAAACAGTGGCATTTCTTTTTTTATTCATCGCTCTGCACCTCCTGTTCTTTGAGGGCAAGCTGTTTGACCCGTTTTGAAAAACGGAAATTGACAAACAGAATCGACGCACCGACAATGATAAACAGAATGCCGTAGCCGAACAGATCCAAATCGAAGATGTAGACCACCGATGCGAGCTGAGCGACAATCATCACAATACCCAGATTCAGCGGAATGAACCGTCCGCTCTTTGCCCCGACTACAATAAGACTTGCTCCCTGTGCAACACCGGCAAGAAGTGCAGGGTAAAAGATCCACTCGTCAAATGCATTCGTGTCTCCTCCGAAAGAAAGCAGGAACACGACTGCGGCAAAAATGCAGAACAACAACTTCGGCCTGTTTGTCAGCAGATGCTTTTTGCCGAGCAGCCATCCGACCGCAGCACAGGCAATCAATAGCAAAAAGACAATCAAAGAAACAGCATCCAACTCAAAATCATAGCCGTCGTAAAATACTTCCGGATGCAGGTGTATCACATTGACAACACTGACCACCGCCGTACCGAGCATACCGAGTGAAGCGGCAGGCATGACATTGTTTGTGCCTTTGTCGGCCATAAAAAGAGCAAGAAAAGCAAAGCCGAACAGGGCAAGAAATCCTTGTTCAAAGTGAAATAAGCAAACACCGAGCAAAACAAAGCAGGCTATCGTACTCAGCCACACGCTGTAAATATAACGTACATCTTCTTTGTTTTTGCGTTTTGTAAGGGTAAAGAAAATACCGACCAGAAGCAGAGCGATCGCCACAAAGAAATACACAAGTTTGCCCGTGTAATCAAGTTTATAGATACCGAATGCAATCACCGCCGCATAGTAAGCCACCAACGGCGACACGGCATCCAACAGGAAAATGACGGGCAAGAACAGCAAGCCGTCAAACAGAAAGCATTCAAAAAAGTCGGTGGAAACGGAAAAGATGCTGTCTGCCAAGGCGACCGTAGCGGCACAGCCTGCACACCACAATACGGCAGTGCCTTCACGCCATGCAAGGCTGTCATATTTTTTGCGGTATGTGTAAAGCGCGATTGCCTGACCTGCGAGCATCGGAACAAAGGCAAATACAGACAGCAAGGCATCGGGAATATATTCCCAGAATCCGCCGAAAACAAAGATGCATCCGCATCCCAACAAAAGACTGCCGATGACGGCAAAAATGACGATGATGAGTTTTTGCGGGTCGGTCTTTTTTTCGCGTTGCACTCGGCTCTGCCCGTAAATGAGTTCTTCAATTTCAACCGAAAAAACTTCCGCAATGCGAGCGAGAGTTTCGATATCGGGTTGTGTACGGTTGTTTTCCCATCCCGACACGGTCTGCCGTGTCACATTCAATTGGACGGCAAGCGCTTCCTGCGTCATGTTATTCTGCACACGAAGCCGTTTGATTGTTTTTGCGACCTTTGTCACAAGCATCACCTCCGCTTTCATTGTTGCACAAGAAAATGAATTTGTCACGCATTTTTACGCAAAAAGAAGCGACACAATTTGTTGCACAAATGAATTTACATTAAAAATTAAGGCAATCCCCTGAAATAATACAAGGAATTGCCGTTACTCAATAGGTCATAAAATGTTCGTTGATAAAGTCTGCATAGTGAGGATATTGCGTGGTCACATAGCCGTAAGCTGCGGAAGCAACTGTTCTTTCAATTGCGGTATCGGTTTGAATTGTACCAAGATATGTACCGTCTGCGGCATATTCGTTGGTGTATGCATAGTCTGAGTCTAAGACGGTGGAAGCGTTTTCATCCATCCGCACAGACTGCGTTACACGCTTACCGTTTGCATCATATGTAAACTCCTGCAAAGCATAAAAAGAACCGTTCTGTTCAATGCGGGTAGAAATAAGATTTTTGTTTTCATCATAACCATATTCATAGAGCACTTTGCCGGTTTCATTTTCCACAAGCAGGTTTGCGGTGGTTCCGTCTTCGTTATACGAGTAAACATATGTTTCATACACACCGATGCTGTCTGCCCGTTCAATGCGCTGGGTGCGATCATTTTCATCATAAAAATAGGTACGTTGATCATGCAACACGCCATCGGCATAGAATGCCTGCAACAGACAGGTGTTATCCGTGTATTCGTAAGTCGAATATGTGCCACTGCCGTTGAAAACACCTGTTACCCTTCCCTGTTCATCGAATTCAATCAGAGCAGAGTATTTATTACCGCCGGGCTGAACGGACTGCATGGTGATTGCACTGCCGTCTTCGGCAAAACTGAAAGCCATTTCCGTAGTGCCGTCTGAATTGATAATAACCGCCTTGTTGCAGGTCAACACATCTTCTTTCGTACCGGTGAATACAAAATTGTTTTTATTCTTTGTTTCATCTGCAACAAGTGTGTAGTTTTCAAGTACAGGCAGTTCATTCTGTGCGGCAGAAGTTGAAAATTCATCTGTACTCTGTGCGGTTATATCCGTCACATTGTCCGGTGTTACTTCCGCGGCATTGCCGGGAGTAACGGCCTCGTCCGAAGCTGTGGTCGGATCAACGGTTGTTCCGCCGCAGGCACAAAATGCAAACAGCAGTGTGAAAATCATTAAAAATGCAATTGCTTTTTTCATGGGAATCCTCCGGTAAAATGATAAGATATTATACCATTCTTTTTAATTGCGGTCAATCCTTTGTTTGTGTCAGTTGCAAAACTGCATATTCCGCAAGCAGAAAACCTGCCACAGGCGGCACAAAAGCAATGCTTGCGGGAGCATGGCGGCCGTTTGAATCATCAACACAAAGAGAACGCGGTTCTTCATCCGACCACACAACGGTGATATCGCCGAGGTTACGGTTTTTCAGTTCTCTTCTCATGACACGGCACAAAGGGCACGTGTTTGTTTTGGACAATTTGCTGATCTGCAACTTTTCGGCATGCAGTTTATTACCCGTTCCCATGCAGGAAATAAGCGGAATGTTTCTTTTTTTACATTGCTCAACAAGGCTTATTTTGGAAGAAACGGTGTCAATGGCATCCAAACAAAAATCATATTGCACATCAAAAAAAGCATCCGCTTTGTCTGCATCGTAAAATGCGGTCAGAATTCGCACATTACAATCGGGATTGATATCAAGAATGCGTTTTTTTGCTACCTCGGTCTTATTTTCTCCGACCGTTGAATGCAAAGCATACAATTGTCTGTTGATATTCGATTCACTGACCGTATCCGCATCCACAACAGTCAGTGCACCGACACCGCAACGTGCAAGTGCTTCCGCGGCAAAAGACCCGACGCCGCCGAGCCCGAACACAATAATGTGTGCATCATGCAAACGGCTTACAGCATCCGCACCGAGCAATGTTTTTGTTCTTTGCATCCATGTATCCATGCAAAATACTCCTTTGTTTGGTAGATATATCTATAATACACGCTCTGTTTTTAGAATACAATACAAATTTTTTTTACTCTCTTGCCTTTTCGGAATATTTTATATAAAATATACAGTTAGAAATATATTGCAGGAGGTTATTATGGCATTTCCGATACAAATTCCCAAAACATTGACCCGTGTTTGCGAAATCTATAACAAGTATGCAAAAAAGCAGATTCCGACCGAACTCAAACTTGCAGGTGCAAAGAAGCCCGACCTTTCGGGGCTTGATATTCCGCTGCCGAGCAAGCGCAGTGAATACACCTGTTCACTTGAAAAAGACGGTGTGCTGTGGTTGGGTGCAACAACAGGCCTTACCCGTTATGATCCCAATGCCGAAAGAGAATATGACAAAATCATGTATTTCAGTGCAGACCGTGACCTGCCCGACAACCATGTCAAATCCCTGTGGGCAGACGGCGATGCCGTTTGGGCATTGACCGAAACGGGTGCTTCCAGAATCACAATGGTGGAATACACGGCAGAAGAACTCGGCGATATTCTTCGTGCTGAAACCAAAAAATATGTTGACCGCAGAGGCATGGTAACACAAAGACACCTGACCGTTCCCCGTGTCAAAGAGTCCAAGGTTCCTTACAACCATTCCGACAACGACGGTTGCTTCACCGCAAGCTATGCCATGGGTGAAATGTGCCGTTTCCATGTGCTGAAAGAAAAATACGGTGCCGAAGATGAACGCGTGCTTGAAGCAAGAAAGAGTGCGACCCGTGCAGTGGAAGCAGCACTTCTTCTGATGAACATTTCGGGCCGCGGCAACGGTTTTGTTGCAAGAACCTATGTCACGACTGCCGAACCCTGCCCCGATGACGGTCTTTTCTACAAAAAGCAGGGCGACAAGACCTATGTTGTCACCACATCCGATTCCATTCATAAAAACATGGTCGGCATGGTCTTTGACTCCCCCTGTCCCGTGCCCGACAGACTTGCAAAACTGTACCGTGATGAAGGATTCACGGATGATGACATCATTTACAAAGGTGACACCAGCAGTGACGAAATCACGACCCATTTTGTCAATATCTGGATGGCACACGAAATCCTCGGTCCCGATGACCCTGAACTGGATGAACTGCTGATCATGTCGGGTACAAACACGCTCAATCACATTATTGATAACGGCTTCGTACTTCGTGAATGCCACGGCAAGCCGACCACATGGGCAAAATGGAACATTGACTATTTCAACACTTCCTTCGGTTGGGCGGATGCCTGCCTGAACTCGGCACAGATTCTGATGTATCTGCGTGTTATGATGCATGTCACGGGACAATCTGAAGGCAAGTGGAATGATACCTTCAACGACCTGATTGCACTCGGATATGACAAACTTCCTTTAAAGCACGAAGAACGTTTCCACATGAGTTCCATGATGTCCATGGCGGATTCCGTGGAAGAAATGATGTTTGGTGACCACATGCTTGCAACCCTTGCACTCTGGCCGCTGATTCTGCTTGAAACGGATGCTGAACGTAAGGAAAACTTCCGCAAGGCATTCAAGAGTTGGAACGGCACCATTCGCCGCGAACACGACCCGGGTTATGACATTCCGTTCCTTGCAGCCTGTCCGGATGCTTATGTTGACAGCGAAATGATGATTGACTGGTTCCGCAGAACCAATGCAAGCCGTCTTTGCTCGGGTTGCGACATTGATGCCCGCAAGGACATCGCCCGCCGTTACCGTTTCGGCGGCTACAAGGAAACATCCGCACTGCTTCCCCCCGACGAACGTTTTATTTCCAAATACGACCGCAATCCATATGAATGGAAAACCGAAGAGGGCGGCATGACTCAGATCGAAAGTTGTTATGTTTATACATTTGCTTACTGGCTCGGCCGTTACTACGGTCTGATCGAAGAATAAAGGAGGAACGAAAATATGTCTGAATTTTCCAAAATTCATCTGATCGGCAATGCACATCTGGACCCCGTGTGGCTCTGGAGATGGCAGGAAGGATGCGGCGAAGTCATGCAGACATTCCGCTCCGCACTCGACAGACTCAATGAATACGATGATTTTGTATTCACCTGCTCCTCCGCAGCGTATTACAACTGGGTCAAGGAAATTGATCCTGCCATGTTTGAAGAAATCAAAGAAAGAGTTAAAGAAGGCAGATGGGTTCCCGTCAACGGTTGGTGGGTGCAGCCCGACTGTAACATTCCTTCCGCTGAAAGCTTTGCAAGACAGGCTCTGTATTCGCAGTTATTCTATTATGAAAACTTCGGCAAAATCTGCAGAACGGGTTACAATGTGGACTCTTTCGGCCACAATGCAAACCTGCCCCAGCTTCTTATGAATGCAGGCATGCCCGCTTATGTCATGATGCGTCCCGGCATGCACGAAAACAACACCATTCCCGAAAGTGCATTCATCTGGAAGCACCGTGACGGATCCAAAGTCATCACCTACCGCATTCCGAATACCTACGCTCCGTCGGGCTCTCATTCCCTCGAGAGAGAAAGAAAAGTATATGAAGATGCCATCAACGAAACAGGCCACGGCGTTATGTTCTTCTATGGTGTCGGCAACCACGGCGGCGGTCCTACCAAATCCGATCTGAACTGGATGATCGAACACATGGAAGACGACGGCTGGCACGAAATGGAATTTTCCTCGCCCGATGATTATTTCCGTGATCTGCTTGTTGAAATGGTGGATCTTCCGATGTGGGAAGATGAATTACAGCACCATGCAAGCGGCTGCTATTCGGCAACTTCGCTTGTCAAACAGCTCAATCGAACTGCGGAAAACGAACTGTATGCGGCTGAAAGTTTCGCAACGGTTGCAAACTTCATTGCCGATATGAATCCTTCCAACGAAGAATTTGCAAAAGCATGGAAAGAAGTCTGTTTCAATCAGTTCCACGACATTCTGTGCGGTTGTTCCATTATGGAAGCCTATGAAGATGTACGCCATACCTTCGGTTCTGCCATCAACACCGCCATGAAAAAATACAACGAAGCAGCACTTCGCATTGCGGGCAAAATCGACACCTGGCTTGACGGTGTCAGCGATCCTGTGGATACTTGTGTACGTCATCATTCCGCCCCCGGATTCCCGCGCCCCGTTGCGGTGTTCAATCCGCTGTCTTTCGATGTGGAAGTGCCCGTGCAGACTTATCACCCGTCCTCCAGAGTCAAGGATTGCGACGGCAACGAAATTGCATTCAGCAATGTACGTTCTTCCCGTTCCAACGACTCGCACCTTGACACCGTTTTCCTTGCAAAAGTTCCCGCTATGGGTTATGCAACCTATTGGCTGGATGAATTTGACGGCGATGAATATGCCCCCGACAGCGATGTAAAAGCAAACGGCCTTTGCATGGAAAATGAATACATCAAAGTTGCATTCAGCAAAGAAACGGGTTGCATTACATCCCTGATTGACAAAAACAGCGGATATGACTATGCCGCCAACGGCGAACTTGCCGTGCCGACCGTTATTGACGATCACAAGACCGACACATGGGCACATAATGTGTTCAAGTTCCACGACATCAAAGGCGTGATGGCCCTTGAAAGCATTGAGTTGATTGAAGAAGAAGGTGCAAGAGCAGTTATTCGCACCGTACACACCTTCGGCAAATCCGTACTGCATCAGGACTTTATTCTCGGTGCAAAGCAGAAGACGCTTCGCGTAAAATGCCGTGCTATGTGGTCTGAACAGTTCACCATGCTCAAGACTTCCTTTAAACTTACAGGCGAAGACGGCATCAACACTGCCGAAATCCCCGGTTCGTTCATCAAGCGACCGACCAACGGCGAAGAAGAACCGCATCAGCGCTGGGCAGACCTGACGGTCACGGTTGACGGCAATCGCAAGGGCTTGAGCATCATCAACGACAGCAAATACAGCTATGACTGCCCCGACAACGATCTGCGTCTGACACTCTTGCGCAATGTTATTTTTGCAGACCACTATTCTCCCCGTCCCGATGCGGATTTCCGTTTCTGCGACGAAGGTCTGCAGACCTTTGAATACGGTATTTACCTGCACGAAGGCGAAGCCGAATGCAGCGATGTGACCAAAGAAGCCGCACAGTTCAACATCCGTCCAAACTGCGTACCGATGGGCTATCACAAGGGTACGTTGCCGCAGAAACAGGGATTTGTCCGTTTCAATGCAGACAATATCTTAATGACAGCTCTGAAACTCTGTGAAGACGGAAGCGGCGACATTATTCTGCGTTGCCACGAAACACAGGGACGCGAAACGCACTGTGCTGTTTTCTGTGACCTTGTTGAAGCGGCATTCCGCACCTATTTCGAACCCAACGAAATCAAAACATTCCGTATTCATAAAGACGGTTTTGCGGATGAACTGAACTTCCTTGAAGGCATTGTAAGTAATGATTAAATAAGGAGAAACAAAAATGGCGAAAATTCTCGGTAACAATTTGCCCAACATTCCGTGGCAGGATGCCCCCGAAGGATATCCGTACCCGATGTGGCGATACAACAACAATCCCGTCATCACCCGTGACAATCTGTTCATGGCAAACAGCATTTTCAATTCCGCCGTTGTGCCTTACAAGGACGGTTTTGCAGGTGTTTTCAGAGTCGATTTCAGAAGCCGCGATCAGAAACTTGTTGTCGGTTTCAGCGATGACGGTATCACATGGAACCTGAAAGACAAGGTTATTTTTGAAGGATATGATCCCCGCCTTTGCCTGTTGGAAGACAAATATTATCTGTCCTGGGTCAACCACACTCCGCACGGCACAACCATCGGCATTGCCTATACGGAAGATTTTGAAGAATGGGTACAGATGGAGGATGCCTGCTATCCCGTTGCAAGAAACGGTGTCCTGTTCCCCCGCAAGATCAACGGCGAATACTGCCTGCTGATTCGTCCCTGTGACAAGGGTCACACCCCCTACGGCGACATTTACATCAGCCGCAGTCTTGATTTGACCTACTGGGGCAAACATCGCTTTGTCATGTCCCCTGTGAAAATCTGGGAATCCACCAAAGTGGGTGCAGGCCCGACCCCGATTGAAACGGACGAAGGCTGGCTTATGTTCTACCACGGTGTGCTGACAAGCTGTAACGGCTTCACCTACAGCATCGGTGCTGCTCTGCTTGACAAAGACGAGCCGTGGAAAGTGCTTCACCGTGCGGACTGCTATTTGCTGGCACCCCATGAACCATACGAAGTCTACGGTGATGTGCCCAATGTCGTATTCCCCTGCTGTGCACTGACCGATGCCGAAACGGGCAGAATCGCCGTGTACTACGGTGCGGCAGATACAAGCGTGGCACTTGCATTCACCACCATTGATAAAACCATTGATTACATAAAGAAAAACGACCTGATAAAATAAGCCCACAAAACGGCAACAGCGTGCAGAAGAAAAATCTGCACGCTGTTTTTTCTTTATTAAATTACCAAGTGCGGATAACAATCGGATCCTCAAAGATTTCATCCATTTTCTCAATAAACGGCATAATATCGGCGGCTCCGCCTATCTTGTGGTCAAAAATCAGTGTCAGCGGCAAGATCTTTTTCGTACCGATGTCCACTTGTCCCTGTTCATTTTTAAAAGCAAAGGTTTCATCCTTTACCCGTCCTGCCGCAAGCAGAAAAACAGACGGATACATCGGGGAAATATAGGTGATATTCACATCGAGTCGATCATACAAAGTTCCCCAGTTCGTAAAACAGACCGTACCTTCCGTAAAATCATCCGCACGCAGTCCTTCGTATTTCGGTTTTTCGCCGGAAGAATGCTTTTTCTTTTTGAACAGCTTTGAAAATTTTGCTATTTTGTTTTTGCCGAAGTAAGCACTTCTGAATTGTGCAAAGGTGGTGCTGACCTTGCCTTTTGCGGCATAGCCTGCCATGCGCTTTGCCGCCACATTGAAATAAGCATGTTTTGTGTTGGTTTTACCCAGACGGTATTTCAGTTCCTCAAGCTGTGCGGCGATTTCGGCAAGGGATTTTTCTTCCAGATGACGTGCTTTGACCTGAATGGTCTGTCCGTCTTCTGAACAGACGGGCACGGTAACATCAATATGTTTTTTGATAATAAGCCTGCCGCTTGTGGAATGATGGTCATATTCAATGTGTGCATTCAGACGCGGGGCAACCTTAAGCCCTTCCGTAAGCACTTTAATCATCAGGGTATTGAACGGCAAGGCATACCCACACTCTGATTTCAGGACTTCGTATTCTTTCCAGAATTCGGTGATATCGGCATTGTAGTTACAACAAACAGCGGGAATTTCGCGCTGTGCATTGACAAGGGCATTGCTGAACACACGGCTACGGATGTCCAGAATTTCTATTATGTCTCCCTCTTCGGGTGCTAATTTGGCACGGTTGATATATTCTTTAAAGCTCATTACCGAGTCCCCCTTTGCTGAAACAATTATATTAAATTCAAGTAACTTCGTCAAGCACTTGCAAAAAAAGAACTATCGTGCTAATATAAAAATAATTCTATTGTGTGAGGTATAACATGAATCCCATACCGATAAGAGCACATCCCGAAATGCATACTTTGTTACAAAAAAACAACGAACCGTTTGTGCAACTGACAGAAGAATGCGGCTTAAAAATACGGATGCAATACCCTTTGCTCGGCATGCAAAATGCCGAAAACAGGTGTTTTGTGCGCAAAACGGTTTTTGAAAAACTGCTTTTGGCACAGTCTTTTCTGCCTGCCGGATACACGCTTTGCATATGGGATGCGTGGCGACCGTTTGCACTGCAGAATGAACTGTATGAAACTTACAAAGCGGATATTCTGAAGACTTTTTCCCTTGAAAATGCATCAGAAGAAGAACAGGAGGCGGTGCTTACAAAGTTTGTGGCACCCCCGATTGCAGATCCGCTTGTTCCCCCGTTGCACGCCACAGGCGGTGCGGTGGATGTAACGATTCTTGACAAAGACGGCAATGAACTTCCCATGGGTACGGCTTTTGATGCATTCACGGACAAAACACAGACGGCTTACTTTGAATTACATGATGAAAATGATGAAAATGATGAAATCCGCAACAACCGCCGTTTGCTTTACCACTGCATGACCAAAGCAGGATTCGAAAGTTTGCCGAGCGAGTGGTGGCATTATGACTACGGTAACCGTTTCTGGGGTTATTTCAACAACTGTCCCGCTGTTTATGAAGGCATTTTCACAAGCGATAAAATAAACCTGCTCAGAAAGGATGTTTTAAATGGATGATTTTCTGAAAAATCAGATCATCAACAGTGTTAAATACATTCCTGCAAACATTGTAAAATCATTTTTCATTCACAAAAGTTCCCCCGAAACCGAAGCATTGCGCAAAAATAAGGGCTTTGTACGCGGTGTCTGCCATGCCCCCGAAAACTTTGCACAATTGCATGAAGCCAACATCAATTGGGTGCGGCTTGACATTCCTTATCCGTTCAACGAAAACGGAGAAATACGCAAAACTTATCTTGATCGCAAAGAAGAATGTATCCGCTTCACGGAAAACGGATTCAATGTCATGGCAATTACCTATTACCCTGCCGAATGCATCAGATTCGGCGCAGATGTACGCACGACAGATGGAGAGCAGAAACTTCGTTCAACCGCGCGTTTTGTTGCAAATGACTTAAAAGACTGCGTCGCAGGCTTTCAGGTCGCAAACGAAATGGGAATGCCGCATTTTACATTACCGCTGACCATACAGGAAGCAGTGAAATTCATCGGTGTGCAACTGGAAGAAATGTATCCTTCGCGTGGTAAAAACATCATCGGTTACAACTCCGCAGGGCCGCAGGTCGATCTGCATCTTCCCATGAAACGGTATCACAAATACTGCGATTATGTGGGACTTGATATGTATCTCGGCTGTTTCTTCAATATGCCCGGTTTTGTGTTTCTTTTTGAAATCATGGCACGTTTTTTGTGGGCGTTTACAAGAAAACCCATTCTCATGCAGGAATTCGGTTACATCGGTGACGGCAAGCCGAAAACAACGGAAGAAAAGAAAAAAATTCTGCAATCCTACGGTTTTAACAGCGAAAAACAGGCCGCCGCAGACATTGAAACCTTTGTAAACAACCTCTCCCCTCACTTTGCAAACCATGTCCGCAAAGCCTGCGGCAATGATGCAAATAAGTATTCTACACTTTTATTCAGCGGGGACATGAAAAATCATCTTTACAAAGAACTGCCCCGCATTACCGTCATTCCGGGCATTCCGCACACCCCCGAAGGACAGGCAAAGTTTTTTCGCAAGGTCATAAAACTGTTCTATAAACTTGATTTTGTCTGCGGAACGATCATTTACTGCTATTCCGACTACGAAAAATGCGGTTACTGCGGTCAGACTGATTGCCCGACGGAAACCCGTTGGGGGCTTGTTGACAGGCAAGGCAATCCGAAACCTGCTTATTATGCGGTCAAGGAAGTCTACGGACAAATCAAAAATGAAAGTGAGAAATAATGATGGATCCGTTCTTGAAAGATCAGATAATCAACAGTATCAAGTACATTCCGACCAATATTGTCAAATCCTATTTCACCAAAACTTATTCCGATGAAACAAAAGCGATCCGAAAAAAACTCGGATTTATCCGCGGGGCCTGCCATGTGAGTCAGGATTATGAACAGGTCAAACACGCAAATATCGAATGGATTCGCACCGATGTGCCGTTCCCGTTTGACAAGAACGGCAATGTGCGGGACGTTTACACAAAAAGAAAAGAAGAATTCAAGACCATAAAAGCGACAGGATTAAAAATTATGGCAATGACTGCCATTCCGTCGCATTGCACGGATCTCGGAATTGATCCGCGAACGGCAGAGGGTAAAAAACTCATCTGCAAAGCAGCACGGTTTACCGTGGAAGATCTGCAGGGTGTTATTGACGGCATTCAGGTTGCAAATGAAATCGGCATGCCCCGTTTTACAGTGCCTTTGAACATGAAAGAGGGCATTGAATTTATCGGGATGCAACTGAAAGCGATGTATGACTGTCGTGGCAATATCATCATCGGTTACAACTCTGCCGGGCCGCAGGCTGACCTGCATGCAGGCTTGAAACCGTATCACAAATTCTGCGATTATGTAGGTTTGGACATGTATCTCGGTTGCTTCTTTCATCTTCCCGGCTTCATGTTTTTGTTCAATGTGATGGCAAGATACCTTTGGGCTTTCACAAAAAAGCCGATTCTGATGCAGGAATTCGGCTACATCAGCGACGGCAAACCAAAAACAAAGGCAGAAAAAAAGGAAATTCTGCACTCCTACGGCTTCGACAGCGAAAAGGCGGCAAGGGAAAATATAACGCAATTCGTAGAAAATCTGCCGAAACATTTCGGTGATCATGTAAAATATGTCTGCGAGGGAGATGCAAGCAAGTATGCGGATTTTCTGTTCAACGGCGACATGACGAATCACCTTTATAAAGAATTGCCCGCCATCACCGTTATTCCCGGCTATCCGCACACACCCGAAGGACAGGCAAAGTTCTACACAAAACTGCTTGACAGATTTTACAACCTCGACTTTATATGCGGAGCAATCGTGTTCTGTTACACTGATTTTCCGCACTGCGCTTACTGCGGTCAGAGCGACTGTCCGACCGAGACCCGTTGGGGTCTTGTGGACAACAACGGCAAGCCGAAACCGTCTTACTACGCCGTGCAGAAAGCATTTGAAAGTTTCCGCAACAAAGACAAAGCTCCAAAATGAACATCATACAAAAAAATCTGCAAACCATCAAACCGGCTTGCAGATTTTTTATTGTTTTAAAACTTTTTGGAAGTTCCGCCGTGTCTTGCGCCGGAGGATGAAACTCTTCCGCTGGTTCCCGATGAGGAGGAAGACTGTGTTTGTTTGGGTATTTTCTTTACATTTCTGTACAGGAACCGGTCGCGGCTTGCACTCAGCACGAGTGCTTCGCGACGGACATAATACTGCGCATCACGTTCTTTTCGTACGGATTTTAGAGAGGATGTCTGTATTTTCAGAATGATGAATGCAACAACAAAACCGATCAAAAGACAAATCGGGATATATGTCCACGGTAAGGTCTTTATTTTGCCGATTTCGTCGGCTTCTTCCTCTGCAAAACGGACAAACGCAGAAAAGGCATCCTCGTAATTTTCATCCATCAGATCAGGAATGATCGAATCCAGAAAATCGTCCGAATCTTTATCTGTCACGCAATCGTACAGCGCACCTCTTGTGGACAGGGCGATATCGCGATCCCCCGCAGCACCCGTCTTGTACAAAAGCAGCATACCGCTTCGGTCTTCACCTCTGCCGTAACCGTTGTAATCAAAATAGTCATCGGCAAAGGAGAGAGAGGATTTTCCTTCCAGAGAAGATACCGTCAGCACTACGAAGTCCGCATTTTTTTCGTCCGACAATGCGGATAATTCTTCATTCAGTGCGCTTTCCTGTGCCGTTGTCAGCACATCCGCGCGGTCAATTACGAAGAAAAAGTCATTATTTTCCTGCACGTTCTGCGGTTCGGTTACAACAACAGGTTCGGCAAAATCCGTATCAAGCAGACGCTTTACTTCCGTAATAAATGCCGTTACACCGTTTGTGGGAACCAAAGCAGAAGTATATAAATCAAACAGTGCATCCATTGTTTCCTGCGTGAAATACTTCTGTGCATCCCCTGCAAGATAGTAACCGTAAAGATTCTTTGTCAGGTCATATGCACACACGACGGCATTTTTTGCACTGACACGGTTTGCATATATATCGGCACAGTATTGATTGACATTTACCAAGCCGTCCGTGTCGGGTATAAGACAGAACACAACACAATAACCGTAATTTTCTTCAATGGAAGCACAAAGTGCTTCACAAATATTTTCATTCTGCGAAGTGATCAGATCGGTTTCATCATAAATATGTGCATGGTCAGCCGTGGCAAAAACCGGTGTTGTGCAAAGCAGAAGGACAGCACACAAAATCAAAAGTAATTTCTTTTTCATGGCAATCCCTCCCCTCACAGCATTTGCCAAATCCAGCAAGCGGCATAAGCAACGGCACCGATGATCGGTGTCAGCATGGCAATTCGCTTCCACACGGCAGCTTTATCTACGGGCAGATCACCCACAAATTTACCGGTCTGCCCGTTCATGGCGAAGGTATATTTCTGATTGTTCCATGTGGTGTTCAGCAGCCAAACGGGGTACAGAGCATATTTATATGAACCGTTTGCAATCTGCATTCCCGTGCTTTCGGGAATGACAGAGCCGTAACCGTTGACGGTATCTCCCAATGCATCAACAATGCTTTGCTTGACACGTTCATTGGCTCGTTGCTGACTTTGTTCGGCAGAAACATCATATTTTTCGGCAAGAAAACCTGCAAGATATTCCGTACGAAAATCAACCGCCTGTGCAATATCAAACGGTTCAACGGATTCCATCAAAGCATCATCCGCTTTCTGCGAACCGTCCACAGGAACATTTTCAAAGGGAATGGTACCGCTTCTGAAAACATCAAAATATGACGTTTCGGTGTAATTGAACTTTGCATCGCTCCACAGTCTTGTTTTGGTAGCCTTATAATGCACGCTTGCATCCGCATTGCCCGAAAACAGCCAGTACGGCACATAGACACCCTTGATTTCATCCAGATGGTTTTCATCTTTGAAAACGGCGGGAACGAATTTTTTGGATGCAATGTGTTTTTTGAGTGCTTCCTTTGCCGCTTTTTTATCAATCTGAAACGGAATGACAAGTTGCGGACGCAGTTCGTTTTCAAATTGTTCTTTCAGCACAACAGGGCTGTCACAATACGGGCAGGAGGTGGCTCCAGTGGTACTGTCGGCTACGATTTCACCGCCGCAGGAATTGCAGATATACCCACGGATTGTATCTTTTTCAGTTTCATTCCATGCTGTGTTTTCGGATTCCCAGACAACCGTGTCGGGCGAGGAATTTTCTTGCTCGGCTTCGGTTTCCCGCAACGCATCCAAATCAAATTCCGTATCGCAAAACGGACATTTCAGGTTTTGCGATGTGGCATCAAACTCAACATGACCGCCACAGCAAGGACATTTTTGTTGTTGTAAAATTGCCAATTTTCAATCAGCTCCTTTTGTTGCCGCAAGATGTACAGAATTTTCCTTTGTTGACGGCACCGCAACTGCAGGTCCATGTTTCATCAACAGGACGGCGTGTTCCGCAGTTTGAGCAGAAGTTTCCTGCATTCTCTGCACCGCAGGCACATTTCCATCCTGATGCGGGGGCGGTTTTTTTGTTGCCGCAATTGGGGCAGAAGTTACCCGTTGCAGTAGTACCGCAATCACACATCCAACCGTCCGCAACGGGTGCGGGCTGTGCAGCGGTTTGTGCCTGATATTGTTGCTGTTGCATTCCCTGTTGGAACAACTGAGCACTGTTAGCCATCATATTGCCTGCCATGCCCATGCCCATGAACGCATTGACAGCACCGTTGGGATTGTTGGCTGCATTCATAGCGGCATCGGTAAAGCCCGTCGTCTGGTAACCGCCTGCAAGCATCGGGTCGGACATGATGATGGATTTCTTAATTCTCTGAATTTCATCTTCGTCTTCCTTGGGTGCGTTGAGTGCATTGAAGGTGACATCAACAAGTGCAAGACCTCTTCCGTTCTGCCACTTGGTTGTCAGGATGTTGTTCATCGCATCGCACAATTCCATGGTGTGTGCGGGAATGGAACTGTAGCGGACACCCATTTCGGAAAGTTTTGCAAATGCGGGTTGCAGGGCATTGATGAAGTCAGATTTCATGTGCGGGATCAGTTCTTCTTTTGTATATTCCTGTTCCACATTGCCGGCTACGGCTGTATAAAGACGAAGTGGGTCGCTGACTTTAAACGAGAACATACCGTTGCAGCGAAGGGTGATATCGTAGTCAATGCCGCGTCTTTCATCGATGATAACACGGAACGGAATGGGAGACGGCGTGCCGAACATATTGCCTGTGATTTCTTTGGTATTGAAATAATAAACACGCTGATCCTTTGCTGCTTCGCCGCCGTAGGTAAAACGCTTTCCGACTTCTTTGAAGGTTGCCTTGATACTATCACCGAGTTTACCAGCAAACAGACTCGGCTCTGTTTCGGCATTGTATGCATATTGTCCGGGTTCAGCACAGAATTCAACTACCTTGCCCTGATCAACAATAATCATGCACTGTCCGTCGGCAACAATAATGCCGGATCCGGTTGATATGACATTGTCGCTTCCTTTCGTGTTGGAAGAACGGCCTGATACTTTTTTCTGTCCTTTGACAATCAGCACATCTGCACTGATTGCATCACATGTAAAAAATTCTTTCCATTGATCGGCCAAAACGCCGCCGAGTGCACCGATACCGGCTTTGATAAGCCCCATAGTTTTGTCCCCTTTCAATCATTGTTGACAATATCATTATATAATATTTTTCATTATTTTGCAATAAGAAAACATTTCTGCGTACATCTGCACTTTTTATTGTAATAAATGCAGACAAAAAGGTCAACTATTTTCAGCAAAAAACGCAACAGACAAGCAAAACAAGTGTGTATTGACAACAAGATTCGGCTTTTGTATAATGGTTGTAAAGAAAAATGAAAAAGGAGAGATTTTCCGTGTTTGCAAAAATTATCAGATTTTTAGTATCTATTCTTATGCTGATCTCCCCCACATTGCCGCACATGATCGACCTGCCTGCCATTCCGCAGGGACAGGATCTTAATCTCGAAGAAAGATTCGAACTGACATGGAGCGACGAATTTGACGGCACCGAACTTGACCGCACAAAATGGCAGACCGAATGGTGGGTCACAGAACGCAAAGGCGGCTACTGGCATGAAGACATGGTTTCGGTCAAAGACGGCAATCTGATCATCACCACCGCATATTTCGATGAGCCGCTTGAAAACAGATATTACGAACAGTGGAAAGATGAAATCAATTTCAAAGAATACAAACCCGGTTGGTACACCGCCTGCATTTCCTCGCAGGATCGTTTTACGCAGACTTACGGCTATTATGAAATCAGATGCATTCTTCCCAAATCTACGGGTATGTGGTCGGCATTCTGGATGATGAACGGCGGCGTTGTCAACGTAGACGGATCCGGTCAGGACGGTACGGAAGTGGATATTTTCGAATCCATGTACTACAAAGATGAATGGATCGGTTACGGAGATTGCATCATCAGCGGTATTGTCTATGACGGCTACGGCCCGGAAACACAGAATGCAAGCATCGACAAATGGTATGCAAACAATCCGTACGAAGAATACAACACCTACGGTCTGGAATGGAATGAAGATGAATACATTTTCTACATCAACGGTGTTGAAACCGGCAGAATCACCGCCGGCGGTGTCAGCCAGAATCCAGAATGGTTGCTTGTTTCCTGCGAAGTGGCAGGAGAAAACGGTGTCGCCCATGCTGACAGACACGGTACAGGCAAAATGAGCATGGAACCCGGCGACACAGCTGAATTCATCGTTGACTATGTAAGAGTTTATCAATACAAATAAATCACATCAAGCCACTGCAGGTCTTTCACAAGGCCTGCAGTTTTTTTATGGTAAAAATATTTTTTATTTAATTATTAAAAAGGGGTTGACTTTTGTACACAATTGCATTAAAGTGAACTTGTATGTGCATTGCATACAAAAATAACACAAAAACCGAAAGGAAAGTGATACATTTTGATAAAACTCGGTGTAAACAGTGTTCTTTTTAAGGCTTTTTCGTTCCGTGAAGCCGCTGAAATGATCAGCCGTTGCGGTTATGACGGCGTTGAAATTTCAGCGATTGAAGGAATGTGTGAACATCTGAAACTAAGCGAATGGAAAATGAGAAAAAGCGAATTGCTGAGCATTTCGGAATACTATAATCTTCCTTTCCTGTCCACGGAAGTTGCATCCCGTGACAGAAACCGTCTTCTGACCGCTTTTGAAGCTTGTGCGGAACTTGGCATTCCCGTTGCAAACATCGGTTCGGGCGGCAGCACGGGCGACGAAGACTCTTTCAAAGAGGCCATGGAAGCCATTGCGATTTCTGCGGCAGATGCAAAGAGCTTCGGTGTATCCCTTTGTGTGAAAGCCCATGTCGGTGCGGCTGTTCACGATACGGCAACAACACTTCGCATGGTGGAAGAAATCGGTCTTGAGGGCTTCGGTGTGGATATGGATCCCAGTCACATCCACAGAGCAGGTGAAAATCCCGCTCTTGAACTGCCCAAAGTCATTCATGCCATGAAGCATATTCACATCCGCGACTGCAAGGGTGAAGGTCCGTCCCCCGGAGAACCCATGATGCAGGCTTGCGGCAGAGGCGACATTGATCTGTTCGGTTACTTTGAAGCAATGGTCAATGCAAAATACGACGGTCCCGTTTGTTTGGAAGTCATCGGCGGCGAACAGACCATGGCAAACGCAACGGCAATTGCAGCCGAAAGCTACGGCTATATGAACGCCTGTCTCAAAAAATTAGGTGCAAGATAAGGAGAAAAGATTATGGCAAAGAAATACCCGAATATTTTATTCTTCGGCATTGACTCTCTCAGAAGCGACCACATGAGTCTGTACGGCTATGACCGTCTGACCACACCGCACATTGATAAATTCATTGAAGAAGACGGTGTTGTATTTGAAAATATGTACAGCCCGTCCATTCCCACCACCCCCGGTTATGCATCTATGCTCACCGGTTGCGACTGCTTCAGCACCGACTGTGTGGCACTTCGTCACGAAGGCCCGCTGACCGATGCCGTCACAACCTTACCCGAAATTCTCAAAAAATACGGCTACACCTCGACCTATATCGGCGGTCATTCCGGCAGAGGATTTGACAATTATCTGACCTATCCCGACTGGAATCCCGAAAAGGCAGACAAAATCAACGAAGTGATTCTGCCTGAACTTGACAGACTTGCAAATCAGGATCAGCCGTGGCTTCTCTTTATGCGCCACATGGATCCCCACTCCCCCTATTATGCCCCCAAGCCCTTTGACAGAATGTTCTATGAAAACGATGAATTTGATCCCAAGAACACTTCGCTTCGTGAGTGCTATTCGTTCAAGCCGTTCCGTGATTATTTCCTGAGTTGGTTCCCCGAAGGATGTACGGATGCCGAATACATTGTAGCCCAGTATGACGGTTCCGTCGCCTACATGGATTCCTGCATCAACCGTGTGCTTGTCAGACTCGAAACACTGGGTCTTTCTGACGATACAATCGTTGTATTCACCTCCGACCACGGCGAAACGCTCACAGATCATCATTGCTATTTCGATCATCATTCCATTTACGATAACTGCCTGAACGTTCCGTTCTGCTTCCGCTATTCCAAGTTCCCCTATGTCGGCAGAGTGCCCGATATCACCCAGACCAAGGATATCGTCCCCACCCTTCTTGCCGTTGCGGGCATTGAAGACTGCGGTGTCAAATTCGATGGCAGAGATATGACCAAGGTGTTCACCGAGGGCGTTAAACAGCAGCCCGAATTCTACATCACGGAAGCTACATGGATGCGTAAGCACGGTTGGAGAACCCCCGAATGGAAACTCATTGAAGCACTCGAACCCGATTTCCATTATCTTCCCCCCGTGGAACTTTACAACCTCATTGATGACCCGGGCGAACTGCACAATGTAGCAGACGAAAATCCGGAAGTTGTCAAATTCCTGCATGACCGCATGATGGCACACATTGCCAAGCGTGAACAGGAAGTCGGCCACACCAACCCCATGTACACAAATCTCAACTGGAACGGCTTCGGCAGACCCTTTGAATCAAGCGATGAAGCCTACAATACGCTTCACATCGGCGATCCGGAGGCGGCACAGAAGTTGCAAGACAAACTCGAAGCCATGGGTGTTACGGAATAAGGTGATTTAAAATGCAAAGAACTTGCGTAATCGGCATGGGCCCCATCGGCAACAACCATGCCACAGCCTATACACAAACAGAGTTAGCACAACTTGTCGGTGTCTGTGACAAAATCCCCGAACGGGCAAAAGCCGCCGGTGAAAAATACGGAGTTCCCTATTTTTTGAGTGCGGAAGAAATGCTCAAAGAACTCAAGCCCGATATCTGCTCGGTCACAACAGGCGGTTATGAGTATTCAAGCGACCACTATGAACCCACCATGCAGGCATTTGAACACGGTTGTCATGTGCTCGGTGAAAAACCCATTTCCAACAGCATCAAACTGGCACAGGAAATGGTCGATACCGCCGCCGCGAAGGGTCTTTGTTACGGCATCGACATGAACCACCGCTTCACCCCTGCCGCAAGACAGGCAAAAAAATGGCAGGAAGACGGCAGAATCGGCGAATTGCTGTTCTGCAACATGGCACTGTGGATCGGTAAATTCATGCCACTGGATTCGGTGTATTATCACTTAAAAGCACTCAATCCGCATTCCGTGAACATCATGCAGTATTTCTGCGGTCCGATCAAGGAAGTATCCTGCTTCGCCATGAAAGCAAGCGGCAGAGATATTTATTCCACACAGAGTACCAATATGCGGTTTGAAAACGGTGCGGTCGGGCATCTGACCAGTTCCTACGATATCCGCAGAGGACATCCCATGGAACGCTGTGAGGTGGCAGGCACGGACGGCAGATTCGTGTTTGAAGATATGTGGAGAGAAGCGGTTTTGTACCCCGCAGAAACCTACTTGAAAGAAGTTTACACCAACCCTGTGTTTGACGGTTTCCAAGGCTTTTACGATACGTTCAAAGACAGAATCCATTCCTTTGTCCGTCAGGTCGATGAGGGGTGCAAGCCCGAAAACATCGACGGTAGCGGCAAGGAAGGTCTTGAAGCATCCCGTGTGATTCATGCCGCCATCCGTTCGATTGAAAACAACGGTGCGGTGATTCAGGTTAAAGATATTACAGAATAAGAAAGGAAAATGATTATGGCTAATTCTCCTTTGAAAGTCGGCGTCGTCGGTATGGGCGGCATCGGTCATACACATTGCAATGCGTATATTGCGGACGAACTTGCAGAGCTTGTCTGCGTGTGCGATATGCGCAAGGAAAGAGCCGACGAAGCGGCTGAAAAATTCGGTGTTGAAAAGTTTTACACCGTCAAGGAAATGCTCAATGCGCATCCCGAACTTGATATCGTGGATGTTACCACCTCGGGTATTGAAAACGGCTCGTGGCACTATGTGCCCGTTATGGAAGCCCTTGCCGCAGGCAAGCACGTTTTGACCGAAAAGCCCATTTCCAACGACATTGAAGAAGCACGCGAAATGGTGCGTTTTGCCTGCCAGCAGGATCTGTATCTCGGCTGCAACCTCAATCACTATTTCTCCGAACCTGCTTTTATGGCTGACAAACTGATTGCAGACGGACAGATCGGTGAGCAGGTTTATGCACTGACCAAGGTCGGCTTCAACGGCAGTACGGTCGATGTTCCCAACATTGATCCGACCTCCCGTTGGCAATATCCCTACTCCCATGCAAAGGCATTCCTGACCCATCCGTTCTCGGTCATGCGCCATTTCAGCGGCGATGTCAAATACATTCAGGCTTTCATGGATAAACCCGGTGCAAGAAGACAGGGCGGCGACATGATGCTTTCCATTCAGAGTATTCATATGCAGTTCCAGAACGGCTGTGTGGGTTATCTGCTTTCTCAGCGCGGTGACGCACACTTCGGCCTCGGCGGCTGGTGGAGCTATGAACTTGCCGGCACAAAGGGCACTTTCTGCATTGAAAACTGCGTGGAAAAGCTGACCGTATGGCATAAGGACAAAGAGCCCGTCATCACCAACACCGGTGTTACCGACTTCGGCGCCACCTTCCCCATCCGCATTCATGCATTCCTCGAAGACGTCACCAACAAGGTTGACAAAGAACACCTGAGAGCCAGCGGCAGAGATGCATTGGCAACAATGGAATACATCTTCGCGGCCATTGATTCTTACGAATCCGGCGGTGAACTCGTCCGTCCGCACGCCCTGCCCGCATTCCACGGCTCGGTCAATATTATCAAATAAACACAGAGTCAATCCCTCCGCAGGACTTCTACGGAGGGATTTTGCTTGCTATTTTAGAAATTTTACGGTATAATGAGTATAGAATCAAACGAATTGAGGAATTGACATGAAAAAAAATCATATCAGCATTATCTCATTATTGCTCATTGCTTCATTGTCATTTTTGACAGTTGCAGCATTCAACAGCTTATCCATCAATGCACAAGCCGCAACAACAGAAGGATCTTCAACAAATGATTCCTACACATATTCTATTACGAATGGTAAAGCAACCATTCAAAAAGCAAACTCCGCACTCTGCGGAGAAATAACGATACCGGAAATGCTTGAGGGATACCCTGTCACCACAATTGCAAGTTATTCATTTGGTGAATGCGCTAATATTACTTCTATAACATTTCCTGAAACCGTAGAGCGTATCAATGATTCAATTTTTGATCAATGCATAGAAATTCCCATTATTGATATATATTCAACCAAAAGCACCTACACACGGGCAACATCAAACAAATATCTCGGTGTCATTATTATTGAAAATAAAAATTGCAACATTTACGGTCGGGAAACTACATTTCCTTCCAATGCTGTCATTTGCGGACATGACAATTCTTCCGCACAGGAATATGCAACAATACACAATCGCACCTTTGTTTCCATTGACGGTGAGGAAAATGATATTATAGCAAGCGGATATTGCGGTGATTATGCAGATTGGTCACTCACTCGTTCAGGAGAATTAAGCATCACCGGCAACGGTGCTATGTATGACTACAATGTATTATCAGATTTACCATGGTATGAATATCGAGGATTTATAAAATCAGTTTCTATTACCCAAGGAATCACCTCTGTTGGTGACAATGCATTCTCTTGGTGCGTTAATCTTTCTTCTGTTGCAATGCCCGACAGCATAACCGAATTAGGCAATGAAGCATTCCGAAACTGTGTTTCCTTGCAAGATATTACAATCAGTTCCGGAGTAACGAGTATAAGTAATTCTGTTTTTAACGATTGCACAGAATTAAAATCAATTACTATTTTGAATCCAAGCTGCACAATTGACGATACCAATAATACACTTCCGTCAAACAGTAAAATCATTGGTTACGATAACTCAACAGCACGAAGTTATGCACGTAAATACAATCGCAATTTTGAATTGATTGATTGTACACACTGTGATGAAAACACAGACGGATTGTGCGACCTTTGCAAATTTGAATTTACATTACAACTTGGTGACATTGATAATGACAATAGAATTACATCTTCGGATGCAAGAACAGCATTGCGTGCGGCGGTAGGGCTTGATGCATTGAGTGAAGCACAGCAAAAAGCCGCCGATGTGGACAAGGATGATAAAATTACATCCGCAGATGCACGTTCCATTCTTCGCTGTGCGGTCGGTCTGGAAACATTCGATTGAACAAACACCATTAAGAAACAGGCAGTCGATTTTAATTTCGACTGCCTGCTTTTATATGCTTTTATGTATTTTATTCTGCAATGGCGGGGATGAGGGCAAGGGATGCATCTTCCTGCATAAAGCGAGGATAGAGTGCGTTATCGTAAACAGTATGCTGTGTATCACTCATCACAAGATAATCGACAAATGCGGCATAATCCGAGCCGTATTGGGTTGCCACGTGAGCAGCATCCTTAATGAACCATGTATAAGCGGGATAACGGCAGGTGGAAGCATTGATGACATGGTCGGGAGAAATGAATTCAGCCGCAACACCTGCAAGCTGTTCCTCGGTCAGGGTTTCGCCGAAGTTGGCAGCGGTGCCGTAGAAGGAGGTGCCGTACACTTCAATAACCGCATCGCCCTGTGCATTGCCGCGTGCAACAACGGGAGTCATGGGTTTGTTATAGTTGGAAAGGAATGCTACGGGAATATCGCGGGCAATCGCACCGTCTACAATATCTTCGGTTGCAAACAGGAAGGTTCGCATTTCGGCAAGTTCATTGAGAACGGTTTCATATTCATCCTCATGGCCGCCAAACATAAATTCGACCGCTTCGTCAAAATCAGCTTCGGGGCACATCGACCAGATGCCCATTGCAAGTCCGAAGGAATCGCGAAGGCCTGCATCAAAAACGGTTGCCTTGTGCTCATCCACCAACGAATTGACAAAATTACAGACAATGCCGAGCAGCTTACCGCGGGTGAGCAGTTTTACAAGGGTCTTCACAAGAACATTCTGTCCGCTGACGGCATTTTCAAGGAAATTGCCGAGCATGTCAGCATCAAACAGGATATTGCCCGTGAACAGGTCGCCGATGGTATAAATACCGTTGAGCGCACCCGAAACGAAAGTGCAGTTATAAACCGAATCATAGCCGTAATAGTACATATAAGCACTCGTTACGACCGTGCCCATGCTGGCAGAAACAAGGCGGACCTTATCTTTGCCGGTTTCTTGCTTTGCTGTTTCAATAAGGGTATTGAGTTCTGCCGCCAGTACACGGGGGGATTTTCTCCAGTCATAAGTAAAGAAGAAGCAGTTCTCCGCACCGACGGAATTCACAGCCGTGGCAAGAATACCTTCTTCCGCACCTCTGCCCTTTTTGTCAAAGAAATCGGGGTAGGCATCCATGGAAGTGGTGTATGTATCCACAAAAATATTTTCAAGTGAATTGAGTTCATGGTCGGCAGCAATCGGCCCGAACAAGGTGTTGGCGGTATCCACAAGTGCCTGTACCATGCCTTTTTCATTGAACAGCATCATATTGAACAGCAGTTTAACAACCCCGGGGAAAATATTGCCGAAAGTAAAGGTCAGTGCGGGACTGCCGTCCTCATAATGAAGCCCCATAAAATCAAATCCGCGGACAACCACAACGGGTTCGCCGGCATAGGAAACTTCTGCGGATTCGCTTTCGGTTGCAAAAGCGGGAATCATGCAAGCAAAAACAAGAATAATGCTGAGCAGAATACTGATAAACTTCTTCATTTTAATACATCCCCTGTTCTTTATTTTTATGCGAGTGTTGCAAGCATAACAGCCTTGATGGTGTGCATACGGTTTTCCGCTTCTTTAAACACAACCGAAGCGGGGCTTTCAAAAACTTCATCTGTTACTTCAAAGGCATCCAGATTGAAGCGTTCGCCCATTTCTTTGCCGACCTGCGTTTTGTGGTCGTGATAAGACGGCAGACAATGCATGAAAATACATTGCTCGCCTGCGTTGTCCATGAGTTTTTTGTTGACCTGATACGGGAGAAGATCATTGACTCTTTCTTCCCATGCTTCGATGGGTTCGCCCATGGATACCCAGATGTCCGTATAAATGACATCCGCCCCTTTGGTGGCTTTCATCGGGTCTTCTTCAAAAGTAAGCGTTGCACCCGTTTCGGCGGCTATGGCACGGCATTTTTCAACAAGTTGTTCATCGGGAAAATACTTGGCAGGTGAACAAGCGGTAAAATGCAAGCCCATTTTTGCACAGCCGATCATCAGGGAATTGCCCATGTTGTAACGAGCATCGCCCATGTAAACAAATTTAATGTCTTTGAGTTTGCCGAAATGCTCACGGATGGTGAGGAAGTCGGCAAGGATCTGTGTGGGATGGTATTCGTTGGTAAGGCCGTTCCAGACAGGTACATCCGAATACTTTGCAAGTTCTTCCACTTTTTCCTGCCCGTAACCGCGGTATTCGATACCGTCAAACATACCCGCCAATACACGCGCGGTGTCGGCAATGCTTTCTTTTTTACCGATCTGCGATGCAGACGGATCCAGATATGTACTGCCCATACCGAGATCATGTGCGGCAACTTCAAAACTCGAACGGGTGCGGGTACTGGTTTTTTCAAAAATCAAAGCGACATTTTTGCCGCGAAGCGTATCGTGCAAAATACCTGCTTTTTTCTTTGCCTTGAGTTCAGCGGAAAGATCAAGCAAATATTCAATCTCCGCAGGGGTATAGTCCAATAATGTTAAAAAATCTCTGCCTTTTAAATTCATTTTACAAGCCCTTTCTTGCAATAATATACAAATATATGTACAAGAATAACATATTATGCACATTACTGTCAAGTGTTTAATAATTATTCAATTACAAGTTTTCGGATTGTGGTTTTTGCAAGACACATATCGTCTTCAGGACCGCCGCTGCAGTACGAAAGCAACATTTCCTTTTCATTCAAAAAGAAAACAGACGGATAACAATAACCGTGATCTTCTTCGTTTTCAATTACAACGAATTCGGAAAAATCCACACCGTTGTCGCTGACTGCCATCACAAACGGATTTCTGCCCGCATGAACCCATTTTTCATTGGGATCGAGCCTGCCGTTGTAAAGCGGAATCGGATTCCAGAATGCAAAATACTGACCCGAATAAGGATTTCTGCGGATGAGCATGGGGGATTCGGGAGCAGTAAAGCGGGAAGCAATCGGCGTTGTCCAGGTTTCGCCGCTGTCTTCGGAAAAACTTTCAAACTGAAACATTCTGTCGGTGCGAAAATACTGATATACGCTGCCGTCGGGCAATTCAACAAGGCCCGGTTCCTGTAAGCCTGTTTCGGAATAACCGCGATTGGGCATTTCAATCAGCCCGCTGAGGTCTTGCCACGTTTCGCCGTTATCATCTGAGCCGTAAACTCGTGATTTTGCAAAATATTCCGCATGCTGATTGCCGTTTGCGTATGTTTTCACCTCGTGCCGTGCTGCAGGAATGAGAATTCTGCCATTCTTCAACTGCACAACACGGGCATTGTTGATAACATAATAAATATCTTCATCAAACGGAAAACATTTGACAGGTTCCCCGAATGCCGTTTCGTCTTCGTTGGCAAGACGCATATACACTTCGGAATAGGGATCTTTCTTGCAAAGATAAAAGATTGCAAGTTTGCCGTTCTGCAATCGAAGCAGAGATACGCTCATCAGGTTCAGCGTATTGTGTGCACTTGCAGGAACAAGAATAACGGGATCACCGGGAAATGAAAGTCCGTTGTCGTCCGAATACAGCCCTGCAATATCGCATCTTGCATCATCATGGGAATTGTCCGTATTGTAGCGGCTGTATACAAACAGGATTCTGCCGTCCTTAAGCCGTGCAAAATCCCCCTCGCTGTTGCGCGCATTGTCAGGCATCGGCGGCAACAGACAGACAGGTTCGGAATATTTTACAATGGGTTGATTCATAAAATATCTCCTTTCTGCCAAACATCCCTTAATTTGTCAGGTCAAGATTCAACAGGTTATTGAAGATTTTCAGGAACATATTGATGATGGAACGGAAGAAGTTTACAATTTTTGCCATGATACCGATTTCTTCCCATGAATCCTGACTGTTCTTTTCCGTCATGGGTTCAATAACTTCTTTTTTCTCATCGTAAACGGTGTACTGCGGAAAAACATCATAAGAATCAATGGTCATTTTACCGTCGGTAATAAAGAATGCGGAAATGAGTTCTTCCGCACATTCGGGGAACACACTGTGTTCAAGCCCCTTGATGATCCATGTGGTGTCGGGGAACAGACAGGTGGACATATCAATCTGCTTATCGGGAGAAATATATTTCCCGTAGCCTGCTCTTACGCGGGAACTGATATAATCTTCGGAAAGAGTCCGGTTGACCGGAGCGGTGGTTGCACCGAGCGTTGTATTTTCAACCGTGGAAGCACCGTCGGAAATTACTTCATTATTCTGAAACAGCGGAATACTCTGGAAACCGTATTTGGAAACAACGGCAATATCCACACCATTGCGTTCAAAATTTTTAAGATCCGACTCAAATGAAACAGCAACCTTATTGTGGAAGTTGTTGATTTTTCTGATCAGGCCTGCATATTCGCTTTCTCTGCCGCTGAAGTTCAGTTCCATGGCTTCGTCAAAATCTTCCAGATCAACCATGGCCCAGATACCGGGCATAGTGCCGTAAGTGGCAAGAATAAGACGCGGCAGGATATTGGCACATACTTCTGCATAGATATCATTGACAAAAGACGTGGCAAGGTTCAATCCGTTGGTGATGACTGCCATGTCAATAATGGATTGAAGAAGATCATTGACGATGGTGTTACTTGTTGTCATATAATAGTCAGCATAACGGTCAACAGAAGCGGCATCAACCTGAATTTTACCGCTGAATGTGCCGCTGACGGTGTTGACCCCCGACAAAGCTTGACTGTAAAGGCAGTAGTTATTGATTTTGGAAGTGCCGTAGCGGACCATATAAGCCTGCACAACACAAGCACCTTCACATCTGCCGATGATATTGACCTTCTTAGCACCCGTAACGGCCATGACGGCATCAATATAACCGCTCAGATCGGTAGCAACTACCCAAGGATCCAGACGCCAATCATAGTAATACATATAATCCCGCATGGCATAGGTTCCGTTTTTCTTGGTATCTTTCAATGCAGAGCGCGACCATGTCCAATCAATCCCCGAACCGTCGGATGCTTCGCCGTTTTTGTCGAGCGCAATTTCTTCAAATACGGGATAAACCGCATTATACAGTGCATCGCAATAGGCATCCCACTCTCCGGTACGAACACCATCCATAAAAATCGGAAGACATTCCTTGACGGCATCGCCGAGGTAACCGTCTTCAACATCAAGAGGATAAATCTGTTCGCCGTCTGCATTGTACAGAGGGGTTCCCTGTCCGCGGACATAAATAACGGGATCGGATGTGCGCACATCTGCAAGTGCAGTCATAGGCAAACAAAGACACACTAACAATACTGCGCACAGAAAAACAGATAACATTCGGATTGTTTTTTTCATACATCAGGACTCCTTGCTGACTGTTTTGGCGGAAACAGAAACAAACCGCCATATTAAAAATATTATATTATAGAGCAAACTAAAAATCAATAGACAGTTTGTAAATACTGTAAAAAGTGAGCAACAAAAAACGGGCTGTTGCCGATACAACAGTCCGAAAAAAAAGTTTTTTCTGAATTTCTTATAAGCGCAGATTTCAAATCAGAGTTCTTGTAAAAAGCAGAGCAATTCATCATTTTTTACATAGATTGCCTGCAATTGTCGTTGCGCACAAACAGACAAGGCAAAGGTGTTCTTCAGATCGGTTTGAATGATTACATTTTCCGCTTTATATAAACAGGGAAATTCACTTTTCCCACAAAAACAGGCGCTTTGCAGATCATAACCGATTCCCTGCCCCGTGTATTTTCCCCACGCTTCTTTACTTGCCCAGAATGCAGCAAAAAACTGTTCGGGATTCGCACATTGCGACAGCATTTTTTGTTCCTGCAAAGAGCACACTCTTTGCACTACATTGTCTTTTACGGGACGAAAATCCTGCACATCGATTCCGACAGGGGTATAATCCAATGCACAGGCAACCGCTGTATCGCAATGGGAAAGATTGAAAAAATATTCATTTTTAACTTCAAACGGCTTTCCGTTTTCGTCTGTTTCAATCTGCGGCATTGATGTGATTCCGTATTCTTTGAACAATGCATAGCGCAACAACAAAAAGGCATATACGCTTGTAATTCTGTCTTTTGCCTGCTTATAAGAAAGGACTTTTTCATTGCGTTGCGATGACAGATACTTCTTCCACTGTGCAGGTAAAGCGGGCAATTCATTCTGCCATAAAAAATAATAAACCATATATACTCCAAAAAAAGGAGCTGCATTTTTACAGCTCCTTTTTTAATTTAATCAGTCTTCCCTGTATTCTTCGAGCAATGCAATGACATCTGCAACCGTTTCAATGCCGACAACGGCACGATCGGGAATTTCAAGGTCAAAGGCATCTTCGATTGCAACTGCAAGATTGACAAGTTCCAACGAATTCAGACCGAGATCCGTGCGGATGTTGGTCTGTTCGGTAATACTCTGCGGGTCGAGTTGAACAAATTCACAAATGATTTCTCTGAGTTTTTCAAGCATATCTCTTTCTCCTTATACTTTAGCGACTGTCTTGACAGTGGCATTGTAAGCATCAATAACTTTCTGACGGATGATTTTTCTTGTCGTTGTCTTTTCAAATTCCTTGAAGACAACAAAAACATCCTGAATCTTCTTGTAAGAAATCATCTTGCGGTTGACATCGTTGTAAACATCTTCGGCAACTTTTCGCTTGATTTCTTCTTCACTCATACCTTCAAAATCGGCGGGTTCAACATAAACTGCAACCGCAATGATTTTACGCAGATCGCCTGCGATTTCTTTTTCAGCTTCCAGTGCACAGGCTTCACGGATGTAAGGCAGATTGTCCATCACGGCAAATTCAATGTCTTCGGGGAAGACGTTCTTGCCGTTATCAAGAATGATAAGAGTCTTCTTTCTGCCGACAACAAACAGCTCGCCTTCTTCGGAGGCGGTGCCGTAGTCACCCGTCTTGAACCATTCGCCTTCAAAGGATACCGCCGTGGCTTCTTCATCCTTATAATAACCTCTGAATACGTTTGTTCCGCGTACCCAGATTTCACCGATACCGTCCGCATCGGGTTCGTGAATCTTGAATTCACAGCGGGGCAATGCAAAACCTGCAGAAGTGGGATCTTTGTCAGCCTGCAGATTCAGTGTAACCGAAGGAGAGGTTTCGGTCAGTCCGTAGCCGTTGTAAACACGGAAGCCGAGATCACCGAGCCCCGTAACATAATCTTTTCTCGACGGTGCACCGCCGCAGACAAGAGTCGGAAAACGGTTACCGAAGTTTTTGCTGATGGTTTTGAACAAAACATGGCGAAGGTCAATGCCGTGCTTACGCAGTTTGTTGCTGACCTTGACAAGTTTCTTGAGGATATCCGCCTTGCCGCCTTCCTTTGCTTTTGCCCAGATTCCGTTATAAATTCCTTCAAGAACAAGCGGAACGGCATTCATGGCATCGGGTTGGAACATCTGAATATTGGGAAGAATATTCTTCAGGCTGTCGTTGATGTAAATAACGGCATTCATATAGAATGCGACCATCATGTTGCAACTGAGTTCAAATACATGGTTAATGGGAAGCAACGAGAAAGAAGAATATTCGGTCGGAATGGTTTCGATAACATTATCGACGTTTGCACAGAAATTGCGGTGCGAAATCATAACACCCTTGTTTGCACCCGTTGTGCCGGAGGTGAAGATGATAGCGGCAAGATCCTCGGGATCCACAACAGCATCCACATAAGAATTATCGCCGGCGGCAATCAACTCTCTGCCCTTTTCGATCAGGGCATCAATCGTGAAATAACGCTCCTCCTCAACTTCCTTATTGAATGCAACACAGCAAATACAATCGGAATGGCTGTCCATATGTGCTTTTGCAGCCTTGAAATAGGTTTTGGAGCAGAAAACAGCATCACAATCAGCCTTGTCAATCAGCTTGCTGATTTCCTCGTCTGTCATTTCCTTATCAAGCGGTACGGCAACACCGACACCGCAGACAATAGCATAAAAAGACAGAATCCAATTGAAAGATGTTTCGCCGATGATGGCTATGTGTTTGCCTTTGAGCCCGAGTGCGGTCAGTGCTGTGCCCAAAGCGGCACGCTTTTCCTTGAATTCGCTGACGGTGTGATGCACCACATCAAATTCGCGGCCCTTTTTCTTCTGCTTTTCAACAAAAGCAACGCGGTCACCATAGGCACCTTCCACACGAAGAACCATATCCTTGATGTGAGCCAACGGCCCGATCATGTGAATCTCGTGACGGATGGCATCCAGCACTTTCTTTTCCTGTGCGGTCAATTCAATAGAAGTCATTTTTTTATCTCCTTTTCAGAGGTATTTAAAAACGGCTTGAAACCGGATTTATTACAGTTTGAATTCGTCAAGATTGTCAAGCGACATCTTGCGTTCTCCTTTTTCGATTTCCTTTACAAGCTGCACCGCAAGGGAATTTACGGGTGTTGCAACACCGTATTTTGCACCGTTTGCGGCAATGTAGCCGTTGAAGTAATCAATTTCGGTGATTTCGCCTCTTTCAAGTGCCTGCAGCGTAGAGGGTTTGACAGCACCGAAGCCCTTTTTGCCGATAATACGGAACAAAACGGTGGCACAGGCATCAAACCATGCGGCATCGGTCAAAGTGAGAAGATTATAGTCAAGCACTTTCTTGAAAGGCGGCACTTTGAGTCCCATTGCCTTTGCAACATAAATGCCTTCACGGGCAATACCGAGGAAGACCTTGCAGGCTCTGGGATCATCCAACAGAACGCCGAGCTTTTCACCGCAGATGGCGGCAAGGGCGTTGATGCAGGAGTTGATGATGAGCTTGGAATACTGACGGGCAATGATGTCCTTATCGATAATGGTGGGCAGCAGTGCGCTCATCATTTTGCGGACTTCTTCAAGCTTCGGAGAGGACTGACCTTTGAGCATACCGATGTAAAGGTCGCCCGAGGAGGTCATTTCAACCTCACCGAAGGTGTGCATGGTAGCACCGTAGCCGATGGCGCAGCCGACGGTACGGTTTGCACCGACAACTTCTGCAAGGATTTCCGTGCAGATACCGTTTTGCATGGAAATGACAAGTGCATCATCCGTCAATACGGGCAGAACACTCTTTGCCGCAGGTGCCATAGAGAATGTTTTGGTTGCAATGAAGCAGACGTCATATTTGCCGGGTAGTTCATCTACAGAAGAATAGGCATTGAGTTTCATCGTATGTTCGCCTTTGGCCCCCGTCAAATGGATGCCCTTATCACGGATAATATCCGCAAATTCGCTCTTGAGTTCAAGCACATCAATATCGTAACCTGCTTCTTTGACAAGTACGGCAATACAAGAACCGATTGCGCCGGAACCAACTAATAAGATTTTCATTTTTCATATCCCCCATAAAATTATTTTATTTTTGTTTTTACCATGTGAAAGTCCATATTTCATGCAAAGCACCGCTGATGGTGCCGGATGCCGTAATTCCGAGTGTCCCCTCGCCGAATGCAGAAAGGGGCATATATTCCTCATAGCGGATAATCTGACCGAGTTGATTGACGGTAACATTGACCGTAGCCCCGGGATAAGTATACTCGCCCTTGTTGATCCGTGCAATCCCCAAATCCAGGGCATTCATATCCAGATAATCCATGCACAGAGCATGATAATACGGCGCGGGTGCCTCAAGCGTTGCGGTTTCGGGCACAAGAGAGATGCTGTAGGTGGTGTCATATCCGTTTTTGGACACCACGGCAGAGGTGATACCGTTGCCGTCAAGCGCAAAAAGCCTGTCCGACGGAGGAATGACAAGACTCGGTGTGACGGGTTCTCCTGATTTAGGGCCGATACAAGAACCGTTCACAAACTGATAATTGAGCGTTTCTTCGCCCGTGAATTTTTCAATAATGGGATTTGCGATACCGACTGCAAAAGATATGCTGCATTCAATCAGTTTCATGTCTATGTTCTGATATTTGACAGCACCGAAATTCTGCGCGGTTTTAACGGAATTGACCGCCGCGCACATAGCATTGAGAATTTCTTCCTTGCTTGCTGTCACATCCAACACAGTAGCAGGATTGCTGTAAACCTGCGTAGGTTGCTGCACCGTCGGCACGGTCTGCGGATTCTGACTGTAGGTCGGCTGTTCGTAATATGTCTGCGTGGGTTGCGGTTGCTGCACAACAGGTGGATTCTGTTGTTCATAGGCATTGGAAGCGGCTTCCTGCAAACCGACAAGCAGATTGCCTGCCGCCTCGTTTGATGTTTGCAGAATCACCACAAAAGACGCGCAGAAAATCACGATCAACATGCCCAACAGCACATACAGTAAAGGCTGTTTTTTCATGTTCTTCCCCCTGATCGTTTATTTTTGCTTTTATTTTTGTGTGCTTTCAATGTGTCGGATCAGATCTCCGACGGTTTTCATCATGGCCAGTTTACGGTCTGAAATTTCAATGCCGAATTCATTTTCCACTGACACGGCAAGATTGACCAGATCCAGCGAATTCAAGCCCAGATCCATGCGCAATGATGTATCGTAATCAACTTCGCATCTGTCGACGGGCACATATTCCCCGACAACAGCAATCAAACGTTCAAGCATCGTCTTCCCCCTTGCGTTCACGAATGACTGTATATTCTTCTATTACTTTTCTCCTCAATATTTTACTTGTGGATGTCTTCTGAAAACCGTGCTGTGCAATCAGCACATGGCTGACCGCCTTATAGCCCGGCAGATCGGCATTGACCGCCATAACATCCGCACGCGCCATAGTTTCAATTTCCGACTCTGACATGCCTTCAAAATCAGATACATCCACATACAAAACCGCGGCGATGATTTTTTGCTGAACACCGAAAATTTCTTTTTCGCTTTCCATCACAACAATTTCCCTTATGTAAGGAATGCGACTGCGAAGAATGTTTTCGATTTCTTCGGGATGTACATTTTTTCCGTTATCAAGAATAATAAGATTCTTTTTTCTCCCGGTCAGTATCAGGTGTCCGGCTGCGGTCATTTTGCCGATATCGCCCGTTTTGAACCAACCGTTTTCGAATGAATCGATGGTTGCGGCGGTATCGTTGTAATAACCGGGACTGATATTTTCACCACGCAGCCAGACTTCTCCTTCTCCGTCCTCATTGGGTGCGTGAATGTGAATATCGGTATTGAAAAAGGCGGTACCGACAGTGTCGGGATAGTGTCTTGTATCTGTATTGAGTGCAGCAATGGGAGCCGCTTCCGTCAATCCGTAACCGACATAGATATCAAAGCCCAACTCGGTCAACCCTTTTACATATTTCGGTTCAACGGGGGCACCGCCGCAGATGAGTATTTTTAATTCATCACCAAAATAAGCATGAATATCTTTGAACAGATTACGTCTGATATCAATTCCGGTTTCGAGCAATTTATTACTCAAAGCAATGGCACGTTCTGTTTTTTTATCTGATCCGTCTTTGCGCAGTCCCTGCCAGATATGGTTGTAAAAACTTTCCAGAAACAGCGGCACAACCACCGCCATGGAGGGTTTGAAAAAACGGAAATTGCGCATCAGATTGCGCATACGGTCATTGATGTATATGACCGTATGTATGTAAAGCATGGGCAAAATGTTGCAGTTGAGTTCATAGATATGGTTCATCGGAAGAACCGAAATGGTCGATTCTTCTACGGGAACATATTCGGCAACGGCATTGATGTTGCTGACAAGATTCCGATGTGTCAACAAGACACCTTTATTCGGACCGGTGGTTCCCGATGTAAAAATAACAGCAACAATGCTTTCGGGGGTAATGCAAAAATCCTCAAACCGATGATCTCCCTGATTACGCAGGTGTTTTCCTTTGGTCAACAGATCATCCCAGCCAAGCAGGCCGTCGGCTTCGTTGTCCATTGCAAAAACAGAACGAAGTCGGGAGTTTTCCGTTTTGTTACGCAGTCCCGTTTCAAAAAAAGTGGAAGAACAAAACAGAGCCGCAGCATTGCTTTTGCACAACAGCTCGTCAAGTTCATCTTCGGTCAGCTCCTTGTCCAACGGAACGGCTGCACCCAATCCGCAGGTTATTGCAAGAAAGGCAACAATCCAACGATATGAATTTTCGCCCAACAGTGCAATGTTGCAACCGCAAAAACCCATTTCCGCAAGTGCAGTAGCAAGGGAGCGGACATCATCACAAAGTTTTTCTGCCGAATAGCGAATTTTTTGCGAGTCCTTTTTTTCAACGATCACCGTATCGCTTCCGTATGCACCGATACGATTGACCAGTTCACGCAAATCGGACAAAGGGCCTTGTGCAAGCATTGCTTTTCGTTGTGCCGAAAAATCCGACCGCATCAGCATGACCCCATCCTTTGCAATTTATTTGATAACACTTTTCACATTATACACGACATACTGTTGCAAATCAAGAGGAAAAACCTCATCTCTGAATAAATAATGAAGAAATTTTGAACAAATCATTAACGAACAAATTCTTTTATTTTATCAATCATTGGTTCGGCATCGGCTCTGCCGAGCAGATACACCTGACGAATGACTTCAGGGTCATGTTCCACTCTGCCGATATGCAGAGGTTTACTCGGACGAATAACCAACACTTCGCCGTTGAGTTCGGCTTGTTTGAGGTCATCCAGCTGGGCATTGTACATGGCGGGACGTTCCTGCATACACTTCACAATCGGTGCATCCTTGCCGTAACGCAACGGCATTAGTTTTGCAATCGATTCTTTTTCTTTGCGGTAGCCGTCGTGCTGTGTACAGACAACAACTGCTTTGTTATAGCCCATTTCCAGGAATTTTCTGAACGGAATGGAATCTGCAATACCGCCGTCAAGCAGCAATTGTCCGTCAATTTCAACATTGCGGGACACCATCGGCATGGATGCGGATGCACGCACCCATTCAACACCGTTTTCACGCATGGTTTCACATTTATGATAAACAGGTTCCCCCGTTTTTACATCGGTGCATACACAATAAAATTCGGTTGAGCTGTTTTCAAAGCTCTCATGTGCAAAGGGTACAAGCGAAGCAGGAATATCATAAAAACAAAATTCGGCACCGCAGATATCACCTGTTTTAAAAAAAGAACGAAAGCTCATAAAGCGGGGATCTTTGCAGTATTTTACACTGAAACAATAGGAACGACCAGCCTGTCGGGAAACATAGCTGATGCCGTGAACAGCACCTGCGGAAACACCCATACAACCGTCAAAGTAAATTTCATTTTCAAGCAAAACATCCAACACACCGGCGGTATAAATACCTCTCGATGCACCGCCTTCCAATACAAGGCCCGTTTTTTTCATTTTCATTTCCCCTTATAATATCTCATTATAAATTAACATAAACAGAAAGTGAAGTCAACAAAATCAAAAAAATTGCGACAAATAAACGGAATCTGTTGCAGCATGCAAAACAGTTGACAGATGAATATAAATGATGATAAAATATAAATTGAAAAACAGGAAGGAGGATACGCGTGGCAGACCAAAAATTAAGACTGAACACGGCTCTTGTTGTGCGTATTTCCGTGATTCAGCTCGCAATCGGTGTATGGGATGAAATTCTCAATTCAACTCTGCAGAATGTACTTGTAATGGGCTTCGGAAAGACAGAAAGCTTCAAAGGCGGCATCATTGCGGCAAGCCAGTTGTTGACCATGTTGCTTCTGCCTTTGTGGGGCGGTCTTTCCGACCGTTGCAGAGCAAAAAGAGGCAGACGGACACCGTTTATTCTGACAGGCGGTTTTGCCTGTGCGGCGGTGCTCGGACTTTCCGTGCTTTTTCTCGAAAAAAATTCCCTTTTGCCGTTTCTGGTCTGCTTTTTCCTTTGTGCGATTGCAATTTGCATGATGAACCCCGCCGCAACGGCACTTGTTCCCGACCTGACACCGAAACCGCTGAATGCAAATGCAAGTGTCATCAATCGCATTATCTGTTCCTTGGGCGGTGCGTGGGTCGTGATCCTCATTTTCTTCTTTGACACCGATTTTACGGTTATTTACTTAACGGCGGCCGGTACGATTCTGAACTGCACGCTCTTTTATTTGTTTGCAGTTCCCGAAAACCGTTTATTGCAAAAACAAAAGGACATTCTTGCTAAATACAACGGCATAACAGACATCACCCAAACGTCCCTGCGTGTGATGTTCAAAAATTTTTCAAAAGACAAAAAACGTAGTTTTTCGGGTATTCTGGGCGCCAATTTCTTTGCAAAACTGTCTTACTATGCGTTTTCTTCGGCTTATCTCAATTATGCCGTTACACAGTGGGGCATGAAATATGCACACACATCCCTGCTGACCATTGCGATCTATCTGTCCGGACTTGTCAGCATTCTGCTGACGGCAAAAATCGCCGCAAAAATGGGCAGAAAACGTACTTTGGTGCTTTCATACGCATTTATGTTGGCAGGATTTTTGCTTGCCGCGGCAACCTCGCGGTTCGGCATTATCGCTGTTTTGTCTTTACTGCTCATCGGTATCGGATGGTCCATGGAAAGCGTTCTGCCATTGCCGATGCTTATGGAAATGACCGATACAGGCACGGTAGGAATTGTGACTTCCGTTTATACCGATTCCTGCAAACTCGGCAGGGTCATAGGGCCGTTTTTGACGGGATTTCTGTTGGACAGCCGCCGATTCGGCTACAGATCATTATATCCGTTTGCCGCCCTTTCCATTCTGCCCGCATTCGCAACCATGCCGCTGATTCGCCACGGCAATGTTCAATTGCAGGAGGTGCAAGATGATAAATAAACTGTATCATTATTTTTCGGAAAAAGCATTTATATACCGTTTTACGGTCATTGCATCGGTTTTCCGATTCAACAAACAGATGCAGAGTCGCCGAATTGACAAACAACACATATCCTACCGTCATTATCTGCACACATTTTGCCTTGTCCGTTGCACGCTCAGCGAATACATGGACTATGAACTGTTTTTAAAAACCGATGAAGAAATCCGCACCTATCTTACCATGTACAACAAGCACCGTATTCTTTCGCTTTTGGGTGACCGCCATGCGGCACTGACAATTACAGGCTGCAAGCACGGTTTCAACAAAAAATATGCTTCTTTTCTCGGAAGAGAATGGATTGCTGTTTCGTTTTGCACGCAAGAAGAATTTCTGCAATTCATCAAAAAACACAAGCAAGTCATTTTTAAGCGTCCCGATGCGTTTCAGGGCAACGGAATTGAGCGGTTTGTTTACACGGATGACAACACCGCCCTCAATAAGTATGAACTGTTGAAAAAAGAAAATGCACTCGTTGAAGAAGTGCTTGTGCAACATGAAAAAATTGCCGCCTTCAACCCGCAGACGGTCAATACACTGCGCGTTTCCACATTGTGCATCAACGGACATGTACATCTGATCGGTGCTTGTTTCAAAACGGGCAACGGCAATTCGTCGGTTGACAATCTCGTCAAAGGCGGTGTCGGTTGCGGTATGGATGCAGACACGGGTTGTATCATAACAGACGGCTTTGACCACGACCTGAACACCGTTATAAACCATCCTGTCAGCGGTTGCACATTCAAAAATTTCCGCATTCCGAACTGGCAAGCAGTCAAAGAAACCGTACAGAAAGCCGCCGTATTCTGCGAACAAAACGGTGACGGTCACTTCATCGGATGGGATGTTGCCGTCACACCCGACGGGGCCGCCATTATTGAAGGAAACTGGAATCAGGGGCTGACACTCATTCAGAACAGACAAAGCGGAAAAGCCGCCGTCATTGAATCCGTTTTAAAAGAAGAAGGAATTTTATGAAGCAGTTTTTGCAGATCTTTTTTCTGCTTTTAAAAAACTTAACAGCACGCATTACAGACAAGCCGATGCGATTACATCTGCCTGTCAAAACACATAAAACGGTGAATTCACCGTCTGTTGAAAGTCGATTCAAGCAAACCGAAGCCGGTGTATTTTCCAACGGCAGAATAAGTAAAAAAGCGACTGTTTTACTGGCAGGCGATCTGTTGTGCCAACGAAAACAGCAAAATGCATACCGCAAAGAAGACGGAAGTTTCGATTTTTCGGAAATGTTCGAACCTGTTGAAAAACGTTTTAAAGAAGCTGACCTTGTTGTGGGCAATCTCGAAACCATTTGCAATACAGGTCTTGCATACATGCATGAAAGTATCACAGCGGACGGACTTCCCTTTTTGAATGCACCGCCGCAGTTTCTTACTGCTTTAAAACAAGCGGGATTTGATGCCGTTTGCTCTGCCAACAATCACAATTGTGACGGTGGCACACAGGGACTAAAAGCAACTTTACAAGAACTGAAAAAGGCAGATTTACCCGTTACGGGTATTTTTGAAAATGAGAACACAAAGCGGTATTTGCTGTTCGATGTAAACGGAATCCGCGTTGCACTGCTGGCATATGCAACATTTTATAACTTCAAAAGTGCGGCTATTGCAAATAAAGAAATGCTCAATCTGTATTCCGAAGCGAAAGCAAAAAAAGATATTGCAGATGCAAAAAAAGACGAGGCACAGTTTGTGATTAGTTACATCCATTGGGGTACGGAATACACGCACAAAGTAAGCCGCAAACAAAAACAAATTGCCAAAGAACTGGCAAATGCCGGCTGTGATTTCATTGCAGGCTCCCATTCGCACGTTCTGCAACCGTTTGATGTTGTAAACGGTGTTCCCTGTTTATATTCGTTCGGCAATTTCATTTCGTCACAATCAAAAGAAGGCACACGCGAAACGGTCATTGTGCAACTGCAGTTAAAAGAAGAAAACGGCAAAGTGCATCTTGCTGATTTAAGTGCTGTTCCATGCAAAACAAGCGTTGCACAGGATGAATCCGAATTCAGTGCAGAAGCGCTTGACCGAAAGAATGATACAGATATATTTGAGCAAATCAAAAAAGTGCTCGGGAACAAAATCAAATTATAATGCAAAGAGAGAAGCCGCCATCGACTTCTCTCTTTTGTATTATTTACACATTTTTACAAGTTCGTCCATTTCTGCTTTTTTACCTACTCGGTCGCAGATCTGACCGACCAAAAACTGTGCTCTTGCGTTGCCTTCAATAAGCACCCAACCGTTTTCGCTGAGTGCCAGATCCCAGCCTGTGTAGCGGTTTTCGGGGCAGGACAAAGCGAGTTTTGTTGCGGTTTCCACTGCTTTTTCCCATTCGGGGATCACAAGGCCGTCGAAGACGATTCTGCTGTCGGGGTGCGCGGAAAATGCGTGGTTCATTTCATCCCTTGCGGTGTGGAAAACCTTGCCTGTTGCGGCATCGACCTGCACAAGCAGTCCACCCGAACCTGCATTGTCCACAATACTTCCCTTTCTTCCGACACGCAGACACGGGTAAAAAATATGAACTTTATACTCCTCGGGTGTTTTGCCTGTCAGCACCGTGGGAATGCGTACGGTGTTCAGAGAGCTTGCATTAAGAGACGCAAAAAACGGATGCTGAACCACAAATTCTTCACACAGGAATTTGCCGTCTTTCAGCAAACGGTCAAACAGGTTTTTGGGGTCGGTCTGTTCGTCTGTTTCGAGCAATTCAACCCCGTTGCCGAAGTAGGAATCCACGGGCTTTTTGATAAATTTTTTATGCTTTTGCACAAATGCGGCAAATGATTCAAAATCATTCTGTGTTTTGCAGAAAACGACTTCGCGATTATAAAACGGCTGTAACTTCTGATATGTTTTCCATTTGTCGTCAAATTGCTTCATACCCTTGATGGTATTGAGTTTGTTGTAATAAGAAAACCGCTGTGTTTCGTTGATGAACGCATCTTTATAGGAACGATCTTTGCCGTAAAAATCGTAATAGAAATACTCATCAAAATGTGTGCCGTGCAACCAGAATTCCCGCTCCATATCTTTGAGGATTTTGTCTTTTTCATCACTCGGATATCCGGATGTCGGGAAGAATTTTTCAAGATAATCCTCGGGTTCGTTTTTGAGAATACGGTAAAACAGCATGTTATAAAACGGAATGCGAGAATAAATGCCCAGAATGAATCCGGGCACTTTTGAATATCGTATACTGATTTTAGCCAATTGAATCACGCCTTTCAGTGCGTAATATGCGAAAGAAAAAATTCCTGTCGTTCATTCGTATTGAGGATGGTCACGGGTTTGACCTGACTGATATTGATTCCCTGCTGACGCAACGAATCCGTGTAAGCATCAAAGGTGCCTTTTTGCAGAAGATGCACCTGCGTTTTACCGAGCACATCTTCACGGCGGCGCACATCAATGTAGAGATTCGAGTCACAAAATGCTTTGTCGAGCGCATCGGCAAGCAAGGTCAGATCAACATCCGAGTCATCTTTCGGTTCAATGAGAATGTTGTAATACGGCAACTTCCCGTCTTCCATACTGCCGTAAGCACAGAAGCGGCTGTAAGGCAAACCGACCTGCGTGCAGGCTTTTTCAACTGCCCAGTCGAGCATCTGCTGGGTGGTCTTTTCCCCCGTAATGTTCAGAACAAGGTTGCTTCGGTACAAAAATTCCACTTTCGGAGTTTTCTGATAAAATCCCGTTACACGCACCACATCATACATGCGGTAGCGGTAAAGACCTGCAAGGTTGGTGATGATCACTTCATACTCCTTGCCGACTTCGAGCTGATCCATCAGAAGCGGTCTTGTTCCTGCGGGGGCATCCACGGGCAGGAATTCAAACAAACAGCTTTTGGGCAACAAAACGGCATCAAGTGCACTCATTTCCAAAGGCATCGCCATCAGGGATTCACTTGCGGCATAGCCAGTGTTATTAAACGGCAGGTCGCCGCAATATTTTTTCAGTTTCCCGGCATACACAGCGAGTGAACCGCCGCGCATGGCAGATGTCCATGCAAGATCGGGCCAGATGCGCGGACCGATGGGAGTATCAAAACCTTTTTCAAATTCCGCACGAAGCTGAGCGGCTCTCTGCGGATTCGGTCTGCACTTTTTAAGAAGTTGTTTGCGAAGCTCTTCGGGACAACGCACGCTTTCGCTGATAGTGCCCTTTTCAATATCCTCCACAAGCACCTGCCAGTTCTTTTCAAGATATTCAAACATGCTTACAAGATACATCACAAGTGCCGCAGTCAACGCCGTTACAGAGGGGTTTTCCAAAGCAAAGCGCAGTTTCAGATAATTCATGTCCGTTTCTTCCGGCTGTTCGGGATAGAGAATCGCTTTGGGGGTAACGGAAAAGAACTGTGCAATGGGGCGAAGCAGATTGAACGGGATGGCAGAAAGACAACTTGCTTTGTTTCCGTTCGGCAGGTCGCGGTTAATGACCTCAATGGTTAAAAACGAATGCTGTCCGGGCATGGGAAGGCCTTGTTTTTTATAATAATTGAGCGTTGCCGCAAGCGGTGCACAAAAGCCCATGATCTGAAAATTCCAGACGGCTTTTCCGCACAAGGGAATCAGTTTCGGTTTGCCGGCACTGCCCGAGGTCTGAATATAATTCTTGATTTTTTTGTATGTAATAAGGTTCTGCTCCCCGGCGATCATGCGGTCAATAAAAGGCTCATAATCGTCATAATCGGTTATGGGAACATTATCCTGATATTCTTCAAATGTGGTAATGTCTTTGAAATTATACTTTTTGCCGTATTCCGTATCGGCATTCTTTTTCATCAAAGACAAAAGAAGTTGCTGTTGATTGGGCATGGGGTCAGCCGTGTAGCGGGATGAAATCGTATAAACAAGATTGCCCAGCAAGCCGCCGAATTGCGAGGTTTTACGCCAAAAAAAATCGCTGCCCATCTTTTCAACTCCTCCTATACACATAATTACTTATTATTTATAAGTTTAACACATTGTATTTTAAAATGCAATGTTTAAAACAAACATAATTTATGCAAATGTTTCAATGCAACACAAACAAACAAAAATGTTTACAAATAAGCGGTTGCAAGTGCAGAAAAACGTGTGATATAATGAAAGTAACATAAAATGACAAAGGGGATACAGCTATGAATCAATATGATATTCTCATTGCAGGCGCATCCACAACCGGCAGTTGGTTTGCTCGCAAAATGGCTGAACAAGGATTCAAGGTTCTGCTGATTGAAAAAGAAGAGCAGAACGATGTGAACCGTGATTATGACATTATCCATTTCGGCAAGGAAGACATGGAAAAGTTCGGCATGGAAATTCCCGCTGTTACGGACAAAGACTGGGGATTCACCTTTGCATCATCCGTTATCTACTCCCCTTACGGCAATCATCCCAAGATCGGCACACCTGCTCCCGTTGTCGGTGTACACAAACATGACTACATCATGCGCATGAACGAACAGGCAAAGAAAGCAGGTGCTGAAATTATTTACGGTGCGGCTTTTGACGATTTTATCTATGATGCAAACAAACGAATCATCGGCGCAACTTACAACACCAAAGACGGCAAAAAGGAAGCGTATGCAAAACTTGTTGCCGACTGCACGGGCATTCCCTCGGCTGCAAGAACAAAGCTTCCCGACACCTCGGTGGTTGAAAACTTCAAACTGACAAACAAGGATATTTTCTTTGTTGTGCTGTATTATGCCGAATACGAAGACAAGAACTTCAAACCCCGTTCTTTGGACGGATTCTGCATGCAATACAAAGCATGGTCGGCTCCGTCGGGCAATGAGCGCGGTGCAATTTTGGGCATCGGCGCAGGTTACGGCTATGACTATGCCGAAGAAGTGTTCAAGGATTATATCAAAAACATCAAAAGACCCGCTTACAGGGTTGAAAAAGTGGAAAAAGGCATGACACCTTATCACCGTACACTGTATTCCTGCGTGGATGACTCCTTTATTGCCATGGGTGATGCCGCATTCTTAACCAAACCCACCTGCGGAGAAGGTGTGACATCCTCTCTTGTGCAAGCTGAAATTGCGGTGGATGTCATTTCAAAACTGCTCAAAGAAAACAAAGATCTTACAAAAGAAGCCCTTTGGCCCATCAACTGCCGTTACATGAAGGCACAGGGTAAGGATTTTGATTCACTTCGTCCGTTGCTGTTCGGCGTCATTTCTGCCGATTACAATGAAGCGGAGTATCTGTTCGCCAATGATTGCATTTTCAGCACCAAGATTTTAGGTGGTATGGGAGAAGAACTTGACCTCACCGCAGGCGACATTGCCAAAATGCTCGCTGTGATCACCAAAGGCATTGCCACGAAAAAACTTCGCACCGAAACCGTAGGCAAGATCGTAAAAGGTCTGCTGCAAAGCGGAAAAGTCGGAAAATTGTACGACAATTACCCTGCCACCCCTATGGATTTTGCAGAATGGAAAAAACAAGCAGATGCACTGTGGGATGAAATCGGCGGCATGGCTGACACCTGCGACCCTGTATTACTTAAGAAATTAGGATACGAAAAGTAAAATTGCTTACAACAGACCCACCGTATAATTCGGTGGGTCTGTGTTTTACTTATTCTTTTACGATTTCATCATACGGAAGATTTTCAAGCACCTGCATGGTGACTTCTTCTTTTTCGTACTGACTTACATATTTTTCCTGATAATAATTTTCCGCTTTGCAATCGAAACTGCCGTCGGGCGATACAGTAATGACGGTACAGCCACGCTGTGTGCCTTCATTTTTGATACCCGGGTAAGCCAGATAGTCCACACTCAGGCTGTAAGTCAGACGGATTCCCTTGTATTCAACAGAGAAGTTGTTGAGATGATCATGACCGCAGAAAGTACCTTTTGTGGAGCCGAGTTCAAGCATGGTTTCAAACAGATTGTCTTCCTTGATACCGGAGTAAACGACCTTTTTGCCTTCACCTGCAACACCGTAATGGTATTTTACATTTTCGGTGTCTCTAAATCCGTTTTCGGCATATTTGTACCATGCATCCTTTTGTTCCACAAGCGGAATGTGCATAAATGCAAGGGATTTGATAGCAGAGTTTTCTTCTCTGCCGAGTTCTTTGAGCACGGCATTGTTCTGTGCATTGAGGGCAAGAACTGTGTTTTTGTACCATTCTACCTGGTTTTCGTGAATATTATCATACTTCCACATAATGCCGAGGATGTCGCCGTCCACATAGGAATGGCTGTCGAACACGAAAAGGGACTGCGTGATAATGCCCTCGCTGTTTTTCACATTGATAACCTGATTGCCGTAGCCGTCCACTTCTTCGGGACCGCTTTCAAACAGGCAATATGCAAAATCGTCATTGCTGTAGAATTCGGAAATCTGCGCACGGCTGTAATAACTGTAGGCTTCCGTGTCGTGGTTACCGAAGCAAACCGTCCAATACACACCAAGCTGTTCCATAAGAGTCGCAAAGACCTTTGCGGAAGAAAGGTTATTGAAGGTACCTGCCTGGAACGGTACGGGGTAAGAGATATCGCCCGTCACAACAACAAGGTCAGGCTTTTCCGCAGTAATCATTGCCGCAACGGCATTAAGAGCCATGGCATCTTTTTTGGCAGTCATGTAACCGCCGCCGATATGCACATCGGTCAGTTGCAAAATTTTAAACTCCCTGTCTGTCACAAAAGTCCAGTAGCCGTTTTCGTCTTTTTCAGGCACAAGCTGATTTTCAATTTCCACTTTTACAAAGGATGCGGCTTTTGCTTTTGAAGACTGCAAAAGGGCTGCATTCACCCCTGCTGTGATGCCTGCAATCAGAGCAACACACAAAAAGATGATGCCGAGCACTTTCAGAGCTTTTTTGCCTTTGGGTGCTTTGACTGCCTGGTCGGCGGGTGCGGTTTTGGTTTTCATTTCATTGCCTCCTGATTTGATTTAATTATTTTATAGCATAATAAGAGTAAAAAAGCAATATCAAAATGCCATACAGCTATGCTGATTACATACACGGCTGCGCCGTGATTGCATACCAATCCTTCGGATCGGATAAAAAAAAAGACAAGTCAAAAGACTTGTCTTTTTTTGCGAAAGAGCAGTAAAAAGGTGCGTAAACAAGGCAAAGAAAAGCGAAAAGGTGCGTAAAATGCCGAGTTATTTGTCAGAAGTAGCATTTTTGTTTGATTGTGAAAATTTATTATATTGTTCTCGTAAGTGAAACAAACCGAACAAATGCCGAAGCGTAAGCGTTAATCCGACAAAGCCAACAATGGCTAAAAACAGATGCCTAATATCCCAAAGAGGATTTTTATTAACAATGCAAGATAAGGTTATACCTGCAACCGCTATCGTTGTAAAAAGAAGCCCGATCAAAACATATTGCATTACCAAGTGTCTTAAGTAGATGTTTCTATATAACTTTCGTTGCAGCAAATCTTCTGTTTTCGTTATACGATAAACAGATGTGGTTTTAAGCAGTTCTATAAAACTACCGCCTATTTCGGTGGCATTGAGTTGACTTTTTAATGCTTGCTCGGTTATTATCATTCCACTTTCCTTGACAAAAGAACAAGTAAAGAAATATTTAACTTCCTTATTTTGTGACCGAATAAATCTAAATTTTCTGAATCCGGAGATTTTATCTAATCTCCACCCATCTTTCTCCAGTTGTTCCAGTTTGGACTCAATTTCTTCACATTTCCATATTGGAGAGAAGAAACGCATTGACATTGTCTCTTTCAAAATGCCACCTCCTTTACAATTGATTATATCATAAAACCTTGCGTTTTCCAATGATATATCGCTGTCGCGAAATAAATCAACGGCTTGCCGTTGTATATCATCAATGCGAAGCATTGTATATCATCAACACGCAGTGTTGTATCTCATCAAGCTGCAGGGAGATGCACGCTAAAGCGTGATGAGATACAGCCCCAAAGGGGCTGATGATATGCACCGCACTTCGTGCGGTGATGATATGCCAAGCCTGCGGCTTGGATAAAAAAAGAAGTAACTTTTGGTAGACAAAAGTTACTTCTTTTTTGGCGGAGAAGAGGAGACTCGAACTCCTGCGCCGGTTACCCGACCTACGCCCTTAGCAGGGGCGCCTCGTCACCAACTTGAGTACTTCTCCGTATGGTAACAAATAAAGATAAATTCGATTGTGTTTAAGTGGCGGAGAGAGTGGGATTCGAACCCACGGTACTTTGCAGTACGACGGTTTTCAAGACCGTTCCGTTATGACCGCTTCGGTATCTCTCCTGATGCACAAGTAGTTTACCATAAACAAAGCGCAATGTCAAGCAGATTTTTATAGTTTTTAAAATATAAATAAAAAATTATAAAAAGTGTGCCGCGAACAACACGACACACTTTCTGCTTTTATCAACAAACAACGATTTTGCCGTCAGCCACACTGATGCGGATTTCTTCGAGTCCGTTGTCCCCTGCGGCAATGATAAGGTTTGCAATGGGGTCTTCAATATTGCGGCGGATGCAATAGCGGATATCACGAGCACCTCTGGCACCGCCTGCGGATTCTTTTGCAACGAGTTCGGCAACACCGTCTTCGACGATCAGGCGGATCCCCTTGTCTTCGAGTGCGGGGATGAATTCGTCAATGAGGAGCTTGGCGATTTTCTTGTAATCTTCTTCGGTCAGTTCATTGAAAACGATGATTTCGTCCACTCTGCCGAGGAACTCGGGACGCAGGAAGTCGCGAAGGGCTTTCATTGCCTTATCCTTGGAAACATCGTTCTTATCCTGACCGAAGCCGAGCAATGTTTCTTTGCGTTCACTGCCTGCGTTGGAGGTCATAATAATGACACAGTTTGCAAAATTGACAGTTCTTCCCTGTGCATCATTGGTTTTGCCTTCATCGAGAATCTGCAACAGGATGTTCATGACATCGGGATGTGCTTTTTCGATTTCGTCAAACAGAACCACGGAATAAGGCTTGCGGCGGACTTTTTCGGTCAACTGACCTGCTTCGTCATAACCGACATAACCGGGAGGCGATCCGATCAGACGCGACACCGAGTGCTTTTCCATGAATTCGGACATATCCAGACGGATGAGGGTCTCGGGCGTATCAAACAATTCATCCGCGAGTCGCTTGACAAGTTCCGTTTTACCGACACCCGTAGGGCCGACAAAGATGAATGATGCGGGGCGTTTCTGCGGGCTTAACTGAATACGGCTGCGACGAATGGCGGCACAAACGGCTTCAACGGCTTCGTCCTGACCGATAATGCGCTTTTTGATGTTGCCTTCCATGCCGGCAAGACGATTGATATCGGTATCAATGATCTTACGCACGGGAATGCCCGTCCAAAGGCTGATGACCTTGCCGATGTCGTCTTCAATAACGGCATTGTTCTTTGCTTTTTCGGCAAGTTCGGCATTTCTGCCTTCTTCCATGGCGATATCAGCACGCACCTTGGCGATCTTTTCATAATCCATGTTCTCGCTCGGAGTGCTGAGTTCTTCATCAAGTTTACGAAGTTGGGCTAATTTCTTTTCACTCAGATCATATGCACTGATGGCAGGATTACGAAGATTTGCACACGTGCAGGCTTCATCGAGCAGGTCGATTGCCTTATCAGGCAGAAAACGGTCGGTAATGTAGCGTTCGGAAAGAACGACCATTTTATAAAGCAGATTATCGGAAATGCGCACACGGTGGTAATTTTCATACATATGCTTGATGCCTTTGAGCATTTCGTGCGCTTCTTCCACAGAGGGTTCCTCAACTTTGACAGGCTGGAAGCGACGTTCCAATGCGGCATCCTTTTCGATGTGCTTGCGGTATTCGGTAAAGGTGGTTGCGCCGATAACCTGCACTTCACCGCGGGACAGGGCCGGTTTGAGAATGTTTGCGGCATTCATGGAGCCTTCCGCATCACCCGTACCGACAAGGGTATGCACTTCGTCAATGAACAGTATGATATTACCTTCTGCTTTGACTTCTTCAATCAGCCCTTTGATGCGGCTTTCAAACTGTCCTCTGAACTGTGTTCCTGCCACAAGTGCGGTCAAGTCAAGCAGATGGATTTCTTTATCAGCAAGTTTTGCGGGCACTTCACCTGCAGCAATGCGGATTGCAAGACCTTCCGCAATGGCGGTCTTACCGACACCCGGCTCACCGATCAGACATGGGTTATTTTTGGAACGACGGCAAAGAATCTGTACCACGCGGGCAATTTCGTTTTCTCTGCCGACAATGGGATCAAGCTTGCCGTCTTTGGCACGTTTTGTAAGATCCGTACAATACTGACCGAGGAATTTGCGGCGTTCTTCTTTTTTCTTGGCCTTTTCTCGTTTTGCGCCGGGACGGGTGCGGGATTTGTCACCTTCTTCAACAAGTTCGGCAGGCAGATCCACTTCATCATCTTTCTCTTTGTTATCTTTTGAGGTGATGCCGTGTTCTCCGAACAGATTCTGCAAAAACGGCAAGGTGGAAGCACCGCCGTTTTCAAACGCATCACCATCTGTCATATTACCGAAGACATCACCGAACTGATCATTGAGTGCATCCAGATCTTCTTCGGTAACGCCCATTTTATTCATCATTTCTTTGATGGGGCCGATATTCAACTCCATTGCACATTTGATACAAAGACCTTCCTGGGTAGTTTTATCACCTTCAATTTTGGAGATAAACACAGCCGCAGGACGCTGTTTGCAACGGGAACAAAGTTTAAAATTCATATAATTTCCTTTCGCGAGGGGGATTATTTTTATTTTCTCTTATTTTTTCTTGGAAAATCTTTCCTTGAACTGACGGAATGTTTCGGGCAGATAAAATGCAAATGCAACAAACGTAAGAATAACGGAAATCACAACAAGCACTTTCATTACCATATCGGGCAATGTGAACAGTTCACGGAATGCACCGACTTCGGGACCGAATGCAACAATAACCACCATAACCACATAAAAGACCATGGTTGCGACTTTGCCGGGCATTTCTGCCGCACCGGGACGAATTTCAAATGCAAGCATGACAGCACCGCCGATGAGCATGATGAGTTCCTTTGCAACAAACAGCAAAAAGACCCATGCAAAAGCGTGAATGCTTTCATTGTCGGCTTTCCAAAACACATAGAACAGCACAACAGCCAGCGTAATCTGTGTCAGTTTATCAGCAATGGGATCAAGAATCTTCCCCAGGGCACTGATCTGATTGAATCGGCGGGCAATTTTTCCGTCGAAGAAATCGGAAAGGCCGGAAAGAGCAAGCACGACAACTGCCCATACGGCTTCGCCTTTTAAAAACAGGACGGCAATAATGGGCACCATGATGATACGCAGTGCCGAGAGCAGATTGGGAATTGTCCAGACATTATCAAAAAGATCGCCGGTTTTCTTGTGTTTCTGAGGAGTTGTGTTTGCCATTTTTTATACCTTCCTTTCACGCATTCTGCAATTGAGTGTCATCACCGTTTGTCATTCCCGCAAACAATTCAGGAGAAACGGTTTCGACCCAAGCACAGATTTTAGAATTTTCAACAGCGGCCGTCAGAGAATCATTGATATTGCAGTCAGCCGCAAAATTCAACAAAAGCACAACAACCGCCAACGGAATTGCCGCACGGACAATTCCCAGAACCGCACCGAGAAAGCGGTTGACGGGCTGTTTTTTGTTCTTATAGATAAGTCTGTTGAGCATTCCGGAGAACATACGCAGCACAACAAAAAGAATATAAAAAACAATGATCGTTGCAAGCAAAGCCAATACCGAAAGGCAGAATGGTTTGATGTAATTGGCTTCCAGATTGTCCATGCTGAAAAATGCAGTCGCGTCCCCTGCCGCCGCAACAGCCGAATCGAGAATACCGTAGTTTTCAACCATAGCGGCAACACCGTCGGGCAATTGCTCGAGTATGCCGTTGAGAACGGTCTGCGGATCATTCTCCGTCAGTGTTGCGGGGAGCATGGACTGAACCTTCGCCAGAACCGGATTGCGGATAACACTGTTATACACAAACAACGCAACAGGATCAGCCAGGATTTTTGCACCGATCAGCGCACCCACAGCAGAGAAAATGCTCATAAGGGTCAGAAAAAATCCTTTCCGTGCCGCGACAAGTGCCGATATGACAACAACGGTAATCAACAATATGTCTATAATATATTTTTCCATTTACAAAAGACCTCCTCGGATCTTTCAGAATAATGTACAGTATAAATGTTGCAAACTTGTTAACTTCTTATAAATCAATTGGCAACATCTTCTGTTTGCGCAAGGCGGCTGTGCACAGACCATACGGAAAAACCGTTTTCGTGCAGACAGAACACACGCGCTCCAACCACCTGTAAGCGGTCAATGCTATACGCAGACCGTGCTTCGCCCGTGAATGCACCGTTGCGGTCATAAACGGTAATGTTTTTTTCATCCGCCACGGCAAAATATTTTTTTGTAATGCTCAAATGTGTAGCATCCGGAGAAACGGAAGCAGGATCGAGAATACACTTTCCGTTTTTATCCCACATAAAAACACGGTGATTTACCTCATCCACATAGCCGCTTGACAACAACACGGAAATTTCTTCGGCATGCTGCACATCAAAACTGAGCAAGGAAGAAACTGTATACTCCAATTTTGTTTCGGCAACACCGTCCTCAACAAAAGCAACAAAGGAATCGGTTACAAGCGCAAGGGTATCATCTTTCATAAAATCAATCGCAAGCACGGTAACGTCTTTATATGACAAGGTATAAAGCGGTTGCGTCACCCCGCGTTCAAAAACCTGAATCTGACTTACATAGCCTGCACTTTCGCTGCCTGCAAGCGCAACGGCATAGCGGTCTTTGCTGTCTGAAAGTGCTATGTGTGTTATAAAGTGTTTTGCACTTCCCCATTCAAATTGCAGACTGCCGTCTGCGGCATAAACATACAATTTTGATTGAAAACCGCCGTCTGAGAGTGTTGCAACGGCATACCTGCCGTTTGTTCCGACTGCCGCTGTCAGCAGATCGGCATTTGCGGTGTATTCATTATATACGGCGGCATTGATTTCAAGGCGATAATTCGGTGTGCCGCGGTCATAAACCAGAAATTCACGGTCATAAAATGCAAATGCGGGTGATCTGTATTCATGTTGCGCACTGCGGGTAATGCTGCCTGCGGCATCAAAATACAACATATCATTGTCTGTCAGCACGGCTATTCCCGTTTCATAAGCAGTCATATCCGCAACAGCCTGTGACGGAATTGCATATAAAATCTCTCCCTCCGTATCCACAGTCAATGTTTCGGAAGAATATTCCGATCCGGAAGATCCGACAATCACCCGTGCCGCAGCAAAGACAAGCAGACCGAACAACAGTACCATGCCGATCGTCTTAACAACCGCTATGCTCTTTTTTTTGTTATCATCCTGTCGGGTTGCCACGATGCCGACTCCTCTCAATAATAAATTCGGTTCAGATACAATCCGTCCCCCGGCACGGTGATACCTGCCTGCAAACGGTCTTTGGATTCAATGATGGCGGGAATGGTATCGGGTGCAATTTTTCCCGCAGAGATATAAAGCAATGTGCCGGTCATAATGCGGACCATGTTATACAAAAATCCGTCAGCACCGAAGGTAAAAATAACTTTATCGCCTTCTCTGCGCACATCGGCTCTTGTGATGGTGCGCACAGTGGTTTTGGCTTCACTTCCCGAAGCCATAAAGCAGGTGAAGTCATGCGTTCCGAGCAAGTCTTTTGCCTGCTTGTCAAGAAACTGCACATCTATCGGATATTTGTAATGATAAGCGCGTTTTTGCAAAAACGGATCGCGCACAGGGGCATTCCACACCACGTATTCATACTCTTTTCCTTTGCAGGAAAAACGGGCATGAAAATCGTCATCCGCTACCTCACATGCAAGCACGGCAATATCATCGGGCAGGTATGTATTCATTGCCGCGATGACATTTCCACACGGATAAAACCGCGGAGCCTTGAAATTGCAACAAAAACGGTTGGCGTGTACACCTGCATCGGTTCGGCTGCAACCGTTGACTACGGTTTTTTCACCGAACATTCTTGCAGCGGCTTCCATGATGCGCTGTTGCACGGAAATTGCATTTTCCTGAAACTGCCAGCCGTGATAGGAACTACCGTCAAAACGGATGGTAAGCAGATAATTCGTCATCAGATCACCTTCTCAAACAGGAAAAACGAACCCATGTTCACATAAGAAGTAACAATCACTGCCACAAAGCAGACAAGCGTGATTGCGAGCATTGCAAAATCTCTGCCGCCTAATTTCATCACACGCAATCTTGTACGTTTTTCGTCACCGCCGTAACAACGTGCTTCCATAGCAAAGGCAAGTTCATACGCACGACGAAAGGAATTGACAAACAGCGGAACCAGAATGGGAACAAGTGCTTTTGCCCTTTGCACGAGTGATCCTGTTTCAAGGTCGGCACCTCTTGCTTTCTGTGCAGACATGATGATGTCGATTTCTTCAATCAACGTCGGAATAAAACGCAGGGCAATGGTCATCATCATGGCAAGTGAATGCACTTTGATTTTAAACACTTTCAATGGAGAAAGGAGCCTCTCGATGGCATCGGTCAACAATGTGGGCGAAGTCGTGTAAGTCAGCAACGTGCTCATCAGAATCAACGCAATGATGCGTACAGCAATGAATATTGCCGAAAAAACACCTTCTGTGGTAATTTTGAAGTCCCATTTTTCCACAGGATGCCACAGCACCGTTCCGCCGTCATTGTAAAAAATCTGCAAAAAGGCGGTAAAAATGAGGATCACAAGAATCATTTTCAACCCTTTGAGGATGGTTGAAAACGGAATACGGGACAAAAGCACCCATGCAACCGACATCACAAACATCAACAGCAAGGAGAAAAAGTTGCGACACAAAAACAAAGCGGCAATATTCAGTACAAGCAGAACGATCTTCATGCGAGGATCCAGATTATGAATCAAAGACGTGCCGGGAAAATACTGCCCGATGGTAATATCTCGGATCATGCCTGTCCCTCCTTTTTGCCGAGCACTTGCAACAGCATCTGTGCGGCATCCGCCACGGAATAAACGCCTGTATTGACAGCATAGCCCATTTCTTTCAGGCGTACGGCAATGCGTGTAACGGCGGGTACATCCAATCCCATTTCAATGAGTTCTTTTGCATGGCTGAAAACACTGTCAACAGTGCCGTCCATGGCAATTGTGCCTTTATTGAGAACAAGAATACGGTCAGCAACAGAGGCAACGGTTTCCATACTGTGCGAAACGAGCAGGACGGTGGCACCGGTTGCGGCACGGTATTTGTCGATCATATCCATAATGACTTTTCTGCCGATGGGGTCAAGACCTGCCGCAGGCTCGTCCAGAATGAGCACTTCGGGTTTCATTGCCATAACACCCGCAATGGCGGCACGGCGTTTTTCGCCACCGGAAAGATCAAAGGGAGATTTATCGAGCAATTCCGGAGCAAGGCCGACAATGTCGGCAGCTTCCAGAACACGCTGTTCAATTTCTTCGGGAGATAATTTCATATTCGTCGGCCCGTAAGCAATATCCTTACGCACCGTTTCTTCAAACAACTGATATTCGGGATACTGAAAACACAGTCCCACACGAAACCGTGCATCGCGTGCCGAGACCTTATCGGTATTGATGTCTTTTCCGTCCAGAAAAACTGCACCGCTGTCGGGCTTCTGCAAAGCATTGAGCATCTGCATCAATGTAGATTTACCCGAACCTGTATGTCCGATCACACCGACATACTCTCCTTTTTCGACAGCAAACGAGCAATCGTGCAGGGCGGCGATTTCAAACGGTGTCCCTTTTGAGTAGGAGTAGTTGATGTTTTTAACTTCTAAAAATGCCATATCAACCCTCCGTTCTCTTGGCAAAAGCCTGCAAAAAAGCTTCTTCCGTCAGCACATCGCCGAGTTCCACCCCGTTTTCACGCAGCATGGCCGCAAGGCGGGCAACTTCCGGCACATCCAGACCGACTTTTTTAAGCAGATCACTTTGTCTGAAAATTTCGGCAGGGGTACCGTCGAGAAGAATCTTACCGTCATCCACAACCATAACACGGTCAGCATCCACCGCTTCTTCCATAAAGTGCGTAATAAAAAGCACCGTAATACCTTCTTCGCGGTTGAGTTTTTGCACGGCTTTCATCACTTCGCGACGACCTTTGGGGTCGAGCATGGCGGTCGGCTCGTCAAGAACAATACACTGCGGCTTCATGGCAAGAATCCCCGCAATGGCAACACGCTGTTTCTGCCCGCCCGACAACTTATGTGTTTCGTGATGGCGGTAATCATACATACCGACACTGTGCAGTGCTTCATCCACTCGTACACGCAGTTCTTTCTGCGGAATACATAAGTTTTCGGGACCGAATGCCACATCTTCTTCCACAATGGAAGCAACGATCTGATTGTCGGGATTCTGAAACACAACACCGACGGTTTTGCGGCAGTTCATTTCATTTTCATCCTCTGCCGTATCCATGCCGTTGACAAAAACCTTGCCTTCGTTCGGCAGATAAATGGAATTGGACAGTTTTGCAATGGTGGATTTGCCTGAGCCGTTGTGCCCTAAAATAACGACAAATTCACCTTTTTCTACGCTGAAGCTGACCCCCTGCAAGGCTGCAGGACCTTCTTCTTCGTAAGAATATGTTACATTCTGAAATTCTAAAAGTTTATTTTCCACTTCTTTATCTCTTCCAACAAGCGGTGGAGCCGCAGGGTAAGACCATACCCGTAGCCGTCACCGGCAATCCGATTTCGTCGGCGGAGATTTCTCCGCCGTATTTTTTCTGAATGGTAGCACCTAAAATATATTGCATAACCGAGGGAGAAAGCCCCGCTGTGTAGGAATTGAGCAGAAACAGCAAGGAATCCTCATGCAACAGTTCGGCGCAACGCTCTACAAGATTATATACTTCTTCTTCGAGTTTCCAGACTTCACCGCCCGGACCTCTGCCGTATGACGGCGGATCCATGACTATGATGTCATACTTATTGCCGCGGCGGATTTCGCGCTCGACAAACTTGATACAGTCATCCACGAGCCAACGCACACTCTTGTCGGCAACACCGCTGACAACGGCATTTTCTTTTGCCCACTGCACCATACCTTTGGATGCATCCACATGCACAGCCGCCGCACCTGCCGCCATGGCAGAAACCGTAGCCGCCCCCGTATAGCCGAACAAATTCAGCATTTTAACGGGTCTGCCTGCTTCTTTGATGGTCTTTGCAACAAGATCCCAGTTGACAGCCTGTTCGGGGAACACACCCGTGTGTTTGAATCCCATTGTCTTGACACGCAGTTGCATCTGACCGTAAGAAATTGACCAGACATCGGGAATTTTTTTATAGACTTCCCATTTTCCGCCGCCCGAATTGGAACGCCAATAACGTGCATCGGCTTTTTTCCACAGCGGATGTTCTTTCGGGGTTTTCCAGATGACCTGCGGATCGGGGCGGATGAGAATAACATTTCCCCAACGTTCAAGACGTTCACCGTCCGAACAATCCAACAGTTCGTAATCTTTCCAATTTTCTGCAGTACGCATCAGATAAGCCTTTCTTTTACAACCTGTGCAATTTCCTGTGCAAGGGTTGCGGTTAATTTTTTATCGCGTCCTTCGAGCATGACCCGCACAAGCGGTTCCGTGCCCGAGGCTCTGACAAGCACTCTGCCTTCGTTGCCGAGTTTTTCTTCGGCAAAGGCAATGGCGGTTTTTATTTCTTCATCTTCTTCCAAACGCAGTTTGCCGAGCGCGGAAACACGCACATTGATAAGCACCTGCGGATAGAGTTCAATTTCACCTGCAAGCTGCCCGAGGGTCTTGCCGCTTGCACGGATGATATTCAGCAGTTGCACGGCGGTCATTTCGCCGTCGCCCGTTGTTGCATGGTCGGAAAAAATGATGTGCCCGGACTGTTCACCGCCTAAATTGCAACCTGTTTCAAGCATTCTCTGCAAGACATATCGGTCACCGACTGCGGTTTTTTCGTAACGGATGCCGTTTTGCTCAAGGTATTTCAGCATGCCCATGTTGGTCATCACCGTAACGGCGACAGTGTTCGCCTTGAGGGCACCTTTATCTTTGAGATATTTTGCACAGACGGCAATCATTTTATCGCCGTCCACTTCGTTGCCGTTTTCATCCGCACACAAAAGGCGGTCAGCATCACCGTCAAACGCAAGCCCGAGGTCAAATTTATTTTGGCGTACATATTCGCACAGTTTTTCGAGGTGCATCGAGCCGCAATCTTTGTTGATGTTCACGCCGTCGGGATGGCAGTTAATAAGTGTGCATTCCGCACCGAGTCTGCCGAACAGTTCGCCTGCCGTTTTGGAAGCAGCACCGTTTGCACAGTCAACCGCAATACGCATGCCGAAAAAGTGTGCATCTGCGGCATTTTCGAGATGTTTTATATAATCATTGACGGCAGTGGGGGAATAGGTGACCGTGCCGACCTGCGCGCCGATCTTGGGGAGAATCGCAGAAACATCATCAAGGATATACGCTTCTATCAGTTCTTCCGTTTCATCGGGCAGTTTGTAGCCATCAGGCCCGAATATCTTAATGCCGTTGTATTCAAAGGGATTGTGTGATGCGGAAATAACAACACCCGCATCGTAGTTGTATTGTCTGACGAGATAAGCGACAGCGGGGGTTGGCACCACGCCGATGTGAAGCACATTACACCCTGCCGAACAAAAGCCCGCTATAATGGCATTGGAAAGCATATCCGCAGAACGTCTTGTGTCTGTTCCGATCAGAATGCGAAGCGGTGTTTCTTTTTCTTTACCGAGAACGACCGCCGTGTATCTGCCGATTTTCATAGCAAGTTCGCAACTGATTTCCGTGTTTGCAACACCTCTGGCACCGTCTGTGCCGAACAGTCTGCCCAATCGAACAACTCCTTAAAAAATTCAATTATAACATGGATTGCTGGCCCGGCATCGGCAAACCGAGATGACGGTAAGCTGCCGGGGTAACCATACGCCCGCGGGGGGTACGGCTCAAAAAGCCGATCTGCATAAGATAAGGCTCATAAACGTCTTCGATGGTAACCGCTTCCTCGCCAATGGCGGCGGCAAGGGTTTCCAGACCGACAGGCCCGCCGTTGTAATTGCGGATCATGGCGGTGAGCATCAGACGGTCAATATTATCAAGTCCGAGATGATCAATTTCCATGCGTTCCAATGCGAGTTGTGCATCCTGCACGGTGATAACACCGCTGCCGACAACCTGTGCAAAATCGCGGCATCGCCGCAGAAGTCTGTTTGCAATACGCGGGGTACCTCTTGAACGGGATGCAATTTCCAAGGCACCGTCCGGTTCGATTTCAATACCGAGAATGGCAGCACTGCGGCTGACGATGCTTGCAAGTTCTTCGTGCGTGTACAGTTCAAGGCGAAGAATGACACCGAAACGGTCCCGCAAGGGAGCGGTTAACTGCCCTGCTCTTGTGGTGGCACCGACGAGGGTGAAGGGTTGCAGATCCAGACGGATGGAGCGAGCCGACGGTCCTTTGCCGATGATGATATCAATTACTTTATCTTCCATCGCAGGATACAGCACTTCTTCCACCGATCGTGACAGGCGGTGAATTTCGTCTATAAACAGAACATCGCCTGCGTTGAGATTGGTAAGAAGGGCTGCAAGATCACCCGGTTTTTCGATTGCGGGCCCGGAAGTCACACGGATCTGCACATCCATGGTGTTTGCAATGATACCTGCCAGGGTGGTTTTACCCAAGCCCGGCGGGCCGTAAAGAAGCACGTGGTCAAGCGTGTCGCCGCGTTGTTTGGCCGCCTCCATATAAATTTTTAAGTTTTCTTTGACTTTTTCCTGCCCGATGTATTCATCCAGTGTTTTCGGACGAAGACTGATTTCCGTATCCGAATCAAAGGAACTAAACTCGGGCGACGACAAACGGCCGTCAAACAATTCATTTTCATCAAACACGGCTTATACTCCTCTCATCAGTTCTCTGAGTGCAAGTTTTATCATTTCTTCAACCGAAAGGCTGATGTCCAGTCTTGCAACCGCACGGGCGGCGTCCGTCTGACCATAGCCGAGTGCGACCAAAGCACTGACCGCTTCTGCACTTGCGCTTCCCTGCTGTGCGGTCGTTGCAATGCTTTCAAGCTGTGCAGACGAAACACCGGCCGGTACATTCTTTGCAATTTTATCTTTGAGTTCCAAAACCACGCGCTGTGCAATTTTGGGGCCGACACCGTTCGCGCGGGTAATACTTTTGACATCACCGGAAGCGATGCTCATGCTCAGCTGTGACGGCGTGAGTTCCGACAAAATGGCAAGTGCCGCTTTCGGCCCGACTCCCGAAACGCCGATGAGCAGTTTAAAGAAATCGAGTTCTTCCGTGTCGGCAAAGCCGTATAGTTCCATGGCATCTTCACGGACGGCAAGATAGGTATACAGCGTGACCGTGGCACCCGTCTGTGCGGTGCGTTTGAGTGTATTGAGTGTTGCAAAACAGCGGTAAGCAACCCCGTGACAATCCACGGCAATGCTTGTTGCATCTGCAAAAACGACCTTACCTGTCAGACTGTAAAACATATCCTCACCTCATCAGTTTACTTTATGATTCGTTAATTTATGCTATTTATTCTGCAGAAGTCTTCCCAAAGACGAGCCGCTTGCGTGTCCGTGACAAATGGCAAGTGCCAGTGCATCGGCAGTATCATCGGGCTTTGGCACAGCATTGAGATTGAGAATGATGCGGGTCATTTCCTGCACCTGTTTTTTTTCCGCTCTGCCGTAGCCGACCACACTTTGTTTGACCTGCAAAGGGGTATATTCAAAAATTTCAACCCTTGCCTTTTTTGCCGCAAGCAGAATGACTCCTCTTGCCTGCGCAACATCAATGGCCGTTTTCTGATTTGTGTTGAAAAAGAGTTTTTCAATGCTCAAAGCATCGGGTTTGTAAGTATTCAGCAAATAATCAATTCCGTCATAAATCTTTTCAAGACGGTCGGAGAAATGCATGCCTGCAGGGGTGGTTACGGCACCGAAATCCAATGTTTTAAAACGATTGGCTTCGTAACGTACAATTCCCCATCCTACAATGGCATATCCGGGGTCAATACCGAGAATGACCATGTTCTTCCTCCGTTTACAAAATAAGTCATTTTATTATATCACACTCGATTTACATTCGCAACCTCTTTTTATATAAACACACGCAAAAATTATAATAACTTTTCTTTAAAAATATTAAAAGACCACACAAAAAAGCAATCAAATCCTTTTTGCATGGTCCTCATTCTTTTACGTTTTATCCGACATCAGGAGAACGGATCAAATGTACCGTCATTAGTCGGAGCTTCAATAAGATCACCGAAATTCGGATCTTCCTCATTGTTATCGGGAGCATCGGTCGGCGCTTCCGTAGGTGTTACAGACGGTGCATCAGTGGGACGCGGGACGGTTTCAGGAACGGTGGCATCGGAATCATCTTCATAATAACCATCGTCTTGTTCGCCTTCTTCGTAGTAATCGTCTTCTTCGTAGTAATCGTCTTCTTCGTAGTAATCGTCTTCTTCGTAGTAATCGTCTTCCGTATCAGGTTCTTCGGTAGGTTCCTCCGTTGCTTCTTCAGAAGTAGGAACTTCCGTCACCGCTTCGGTTGCAGCTTCAGTCGTAGGCACTTCCGTGGTAAGATCAATATCCACATCATACTGTGCATCACTGCCGGCAATCACAACACCTGCACTCACATCGGAATGATTGCGCGAAAATGCAATTTTGTAAGCGGCAAAGCCCGTAATGACCATCGCCAAAACCAAAGCCACACACAGAATAATCCAGAGAAGAATATTTCTATGAGCTTTCTCTTGCTGTTCTTCTTCGTATTCTTCATTTTCGGGTTCATAAACATTTTCGACCGCAACAGGCTCTTCACCGGCAATCACAACCGGTTCTTCACGCACGGGAGCCTCCGTTTGTGTTTCAGCGGGCGCAACAACGGCAGGGGCTGCCTGCTGTACGACACGGATTACAACAAAGGTATCGGAAACTTCGGGATTGCGCTTTGCAAATTTTGCGGCAAGCATCTGCACGGCTTTCTTTTCATTGCCGTCCGCGGCATTGAGCGCGACAATAATTTCGCCTTCCGTCATAGCTGACAATGCGGCTTCGGGACAAAGCACAAACAGATCTCCGTCAACAACCGAATCAATCACATCACAAAAATACGGCTGTTGCGCATCCTGATCGACACCTCCCATATTGATAAGATCACCGTCGGTATAACGCAAAATGCAGGCATTGCCCATTTTTGCGGCAACCAACTTGTTTTCATAGCCGATCAATGCAGAAACAGCAAGACCGTCTTCGCCGCAATTGCACTGTGACAGTGCATGCCTGCTGTCAGAGAAAAAGCCATCCAGAACAGCATCAAAACGGTATTCATCTGCTTTCAGTGTATCAAGACGATCACAAAGTGCCGTCAGGGCCGCACCTGCAAATCCGTTGTACGGCGAAGATGCAAACGCAACAACAAAGGGGGCGCGCATACTGCCAGCACCCTTGAAGCCGTTATTAGCATTTTCAATCGACAGAACTCTGCCGTTGAGATTCAGATTATCGCTGTTGAATTCTCCGTTTGCGCCTTTTTGCGTGACGGCAGCGGTTTTAATGATATAAGACAAAAAATCACATCCCGTGTAAAATCTATTGAATTTTGCGCATAATAATTTTATTTTACTGATTCTTTGAGAGTTTGTCAATATGATAAATAAATTTTTCACGCACATCTGCGGCAAGATACAGTGAACCGCAAATCACCAAGGCATCAAAATTACCAAGCCGTTCCAACGCAGTGTCGATCGCATGATCAATACTGCTTGCGGCTTCTGCAGAAGCCCCGAAAGTTCTTATTTTTTCCGCCAGTTCGCAAGTTGTAATCGCCCGTGGATTGGAGGGTGTTACGGTCAGAACATGAGCAAAGCAAGGCAACAGATTAGAGAGTGCTTTGTCAACTTCCTTATCTGCCATCATGCCCATGAGTGCAAGGATTTTTTTGCCGTCAAGATTCTTTTTAAGCACCTCGGCCAGTGCTTTTGTGGAGCCGTCATTGTGTGAACCATCAAGAATAATCAGCGGTTTTTCACATAGCCGCTCAAGCCTTGCGGGAATGCGGGCGGCAGCAATTCCGTCAACAATATGCCGCTGCGAAATGTGCCATTTTTCAGCACAAAGAGTCAGTGTTTTTATGGCAAGACATGCATTTTCAACCATGTGTGCACCTGCAAACGGAACGGTCAGTTCATATCCGTCCCAATTTACTTTTGTTCCGCCGAGTGTTTCACTGACAACGGGCAAACTGCCGTGTGCAAGATGCACAGCGGTGTTTTTTGCCTGTGCATCATCTTTGATGACCGACAAAACGGCTTCGGGTTGGTTTTCACTTGTCACTACGGGAACACCGTTTTTGATAATACCCGCCTTTTCCCCTGCAATTTTTTCGAGGGTATCTCCTAAAACACCGACATGATCAAAAGAAATGCTCGTAATAACACTGCATTCGGGGTGTTCAATAATATTTGTGGCATCAAATCTGCCGCCGAGTCCCACTTCGAGAATCACAATATCGCAGTTTTTCTGCTTGAAGTATGCGAATGCCGCGGCAGTGACAACCTCAAATTCAGTCGGAAAAATATTGTTTTCATTGCATTGAACGACGGCATTTTTCACTGTTGCGGCAAGTGAGGACAGTTCGTCTTCTGAGATCATTTTTCCGTTGACTTGCATGCGTTCACGGAAGCACAGAACATAGGGTGAAGTATAAAGCCCTACGGTATAACCTGCCGCACGGAACACTTCACTGAGCATGGTGCTCGTGGATCCTTTGCCGTTTGTGCCTGCCACATGAATAAAGGACAGGTCTTTTTGCGGGTTGCCTAAAAACGCCGATAAGGCGCACACCCGATCTAAACCGGGCTGTACGCCGAATCTGTCAAATGAATGAAAGAAATTTATAGCTTGCTCGTAATTCATCAGTTGAGTTTTTCAAGCTGTGCACGGATGTTTGCAGCTTTTTCCGCTAATTTTTCGCGGTTTTGTTTCTGCTGTTCCACAACGGCTTCAGGTGCCTTTGCAAGGAAGCCTGCATTGGAAAGCTTGGCATCAATCTGTGCGAGCTGTTTTTCGGTGGCTTCAAGTTCTTTGTTCAGACGTTTGCGTTCTGCTTCGAAGTCCACAAGTTCACGCATCGGGATATAAACCGTGCATGCATCGGTAACAACACTGACAGCACCTTCAATGGCGAAATCAGCGGCGATCTGCACGTCGGAAGCAGATGCAAGCCGCTTGAAAAATGCGGCACCGATGGCAAAGGTATCGGCATCGGCGGTGGCAATGAACAATTCTGCTTTCTTGGAGGGAGCAACATTCATTTCCGCTCTGCGGTTACGCACACCCTTGATGGCGGCCATGATCTTGTTCATCTGTTCTTCTTCAGCGGCGAAGTTGAGTTCTTCGCTGTATTTGCACCAATCGGACAACATGATGGTATCACCGTCGTGCGGCAGAGTCAACCAGATTTCTTCGGTGATGAACGGCATGAAGGGATGAAGCAGTTTGAGGGTATTGCTCATAACATAAACAAGAACGGCACGGACGGTCTTCTTGGCGTCTTCATCTTCTGCATTCAGACGGATTTTAGCAAGTTCAATGTACCAGTCGCACAGAATATCCCAGATAAAATCATAGAGTTTCTGCACGGCAATGCCGAGTTCAAAGCGGTCCAGGGCTTCGGTGACATCACGGACGGTCTTGTTGAAAATGCTGAGAATCCATTTGTCTTCGAGGGCAAGATTTGCGGGAATGTGGGGTGCGGCTTCGTTTTCATCAAGGTTCATAAGGACGAAACGGGCAGCATTCCACAGTTTGTTTGCAAAGTTACGGCTGGCTTCTACCTTTTCGTTGGAGAAACGCATATCGTTTCCGGGGCTGTTGCCCGTTGCAAGGGTAAAGCGCAGTGCATCGGCACCATAGGTGTCAATAATTTCAAGCGGATCAATGCCGTTGCCGAGGGACTTGCTCATTTTGCGTCCTTGGGCATCACGGACAAGACCGTGAATCAGCACAGTGTCAAAGGGTTCTCTGCCCATGTTTTCAATAGAAGAGAAGATCATTCTGGAAACCCAGAATGTGATAATATCGTAACCCGTTACGAGGGTATTGGTCGGAAAATAATGCTTAAGGTCTTCTGTGTTATCAGGCCAGCCGAGGGTCGAAAACGGCCACAGAGCAGACGAGAACCATGTGTCAAGTGTATCGGGATCCTGTTCAATATTCTTGGAACCGCACTTGCAACAGGCACAGGGGGTGTCTTTGGAAACCGTGATTTCACCGCAGTCTGCACAGTACCATGCGGGAATACGATGCCCCCACCACAGCTGACGGGAAATACACCAGTCGCGGATATTTTCCATCCAATGGAAATAGTTCTTGGAGAAGCGATCGGGAATAAAACGGATGGTACCGTTGCGGACAGCTTCGATGGCGGGTTCTGCAAGGGGTTTCATACTGACGAACCACTGCAGGGAAACACGCGGTTCAATGGTGGTATGGCAACGATAGCAGGTACCGACATTGTGGGTGTAGTCTTCGGTCTTGATAAGGTAACCGCCTTCTTCAAGATCCCTGACGATGGCTTTTCTTGCGGCGAAACGATCCATACCTGCATACTTGGGATAGTCTTCGGTGATCTTTGCATCATCGGTCATGCAGTTGATAATGGGAAGATCGTGACGTGCACCGACTTCAAAGTCATTCGGGTCGTGGGCAGGTGTGATTTTGACAACACCGGTTCCGAAATCCATTTCAACATATTCATCGGCTACAACGGGAATTTCTCTGCCGATAAGCGGAAGAACGAGCATTTTGCCGACCTTGTCCGCATAGCGTTCGTCTTTGGGGTTGACTGCAACCGCAACGTCACCGAGCATGGTTTCGGGACGGGTGGTTGCCAATTCAATATAATCGCTGCCGTCCTTGAACGGATAGCGAAGATGCCAGAAATGGCCTGCCTGATCTTCATATTCCACTTCCGCATCGGAAATGGTGGTGCGGCATTCGGGACACCAGTTGATGATGCGGTTGCCGCGGTAAATGAGTCCTTTTTCATACAGACGGACAAAGACTTCCTTAACAGCCTTGTTGCAGCCTTCGTCCATGGTGAAACGCTCCCTGCTCCAGTCGCAGGAAGAACCTAATTTTTTGAGCTGTTCGACAATTCTTCCGCCGTACTGTTTTTTCCAATCCCATGCACGAACAAGGAAACCTTCTCTTCCGAGATCATCCTTTGTGATGCCTTCTTCACGCATTTTTTCAACGATTTTCACTTCCGTTGCAATGGAAGCATGGTCGGTACCGGGAAGCCACAGCGTATCAAAGCCCTGCATTCTCTTATAACGGATCAGAATATCCTGCAGGGTGTTATCGAGTGCATGGCCCATGTGCAACTGCCCCGTGATGTTGGGAGGGGGAATGACGATGGTATAGGTCTTTTTGTTCGGATCGCAGGGGGCTTTGAAGTAACCGCCGTCGATCCATGCTTTGTATGTTCTGTCCTCAACATTGCGAGGCTCATACTGCTTTGCAAGCTCTTTATACATTTTTATCTTCCTCTCAGAGAAAATCAATCATTTTATTATTGCACTAAACAAGTCGTTTGTCAAGTTTTTCGGCATATTTGAGTGTTTTTTCTTCAAATTATTCGCATAAAAAATCTTTCAAGGCGGAATATCTGCGGTGACTGCGGTCATTTTGCGTAAAAGCGGTGATAACACCTGTTCTGCCGACGAGGATTTCCAGTTTTTTGGCTCGCGTGACCGCAGTATACAGCAGATTGCGGTAGCAAAGTTGCGGGGGCACTTCGCATACGGGAATGACAACCGCATCAAACTCACTGCCCTGACTTTTATGCACGGTCACGGCATAAGCAAGTTCAAGATCACTCAGATGGTCAACGGGATATTGTGCAAGGCGGTCATCAAAACGGATTTTGAGAATGCCTGCGGCATAGTTTATAAACTCAAGAATGCCTACGTCACCGTTGAAAATCCCCTGTCCCGCTTCTCCATCCTTTTCCCACGGTATATCGTAGTTATTGCGGGTCTGCATAACCTTATCCCCTTCACGGAAAAAGCGTGCGGCAGAAACGGTGATCTCATTCTTGATACGGTCTTTGGGATTGAGCAACTCCTGCAACATGCGATTGAGATTAAATGTACCGCATGTTCCCTTTTTGGAGGGACACAAGACCTGAATATCGTGAATGGCTGAAAAACCGTAAGCCATCGGCAAGCGACGTGCAACAAGATCGGCAATGCAATCTGCCGCCGATTGTACTTCATTGCGCTCCATAAAAAAGAAGTCACTGTCCTTTTTATCGGTTACGGGCTGTTCCCCCTGAATAATGCGGTGTGCATTGGTGACAATCAGACTTTGCTGTGCCTGGCGGAAAATTTCGGTCAGACATACCACGGGTAATTTTTCGGATGCGATCAGATCATTGAGAACATTGCCCGGGCCGACACTCGGCAACTGATCGGCATCCCCAACCAGAATCAGCCGACAGCCGAATGGTACTGCATCGAGCAGATTGGCAAACAATGCACAATCCACCATACTCATTTCATCCACAATCAGTGCTTGCGCATCGAGCGGGTATTCCGCATTTCTGCCGAAAGTCGGCTTATCGTTTTCAGCCCATTCCACTTCCAAAAGACGGTGGATGGTCTTGGCTTCCCTGCCCGTAACATCACTCATACGCTTGGCAGCTCTGCCGGTCGGTGCAGCAAGAAGAACCTGCAAGCCTCGACATTCAAGTACATCAAGAACCGCTTTGACGGCAGTGGTTTTACCCGTACCGGGACCTCCCGTAAGGATCAGCAGACCTTTTTCACACGCAAGCCGTACCGCTTCTCTTTGCGCCGGTGCATAGAACATGCCGTTTCGCTGTTCGCTGTTGTCAATCTCTTTTTCAAGGTCGGAAAACCCTGCCGGGGGAAAACGCAGAATCGTTTTCATACGCTCTGCAATTTCGCGTTCGGCTATATAAATATCGGGTAAAAACAGGAAGTCTTCCCCGTTGAGGATTTCCGAATACAAAAGATTACCGTCGAGCATGGAATCGATTGCAATTTCGACTTCATCTTCGGTCAGTTCCAGCAATGCCGCACAGGGGGCAAGGAGCTTTCTGCGAGGCAGGCAGGTATGTCCGTTGTTGTAAAGATTGTGCCTGATCACATGCAGAATACCTGCCGTGTTGCGGTAAGCGGGATCGGGAGAAAGTGCCATGGTCTGCACAAGATCCTCCACACGTGAAAATGTAAATCCCTTTTCCATATTGCACAGCACATACGGATTCTGGCGAATGGTATTCATTGCCCCCGCGCCGAAATATTTATAAATAGACGTGCTTTCACTCGGGGTGATACCGTAGTTTTCAAGTTCAATAAGCACTTTGCGCATGGCAAACTGCCGTATGAATTCCTGCGAGATTTCTTTTGCGAGCCTTTGTGAAATACCTTTGATTTCGGCAAGACGGTCAGGCTCGGTTTCAAGGATTTCAAAGGTGCGATCTTTGAAGCGTTCCACGATTTTCAATGCAAGTTTCGGTCCGACCCCCTTGATGGCACCGGACGAAAGGTAAGTAAATAATTTTGCGGTTGTATCGGGCAAGGAGCGTGAAAAAGTTTCGATTTTAAATTGTCTTCCGAATGTGCCGTGGGTTGTCCAGTTGCCGCAGATTGTCAGTTCTTCCCCTGCCGCAATCTCGGGCAACTCACCCACAGCCGTAAAGAAATCACCGTCGGTATTCATTTCCACGACACAAAAACCGTTTTGCGCATTACGGAATGTAACACGTTCAACGGTTGCGGTGATCTGCAATTGTTCACGATTTGTCTGATTCATCATTATTCACTGTCCTGCGTCAGAGAATCCAAATAAACATATTCACCCCGGAAGACTTTGCCGCCGTCACGCAACACAACGGCAAGCCCCTGGGCAACGGCTTTTTCAGGCTGCCCGGCAATGCGGACGGGCATATCGATTCTTTCACTCAGCCAACGGTCAATACCGTGTAAGTTTGCACCGCCGCCTGTCAGCAAAACACCGTCGCGGTGCACATCCGCAATCAGTTCGGTCGGTGCCTTTTCGAGCACATTCAGTACTGTCTGCGCAATGGTTTCAAGGTCATTGCGCAATACGGGATACAATTCTGAAGAAGTGACTTCAAAATTTTCAGGCACACCGGTTGTAATATTTTTTCCGTTGACAAACATGGCAACTTCCGTTTCTCTTTCAACGGCACTGCAAATATTCTTTTTGATTTCTTCTGCGGTTAAAAAACCGACACTGTAGTTTCTTGCGTGAGAGAGATAGCGGCGCAGAGCTGTTGTCATATTTCTGCCGCCCACGCGCACAAAAGAGGATGCAACAACACTGCCCATGGAAAGCATAGCGGCATCCACACTGCCTGCTCCGAGCTCCACGCACAAAATACCGCCCGGCTTGAAGCAATTTTCACCTGCGCCGATGGCGGCGGCAAGCGGTTTTTCAATAAAGCAGGCTCTGCCACAACCGCAATCGGTCAAAATGGACAGCAATGCACGCTTTTCATTTCTGGACACATCAGTCGGAACACTCATAAGAATGTTTGGTTTAAACAAGCGATTGCCGCAAAGACGGGTTATATACGGACGCAATAACTGCTGTGCGGCTTCAAGATGATCCACAACGCCATCGCGCACAGGATGCACCGCACGCATGGAATTGGGAAGTCTGCCGAGCATTTCAACCGCGGCAGTTCCGATGGTAAGCGGTTTGCCCGTATCGCTATCACAGACCATGACGGACGGTTCGGACACAACAACACCGCGCCCTGCAACACAGATATGCAGTGAAGCAGAACCCAGATCCACGCCTATTCGTAAGCCGAGCATAACAAAACCGTCCTTTCTGATTACATGATAAAATATTGTACCACATATTTTTCATTTCAACAAGAGAAAAAAAAGCAAAAGAAGAAAATTTTTCTATACAAATACAATTTTTCATGGTATAATAGTTTCAAATCGGAAAGGAGCTGTTTTTTATGGAATTTCTGCATAATGAATACAAAATCCCATCTGCAACCGGTGTTGCCGACATTTATGTGCAGTGTATTGCCCCTGATGCCGAACCTACTGCCATTATTCAGGTCATTCACGGCATGGCGGAACACACCGACCGCTACATTGAGGTTGCAAATTATTTTGCCGCCGCAGGATTTGCCGTTTTCATGAGTGACCACGCAGGCCACGGCAAGTCGATCAACACAGACGATGACCTCGGTTACTTCGGTGAAACGGACGGCGACAAACACCTGGCAGAAGATGCCGCCGCTGTTACAAGACTTGCAAAACAGACCTACCCCGGCAAAAAGGTAATTCTGTGGGGACACAGCATGGGTTCGTTCGTCACAAGAAATTACCTTGCGCGCAAGCTGGAAACCACGGACGGTGCCGTCATCTGCGGTACGGCAGGTGCAAACCCCGCCGCGGGCGTGGGAGCAATTCTTGCAAATCTGATTGCAAAGGTCAAGGGAAGCAAATACCGTTCCCCGTTTATCAATTCCCTCGCATTCGGTGCTTACAACAAAAAGTTCGCGGGCAGAACCGATTTCGATTGGTTGAGCGTGGACGAAAAGAACATTGATGTGTATATTGAAGACCCGAAATGCGGCTATCTGTTTACGGCGACCGCCTACCGCGATCTGTTTAAACTTCTTGCCGCAGTATCCGACAAAAAGAGTTTTGCAGATACCCCGAAAGATATTCCGCTGTATCTGATTGCGGGTGACATGGATCCCGTCGGCAATTTCGGCAAGGGCGTCACGGAAGTTTACAACAACTTCAAAAATGCGGGATGCAATGTCAGTTGCAAACTATATGAAGGCCTTCGCCACGAAATCCACAACGAAGCTATCAAAAAGGAAGTCTGGGAAGATATTCTTTCCTTTGCACGCAGTATCCTTTAAAAACATATTCAAAAAAATGCGGCTTGCGCGGTGCAAGTCGCATTTTTATTCGCTTAAATACGGCAACCGACGGTGTAGCCCTCGTACACAGCAGTGGGAATGATACCGCCGCCGTTGGAGTCACCGATGTTATAGAGTTCTTTGACATCATCTTTCAAAGAATCATACAGCGTTGTTTCAGGGGTGTTGCCGATGGCAATAACCACGGAATCGGCTTTGAGAGCAAACTGTTTTCCGTTTTTATCTTTGCAGATAACTTCATCTGCCGTAATCTGTTCAACCTTGGTTTCGGTGAGCATCTGCACGCCGTTGCCCTTCAAATGCCCGAGCAGAATGGTCTGTGCGGTCTTGCCCGTATTGCCTGCAAGGGTGGGAAGCATTTCGACAATACTCACCTTTTTTCCCTTGCTTGCAAGCAGTTCTGCGGTTTCGCAACCGATGGAACCGCCGCCGATGACAACAACATTTTTGCCGGTCTGTGCGCCTTCAAGAACTGCATTTGCAGAAATTGCTCTTTCCGCACCTGCCATATTGAGTTTGCGGGGATTGACACCTGTGGCACAAACAACCACATCGGGTTGAAGTGTGAGCACTTCGTCCTTGGTGACTTTTTTACCGAGATGCACTTTGACTCCTGTCAGCTCAAGCTGCCTTTCAAGATAGGGCATCATAAGTCCCAGATGTTGTTTATAAGGCGGAATGTGCGCAAGATTCATCTGTCCGCCGATTTTGGTGTCGGCTTCAAAAAGCGTGACATCATGTCCGCGTTTTGCGGCAATTCTTGCGGCTTCCACACCTGCAACACCGCCGCCGACGACAACGACTTTTTTCTTGGTTTCGGCAGGGGTAATTGTATAATCATTATCCCCTCTTGCAAGAACGGCATCCCCCGAACAGACCGCACGGCAACCATGTTGCAGCTGATGGTCGATGCAATGACCGCAACCGATACAGGGACGAATTTCGTCTTCCCTGTTCTGTTCAATAAGGTTGACAAGATCGGGCTGTGCAAGAAGTCCGTGACCGATGAAAATCATATCACACTGCCCTGTTGCAAGGGCCTTTTCGGCCTTTACGGGATTCTGTGCTCTGCCGCCGCCGATGAGCGGAATGGTTTTCTTTTTGCCTGTTGCCATGAAAATTCCGAGTTTCATCACCAAGCAGAGTGCGACCGCCATGCAATCGGGATAAGCGGATTCGGGGGCTTCCTTTTTACCGGCTTCGCTGTTCCATTTGCCTGCAAGCACTTCAATGGCATCCACACCTGCTTCCTGCAGTTTTTTACAGTAATAGACACCGTCCAACATGGAAATACCGCCGTCTTTGCCCATTTCAATGACGGACAGTTTGACAATGATTGCAAAATCTTCACCGCAAAGTTCACGGATGCGTTTGATGATGTTCAGATGAAAACGGATGCGGTTTTCGCGGCTGCCGCCGTATTCATCGGTACGGATATTTGCCTTAGAAGACAAAAACTGCTGACCGAGATAATACCCGACCGCATGAATTTCAACACCGTCAAAGCCTGCTTTTTTCGCACGCAGTGCGGCTTGCGCATATTTTTCTTCAATAGCCTTTATTTCGTCAATGGTGAGTGCACGGGGCGTTTCATTGGCAAGCCCCATCATAAAGGAATAAGGCATTGCAACGGCACTGGGGCCTACGGGCTGATCGCCGATGATGGCACGTCTTGCACCTCTGCCCGTGTGGGAAATCTGCAAAAATGCCTTGGAGCCCCCCTCGTGAATGACATCGGCAAGCTGTGTCATGCCGGGTATGTATTTATCATCATCAATAACAAGCATTCCCTTTGTGTTCAGCCCCAACGGAGAATCCACACAGGTGACTTCCACGATGATGGCACCGACACCGCCTTTGGCACGTTCAGCATAGTGATTCAGTACCGCCTGATTGACAAATCCGTTTTCAGCCTGGCTCATACCCATGGCCGCCATAACAGTTTTGTTGCGAAGCTCTACCTTACCGATTTTTGCGGGAGATAAAAGATGCGGATATTTGCTGTGCATAAAAACACCTCTTCCTGTTTCATTCCTTTTTCAGTATAGTACACCGCAATCTTTTTTGCAATAGAGAAAATAGATATATTTTTTTGCAAAAAATGCTTGACTTTAACCCCACGTAAAAGATTAAAATGAGGACAAAAGGAGGGAAACTTATGAAAATCAAGACCGTTTGCGAACAGACAGGGTTGACAGACCGTGCTGTTCGTTACTATATCGAAGAAGAAATTCTGCATCCGTCCTTTACGGAGAACTACCTCGGCAGAAAGACATATGATTTTTCGGACGAGGACGTGCAGATGCTCAAGGACATTGCCGTGTTACGAAAATTCGGCTTTTCCGTGGCACAAATCAAGGAGATGCAGACCTGCCCCGAAAAGACATACAGCATTGCCGAGCAACTGAAAGAAGAAAAGAAAGAAGTTATTAAGACCGAGCAGGATCTTTTGGCAGCATTGGAGCAGCTCGATTCCGCACAGAGCTACACCCTACGGACGCTTGCATCCGCATTGAGTAAGCCTGTAACCGACAAGGCACTGCCCAAAGAAGATACAAAATGGCGGTTGTTGAAAGCCACATACCGTATCATACGCAACTCGTTGTTTACAATCATTGCTGTGTTGCCGATCCTCATTGTGTTATATAGTTTTGCGGTTGCACATAGCCGGTTTTATTATCCGAAATACAATATATATTCAGCTATTCTCATGTTGGTATTGCTGTTGCCGAATTTGATGTCACTGCTTGTTGTTTTCACAAAAACAAAACCGTATATCAAAACAATCATCCGCATTGCTTGTTCTGTTTTATGCCTCGTGTTACTGTTCCCTGTCGTATTCTTTTCAACTGCATTACTCTGTGAATCGGAAACAAGTGATATTAAAAATTACAAAAGATTGGATGTTACTTGCAATCTTAACAATGATGCGGTATTCCAGGATCTGTTTCCGGATCCGTCCGACTATTATTATATTGCACCAAACGAAGGCAAGATCACAATACCCGAAAGTGCAGAATACTATTACAATTATTTAAACACCCACCCGGAGTACAAATACGATATATATGTTGCATTTCAGACCGACAAAAACACACTCGACAATGAAATCAACAGAGCTAAATCTGTCTTTGATGATCACCAATTAAGTTACACAACCGGCAATCAAGGCGACTTCACATATTTATTCTGTTGCGCTGATGCTGCGCCGTTTGAAAAAATCTCTATTGACGAAAAAACAGATCCGTATCAATATCTGTATTACATTTTTGCATACAACGAACAATCCATGACAGTGCGTTATATTTGCGGTGCGAGTTTTCTCGGCGGACCTGCATATTTCAATACGCTGGACTGGTAAAAACAGCATACATAAAAACGCCAGCAGATTGCTTTTGCAAAACTGCCGGCTGATTTTTTATTCGTTACAGAATATGGCGGACAACATAAAGGATAATGTTGAGAATGTTGTTCAGGATATAGCGGATTGCAGAGAAGATATAGGGGAATTCAAAATTCCATTCGGACGGTTTCTGCAAGGCACCGATCAAAGAGCCGTCATATTCATACGGTTCAAGGAATGCTTTGGTGTGCATTTTGGCGATGCAAAGGTTTTTGCAGGCTTCACGCAATGCCGTACCGAAGCCGATAGGGTCGTTATTATAAGCATTGTGGCATGCAATCACGTGGGAAACCACATTGACAGCCCAGATGCCTGTGAGCATGGTATCGTTGCCGTTATAAACCGCAATAACGGGGCTCATGTAACCCGTGCCCGTAAAGTTCCACGAATAGTCGGAAACAACAAAGCCTTCAAATCCCCATTCACTGCGAAGAACATCTTTGAGAAGTGCAGAGCTTGCACCGCACCAGGTTGTGCCGATACGGTTGAATGCAGACATAACCCCCTTGCAATTGGTTTCCTTGACGGGAATTTCAAATGCTTTAAGATAAATTTCACGCATGGTCTGTTCGTCGGCCCATGTAAAAATACCTTCGCGGTGGGATTCCTGATCGTTAAGCACAAAGTGCTTGATGGTAACAACAAGTCCTTCCTTATTGCAGCCCTGAATTACGGAAGAAGCCATTCTGCCGGAAAGAACAGGGTCTTCGGAATAGTATTCAAAGTTTCTGCCGCCTGCAGGATTGCGGTGGATGTTGGCACCGGGGGCATACCAAATGTCCGTGCCCATATCCCTTGCTTCTTTACCTGCGCCGATACCCATTTTTTCGGCAAGTGCAGTGTTCCATGTGCATGCAAGTGCGGTTGCACATGGGTAAGCCGTTCCGCTGTCGGTAAAGACAAGACCGTTCTGGCCTTTCACACTCGACGGGCCGTCGTTGTCCCATGTCTGCGGAATACCGAGACGCTCAACACCTCTTGTGCCGTAACCGCCGTCAATAACCATCATGACCATTTCATCAACAGTAAGCTGATCAAGGAATGCATCCCACAGACTTTCGTCTTCGGCAACATCCTGCAAAGTGATGACTTCATCATAAACCGCGCCGACAGTGGGGGCTGTGCCTTCCGTAGTCGGTTCGGGCAATTTGTCAACATTTTTGGTTTCTTCCGTAGCGGTCAATTGACGGAATTCGGGGAAAGCGGCAGCCCCTGTTGCCCTTGAAAGCACAGGGAAGCCGTTATAAACATCGTCAAAACGGTTTTTAATTTCAGTACCGGTTACATCATCGTATTTAATGATTTTATCTTCCGCTACGGTATAAGTGAAGCTGTCGATATGTTCACGGACATTTTCACCGACAATAATGGAGTAATCGCCGTGTTCAAGCACCCAGCCTTGGGCATTTTTGTGGTCATAAGATGCCATGTCATCGGCTTCAAAGGTAACGGTCAGATCCTGACTTTCGCCGGGGTTGAGCAGGTCGGTTTTTGCAAAACCTGCAAGGTTGATGGCACTCTTTTCGATGCCGCCGTCATAGTAAGGTGCACTGTAATAGACCTGCACGGTATCTTTACCGGCTCTGTCTCCTGTGTTGGTGACACGAACGGTCACGGAAATATTGCCGTCTGTGATATCGTAAGTCAGCATTTCTTTTGCAAAGGTGGTATAAGAAAGTCCATAGCCGAACGGGAACTGCACTTTGTCCTTTGCAAAGGTTTCAAAATAGCGGTAGCCGACATAAATACCCTCAAGATATTCCACATAATTGCCGCCGCCGTCATATTCATTCGAGCCGAAGCAGACACTTGACGGATGGTCAGCAACGCTGTAAGCCACGGTATCGGCCAATTTGCCCGAGGGGTTGATTTCACCCGTGAGCATTTTTGCAACTGCCGTCATGCCGAATTCACCGGGAATCCAGATGATTGCCGCAGCTTTGATATGTTCATATTCTTCGAGCCAACCCATTTCCATCACATTGGCAATGTTGAACAGCACAATGATGTTTTCAAAGGTTGCATCGGCTTTTTCGAGCAACTTCTTTTCTTCTTCTTTCAATTGCAGGGTTGCATGGTCAAGGTCTTCCCCTTCTGCACTTGTGCGGCTGATAACAATAACAGCCGTGTCGGAAAAAGCCTTGGCTTCATCAAGAAGATCCTGCGTCAGCATGATGTCGGGCAGTTCTTTGAGCGAACTTTTGGCAAACATCAGGCCGAACAGATTGTTGATAACGGTATTGTCGGTTTTCGGAATTTCATTGGAGCCGCAAAACAGTTCATAAACATCGCGAAGACAAGTGTTATATTCGATGCCTTCGGCTTCCAACGCATCATAAAAACCGACGGGGTTCTCCGATACGATACAGCCCGATCCCGCACCGCCGAAAAACGGACAAACAGAACCTGCACCGAAAACATTGATCTTGTTGTCTGCAAGCGGCAGAACATTGTCTTCATTTTTCAAAAGCACAATACCCTCGCCCTCAATGTCAACAGCCGTCTGTGAAGTTTCGGCAATGATGGCTTCGTCAAGATCGCCGCTGAGTGCAACGGCAGGCAGTGCCGCAACACCCGTCAGGACAAGCACAAGAAACAGCGAAATTATTTTTTTGAACGTTTTTTTCATAACAAACCCTCCGATTATATACTAAGAGTTAAGTGCAATGAGCAAACTCAGCGAATGGTTGAGTACATAAAATACTTGATACCGTAGGGAGTGGCATACCAATCCTTTACGGAAGAATCACAGACGAAGGAGTCGGTGTAGTAATACAAGGGCATGATGGCACCCGTTGACATCAGCAGATCTTCAGCAAGATGCATCAGTTTATACCGCAGTTCAGTATCAGCGATCTTTTTGATCACGGAAATAAGATAGTCATAGGTCTGTGCCCACGTGCCGCTTGCAACCTTGTAATTGATACCGTAGGAGGTAAGGTCGAGTGAATAAGCTTTCAGCGAAGCGTGTGCACCTTTGCCGAGCTGTGCATCATTGTTACCGCTGTCGGTTGTCCACATATCAAGGAAGTTGACAGGATCGTTGAAGTCTGCAATCCAACCGTTGCGTGCAAGTGTATACATCCCCTCCTTGCGGGTATTCAGGAATGTACCCCATTCATATTCATGCAGGGTGACGGGGATTCCGTACAAACCGAGATCATACTGCACACACTGTGCAATATCAGCATGGCCGGTGCCTTCATTGAAAGAAAGCGTAATGGTCGGGAAATTGGTGAATTTGCCTGTGCTGTAATTGTAGTTATAATATTTTGCAAGCGTAGTTAATGCAGCAATGCAGTTTGCTTCATACGCCTGTGCGGAAGGATCAAAATAGCCGTTGAAGGAATCGGATGAGCCTGCATTTTCATAAAACTCGGCTTTTCCATCCGCATCCAGAATACCGGATGCAACAAATGAGGATGCGGCATTTTCTGTCGGCATGCCGACCACATTCTGTAAGATATAAGATCTTTCGACCAATAAGCTCAAAGCATTTCGCACTTCGGCTTCAGCCTTTTCCTTTTCAGCACCCGTCAGGGTGTTGGTGGACGGCAACAGGGATTTGTTGACATTAAAGTGGTAATAATACGTACCCATAGAACCGATGGTGTAAAGCTCTTCTGCGGAAATATCCTCACTGGTCACCCATGCATACGAATCAAGGAAATCCAGTTCACCGGCACAATAAAGTGCTGTCAGTGCTTCGGCATCATCGGTCAGATTGAATTCGATCGTGTGCATTTTCACACGGGCGGCATCGTGGTAGTTTTCGTTTTTCACAAGGGTCATCAGCTTATCATGTTCCCATACAATCATGGTGTAGGCACCGTTGCTGACATAGGTATTGGCATTGCCTGCCCAATAGGAATTCGATTCAACAACAGACTGTTTGACGGGCATACAGACACCCATTGTGAGCAGATCATAGAAATACGGCACTTCACTTGTAGTGACCACGGTCAGTTTATTGCCGTCTGCATGCACATTGAGTTTTGCATTCGGATTATCGTACATATCGTAATAACCGTCAATGATGTCAAGAAGATAACCGTAATCTGCAAATGTATCGGGATCGGCGGCACGGTTCCAGGAATAAACAAAATCAGCCGCCGTCAGCGGGGTGCCGTCCGACCATTTCAGGTTGTCTTTGAGTTCGAACACATAGGTAACCTTGCCGTCTGCTCCGACCGTACCGACGGGCAGCTCCTTGGCACAATCAGCAACTACCTGCAGAGCACCGTTTTCATCAATTTCGTATTTTGCGAGGCCTGCAAACAGGTGGGTAAGCAAGGTGAAGGCCCCCACTTCGCTGTTGAGCACGGGATCCATGGTCAGCGGCTCACTGCCGATGCCAACGCGCAGGGTCTGCTTCAATGCGGGAATGATTTCCAGTCCCACAGATGCGCGCAAAGCAAGGCGGGCATCCCCTGCGGAGAACTTACCGTCTCCGTCAGGATCACATGCCCTTTTATAATTATAATTTTCGGCATCCTTGCACTTTGCGGCAATGGTTTCCCATGTTTCAAGTCCGACGGACAAGCGCAGAATATCGCGCGCATCGCCGGCATTGACCACTTCATCATTGTTGACATCGCCCGGTAGATAATAGGCAGGTTCATCTTGAGCGGCAGACGTTGTCAATACAAACGGAATCAGCAGAGCAAAACTCAAAAGAATACACAAAAAACGTTTCATTGGTCGTTCTCCTTTCCTATAACACAAATGCCTATTTATTTTATTATACCGAAAAAGAATTTTTGCGGTCAATTGGCATAGTAAACAAAAATCCGCCTTGCTTTTTGACAAGACGGACGGAGATATTATATTTTTTCGCAAAAATATTTTGTCAGGTCTACCCTGCCGTCAGCGACAACGATGCCCTCGGCTTCGAGCCTGCGTTGTTGTTCGGCAAGACCACCGAAAGCAAAAGCACTGCTTAACTCCCCTTTGCAGTTGACGACCTTGTAGCAGGGGTATTTGTCACCGTCGGGGTTTTGGTGCAGGGCATTACCGACCGCACGTGCCCATGCTTTGTTACCTAAGCTTTCGGCAAGACTGCCGTAGGTTGCAACCTTTCCGTACGGAATCTGCGTCAGCAGGGCATATAATTTTTGTTTATCAAAGTTACTCATTGCTGTTATTTCTTTTTTCTGCGTTTTTTGTGTTTTATTGTCCATTTTTCCGCTTGTATGTATTCGGAAATATTCAATTCCTGCGCCTTTCCCCTTTTCAATCGGATGCATGCAATCAGATATGAAATTTTGTCAAGCAAAAAGAAGAAGCCGCCCTGTACCAAAAAACTGATAACAAAAAAGAGAATCACCAACTCAATACGACCCAGACGCCGTTCCTTGTTAAAATCCTGCATGGTCAGAAAAACATCTTTCTCACTGCGAAGATCCACAATTATTTTCGTATTGATAATGCTGTAAGGCTTCGGCAAAGCGGATACCGTAAGCCTTTGCGTACGCAGGTCTTCAAACAAGGATTCGCCCTCATATGACAGGTGATTGTGTCGTACCGTGAACTTATAAACGGTGTCATCATGCGTGATGTAGTCTATTGAACCTCTTCGGCTGTAATAAGTCTCTACAGTATCGGCATAAAAGGTTTCGGTTTCAAGATCTTCGGCAGTCACAGGGCGATATCGCCACAGTGCCAAAGATAAAAGGACAACCAAAGCCAATTCCACAGCAACGGCTTTCAGTATTTTCTCCCTGCGGAGCATTTTTCGCATTTTTTCAGGTACTTTTTTCATTTTTTACCTCTTACGGCAGGTGCACTTCCGAACTGCCCGAAGGCAATCAATTCAATGCCGCCTTTGACAGCCAGCAGCACAACAAGACAGATCAATGTAGCTTTCATCCCCCACAAAAGACCGCACACGGCAACCATACAATAAGCCGGCAACACCAACAAAAGACCCGCTATGTACAATCGGTAATAACGATTGAATGATTTATTATTTTCCTGCGTTTCTTTTAAATATTGCAAAGTGATTCTGTTTTTCAGCGTTTGAGTGCGATATTCTTTTTTGACCTTATCCCGTTTGCCGACAAAAGAAAACATCCAATTTTTCACTTCCGTAAAAAATAAAAGATCAAAAACAATATTTGCAAAGATACCAAGACACAAATAAATCATGCCTTTACTCCTTTTTCATTTTTCATTCTGACTGCGAACCAAAATCAGCAGGCTGACGACATGATAAATAAATATCAAAGCCGATAAGACAATACCAACGATCACTTCCGGTACATACGGCACAAGGCAACAAAAGCCGATCAGCAACAACAAAAGCACAAGGCACATTTTTACATAATGCGCAACATACACTTGTTTGCGGAATTGTCGTGCGGCATAAAAGGATGCATCCGTTTTTGCCGGATCCGCTTCAAAAATCCGTAAAGAAGTATCATTTTTATTGAAATCCGATTTCGATTTTGAAAGTGCGTATTTGTTTTTTAAATCAAAAAATTCTTTTCTGTTGCGGTCATTTTTTTGCACCGCCATGTACATATAATATTGCGTTTGTTTCGGCTCGGCTTTTTCAAAATAAAAACTCCACCGCTTGTGTTTCGTAAGCATGTACCCTGCCGCAGCCTGATCTGCAAGCCACTGCTCAACCCTGTGCACCGTCGCCGGATTATGGGGGTAAATTACTTTTTGTTCTTTCATTTTTCTTCCACCTTGAAGCCTTTTTTGATCAGGAAGAACAAGGGGATGAGGACAAACACGGAAATCACGGCAGAATAGGCAAACATACTGCTCGACGGAACGATCGTTTCCACACCGAATTCGTTGAGATAAGTCACGGCGGAATTGCGGCAGGCAAGGTCGCCGAGTGCAGGTCCGAGCACCATGGGAATGAGCACCGTAAAAATCATGCGGATGCCCTGGAACAGACCTGCCTTGCCGTCGGGGATAAAGTCCTTGATGGCGGCATTGAGCTGAATGCCCATAACGAGATTGCCGACTAAAGTAGGTACAACACCGATGAGAACAACATGAATATTGGTTGTGGTGGACAAAAGCACAAGTCCTGCCGTCATCAGAATGGCAGACGGAATCAGCCCTGCCGCCTTGTTTTTGGCAGAGACCTTCAAAAGCGTGACCATGCTAACAATAAGGGCAATAATGACAATAACAGCAGTCACAATTACACTTGTTGTAATGAAGCTTTCACCGCCGTTGTCGGGAATGACAACATACTGCAAATAGACAAGAAGATAAGGAAAAAAGACCTGATATGCAACACTCGAAAAGCCGACGGCAAGCAGGGTGAGATACAGACGGGAATTGTCTTTGATGACAGACGGTCTGAAGCCGTAGAACAAATCTGCCCAATAGCTCGATTTGGGTTCGTTGGTTTCCTGCGGCTTTTCGGGATTTTTAATCAGGAACAGCCCTGCAGCACCGCAGACGGCAACAATAAGACCGAGCACAAGGAAGAAATTCTGATAAGACACCGTGCCCGACTGTGCAAGCGAGCCGACACCCATAACCGTAACAACCGACAGGAAGCCGACAAAGGTCAGTGCCGTTTCCATGGTGGGTCTGATTTTCGGCGTGGTGATGTCCGTCAGCCATGCGTTGAATGCGGCATCGTTGCTCGTGGAGCCCATAAAGGTCATCACAATATCCATCACAATGACGACCCAGACGGTGGTGGTGAGAATTTTGGCTTCGTCGGTCAGTCCGAACAAAGCGGCAATATTGTCACGGGTGAGGAAGCCGAACACGGCAGTCACAATACCCCACAGCAGGTAGCCGACGGAAATAAACAGCTTGCGGTTTTTCATTTTGTCGCTGAGGGTGCCCATTAAGAAAGTGGTCAGCACTGCCGCAATTGCAGACAATGCAACCATGCGGCTGATGGCCGTAGTGGGTGCCATAGAGCCTGCCATTGCCGCTTCAGAGGCATTGGCATAAACGGAATTGTAAAGGAAGGTATTGAAATACATGTTTTCAATGTTCCACGCAATGCCGCCCATGAAGCTGAACAGGCAGATGGTAAACCAATTCAGTTTGGTAAGTTTCTCTTTGATCATTTTCTTATCCTCTTTTCCATTCTAAAAGAAATTATATTCCTGCAATTTTATTATACGAAAGCGGACTTTTCTTTTCAATTGACATTGTACACAAATAAACAAACTCGTTTTTCATCAAAAAAACAGCACAGGGCTTTTTACCACTGTGCTGTTGATTGTATTTAAATTTGCTTATTCAGCCTTTTCAAGGTATGCCATGCAGACATAAGCATCATGGCCGTCCCATTCGATGTTGCCCCAGTAACGAAGTTCTTCGTTATCTGCATCTTCCCATGTGACAATGGCAAGAACTTCGACTTCGTCGCCGTCATATGCCATGGAGAGTGCATCGCCGTAGCCGGGTTCGGGCTTGACTTTCAGACCGTATTCACCGGTTCCGCTGACAACATAAGTACCAACCGTGTAGTTGCCGGGGGTGGCAACGGCTTCTTCACCGAATTCTGCAATGTAATCGGCTTCGGTCATCAGGAACTGCATAGCAACATAGCCGTCCGTTCCCTTGTAGGAAACAGCACCCCAATAGGGATAAGCGGCAACGTCGGAAGCAATGATCTGCTTGACTTCGAGTTTTGTGCCGGAGGGAATTTCAACACCCGTGTCAACATCCACACTTGCGGAGGCACGGAGTTTGAGATTCTTGCCTTCTGCATTGTAGAAGTAGAATGTGCCAGTGGTGTAAGGACCGACTTTAATACCTGCGGTTGCCTGTGTTGCTTCTTCGGCAGCGGAAGGATCAACAACGGGAACAGAAGGATCCACAACAGGAGCAGAGGGATTTTCGACGGGGTTAGTCGGCGTAACAACATTGCCGGGAGTGACATCATTATTGTTTTCCGCAGGCTGATTTTCCTGGCTGAGACTGCTTGTGTCTTCTTTATTGTTAAAATGAATGGCAATACCTGCGCCTGCAAGTGCAGCAACAAGCATCGCAACTACAAGAACAACAACAAAGACGAGATACATTTTTTTCTTTTCCATGTTAAAAAAAACTCCTTTTCGGGTTTTGACCCGATTTTAAATTTCTCTTGTTATTTGCACGGCTATGCCGTAAAACAAAACAGATTGAGTGCCGACCTCATCCATAGGGACAAACACCGCAGGAAAAGTCGGATTCAGCGGTTGCAAAACGATACCGCCGTCCTGATAAAGCAATTTACGCAACATACAGACACCAGCACACGAAACGAGCGCAATCTGCCCGTTCAGGCAGGAATCCTGCTTGCGGATGAGCACAACATCCCCCGCGTTGATCAAAGGGGTCATATCATTCTCTTCGACGGTTATGTAAAGATATGAAAATCCGTCTGAACAAAAAGGAGACGGCAATGCGCGCAAACGGGGATAATCCTCCGACATGCCGAATTCGGACATAGTGAAAACCGGCGCATTCATCCTGCCCGGAAGATCGGCAGGTGCATTTATTTCCCTGCACAATAAGTAGTCCAGGCTGCAAGCAAATAAATTTGCAAGACGGATGAGCGAGGTCATATCCGGTTCATTGCTTCCCAATTCCCACATGCGCACCGCACTCGGACTTTTTCCTAAAAAGTCCGCAAGTTGCGCCTGGGTCAGGGAACGTTCCTTTCGCAAAGAACGTAATCGGGTGCCGAAATCATTTTTCATATCAACCACCAATTCTATATTATAGCAAATAAAAAAATTTTTTCAAGTATAATCTTGATTAAATTGTAAAAATAGTATAAAATGTTATATGTAACTAACACACAAAAAGGAATGAAACCTTATGGAACAATATAAATTACTGATAGACGGCATGTCCTGCGCCGCTTGCAGTGCCGCCGTGGAAAAGGCACTCAAGCGGGTTGACGGCGTTGAAAAAGCAGAAGTAAATTTAGCTACAGGCACCGCAATCGTTACGGCTGACAACATAAAAGCCGATACGGAAAAACTGCAGGTTGCCATCAAAAAAGCGGGATTTTCATGCCGCATACCCAACACAGATGAAAATTTACAGCCCGAGCAAGACGAAAACAAAGCTTCACCACTCAAGCGGGTGCTTTTGCTGCTACCGTTTGCATTGCCGCTTTTTTACCTTGCACATGTGTCAAAACTGCCGCTTCCGTTTGCGGATTATCTCGGCAGCGCACAATTTGCCGTTTACAATGCAACATTGCAACTGCTTCTGCTTATTCCGCTTCTTGCACAGGCACGACACATTTACAAAAAAGGAATTTCTTCCATCCTGCACCGTGCCCCCGGGATGGATGCACTCGTTTCACTGGGAACCATAACAGCCACTGCATACAGCATTTACTTGTATATTCGTCTGCTGCTTGAAAACGGTTCGGCAGGGCATCTTTATTTCGGCTCTGCAGGCATGATTCTGTTTTTTGTTATGCTCGGAAAGGCACTGGAAGAAAACAGCCGCCGCAAATCCGCAAAAGCCCTACGATCCCTGCTCTCTCTGCGCCCGCAGACAGCACACCTTGTGCGTGCAGATGAAATTCTGGATGTATCCGCTTCGGTGTTACAGGCAGAGGATGTCATCCTCGTCAAACCGGGTGAAAAATATCCAGCAGACGGCGTTGTCATCAGCGGCACGGGGGATGCAGACGAAGCCCTGTTGACGGGAGAAAGTGTTCCCGTTGAAAAAATGCCCGACTCCCCTGTTTTCTGCGGTGCGATCAACCTGAACGGTGCATTGCATATTAAAGTTACAAAAAGTGCCGCACAGACCCTGCTTGCGGGCATTATCCGAACCGTTGAACAGGCACAGGCAAGCAAGGCTCCGATTGCAAAGCTGGCTGACAAAATATCCGCCATCTTTGCACCGACCGTATTTGTTATTGCTTTGCTGTCGGGGCTGGGGTGGTGGCTCGGCACAAGGGACATCACAAAAGCACTGACAACCTTCATCAGTGTTCTTGTGGTCGCGTGTCCGTGTGCGTTGGGGCTTGCAACACCGACCGCTATCATTTCCGCCACGGGACGCGGTGCAAAGGACGGTATTCTGATCCGCAACGGCGAGGCTTTGCAGAAACTGGCAGGCATTGACACGGTTGTTTTTGACAAAACGGGAACACTGACAAGCGGCAAGTTGTCTGTCCGTTTTGTAAAACCGCATAACATTGACGAAAAGGATTTGCTCATGCTTGCCGCAGCGGCTGAAAGTGTGAGTGAGCATCCCGCAGCAAAAGCGGTGTACAGTTTTGCACAACAAAACGGGATTACCCCCGTCGTACCCGAAGACTTCATCGCCGTTCCCGGCAGAGGTGTCAGGGCAAGTGTTGACGATAAAACGGTACTTGCAGGCAATCAACGATTTATGCAGGAAAACGGTGTTACTGTGCCGACAATTACAGATTCCGATGGTGCAACACTGATATGGATCGCGTCAGACGGAGCGTACAAGGGTTGCATCGGTGCCGCAGACACCGTCCGTCCCGAAGCCGCCGACGGATTGAAAGCCCTCGCCGGAATGAATATCAAAACCGCCCTTGTGACGGGTGACAATGCTGCCGCCGCAAAACAAGTCGGTGACACATTACAAATTGACCGTGTTTTTGCAGGCATTCTGCCTGACGGCAAGCGTGAGGTTATTGCAGATTTGCGAAAACAAGGCAAAAAAACCGTTTTTGTGGGTGACGGCATCAACGATGCCCCCGCACTTGCAAGTGCAGATGTCGGCATTGCCATGGGCACGGGTACCGATGTTGCCATGGACACGGCGGATGCGGTTTTACTGCGAAGCGATATTCGTGGGGTTGCACAGACCCTGTTGCTTGCAAAAAAAACCATACGTATTGTCAAGCAAAATCTTGTATGGGCATTCGGCTACAATGTGCTGATGCTTCCCTCGGCAGCAGGGATTCTGACCTTATTGGGGCTTCCAATGCCCGACCCGGGACTTGCCGCCGTTGCAATGTCGCTGAGTTCGGTTGCGGTGGTCACCAATTCACTTCGGTTGCTGAAAAAAACAAATATAAATGTAAAGGAGAAATAAAAAAAATGAAGTATGTATTCCATGTAGACGGACTTATGTGTGAAAAATGTGTTGCCCGCCTTACCAATGTTCTCACAACGGAGGACGGCATTGTCAGTGCGACGGTATCCCTTGCCGACAAAACGGCAACCGTGGAAACGGATGCACAAGCCGACATTGTAAAAACAATCATCGAAGATGCAGGCTTTGATGCAAGACTTGCACAATAAAGCAAAAGGATTGCCGCTCGTTTCATGTGAGGGCAATCCTTTTTTTGTTTTTGTTAATCTTCAATGTGTTTCATGGTCAGTTCCGCGGCTTCTTCGATATTCACCGTGGGAATGCCGAAAATGGAAGTATGTATTTTGCCGTTGATTGGCTTCTGCCAGTATTCGTCGATGCCGTCAATGCCGTTGCGCATACCTAAAATCGAACCGACGGTAGCACCGTTGCAATCGGTGTCAAAAGCCATGCCGACGGCGGCGCAGACGGACTTGCCGAAATCACCCTCACCATACAACAAAGCGGCTGTGACAATCATGGCATTGGAAATAACATGGCACCAGCCGTGGTCGGTGTGTTCATCCCAAAGCGCATGAATCATAGCAAAAGTTTCATCGTATGTCTTCCCTGTCTTGTAAGCATCCATAACATTGACTACAGCTTCGTACAGGCGGGAGGTATAGGGAATCTGTGCAAGACCGCCGAGGATGATGTCCTCAATATTGTCTGTCACAGCGGCACAGGCAATCATGGCAGCAACAAACATCTCACCGTAGATGCCGTTTTTGACATGCGAAATGCGGGCATCCGTGTAAGCCATGCGGGCAGCTTCTTCGGGCTTTCCGGGGCAGATATAACCGAAATAATCCCCTCTGATCTGCGCACCGATCCACTCGCGGCAGACATTTTTATACATAGCGGATGCGGGCGGTTCAAGACAATTCATGAAGTTAACAAAGGCGATGCGTTCTGCCGTAAAATAGGCATAGACAGACTGACACCGAAGCCACTGCATTACAACATCGTCCGATTCAAAATCTTTTCCGCATTCATTGACGATCTTTTGTGCCAATACAAGATAATTGGTATCGTCATCCACCGGCATACCGTCCATCGTATCGGCATAAGGTTTACCGCACAACATGAATTTATAATGCGAAGCGATTTCTTTGGTGATTTCGGAAGAGAGCGGATAGCGGTGCAAAGGATAATTGTCGGTTTCCTTGAGAAAAGGAATGAGTTCATCACTGCGGATTCCTTCCAACGGTTTTCCGAGCAGACAGCCGACCGCACGGCCCGTCCATGCACCGAGGATTTTCTTTCGTAAAGTTTCATTGTCAGGCTGTGTGGGTGCAAAATCATGGGCAGAACGCAGTGCCTGAATTTCTTCCAAAGCAGACGGTTCATCATATTGATAACCGGGCTGTGTGCCCGCGTTAATGACGAGTTCAAACAGAAGATCACTCATGCGGGTTTTGATATCCCCTGCTTCAAGGGAAGCGACTTCTTCAAACAGTCCCTTATAGCGTTCGACATCCAGGCCTTCTTCCATGGACTGATTGTATTCGGCAAGAAGATCCTGGGGATAGCGGTTGAGCCCGTCGGCATTGCTATAATCAGGGCAAATTTCGGTATTATAAATTTTTGCAAACATACAATTTCCTCACTGTAACAATAATGTATTAAAAAAATCATTTTATTCTCTTATAAGAATTTCTCCTACATTGTTGAGGATGTATTTGGGTTTGTAGGGAAAATTGTCAATATCTTCAAGGGATGTTACACCGCTTAACACAAGCACCGTGTCCACATTCGATTCAATACCTGCTATAATATCGGTATCCATTCTGTCGCCGACGAATGCAATGTCACCGCTGTGGCAACCCAATTTACGCAGACCGTGGCGCAGCATCAGTGGATTGGGTTTGCCGATAAAATATGCCTTTTTGCCTGTTGAAATTTCAATGGGAGCCACAAGAGAGCCTGTTGCGGGCATAATGCCTTTTTCGGTGGGACCCGTTATATCGGGATTGGTACCGATCAGCTTTGCACCCTTTCTGACAAGATCAATTGCTTTTTCTATTTTTTCAAAATTATAGCTTCTGGTTTCTCCCACAACAACATAGTCGGGGTTTACATCATTCATATAGATTCCCTGATCATACAAAGCCTTTGACAATGCGGCTTCACCGATCACATAAGCCGTGCATTCCGGTTTCTGGGCAGCCAGGAATGCTGCCGTTGCCATAGCACTTGTATAAAAATGGTCGGCATGCACATCAAGCCCCATCCTTGCCAGTTTCATGCTGAGTTCATGCGGCGTTTTCTCGGGGCTGTTTGTAAGAAAAACAAATTTTTTATCATTATCAATAAGCCAGGTTACAAATTCTTTTACACCGTCCAGAATTTTATCACCATGATATATAACACCGTCCATATCACATATAAAACCGTGTTTCTCCATGATCTGTTTCACAATATCATCGCCTCCGTGGTATATAATAACGGATTCAAAAAATAATGTCAACTATATAAAAAATGAACAAGAATGCCGTGCAAAAAGAAAACACCGCCTTGCGACAGTGCTTTCTTTTGGAAACCATATCTAATTTTGATACATAGGTTTAGGGGTTGTGCAAAACCGAGAGGGGTTGTGAATCAGTTTAATTTAAGTAATCTTTTTGATCCCGGACAGATTTCCGCGGATAAAATTCATTTAACCGTTAAAAAGTTTTTATGCAGACCGTGCTTTTATATCCCACGGAAAATGTTTGTTAAAATCTGTAGCCTTGCTCAAGAGCCGGTTGGCGTACAAAACCTTGCTTCAGATTTTTTTCCTTGCCCTCTTGTGCTGATTCGTGAAAAGCACACATAAGGTCAAGTACATGAAATGTCTGTTCATGGTTTGCACGGGGCGTTCTGCCCTCACGAAGTGCAGTGCACATATCTGCAACGCCTATACCGCGGCTGTTTTCGCAGTAATCATATTGAATGGGAATTTCCTCAAAACAATCGGATGAAGCCTTCAACAGTTTAACCGGTCCGCCGAAACCGTTGGGGTCGGGGACGATTATGCTGCCCTTGGAGCCAAAAACCTCAACACAAGCCTGATGATCGTCATATACATCAAAGGTTGTGGTAAGTGTGCCGATTGCGCCATTTTCAAACTTAAGAAGACCGGCAATGTGCGTTGGTACCTCAACGTCAATGATTGTGCCGTTAAGCGGTTCGGATGTAATGAGTCTTTTGGGAAAAGTAATACGGGTATACGCCATAACACTTTTTACAGCCCCTGCAAGATTTATCATACAGGTAAGGTAATATGGTCCCATATCAAACATAGGACCGCCGCCCTCTTTATAATAAAAAGCAGGACCCGGGTGCCATGACTCGTGACCGTGACAACGCATGGATGCATTAACAGCTACCACATCACCGATTGCGCCTTCATCAATAAGTTTTCTGCAGGTCGAAATACCGCCACCGAGAAACGTATCGGGAGCGCCACCCAATAAAAGTCCCTTTTCCTTTGCGAGATTTACCTGCTTTTCACCATCTTCACGGCAGATTGCAAGAGGCTTTTCACAGTAAGCGTGTTTGCCTGCTTCCAGTGCCATCATATTGACAATGCAGTGCTGATCGGGAGTGGTGATATTGACAATAAGTTCAATTTCACTGTCAGCCATGATTTCTTCATCTGTAAAATACGCTTTGGGAATGTTGTATTTTTTCTGTGCGGAAAGTGCTTTTTCGGGAATTAAATCACATACGGCTACAACATTTACTTTATCAGCGAACATCCCTGTCAGGTTTGTAAGATAAATTCCGCTGATGTTTCCGCAGCCGACGATTCCCACATTGACCTTTTTCATAACAAATCACCTTATCAATACATTTTTTCTTCACTGGAATATTGTTCGGGATCCGGTTTTGTTTTACGGAAAAGTTCCTTGCCCTCTGCTGCCCAGAGCATTCCTCTTCGCATCATTTCCTGTGCCTCGGGAATATCAAAAACATCATTGTGATGACCGAGAGAATTATAATAAACTCTGCCGTGCCCCCATCGTTTGGTCCATGCAACCGGAACATCAACTTCTCCGTTGGCTGCGTGATAGTAATTAACAACGGGATAGCGGGTCGTGGCAAGCACCTCGTTGGCAGGGTCAATATGTACATAATATTGCTCGGAAGAGACTTCAAAATCCTGAATACCCTCTACCAGAGGAGAGGAGCCTCTGCGTATATTGACTTTGTATGGAGTGTTATCTCCGCCGGGATGAGATACCCACTGTCCGCCTGTCATAAACTGCCATTCAGTGTCATTCCTGAAAGCATCGCACATACCGCCGTGACATCCTGCAAGCCCCACACCGTATTTTCCTACAGCTTCAGCGGCTGCAACAGACTGCTCGCGTGTTATTTCTCCCATAGTCCATACGGGAATAAGTAAATCAATTTCATTCAATTCTTCCCGATTGTCAGCGAGAACCTGCAATGTATCAAAAATCCTGACATCAAATCCTTCTTTTCTGAGTATTCCGGCAAAACGCTCCGAAACCAAGTCCGGTTCATGTCCGTCCCAACCGCCTTTGATGATCCATGCAACTTTCATTTTTATTTCTCCTTTATATGTTGCAGGCTAAAGCTGCACCTTCTTTTTCGGATTCAAACATCATATCTACCACCTTCATGACACGAAGTGCCTGTTCGGGTGTTACGATCAGAGATTCTTTACCGTTAATAACGTTTACAATATTTTTGTAATAGTCTGCCCAATCGGTATTGACTTGAGGAAGAGGTATTTCTGTCATGGTGTATTCGGGACGCGGTGCCATGGTTCTTGTGGGGCCTGCTTCCGTGTAAACAATATCATCAGACCATTTCATTTCGGCATTTTCTTTAAGCTTCAGAAAACGTCCGTTTCCGTTCCAATCATCTATCTGAATTGTGCCCTCTGTACCCTGAACGTGCCAACGCGGAAGATTGATAAGACAGTTTGTGCTCATTTCCATCATATATGAGCAACCGCTTTCAAAACGCAGGAAAAGATGAATGTTATCATCTACACCGGGAGAATACATACTGAGCAGATGAGCATTTACACCAACAACCTTTTCACTGAACATATTCATTGCTTGGTCTATAAGATGAATCCCCCAGTCAAGAAGCATTCCGCCGCCGTTTTCCTTGTAGCCTCTCCAGCCGTGCATAGAACCGCGGGAACCCTGCACAATACTTTTGACCATATAAACCTGACCAAGTAAGCCCTCGTCCTTTGCTTTTTTGACTATGCAGTAATCTTTATCCCAACGGCGGTTCTGATGAATTGAAAAAACCTTGCCGGTTTCATCACGAACAGCAATTATCTCTTCAAGCTCGGCGGAATTCAGAGTTACGGGCTTTTCACAGATAACATTTTTACCTGCTCTTAATGCCTTTATTGCCAGATCTTTATGAAAATTATTGGGGACGG
>SVOJ01000047.1 GCA_015066385.1 Oscillospiraceae bacterium
GTTTCCGTGGCAACAGTGGAGCCGCACATTTTTTCTCATTTGTCAAGTGTTTTTTTGAAAAAAGTTACAAAAAAACCGAACCTCACTTCATTGTGAAATTCGGTTTCTTCTTAACTTAATGACATTGGGTTTGTGCCGCTGTTTTTTTATGGGTTTTATGCCGGTAATTTGTTTTCAAGTCCTACGCTGTATCGCAGAATCAATCTTGCATCGCCTGCCGTAACGGCATTGTCATTATCAACGTCCGCAATTGTGATTTCGGCAGCGCTGAGTATTTCAAGGCCGACGCTTGCACGCAGAGCCAATCTTGCATCGCCTGCAGAGACTACACCGTCGTTGTCGATATCGCCGTAAATAACAAATGAATCAATGGTGGCAGATGTTCTTACAGTGTTTATGGCGCCGTATCTGTAATTACAGTAATCAAAATACATCGTTCCTGCTTCAATGGCAAAACCTGCAATGCAGAAGAATTGTTCACCGTCAATGATAAGATCAGGTTCATAAAAGAGGGATTTTGTGCCGTTGCTGACATCTACTTTGTAAACGGCAGTCGGCATGCTGCAATACAGTGTATTGTTGACACAAGCCAACCTTGCCTGGTTGTTTTCCAGATACCAACCGTCATCGCTGAGATGCCAGGTGTCTGCAACAGACACGACCGCACTGTGATCCGACATTCTCTCAATGCGCTGTTCAACCGAATCAATGTAATAGATTTCGTTGTCAAGCAATTGGAAAGCCGCTATGCTGTTCTGCCAGAAATAGTTGTCATAGGTTGTATTACTCGGGGCGTGGTTGAAATCATCCGCATCGTGCGCGGAAGCTTCTCCGACACCTGCTTTCAAGGCCGCTGTGGACAGCATAAAATTATAGTGCCATACTCTGCCGTAAATATCATCGATCGGGTCATCCCAGGTGACGTCGACATGGTAGGGGATGTTGTTGATATAAACAATATTCCATGCGTGATTCAAAGTATCCGAGGATGTGATCTCACTCTTGATGCCAACCTGTTCCAACAGGTAAGAATATGCAACTGAATAGCCCTGGCAAATGGGTTTTCTGCCGACAAGGGCAGCGTAGAGTGTGGCATTTTCAGTGTGATCGGCATACGGATTGCCGTATTCGCAGTGTAATGCGAGGCGGTCATGCAGCAACAATGCTTTTTCAACATCGCTCAGATTGTTGTTGTTTTTGATTCCGCTTAAAAGTTGGTTTGCAACTTTTGTGCATTGGGCGGACTGCACAGTAAATTCTGCGGCTGTGCAGGAATACGTAAAACTGAAAGAAATAAACTCGCCGCCAATATAATATTGGCATCTGACCTGGAGCAAATGAAATGCTTCCGGGACATGGTTGAAAAGATATTCCGTAATGAGGTTCCAGTTTTCCGTGGAATAAGGAATACCGTATGCCTCAACATCAATCGTATCCCGTGTGTTCAACACCGCGTTACGCAGCAGGTTTTTCAGTGCCTGTGACAGTGTGAATGATGCACGGGGCTGTGGGGTGTCTGCGGCGGCAAAGGTGCCTCTCTGTGCAGAATCAACTTCAATAAGTGCATCTCTGCTTTGTGCGAAGGCGGGGAGCAGACAGCCTGCAAGCAAGCAAACGGCGAGCAGGGTGCTCAAAACGGTTCTGGTGAATGTTTTTATTTTCATGTTTCAATCATCCTTTCTGTTGTTATGCTTTTCTTTTTTAATTTATGTGCGGCATAGAAATAAAATGCCGTCTGTGCGAAGAAGGTCAGTGCCCATGATACGGGATACGACCAATACAGCATGGTAAGTGTTCTGTTCAGCGGCAGAATCAAAAAGACCCACAACAGGCGGCTTCCGCATGCGCCGAGCAGGGAAATGATCATCGGTTCTATGCTTCGTCCCATGCCGCGTACCTGTCCCGCTGTGACGTCCATCAGCGAACAGAAGAAGTAGAACGGCAGAATCAATGTCAGACGGTCTGCACCGATTGCAATGACGTCCGCTTCATCCGAAAACATACCCACAATGGGAACTCTGAACAAAAATGCAATCGCACTCAACGCGGCAGCCGCGATAAAAGCGGATGAAAGACAGTAGCGGAACACTTTTGGAACATTTTCGTATTTTTTAGCACCGATGTTCTGCGAGGTGAAGTTCATTGCCGTCTGCGCAACGGCATTTGTGCAGGTGAATATGTAGCCGTCCACGTTGGAACCTGCCGCGATGCCTGCCATGGCAACCGTGCCGAAAGAATTGACCGTGGACTGAATGATAACGTTGGAAATGGAAAACAAGGCGCTCTGTATTCCTGCGGGAAGACCGATGCGAAGAATTTCCAGAAACGAACGCTTGTGAAAACGCAGTTTTTTGACTTGCAGTCTGCAGGCATTATCAATGCGCATAAGTCTGTATATAATGCAGATTGCAGACAGGTATTGCGCCGTAATGGTAGCAATGGCAACCCCTGCCACGTCAAGGTGGAAAAGAATAACAAGGATCAGATTCAGCCCGACATTGACCAGCCCCGTAAGGCCCAATATCACAAGCGGTCTTTTGGTGTCGCCCGTAGCACGTACAATAGAAGCACCGAAGTTGTACAGCATGGAACCGGGAGCACCTAAAAAGTAGATCTGCAGATACAGCGTTGCCTGATCGAGTACATCTTCGGGCGCATTCATCAGAATCAGCAAATTTCTCGAAAAGAAAAAACCGATCGCGGCAACCAAAAAGCCGGCACACAAACTGATGGATATTGCGGTATGGGTGCATTTGTGGATCTTTTCGTCATCCTGCGCACCGATGTAGCGGGCAACCATAACGCCTGACCCCATGGAAAGACCGATGAAGACATTCAATATAAGGTTAATCAGCGACCCCGTTGAGCCGACTGCCGCCAAGGCGGTTTCGCCTGCAAATTTGCCGACAACAACCACGTCCGCTGTGTTATACAGCAACTGCAACAGCCCCGTGAAGACCATCGGAACGGCAAAAATGAAGATTTTTTTCAGAAACGGCCCGGTGGTCATGTCCAGTTCATATCGTTTTTGCATCTTTCTCCGCCTTTCCTTAATTTTTCATTTTAATATTAGTACGATTGCATCGGATAGTCAATATGCAAAAAGCAAAAAACCGTCCATTCGGACGGTTTCGTTTGTGTCGGCGACGACCTATTTTCCCGGGCAGCTTCCCGCCAAGTATTTTCGGCACAGTTGAGCTTAACTACCGTGTTCGGGATGGGAACGGGTGGAACCTCAATGTTATAGACACCGACTTCATGAGAGGTGTTACTCCCTCAACGCTCATGCATTATAACACGGCAAAATGCAATTGTCAAGCCCTTTTTTGAAAAAAACAGAAAAATTTGCAAAAAAGTCCCCTTGGCAGAAATTCCGCCAAGGGGTGTTGCAGGAGGTGAATATGATTTTCAGAATTTGTCAAACCACGACCGCGGATTTTCAAGACCGACCGAGGCACGCAGAAGCAGACGTGCATCACCGGCGGTGACGGTGATCATATCGTTCACCTTTGTGGCGAGCAGGTACACTTCCTCCGGATTATCCAGACCAACCGATATGCGCAAGGCAATTCGTGCATCGCCGGCTGTAAGTTCACCGTCACCGTCCGCATCACCAAGGACTGCAATTTCCATGCTGTCAACCACGGTTGCGCCGTCGAGCAGCACCAACTGCATACCCGTTCCGAGAACGGAATCGGCAGACATCATGTTGCCGTTTTTGTCCAGTACCGCCGTGCCGTTAGTATAATTGAGCAAGTCTGCAACCGATGTGCCGACAGGAACAACCGCAAAACCGTCTGCGGAGAACTTTACAAAGAAATCAGCAATGACAGCGTTTGCAAAGTCGTTTTCCATTATGACCAAGCCCTCAGACAGAAGCGGCAATGCGCGGGTTGTTTCTTCGTTGCATGCGTCGCAGAAACAAACTTGTTCACCGGCAGTGTCGAATGTCGAGGGGGTTCTGATTGTCCAATAACCCCAAGTATGGAACTCGTTGTACAGATTGTATTTTGCGCCGCAATAGTGGCAGGTTCTTGTGCCGTATCTGCATTCACCCCAACCGCCCCAATGGTTGCCGGGCGGGCAGGGTTCTGTGGGCGGTTCTGTCGGTTCTTCCGGAATGATGTCAATCACGCGGGTTTCTTCTTCGCCGCATCTCTGACAGGTTCGGAATTCTTCCCCTTCGCTTGTGGTTGTAGCGGGGATTCTTTCTGTCCATACGCTCCAATCATGATTGCCTTCGTAATAGGTATATGTGACACCGCAATACGAACAGGTTTTTGTTCCTGCAGGGCAATTTCCCCAGCCGTAATAATGTCCTCCGCCCATAGATATGATCGCATCTTCCGTGCCGGACGTTTCTGCCGTGCCGTTTGCTGTTTCGAAGGTCAGATTTCCTGTAACAGAAAAACTTCCACCTTTACAATAATATGCATTTTCTACTTGCAAATAAATTGTTGCCAGATGGAACTTTTCGCTGTTGACAATGCAATCGCCATTAATATTGGAATTTTCAAGGAATTTATCTGCTTCCCAAAGGGAGTCTTTGAAGTAGCCGCCAAAATGACCTGTGCCGTCTGTGTTTTTATTGTGTTCTGTTGTGATTGCGTTTCGCTCGGATTCGCAATATAACGTCACATTTTTCGCATCTGTACCGGCTGCAACAGACATAATATTAAAACAATCTGCATCGTATGTGAATTTGAGCTGATAAGAAGTCAGGTCAACGCATTCGTTCAGATACACATCCACTGCAATGCAATTGTATGAATCAATGACCCTATCCGTTTCTATTGTCACAAATCGTGATGCGCCGCTGTATTCCGGCATGATTTCATAATCGGTCAGGTCATAAGCCCATTCTTCCGATCCGTTTGTTGCGCGAAGAAGAAGTCTTGCATCGGATGCCGTGATTATGCCATCGCCGTCAATATCTGCCATAAGTGTCTGTTTTTCGTCAAATTCGGTCAGTTCAACTGCGTTGCGAAGAATAAGTCTTGCATCTTCGGGAGTGATTTTACCGTCTGCATTCACATCGCCGAGCGTCACAACGAAGCCTGCTTCAAGAATCGCACCGCAGGCAGAACAATGCTTGTCGCCGCTGTAGCCGGCCTGTGTGGGGGTGGCAAGTACTGCATTGCGGATTTCGGTTGCACCCGTGTGGGAAGTCGAATCAATCGCAACGGATTCGGTCTTCTTGTTTGTGCAACGCAAGCAAGAGAAGGTTCTGATGCCTTCTGTTGTACAGGTCGGCGAAACAGTGACTACGCCACTATCCCAATTATGACCGGGAGCAGGGGTTGCATTTGCTGTATAGTTGTATTGACATTTTACACAGGTGTAAGTCGTGTAACCATCTTGTGTGCAGGTCGGGTCAGTGACTACGGTACTGTAATCATGACCGGGAGCTGTGATTGTGTAAGCTGTTGTGCTCAGTTTTTCGCTGCAGATTTCACAATAGACCACCATGTTGTAAGAACCGTCCACCGTGCAGTTTGCTTCGATCTTATCTTCCATAACCGCTTCGCCGGGAGTGTGACCGGTTGCAGGTGTAATCATTGCACCGCAGACGGAGCAGGTCTGATCGGTTGTACAGGTCGCATCTATGTCGGGTGTATGTCCGGGAGCAGGAATTTCTTCCTTGAAGGTGTGCGAAGGATCGTTCTGACAGACATAAGTCTTCACACCGGGGTCGGTGCAGGTCGGTTCAAGTGTGACCGCTCCGACATAAGCATGCCCGAGGAAATCGGTTTCGTCGGCAACATAGGTGTCACCGCAGACGGTGCAGGTGTAGGTTGTGTAACCGCCGTCTTCACAGGTGGGAGCCGTGACAACGGATGTGTAATCATGACCGGGAGCGGTGATGGGATCGCCGTTGGCGATTTTGTTGTTGCAGCCGAGGCAATAGGTGTCCCCTGTGTAACCTTCAAGGCTGCAGGTTGAATCAACCGCATCACGGATTTCCGTACCGCTGGTGTGGTTGTTCATGTCAAACGGGATGACTTCGGTGTAGCTGTCTTCGCATTCGCAGGTGTAAGTCATTACGCCTGTTGTGCAGCAGGTGGCTGCAAGGGTAATAGAGGAAGTGTAGGAATGGGTGTGTGGTGCATCTCCGAGTGAAACAAAGGTGCGATTGTACTTGGTTGCATAGGTTTCAGTCGTGGAATCATTGTAACCATAAATCGTTGCACCGGAGTAGATGGTGTTGGCAGAGTCATAAATTTCACAAGCAGGATTCAGGATGGTAACCGAGGTAAGCTTTGTGCAGACCCAGAACGCATTATACCCGATGCTCGTCACGCTGTCCGGGATGGTGACCGAGGCCAGCGAGTCGCACCAGGAGAACGCAGAATTCCCGATGCTCGTCACGCTGTCCGGGATGGTGACCGAGGCCAGCGAGTCGCAGCTGCTGAACGCAGAATTCCCGATGCTCGTCACGCTGTCCGGGATGGTGACCGAGGCCAGCGAGGTGCACCAGGAGAACGCAGAATTCCCGATGCTCGTCACGCTGTCCGGGATGGTGACCGAGGCCAGCGAGTCGCAGTCGTAGA
>SVOJ01000048.1 GCA_015066385.1 Oscillospiraceae bacterium
GGAAGTTCAAAAACGAGGATTTCCATGACTTTTACGTCTTTTTATTCAATTTATTCCAAATATTTAACAATACAGACAGAAAACCGTGTCTCGCTTGATTGCGAAACACGGTTTTTCGACAGTCTGAAACCAAGAAAGATTTTACTCTCTCTTGGTTAATTCTTTTCCTTCTGCAATGCACGGTGGTTATTATTGACTGTTTTTTATAAACTGTCCTTAGCAACCCCACGCATTCGGGTCGAAGATTTTTTACAGTGAGGATTTTTGACGAGACGAGGCACAAAACGCAGAAAATCCTTTGTGGATTTTCGAGGATTTTAACGAAGTATCGGCGGAAATCTGCCTGTAAAAAACGGGTTCGGATTATACCCGTCACCCTAACCTTTTGCAATTTGAACCATTTTTGTGCTGAAAAACCAATAAGTCCGATGCTACAGGCTTTTGCGGTGCTTTTTCTTTTTGCCTCGGCAACGATTATCTTTTATTGTTAATAAAATAAAAAAATAAACAAACAACCATCGTGAAAAGTGTTGAAAAAAGAAAGAAGATGTGTTATATTATAATGTGGACAGTAGGACTATAATTTCGCAAATACAGCATTATAATTTATTTTTCACAGAGAAAACTGAAGGAGTTACAGTTCACATGACAACGAAAGAACTCAGAAAAATGAGTCGTCTTGAATTGCTTGAATTGCTTCTTGATGCAGGCAAGGAAAACAAAAAGCTGAAAGAGCAGATACAAAAGCTGACCGCAGAAAATGAAGCATTGCAGCAGCTTGACAGCCTTTCGGTTCTGACCCGTCAGCTTGAAAATTCCTTACAATCTGCAAACAGATTGCAGGCATCCCTGCAGGCAAATACAGGGCAGGCACAAACAGTTGCTCCGAAAAACAGCGGCAATGCACAGGCGAAGCCTGTTCTTCGGGATGTCCCCCTGCCGGCAGACAGAGAAATATACAGGCAGATGCTGCACTTTTTTGCGAAGCAGGATGAAAAAATCAGTGTTTTTCCCGACGAGCTTGCGAACATCGTCAGATTACGCTTAAAAAATTTGCTTGAAAAATCCAATTGATCCCTTTCACAGGAGCGTTTCCCTAAATGGTAAGAAAAAAACAAAAAAAGGCTTGGTCGTTACCCACAACGGCACAGATCGAAGCGGAAATTCTCAGAGAAAAATACAATCGCAAATACAAGCAGGTGCTTCGCACCACCATGTATTCTCTGATTGTTGTTGCTGCCGTTGCCGTTCTGATTGCAACACTTGCGCTGCCGGTTCTTCAGATTTCGGGCTCGAGCATGGAGCCGACCCTCCATGATGAAGAAATCGTCATTCTTCTGAAGACAACAAATCTTGAAAGAGAAGAGTTCTGCTGCTTCACATATCAGAACAAATTGCTCATTAAAAGAATCATCGGCTTGCCCGGCGATAAAATCAACATCGATGAAAACGGCAATGTCTATGTGAATGACGAGCTGCTCGATGAGCCGTATATCACCGACAAGGCATTGGGCGAATGTGACATCACATTTCCATGCTATGTGACGGATAATCATTACTTTGTTTTAGGCGATCACCGTTCAACCTCTATTGACAGCCGCAGCAGTGTGATCGGACTTGTCAGCGAAGAATACATTATCGGCAAGATATTTTTCAGAATATGGCCGTTTGACAAAATCAGCATTATTAAATAATATACATTTTGTAACAATATGCAAAAATCAAAAGAGGAGGTGGCAGGTTTGGACAGCATCAACACGAATTATCTTGACAGACACAAAAAATTCAGAATCGACAGCAAAAAACTTGCCGCTTTGTTTTTGGTATTTGCAATTGCGGTCGCTGTCATCGTTTTCTGGTGGCTCAAGCTGGTCGGCATCACCGCCACGGCAGATGCGCTGTGCGGTATGGACGAGCACACCCACGGGGAGGCTTGCTATACAAGTGCGCTTGTTTGCGGACTGGAAGAGGGTATTCCGCTGATTTCCGAAGAAAGGATATCCGGATCTGTAACGGACGGAGATGCAGCACCCGATGCCGCCGTGCACACCCACACGGATGATTGCTATGAGAAAACACTTGTGTGTAGCGCTGTTGAGCATACGCATACGAGTGAATGCTTCCCCGACAAAACCGCGGATATTGAAACGGTCAGCGACTGGCTTGCTACAATTGACGATATTGAAATCACCAATAACATTCCCGAAAATCTGATTGCCGTTGCTATAAGTCAGATGGGCTACACGGAAAGCGAAAAGAACTTTGCATTTGATGCCGACGGCAACCGCAACGGCTATACCCGTTACGGTGAGTGGTACGGCAATCCTTACGGCAAATGGAATGCAATGTTCGTTTCGTTCTGCCTGCATTATTCCAATATCAACAATGTGTCCGACCTCAAGCGTGCAGGTGCAGAAGCCATGCGCCTTGCGTGGCAGGATAAATACGCTTATGCGGCTGCCGATGCATACACACCGCAAAGAGGCGATGTCGTCTTTTATGACACGGACGGAGATTCGGTTGCAGACACGGTGGGTATCATCTTGTCGGTCAGCGACAACAGTCTGCTGATCATTGCAGGCGACAGCCATGACCGTGTTGAAACCAAAACCATTACCGCTGCCGACAACATCATCGGTTACGGTCAAACAGGCAAGCTTCAGTTTGCAAAGGATACGGAATACGGAAAATCCGGGGCGGATTCTTTGATCACCGATGGGGATGCAACTGCCGGGGTCGTATATTCCGTGCAAAGCAATCCGCCGATGCTGATGATGAGCACGGGAGAACCGAATATTGAATACAGAACGGATCTGACGGATTTTCTTGTGGATGTTACATTCAGTACACAGGAGCACGAGCCGATCACAGACGGTTCGACCGTGTATATCGGACAAACCTATATTATCACCATGGAATTCAAGGAACAGAATACCGGTGATCAATGGCTGCAGTTCGGACACAATGACGAACACTTTCTGACTTATCAGATCCCTGCAAATTTCCATTGCGAGCCTTTTACGGAGTGGCATCCCATCACAGCCATCACGGAAAACGGAACCATTGAGGATGTCGGTGAATATTTCATTGATGAGAACGGATATTTACTGGTCACCTTCTATGACGGTGACGACGGGCTTTGCTTCGGTCACAGATATTCGAATGTTGACTTTATCATTGAGTTCAATGCTTCGGTCGGTGAATCGATGTCGGGCGGCACCAATGAGGTCGTGTTCAACGATCAGATCAGAATTGAGCTGAATGTGGACAGCAGCGCCGGTGTCGATATAACCAAAACACATGGGAATTATGATCCTGATGATCACACCATGGAATATACCGTAAGAGTGGAAGCGACTCACGGCTTGGTGAAAGATTTCACCCTTGAAGACTATACATGGCACACACATCAGATGTTGCGCGACACAATTGTTGTTACCGACCTTAATGGCAATCCCCTTGATCCGCAGCCAACAGTAGGTGATTCATTTACTCCCAATTACAGTGGTTTTTCATTGGTTGGTTTTCCCGACTTTTCAGCAGGCAACGGATATCTGATTACCTACAAAACAAAAATAGACGACGATAAACTTTCAAATGATACAGTATCACTTGGCAATGGTGTCTATGGCGAAGGGCATGATTCCGGAGGGAATACAGTCGGCAATTATAAGGAAAACTGGGTTACTGTTGAACTTGAAAAAATGGCAAAAAACGGCAAGCAGACCGTTCTTAAAGATGCAAACGGTAAAAATATTTCTGTTATTGAATGGGAGGTTGCAATCAGGAAGAACAACAGCAATCTTCAGGGAACGGTGGTTATTGATACTCTCGGAGAAGGACTTCAATACTATACCGAACAGCCCATTTTAATCAAGCATTATGACGAATGGGGAAATGCTCTGACGGATACATACCTGAGCTGGGATCAAGTCACCATCAACGGCAACTCCATGGAGTTTGCATTGCCCGAAGGTTATATGTTCGATATTTTCTATTACACAACATACGATCTTCCTGCTGAGGGGGAACAGCGACAATATAACAACAGCATTTCAGCCACAATCAACGGCAAGCTGGAAACTGCAGGTGGTGAAGCTGATGTTGTCGGTTTTGTACCACGCGTTCAAAAAAATGCATATGGCAATGACGGTGAATATGTTTATTTTACCATTGAAGCCGATGTGCCGGGCGTTATCAGTAATTGGGGTGGCTTCTATCTTTCAGACGCAGCAAGTCTTTGGAAGCAAACCACAGGTGAATTTCTTTACTCGGAAAACTCCCCGCAAGATGTGGTCATTACAGCTTACACCGAGTCCGGCAGAACGATTGAATTTACCCCCTATGTTGAAGGCGGCCCCATAGAAAATACATATATTCTTCTTTCACCGGGACTTTATGATACGCAACACACCTTCAATATTTTCTTCAATACTTCAACGGCAGATCAAGAATTATCAAAGTGGTGCCTGGATGAAGATGCAAGGCTTGTTATTTCTTACAAAATTCCTTTTGACTCAAAAACAGGCAATGAATGGAGCGGTTCGCTGACCGGCGAAAATGAGTTGGTGGATACTCTTCTTGATGGCTTCACGCTGAATAACAGCGCTACACTCAATTACACATCGGTAATTGCCCAAGAAGCTTTAGCGCCGTATCAATATTCCCCTAAGATTTTCAAGAAATCTGCAGTGAACGAAGATGGCACTATAGATTACACGGTTATTTTCTATAACACAATACCGGGTACAAACGGAAACGAAGGGTATCTTGCATCTGCGGATATTGCCTACTTTACGGATACTTTTGATGAAAAACTGGAATATGTGCCCGGCTCGCTTTCTTTAATGTGTTATGACCCGTGGAATGCAAACAACTGGCTCAACTGTTACACCTATAACGGTACTGTCAGCGGAAATTCTATAAATGTAGCATCGACAGAGCTTGTGTTTGATAAATGTAATCCTGACAGCGGTTGGGGTGTTGAATGGCTTGCAACGCTTGATACTTATCAGAAATACTGCAACAATATGGGCGGCGGCAACCATGCTTTCACTTACAAACTCAAGCTCAAGGATGAATATCTGAATTCTGTAGAAGATAACAAATATGTGCTCGATAATACAGCCGAGCTGACATGGAATGGTGATAACACCTCCGGTCCGGCAACTGATACAGTTGAAATCAAAACCGGCTTGCTCGACAAGCAGGTGGTGCAAAAAGGTAACAAGCTTGAATTTGATATTCACATCAATCGCAATGCACTCGATATCCTGCCCGGCACCGACAAAATCACCATCGAAGATACCATGACACCGCTTTTGTCCGTTTACTGGGATACCATCAAACTGATATATGAAGACGAAAACGGCAACTGGATTGACTTCGATAGTGCAGACAGTGATTATAACTACACCGTCACCTATGACCAGAATGCAAACCGCCTGACCTTTACGATCCCTGATGAACTGCATATTCGTATTGATTATACCACCCTGATTACCGAAAGCGGTTCGGTTTCCGTCAACAATGCGGTCAGAATCGACGGCAAGGCACAGATTACGGATATCATTGATGCCGTTTTCAAGATTGAAGAGCATTCGGGCGGTGCATCGGGTTCTATACACGATATCACCCTGCTCAAGCAGGACGGTGACACGGGTGTGCCCTTGCCGGATGTTTCATTCCACCTGTACGGCACTGTCAAAGTCCCGGGTATGATTATTCCCGACACAGCAACACAGAGCATCACCACCGATTCCGGCAAAACTCTTTATTACATCGGTTCTTACACAACGGGAGCGGACGGCACGGTGGTCATAGAAACGCAGTATCTCACCCTCGGCGGCCCGTATGCGCTGGTGGAGGATGCAGCCCCCGAAGGATATCAGATACTCTCAAAACCTGTTTATTTTTACTTCTATGAGCCGGATCCGGACGGTATCATACAGACCGTCACCACCATCATTGCCGTTGAAAACTACACCTACGGCTTCGTGCTCCCCGAAACGGGCGGTACGGGAACTCTCTATGTTACAATAATCGGTTTTGCTCTGACGGCAACTCCGGTTTTGTATAGCATCATTCGCCGCAAGCGGGAAAGGAGGTTTGGAAAAATCTCCGCTTCGCAATAAGTAGAATCACTTGCGACGGATTATGCAAAAATCTCAGGAACCAAAATTGCAAATTAAAAAAAGAAAGACTAACTATTAAAAGTCAAGCCCAAAAACAGAAAAAATAAAAAAATATCCGTCGCCCTTGACAAACAGAAATTAAATGCAATTCGAAATGAGCGAAGGCGATGGATGACACAGCAAAAAGA
>SVOJ01000026.1 GCA_015066385.1 Oscillospiraceae bacterium
CCACAGTGCTTGTCTTAATTATATCGCAGGTAGCTACTCCTGCAAATATAACCAAAAATTTAAAGAAAGGAGAATAATTAAAACCACCCCTTTCGAGATGGTTTAATTATACGTGAAAAATATGTGTTTTGTATATAATGTGCAGGTTGAAAAAGGTGAAATGTACAGTGTTACGGATGTGAAAAATCCACGCATTACTTTTTCTGTTGATTCCGATCAAAAAGGTGATGCAATCGAAAAAGCACAAGTGAGTGTAGCGGGAAAAACTTTTCCCGTGGATGATATGTTGAATTTTCGTTTGCAGATGCCGCTTGAGGCATTGACAACCTATCGGGTGGATGTTAATGTCGCACTCAAAAGCGGTGCAACCTGCAACAACCATACATGGTTTATGACGGGCAAACTCGACACCCCGTGGCAGGCAAAATGGATATCGCATCCGACCTGCCGTGTGCCGAAAAAAGGCTCTCCGAAACCGATCGGCTTTAAGCACTGTTTTGCTTGCAAAGGCAAGATCAAAAAGGCATATCTGCTTTCTACCGCATTGGGAATTTATACGGTTAGTCTGAATAACCGTTATGCACAGCATGAATATTTTACACCGGGGTTCACCTCATATAAAAACCAATTGCAATATCAGGTTTATGATGTCAGAAAACTTCTTGAAGAGAACAATGAGATCAACTTCATTGTGGCAGGCGGATGGGCTTGCGGCTCATTTACCTATCACCGAGTCAACGGCATTACCTGCGACCGTCAGTATCTTCTGGCGGAATTGCATATTGAATATGAAGACGGGACGAAAGAAGTTATTTGTTCGGATGAAAACTGGCTTGTGACCGAAGACACCCCCGTACGTGCGGCCGAATGGTATGACGGGGAAGTGTATGATGCCGCATTCGATCCGTCAACGGCAGTTTATGTTCCGGTGTCCGTTCAAAAACCGCCCGTGCAGCCGAAACTGCTTGCACATTACGGGGAGTCGGTCGGTGCAACCCGCATTTTTAAACCCATCAGTGTGAAAAAAGCACCGTCGGGAGAATATATTTACGATTTCGGACAAAATTTTGCAGGGGTTATCTTTGCAAAAATAAACGGAAAAAGGGGACAGCGGATCCGTTTTCGTCATGCGGAAGTGCTGGTGGACGGAGAATTGTTTACAAAAGCACTGCGTTCCGCCAAAGCGGAAGTTTTATACACCTGCACAGACGGTGAGCAATTCTACTCTCCGCAGTACACTTTTATGGGGTTTCGTTATGTCGGTGTCAGCGGTATTGAACCCGAAGATCTGACTTTGCAAGGTTGCGCGCTGACTTCCTGCCACGGCAATGAAATCGGTTTCTTTTCCTGTTCGGATGAACGGCTGAACCGTTTGCATGAGAATATTTATTACAGTGCCTTGTCGAATTTTATTGATATTCCGACCGATTGTCCGCAGCGTGATGAGCGCATGGGCTGGACGGGTGATATTGCCTTGTTTGCCTCCACCGCCTGCCGCATGTTCGATATGACCCGTTTTTTTGATAAATGGCTTCTTGATTTAAAAGCCGAACAGGGCAGAGGCGGCGGTTTTCCGATGGTTATTCCGCGTCAGGGGTCGAAGATGCCCGTGATGGCAACCTCGTGTTGGGGCGATTGCTGTGTGCTTGTACCGTGGGCGTTGTATCAGGCAACGGGTAACAAGGATATTCTTGCCCGACAGTATGCTTCGATGAAAAAGTTTCTCAAAGCTGTAAAATTCTGGTCATCGCTTTCATCTCCGACAAAACAGGGAAGAAATATATGGAAATATCCTTTCCATTACGGCGATTGGTGTGCTCCCGGCGAAACCAATGTGCAATGGCTTAAAAAAGCTCCGTGGATCGCCACCGCATTTTATGCCAATTCCTGTTTCCTTGTGTCGCAGATCGCGGAGATTCTCGGCGAAAAGGAAGATGCTGTTTGGTACCGCAAAAAAGCGGAAGAGATTTGTGAATCCTACCGTACCGTGTTTACCGACGGCAACGGCAAACTCAAAAAAGAATTCCAGACTGCCTATGTTCTGCCGCTTGCGTTCGGCATGACAAACGCCGAGGAAACTGCAAACATGGCAAAAAATCTTGTCCGTCTGATTGAAGAAAACGATAACTGCCTGCAAACAGGCTTCCCCGGAACGCCGTATATTCTGTTTGCGTTGGCAGACAACGGTTATGCGGAAAAAGCATACGAAGTGCTGTTGCAGGAAAAATGCCCGTCATGGCTGTATGAAGTCAAAGCGGGCGGCACGACCATCTGGGAACGCTGGGATGCCCTGCGCCCCGACGGTACGGTCAATACGGGCAGATCCAATGACGAATCGGGCGGTATGGTGTCGTTCAATCACTATGCCTACGGGGCTGTCGGTGATTTCCTGTACCGCCGTGTGGCAGGGATTGAACCGACTTCGGGCGGATTCAGAACCTTCCGTGCCGCACCCGTTCCCGGCGGCGGTCTGCAGTTTGCAAAAGCCGAAATAAAGACACCGTTCGGTTTTGCTGCCTGCGAGTGGACACATGAAAACGGCATTTTCACCATGACCGTCACCGTCCCCGTCGGAACAATTTGCGAAGCGGTTCTGCCCGACGGAACAACACAGAATCTTGCCTCGGGAACTTATACACTGCAATGTAAATATTAAAAACCACACCCGTCAACCACGCACTGAAACGATTGACAGGGGGGAATTTTACAATACTTTTGCGATTATAACCCGAAAAACTTTTAATTTTCTGCAAGTTTTGCGATTATGATTTTAAAGTGTGATGAAAAGAAACGGCAACCGATTTGCAATGAACGGTTGCCGCAGTTTATTTTATTGGTAAAATCAGAATTCCGCCACGATCACGCACTTGCCGTCGGTGGGATCTGCCTTGAGTACCCAGTTGCCGATGGCGGTTTGTTCGAGTTCGTATTTTGCGGTGGAAAGAATATTTTTCGGCTTTTTGCCGAGGAACACTTCTGTCGGGGCGGTGATGTCGGCATCACCCGTATAGTGCAGAACGAATTCCTTTTTCTTGCGGTCGAAGTTATAGGATTTGATTGTTCCTGCAACCGCTGCGGGATACGGACGGGCGAGGATTTCGCCGATGCCGCCTGTGTGCAGTGAGTCATTGTAGTGCCAGTAGGTCTGGCTCCACTGATTGCGGTCGAATTTGCGGATGAGGTGCTCGAGTGCGGGATATTCCTCTGCACCGCTTACCATACCGCCCCATTCGCCGACCAATACGGGCACACCCAGTCTGTCCTGCGTGCGTTCGTGTTCGTTGAAAATCTGATCAATGCGGAACGGGCTTGCAAAGTTCGTCAGCGGTGTGTCAACCGTCAGATCGTAACCGTGCGGAGCAAATGCAAGATTCTTTTCCACCGTGCCGTCATTGTAGGTCAGTTTCGGGGTGCAGCAGGGAATTCCGAGGTTGGAATAATAGCAGTTTTCCATGAAAATGATACCCTTGTCCGTGACACTGCGGATGGTCTCTGCCGCACGTTTGAAGAAGGGATAATAACGGTTCAGGTCAAATTCACGGATCTCTTTTTTGCCTGCATCCACGATCTGACTGTAGAGTTTTTCGTTGTTGATGCAGTCCACGCAATTGAGAATTTCACCGCTTGTAAGTTCCTTGATTGCCTTTTTGCGGTCGAAACGGGGATCTGTTGCCACGATTTTGACCACGCGTTTGACAAGATTACGGAATACCTTTCCGCCGGGGGTGCCGGGGAAGGGCTCATTGAGCACGTCAAAACCGACAAGCGCGGGTTTGTCTTTGAGATAATCAACGGTAAAGCGCAGCATATCGCAGAACCAATCCTGTAAACCTCTGCCATGTACAGCTCTGTTTTCCCAGAAGGCATCAAACGATTTGTGAACGGGTTTGCGGAAGAAATAGCCTTCTGCCCAGATGACATAGATCTTCTTCAGTTTGTCGCCGTCAAAAGATGCCCATGCAGGTGCACCGTCACCGTAACCTGTGCCGAAGTCGGAATACAGGTCCTGATGCAGATCAAGGAAGGCATACATGCCGTACTTTTCGCACCAATCCAAAGCCTGACGCATGCTGTCGAGGTAAGCGGTATTGTACTTGCCGGGTTCGGGTTCAATGCCCGACCATACGCAACCCAGACGGACCATATTGCCGCCGTCAAGTGCAATCAGACGGAAGTCTTCTTCCGACCAACCGGGAAGATTCGGGCTTTTGTTGACGATATTCATGCCCTGAAAAATGCGTTCTCTGCCGAATTCGTCAATGAAACTTGTGTTTCTGGTAAGGATTTCTGTCATTGTTGCGCCTCCTGAATATCAAATTAGGGGTGAATATATATTTTTTATTTCTTTTCGTTTTCCTTGATCCAAGCCACGGTATCTTTCAGGGATTCAAGCAGGGGACGGGGCTTGTAGTCAAGTTCTTTTGCTGCTTTTTCATAAGAGAAATTGCAGTTGGAGCAAAGCTTGCGGATGGAGTAGCGGGTGAACAACGGGGTCTTGTCGGCAGCTTTGTAATAAGCTTCCATAAGGGGAGCAAAGGTGTAGCAGAGTTTGTAACCGATGCCGATTTTGGGTTCCTTATTGCCTGCGGCTTTTGCAAGCAGACGAATGAATTCGTCAACCGTGCACATCTGATTGCAGGCGATGTAGCAACTGCCGGGGATGCCCTTGAATGCTGCGGCTCTGGTCAACAAAGCAACGTCACGCACGTCAACAAAGTTGTAACCGCCGAAGGTCAGGGTGATGGGGAATTTGCCGCCCATGAACATACGGATCATGCTGCCGACAGAAGAAATTTTGAAGTCATACGGACCCATGCAGGCGGCGGGCTGCACAACAACAACATCCATTCCGTTGTTGCCCTGATTGTCAAGAACATACTTGGTGGCTTCCGCTTTTGTTTTTGCATAAGCGCCTTCCAGCTTGTCGGGATCATAGTCATACACTTCGGTCATGACCTGATTGTCGGGCAGGGGAACATAGGTGTCAACAGAGGACATGTAAACAAGACGTTTTACGCCGCATGCAAGGCAGGCCTTGACAACGTTCTTTGTGCCTTCCACGTTGATTTTGTAGATCATGTCTTCGTAGCCTTCTTTGATTTCAACACAGCCTGCAACGTGATAAACCACTTCACAGCCTTCAAAAGCCTTGAGAAGCGAATCGTAATCCGTTACGTCGCCCTTAACCTTTTCAACGTCCATGCCTTCAAAATAACCGGGGTCTTTACGAAGAATAATGCGGGTTTTGTCGCCGTTGGCGAGCATTTCTTTGAGAAGAGCGAAACCGACATGACCGGTAGCACCGGTCAGTGCATAGATTTTTTCAGACATTTTTACACACCTATCCTTTAATTTATTTAATTTGCCTTTATACTATCACAGCGCAGAAGCACTGTAAATATAATACCAGATTCCGAAAGAATGAAAAGCACTGCCCAGAAGCACCATAATATGGAAAATGCTGTGGCAATAGCGTTTCTTTTTGCCCATGGCATACAGCACCATGCCGATGATATATGCAGCACCGCCGCCGAAAACACTGACAAGCGTGCCGACGGGGAAGTGCTCGATCATGGCAGGAAGTCCCGTCAGGGAAAGGGTAATGCCTGCAATCAGGGTGAATGCAAGACGGAAGGGTTTTGTTTTTTCAAAGTTGATGATTGCCATGAGAATACCCGCCGTGAACGAGCCCCATGCCGTTACCCACATGATGACGGCAACCGTGGGCTCATACTCATGCAGCAATGCCGCAGACGGTGTCGCACAACCGGCTATGGCAAGAAAAACCATGCAGTGGTCAATGACTCTGCATATTTTTTTGACTTTTCCCGGGCGTACGCCGTGGTAAACAGTGGAAGCGGTGTACATGATCATCATGGAAAGACCGAAAATGACCGCACAGACCGTACGTATCGGATTGCCGATTCGTATGGCACCGACAAGACAAGCAATAAAAACAAAAAAACTTGCCGCTGCACCGAATGCATGGGTGAGGGTATTGTAAAATTCTTCTTTTCTTGTGTAGTCAACAATGGTTACGGTTTGCATGTATATCACTTTCTGTAAGAATCAAAATCAGGTCATTGACATTGGTCCCGGTCGGACCCGTCATCAAAAGTGCATTGCCTGCACGCAGTGCATGATAGGCATCGTTGTCGGCAAGACTGTCGGCGGCGTGGATTCCGTTCATGGAAATTCTTGCAACGGTTTTTTCGTCAACAACCCCGCCTGCCGCATCCGTCGGGCCGTCCGTACCGTCCGAACCGCCTGCCAAAAAGACAATGTTTTCTGCCGTTTGCAATTCAATTGCCGCACAAAGAGCTGCTTGTTGGCTTCTGCCGCCTTTGCCGTTTCCTTTGACGCAAACGGTGGTTTCACCGCCGTAAATAAAGGCGAATTTTCCGCAGTGCGTCTGCTTGTATTGCAGGCAAGAGCGGATGATGTTTTTGGTTTGTTCTTCTGCATCCCCCGCAAGACCGGCAGACAAATGTACAACGGTATACCCTCTTTTTTCAGCTTCCTGTTTTGCAACTGCGCACAGCTTGTTCACATCACCCACAATTTCAAAATGCGGTTGGTTTTCAAAAACCGCTTTGGGTGGGAGTGTATCGAGAATACCGTTTTGATTAAGATTATATTTTTGTGCTATATTTCTGAATATTTCGTCAGACACGGGGTCGGGTTGTGTGGGACCCGAAGCAATGACATCGGGTCTGCTGCCCGGTACGTCGGACAACGCAAAAGTAAGCACTTTTGCCGGCGCAAAATGTGCCGCCAGGCGACCGCCCTTGACAGCGGAAAGCCGTTTGCGCACGCAGTTGAGTTCATAGATATCGGCACCGCTTTTCAGCAGAATATCCGTGATCTGCCGCTGATATGTTTTGTCAATAAGCGAAGCCTCAAATAAAGCAGAACCGCCGCCCGAGATCAGCACAATGCAGAGGTCATCTGCCTGTAAATCTGCCGTTTTTTCAAGCACATACTGTGCCGCTTTTTCGGAGTTTTCATCGCTGAGAGGATGGCCCGCTTCAAAGCAGGTGCAATTCGGTGCGCAGAATCCGTTCAGGTGATCGTATTTTGTCACAAGTACCGCTTCACGGATGTTTTCCGTACCAATTGTATCGTATGCCGCCTGCATCATGGGCACGGCCGCCTTGCCTATGCTCAGCACAAAACGGACATTCCCCAATTCGCTGTTCTGTAATGCTTTGCAGGTGCTTTCATAAGGATTTGCAGACGAAACCGCCGCACCGAAAACGGCAAGTGCATCTTCGGCCGGTTTTGAGAGATGTTCGGTTTTGTTTTCGATATAAGGTGTGACGGACATATTTTATAAATCCACTTGTGTGTATTGATGGTCGCGGTGCGGATACACAAGCTCCTGCATGAGGGTTTCAATCTGGTCTGTGATTTTCAGCACACCCGGCAGTTTGTCTTTTTTGAACGGCACCTTACGGATGATTCTGCCGGGCAGGGAGGCAACGTCCTTTGCCACGGTTTTTGCCGCATCGGGCATGGTGTTCATATCTTTACTGCCGTCAAAAACACTCAGCAGAATGGCATAAACATAGTCGATCAGTTTGTCATCCGCGACTGCTTTCAGGGCGGTTTTGTCAATGCCCTTACCTGCGGTCAAGCGGTTGACGGTTTTGCCTGCTTTGCCGACCGTTGTATGCAATAATTTATTTGCACCGAATTTTGCAATCGGATAGATTTTTTTGAGAGGTTTGATTTTTATTCCCAGCGCGCGAAGCCGTTCATCCAGTATTTCGCAATCGGTGACGGCACCTTCAAGAATTCGTCCCAGCAGGTCTTTGGTGTGTTTCGTTATGTAAGAGCCGTCTTTTGCTTCACCGTCAAGAACGAATTTCTGTAAGTGTTCCACGGTTACAGTGGCGGTCTTGCCGTCGGTTTCGATGTAGTTGATGGGGGCAGGATGGCCGCACAGTGAACCGACATTGATCTGCGTGATTGTGTTGCCGTTTTTGCTTGTAAGTGCACTTGTTCTCTGCATGTGGGAATGACCGACAAAAATAAGTCTTAATCCCGCATCAGCAAGTCTGCCTGCGCGGTATTCGTTGTTGCCGATCTTCTGGGATTTGTTGATCAGCGGAATTAAATTTTCAAGCAACAGATGATGCTGGAATGCAATAACACCTGCGCCGTCTTCTTTTGCATTTTGCAGTTGTTCGCAGATCCAGTTCAGGTGGTCATCCGAATACCCGGAAGCACTGATGCCGTCCTGATCGTCTTCTATAGCAAGAAGCCGCAGGTTGGGGGATAATTCGTAGCAATAGGAGGATTTGTCAAGGTGGGTGCGGTATTCGCCGATACATTTGTCTGCACCGAATTTTGCATAATCTTCGCGCAGACGGGTGGGGGTATAAACATCCGTTTCGGGCAGAATTTTGTCACCTTCATAGCGGTGAGCTCTGCCGTCACAGCACCAGTCATGCGTGGCGGTGGTCAGAAATACGGGGACGGTTTTGTTCAGATCCGTCAGTTTTTCAATGATTTCCTTGTGCGAAACCGTTTCGCCGTCATCGGAAATATCCCCTGCAATGAGCACGGCATCAAGGTTTTCTTCTTTAAAACGTGCAAAAGCCCCATCGATGATTGCGCCTGTTTCTTTCAGGCACTTCTGATCACTGCCCTGTCTGAGATCAAAGGCCTTGCCTTCGTCTCCGAGGGTTCTGGAATAATGATGCAGGTCTGCAATTACGGCGATTCGCATTGGTAATCCTCCCCAAATTTATACATCATACATTATAGCACAACTTTCAATGATTTGTAAAGTTAAAAATAATGTCAGAAAAAAGAAAAAACACAGCAGTCGTTGCTCTGCTGTGCTCTTTCATTCGGTGGTATTTAACTCCTTCAATCGAGTGTTTGTATTGTAGCAAAAAGAAAATGTAATTTCAAGCAAGGCTTTGTGTTTGTCAATGACAAAATATTGCTATTTTTTAATTTCATCAAAAAGAAAAACTTGCATATTAAATAATATTGTTGTATAATGCTGAAAATGGATAAAACAACAAAGAAAGGGTGTTTTTTGTTGTTGTTGCAACGATTGAAATTGGTCAAAGATGTGCTCGGATTTTCCAATGTGCAGTTGGCGGAATGTGCCGGCTGCTCCTCATCGCACATCAGCAAAATATTCAGCGGAAAACGAGAGTTCCGTGAAAACGGTGCAGGTGCAGAACATCTGACAATTGCACTGATCGAATATGCAAAGAAAAACGGAAGAATGCAGGAACTGTGCGCTCTGTGCGGAGGTGACGAAGAAGTTTTTTCACCGCAAGAACTTTTGCTTTGGTTGTGCGGTGAAGGAAGTGTGACCAACAGTGTTTTTTCGGAAACTGTTGATAAGGCTTCTGTCACCCGTTTGTTCAGTGAACGTTTTGACCGTATTACGCAAGAACTTGATTTAAGCAATATAAGACTCAGTAAACTGATGAATGTTGATGCATCACTCATCAGCCGTTTTCGCAACGGAAAACGCTCACCGCAAAAAAATGCGGAATTCATGCAGCTGCTTTGTGAGGTGCTGACGCAACGCATGCACGCGACGCAGTCACATGAAGTAATCGCAGAATTAGTCGGCTGTGATGTTTCGCAAACACAGACTGCAGAGTTTGTGCACATATTGGAAAAATGGTTTTTTGCAAAACGGGGAGAAAAACAGAAAACCACACATACTTATGACTATCTGAAAATGTTTCTGCCTTTGTCTCAATTGCCCGTGGATGAAATGCTTGTAAAACTTTCCGAATATGTGGAAAAAGAAAAAACAAGCACCTACTGGGGCCTGGACGGCATGCGCAATGCCATTTTGCGGTTGCTGACGGAAGCCGCGATGCAGGGGGACGGTGAAATTTATATGTATGCCGACCAGAGCCTGCAATGGCTTCTTGCCGATGAAGAAGTGTTGCATATGTGGTATTTGTGCTGTTCACTTTGCATCAGCCGTGGTGTAAAACTCATCGTCATTCATGACATCAATCGTAAGATCCACGAAATGGCAAATGCCATGCAGATCTGGGTTCCCCTTTTTATGACGGGACATGTTGAACCGTATTATTGTACACTCAATCGCGGAAGCCGATTTACGCACATGTTGTTTCTGCGGCCGAATCATGCGGCATTGTCTTCTTTGCATGTGCATGGTACAAACAGCAACCATTTTTATGATTATATACAAGATGCAAAAAAACTGAATGTGCTGTATTCGGAGTTCAAAGCATTGCTTGCAAACAGCGAAAAACTGGTACAGGTTTTCGCACAGGACAATATGAGAAAATATTATAGTATTCTTAAGGACGCCATGGCGCAGACACAAAACAGCCTTGCACTGCTGGATGCTCCGCCGAGTGTAACCGTGCCCGATGATATACTTCACGAAATGTTTGAACGCAGTCAGATGAGTCTTGAAGAAAGAGAACTGATTTTGTCCATGCGCAAAAATACTTATGAGAATCTGCAGAATGGCAGTATCACCGAACTGTTTGAACTGCCTGACAAACAAAAGGTAAAAGATGGACAGTTGTATCTTTGTCTGGGCAGCAGTCTGCATCACGGCGGTCCCGGTTACTCTGTTTCGGAATACCGCAGGCACATCGAAAACATCATCCGCCTGTGTGAAACAGATGATAATTACAATTGTTGTGTCCTCAGTAAATCACCGTTCCCGGGAATGCGTATCATTCTGACCGACAGTTGCGCGGTTATCATCCGATTGCACAAACCGTACACGGCTTTTCTGGTTGAAAATCCGTTTTTTACAAAATCGTTTGCTGTACTGTTGCATAATTTCTACGAACAAAATACCGTTCCGCGTGAACGAACGGTTGCGCTTCTGAAAAAACATCTCGAAGACCTTGCAGAGTGATTTTTATTTTTATATAATGGTATAAAAATTATTCGGGAGAAAAAGTAATGATCTTGTTTCTTCTTGTTTTTGTATCCTGCTGTGTCGGAGCCGTGTGCGGATTCGGCGGCGGAGTCATCATAAAACCCGTGCTCGATCTTGTGCAGTATGATTCAACACAAGTCATCAACTTCCTGTCAAGCTGTACGGTGCTGTGTATGAGCCTGTATACGGTCGGTGCATCTTTTGTGCGCAGGGAAAAAAGTGTCAGAACTGCGGTTTCAACCCCTTTGGCAGTCGGTGCAATTGCCGGCGGGATGATCGGCAAAGAGATTTTTTCGTATTTGCTGGCAAATGCTGTGCAACCGGGCGTTGTCAAAGCCGTGCAAGCGGTGGTGCTCATTGCGCTGACGGGGTGCTGTCTTTTGTATATTCTCTTTAAAAAGCATGTCCGCCCTTTGCATACAAAAAGCATTCTGACTGCCTGCGGTATCGGTGTTTTTCTCGGCACGGTGTCAGGTTTTCTGGGCATCGGCGGCGGTCAGTTCAATCTCATTGTGCTGTATTTCTTTTTCGGCATGGACACCAAAACCGCCGCAACGAACAGCCTGTATATTATTATGCTGAGCAAAATTTCCAATCTTTTGTTGCAGTTGTTTACGCACAGTATTCCCGATTTTGAGATTTCTTCTTTGCTTGTGATGATTTTTGCAGGTATTGCAGGCGGTGTTATCGGCAGAACGGTCAATAAAAGAGTGTCTGCAAAAACCGTGGAGAAATTGCTTGGCAGTGTGTTGTTTGTTGTAATTGTTATTTGTATTTTCAATGCGGTGACAGGCTTTTGGGGGAGGTAAAACATGAAAATACCCAAACGCATTATTTCAGGCTATCACGGTTCCTGCCATTGTCAGGGGATTGCCGTGGATCTGCAAAGAGGTTATATTTATTATTCATTTACCACAAAACTCATCAAATCCGATTTCAAAGGTAATATCATCGGCACGGTCGAAAACCTGACGGGGCATCTGGGTTGTATTGATTTTCAAGAAGCAGACGGCAGGGTTTACGGCTCGCTTGAATACAAAAATGATTGTATCGGCAAGGGTATTCACAATGCACTCGGACTCGAACGTGAAAACGAAGAGGCTTTTTACTGTGCGATTTTCGATGTCGACAATATAAACCGTATCGGAATGGATGCGGAAAAAGACGGTGTCATGAAAGCCGTTTATCTGCAAGAAGTGGTCAAGGATTATCTGTACCCCGGTCATAAATACGGTTGTTCAGGGATTGACGGTACGGCCTGGGGCCCTGTCTGCGGTCAAAAAGACAAAAAAGAATATCTTCACATTGCCTACGGCATTTACGGCGACACAAAACGCACCGATAATGACTGTCAGGTGATTCTGTGTTACGATGCCGAAGATTGGTGGGACACATATGCACAGCCTTTGTCGCAGAGTGATCCCCATAAAAACGGTCCGCAACAGCCCTTTCATAAATTCTTTCTGCAGACGGGCAATACCGAATGGGGAATTCAGAATCTCGAATACGACAGCCACAGTGGGGATTATTATGCGGCGGTGTATAAGGGGAAAAAGACGCGGTATAAAAACTACGATATGTTTGTTATTGACGGCAGTGCCGCACCTGCGTTCAAAGATCACCCCGCTACAGGTGAAAAGGTTGAAATGCTGCAACTGAAACCGCAGAAGGGGGAAGACGGTATGTTTTTTCCTTACGGTTCAACGGGCATGTTTGCTGTCGGCGACGGAAGATTTCTGTTCTCAATTCCCGCGCATCACAAAAAACACGGCCACGCAACCACGGTACGCTTGTATAAGAAAACCGACAATGCAAAAAAAGTTTTCAGACGGTTTCTGTTCTGAATCGCTACTCTTTGTTGAATATAAAAAACAACCTCCGTTTCCGGCTGTATGTTGCGGAAACGGAGGTTATATTATTTATTTGTGTCAGGTTGCTACGGCTGCTGACGGCGTATTTTTTGTTTTCTTTTCCGAAAGTTTCTGGATCAGAATGATGACTGCAATAATGACCAGTCCGATGATATCGGTTGCAAGGGTCGGAACGATGAGCAGCAGACCGCCTGCAAGGCAAAGAATCCTCTGCCACCACGGGCACTTAATGAACATGTAGCCTTCCATACCTGCGGAAACTGCAAATATACCGATGATGGAGGTGAGCGCAATGCGGATGATGTCGTACCATGCAGCATCAATGAACAGCATCGACGAGTCATAAGCGAAGATGTAAGGTACAATAAATGCCGTGATTGCCAGTCGCGTTGCCGTGACACCTGTTTTCAGCGGGTTTGATTTTGCAATGGCGGAGCCTGCATAAGCAGCAAGCGCAACGGGCGGGGTGATGTCGGCAACGATACCGAAGTAGAAAACAAACATGTGAGCTGCCAACAGCGGAAGTCCCATTTTGATCAAAATCGGAGCCGTGATGGTTGCCATAATAACATAGTTTGCCGTGGTCGGAACACCCATGCCCAGAACGATACAACAGATCATGGTCAGGAACAGAGCAAGGAACATGCTGTTTTCTGCAATCGGAACGAGGGTGTTGATCAGTAATGCGCCGAGGGCTGTCATGGTGACAACGCCGGAAATAATACCTGCCACACCGCATGCAACGGCAACACCGACTGTGTTCTTTGCGCCGTTTTCAAGTGCTTCAACTGCAATTCTGGGAGAAAGTGTTGTGGTGTCTTTTGTGATGAAGGAAAGCGCAATGCAGGTGACCATGGAAATGAACACGGCTTTGGTCATATAAGCAGTGCCCAAAGGCAACCAGATTGCTAACAGAACAGCAACGGGAATAACAGGGAAAATCAATCTCCATGCCGTTTTCTTGTTCAGCTCTGTGGGAACCAGACTGACGACCAGTGCACCGAGAATGGCGAAGCAAGCGGCTACACCCGTGCTGAAGTGGTTCATTGCAATAACAAGAATCACGATGGGGAACAGCAGATAACCTTTTTTGAAGATCAACTTGAAGAAGTTCGGAATCGCATCCTTGGGAAGGCCTTTGAGACCGAGCTTCTTTGCTTCAAAGTGGATCATCAGGAAAATGCCCGTGAAGTAAAGCAAAGCCGGAAGAATTGCCGTTACGGCGATGGTGGCGTAAGAAAGACCGGTCATTTCTGCCATCAGGAATGCGGCAGCACCCATGATGGGGGGCATGATCTGACCGCCCGTGGATGCGGCGGCTTCAGCGGCTGCGGCAAATTCGGGCTTGTAACCTGTCTTTTTCATCAGCGGAATGGTGATCGAACCGCTGCCGACGGTGTTTGCCACGGAAGAGCCGGAATACATGCCTTCGAGAGCACTGGAAATAACTGCAACCTTTGCAGGACCGCCTACGGATGCGCCTGCAACGGAGTTGGCAAGGTCAACAAAGAATCCGCCGATGCCCGTTCTTTCGAGCAATGCACCGAGAATGATAAACAAAACAATGAAGGTCGTGCAAACATACACAGGGGTCGAGAATAAGCCGTTTGCTACATCGTAATAAAGGCTGTACATCAGGTTTCTCAATGCGGTGGCAGGGTTGTTTTCAATCGCTTTATAAATGGCATAAATAACAAATACACCCGCAACGCAAAGAATCGGGAAGCCGACAGCACGACGTACCAGCTCGGCTAACAGTATGATGGCAATCAGAGCAATCACAATCTGCAAGGTGCCGATTCTGCGGCTCATGAGAATGATGTCTTCCTGGAAAATTGCGTAATAAAGAAAACTGCCGCCGCCGACAACGGCAAGAATAATATCATAAAAAGGAACATAATTGATTTTTTGGGTCTGCTTTTTGTATGCCGGGAAAATGAGATAGCCGATAAACAGCATAAACGCCATAAATGTCGTCAGTTTTGTGTACTTTGTTGCCGTGGGGAACAACAGTGCCATGGAAATCATGTAGGTGCTGAAAGCAACCATGATGGTTGTGATGACGCCTTTTCGCCATCCCGTAAAGACACGGGTATTGCTTTCGCGGTCAAATTCCTGCATAATCGCATCGGCATCCACTTTTTCATCTATCATATCGTTGATATTGACATTGATGTTGGTGTCTTCCACTTTTTTTCCTCCTCTTTTTTTTAAAATAAATGCTGCGGTTTTTCCAATCGCAGCATTTACTGTTACTGTGAAATTTTTAAGAGAGCCGAAATCTTATTCGATGATGCCTGCTTCTTTGTAATATCTTGCAGCACCTGCGTGAAGCGGAACGGTACCGATTGCGGAAGCAGCGATAGCGGTATCCATTTCAGCGGTCTTTGCATGGATTGTGGTGTCGCCGGCGATGGTTTCCCAAAGGGTCTTGGTGATTTCATAGACCTGTTCTTCGGGCATATCGTTGGAAACAACATAGGTAGCCATGATGGCAACGGTGTTGACGGGTTCGGTAATGAAGTCATAGTCAGCAGAGGTCATTTCGTATGCAGCATAGAAGCTGTATTCGTCCTGCAGCTTTGCAATAACATCGGCGCCGAGATCAACAACAACGATTTCGGTAGAAGTTGCAAGTTCGGTGATAGCGGTGGTGGGAGTACCTGCAGTGATGAAAGCAGCATCGATAGAGCCGTCTTTCAGCTGAGCTGCGCTGTCACCGAAGGAAGCAGCGGTCTTATTGATGTCAGCATCAATGTCAAGACCTGCGGCAGCGAGGATCTGGGTTGCGTTGTAGTAAACGCCGGAGCCTACGTCACCGACAGCAACATTCTTGCCGGCGAGGTCAGCAACGGAAGTGATGCCGGAAGCCTTGGTTGCGACAAGCTGGCAGACTTCGGGATATACGCAAGCAACAGCAGAGAAAGAAGTGATCGCTTCGTTGAAGCCGTTGGTGCCGTTGTAAGCATAGTTCATAACATCGTTCTGAACGATAGCCATCTTGATGTCGCCGTCTTCGATCATTTCGATGTTAGCCTGAGAGCCGCCGGTGGAAAGGATTTCAAAACTGTAGTTTTCAGTGTTGAGAATCTGACCGACAGCATTTGTGAATGCATAGTAGGTGCCGGATGTGCCACCGGTGCCGACTTTGACATTTGCAACATATTCAGCATCAGTTGCATCAGCAACGTTGCCGTCAGTAGCATCGCCGTCAGTAGCGTTGCCGTCGGATACATTGCCGTCGGAAAGAGCGGCATCGGGTTCGGTGGGGTCAACAGTGGTGTCGGTGCAAGCTGCAAAGGAAACAAGCATAAGCGCAGCAAGCAGGATTGCGATGAGTTTCTTCATAATGTTCCTCCATAAGGTGTTTTATTTTAAGGGATTTCCCTTAAATACAAATGACTTTTTTTATTTTAATAAATTTTCAGGTCCGTGTCAAGTCTTTTTGTTAAAAAAATGCATTGCTTTACTGTGATAACAGATAAAAACGTTACAATTTTATTTTACTGTTTGCTAATTTGCTTGACAATGCAGATAAATTATGGTATCTTTTTCACCGCATCTTATAAATAAAGGAAAAGGAAAATGTTAAAAAAATATAAGAATAAATTCTTCGGGACCAAAGATTTTTACAGAATGATTCTTGCCATTGCCGTTCCCATTATGGTGCAGAACGGATTTACCAATTTTGTCAACATGCTTGACAACCTCATGGTCGGCAGAATCGGCACGGATGAAATGAACGGTGTTGCCATCGTCAATCAACTTATTTTTGTTTTCAATTTGAGTATTTTCGGCGGTCTTTCGGGGGCGGGTATTTTTACTTCGCAGTTCCATGGGAGCGGCGATAAACAAGGTGTCAAAAATGTGTTCCGCCTCAAACTGATCATTGCTTTTGCGTTGGTTTTGTGCGGTGTCGGCATTCTTTGGTTTGCGCAGGAACCGCTGATTGCGCTGTTCCTGAATGAAGGCGGTGAAACGGGAGATCCAGTTGCAACCATGGCTTTTGCAAGGCAATATCTTGCCATTATGCTCATAGGGCTTGTTCCGTTCAGTCTGAATCAGTGCTTTATCAGCACTCTTCGTGAGTTGGGGCAGACCGTAGCCCCCATGAAAACGGGTATTGCCGCCGTACTTGTCAATCTTGTTTTTAACTATTTCCTGATTTTCGGCAAGTTCGGATTCCCCGAATTGGGCGTGCAAGGTGCGGCGATTGCCACCGTGTTGTCCCGATTTGTTGAATTTTTTGCAATTTATTTCTGGACAAAACGGCATCTTGATGAATATCCGTTTGCAAAAAAGATTTTCTCCGATTGGCATATTCCGAAAACGCTTACCGCAGATGTCATGAAAAAAGGTATGCCGCTTCTTGTGAATGAGTTTTTGTGGTCATCCGCAAAGGCGGTTATCAGCCAGTGTATTTCCACGCGCGGTCTTGCAGCTGTGGGAGCGCTGAATATTGCCAATACGGTTTATAATGTTTTCAATGTGGTTTTTATTGCTTTGGGGTCGAGTGTTTCCATTGTGGTCGGCAAACTGCTCGGTGCAGGGAAGATGAAAGAAGCACGGGATACCGACACAAAGATGATCGTTTTTTCTGTTGTCAGTTGTGCGGGGATTTCCGTGCTCATGGCTCTGATTGCGCCGTTCTTCCCGAAAATTTACAATACAACCGCGGAAGTACAATCCATTGCAACCGTATTTATTCTCATCATTGCCTTGCTCATGCCCGTGCATGCTTTCAATCATGCGGCATACTTCACTTTGCGTTCGGGTGGGAAAACATTTATCACCATGTTGTTTGACAGTTGTTTCGTCTGGGTGATCAGCGTGCCCGTTGCATTTGTTCTTTCCCGTTTTACTTCGCTTCCCATTGTGCCGATTTTCTTTATGACGGAAGCGATTGAAATGGTCAAAACCATACTCGGTTTCTTCTTTGTGCGCAGTGACTCATGGATGCAGAATATTGTTGCGGATAAATCCGCAAGGTTTGAAGAATAAATATTTTACAAATTGATTGACTAATAAATACAGTTGGTTTATAATAATGAGCAGTATATTTGTTGGAGTGTTTTTGTTATGAAAAAACATTTTTTCCGTCTTTTGGTAACCTGTCTGATTGCTGTGTTTGTGTTCGGATTTTCCGCGTGCAAGGATAAGCAGGAAGAAATACCCGCTGCACCGTCCGTGGTAATGGATACCACGATTTCACAGCAGGCATATCTGAGTGAACTTGTGGATCCGGTTAATCCGACCGAAGCCGTAACGCAGACACCGCAGGGTGAAAAACCTTCCCCGTCAACCCCCGGCAAACCCGTTAACGGAATGTTCTTTGACGATGCCGTGTTTGTGGGGGATTCCGTTTCGCTGAAACTCAATTATTATGTTTCCGATCAGCGTTCTTACGGCGACTGTCTCGGTAAGGCAAAATTTCTGACTTCGGGAAGCCTCGGCAGTGCACAGGCGCTGCTTGCCGTGTCGAGCGAATCTTTGCATCCCACTTATCAGGGGGAAAAACTTCGTCTTGAAGACACCATTTCCAATATCGGTGCCCAAAAAGTATTTATCATGCTCGGCATGAATGACATCGCTGTTTACGGCATTGAAGGTTCGCTTGATAATTACGAAGAACTTGTGGAAGACATTCTTGCAAAATCTCCCGGAGCCGTTATTTATGCACAGTCCTGTACCCCCATGGCAATCGGCTGTGAACGCAGCGTTCTTAATAATAAGAACATTGTCAAATACAACAATGCTCTCAAAGAACGTTGTGCCGAAAACGGTTGGCGATATATGGATATTTATTCCGTTGTCGTGGATGCTGACGGTTTCCTCAAAGCAGATTTCTGCAGTGACCCCGATGATATGGGGATTCACTTTACGGATGCAGGCTGCAAAGCATGGGTCGATTACCTGATGGACAACGCAGGATAAAACAGTTAATAATTTATTAAGGAGTATAAAAATGAAAAAGATTCTTACACTTGCCCTTTGTCTTCTGATGGCTCTTTGCCTGACCGCTTGCGGCGGCAATGATGATGCCACACAGCCTGATGCAGGCAACGATGCTGTTGCTGTTGATCTCGCTGCTTGCCTTGAACAAATCAAGACCGATTGTGCACTGACGGATGCACGCAATATCAATGCAGATTCTTTGTTTGATATTTACGGTGTAGCAGCCGAACAGTACAAGCAGGCTGCCTGCTGCATGGTCCCCACGGGTGTGTTCCCTGCAGAAGTGCTTATGTTTGAAGCAGTGGATGCAGATGCCGCTGCCGCTATTGCAGGCAAACTTGAACTCAGATTGCAGGAAGTCAAGAATCAGTCCCAGTCTTATGATGCCGAAAATTATGCACTCGCACAGCAGTGTGCAGTCAACACCAACGGCAACATTGTAACTCTGTTCATCTCTGCTGACTTCAATGCAATGAACGATATCCTCGACACTTATATCAAATAAAATCAGGTAATTATTGTGGTTTTTTCGAGTCTGCTTTTTATCTTTTTGTTCTTTGCTGTCGTATTGACGGTTTACTATTGCTTACCGAAAAAATTCAGAAACGGCTTCCTCTTTGTCGCAAACCTCGTGTTTTACGGCTACGGGGAGCCGATTTTTGTTCTGCTGATGCTGTTTTCGGTGGCACTCAACTACGCAAGCGGTCTGCTTTTGGGTAAATTTTCAGATAATAAAAAAGCAAAGCAAATCATTTTGATTCTGAATGTAATTGCCAATCTCGCTTTGCTCGGTTATTTCAAGTATGCCGGTTTTGTTGCAACGATGTTGCAGAAAATTCCCGTGTTTGCCGGTATTTCGATTCCGAATATTGCTCTGCCCATCGGTATTTCGTTCTACACGTTCCAGACCATGTCCTATGTTATTGACGTGTACAGAAACGATTGCGACGTACAGAAAAATTTTGTGGCATTCGGTACCTATGTTTCGTTGTTTCCGCAACTTATCGCGGGTCCCATTGTCCGTTATAAGGATGTGGATGACCAACTTGTTTCCCGACGGGAATCCTTGGAAGAATTCGACAAAGGTGTCAAAATTTTCCTTGTCGGTCTTGCCAAAAAAGTACTCATTGCAAACCGCATGGGGCAACTCTGGGATGTGCTTCGTGCAGATGAAGAAGCGGGCATGGTAGCCGCATGGGTTGGTATCATCGCGTATTCCTTGCAGATTTATTTTGACTTTTCGGGCTATTCCGATATGGCGATCGGTTTAGGGCACATGTTCGGATTCAAATTCCTCAAAAACTTTGATTATCCGTATATTTCTAAGAGCATTACAGAGTTCTGGCGTCGTTGGCACATTTCACTCGGCACGTGGTTCAGGGAATATGTTTATATTCCTCTCGGCGGCAACCGCAAAGGAAAAGTACGTCAGATTCTCAATATCTTTATTGTTTGGGCACTGACGGGCCTTTGGCACGGTGCAAGCTGGAACTTTGTGTTCTGGGGTGTTTATTTCGGACTTCTTTTGATGATTGAAAAACTCTTCCTTTTGAAAATTCTCAAAAAGATTCCCGCCGTGTTTACGCACATTTACACACTGTTTCTTGTGGTTATCAGCTGGATTTTCTTCTATTTTGAAACCACGGACGGTATTTTTGCATTTATGGGAAGACTGTTCAGCCTGTCCGACGGGCTTTTGTCTGCCGATGCCGCCGCAACGGTGGTTGCAAATCTGCCGCTGCTTCTCATTGCATTTGTTGCTTGCACACCTCTTGCAAAGAAAGTGCACGACAAACTTGCAGATAAGCCTTTTATGCCCGTGGCAGATGCTGTTGCAGGCGTTGCAAGTCTGCTTCTGAGTGTAGGCGCACTTGTGTATGACAGTTACAACCCGTTTTTGTATTTCCGTTTTTAAGGAGGAAAGACGATGAAAAAAATATACAAATATCTTTCCTCATTTGTGTTTCTCGCACTTGTTTTTGTTCTGTTGTTGCTGTTCATCGTGACCCCGAAAAAGGACTATTCTTCCAATGAAAAAAGGGAATTGTCCGATTTTCCTGCCGTGTCATTGGATGCAATTGCAGACGGCTCGTTCGGCACAAAGTTTGAAATCTATCTCTCCGACCATTTTCCGTTCCGTAATTTCTTTGTAGGCTTAAATGCCTATTACAGCCAACTGCTCGGCAACAACGGCTCTACGGGCATTTACAACGCCAAGGATGGTTATCTTATTTCCAAACCCGAAGCATTCAATGCCGATCGCCTGACGAAAAACCTCGGCTATATCTGCGATTTTGCAGAAAAGAATGAACTGCAGGCGGTGCTGCTTGCCGTGCCGTCTCCCGGCAGTATGCTGGAAGACAAATTACCGAAAGTGCATGAGGAATATGCCAACAGCAAGGCATTTGCGCTGATTGAAGAAAACCTGACCGATGCGGTTGAATTCACTGATATGCGTGAAATTTTCGCATCATCAGCTGAACAGATTTATTACCGTACCGACCACCATATCACAAGTGCCGGCTCGTATCTCTGCTACGAATCTTTGTGCAATGCACTGTCCCTGACGCCCGTTGCGCGCGATGCTTTCAAGGTGGAAACAAGCGAAGGCTTCTACGGCACAACCTATTCCCGCAGCGGTCTGTGGTTTGAAAAACCCGACACGGTCGAGATGTGGAAAGATGATTCCCTCGAGGTGACGGTTTGGGTGTCCGAAGACGGCAGTGAAAATGAGCCGCATGACGGGATTTTCTTCATCGATCATTTGGCGGAAGACGACCAATATCCCGTGTTTTTGGACGGCAACCACGGTTACACGCATATTCACAATGAAAATGCAGACGGCGGTAAAGTGCTCATTGTCAAGGATTCTTATGCACACTGCATGACTGGATTCTTATCGGCACATTACAGTGATATTTATATGATTGACCTGCGTTACTACAAACTGGAACTGTCACCGTTAGTGGCTGAAAAAGGCATTGATACGGTGCTGTATATTTACGGTATCGACAATCTGATGACCGACAGCAACATTGCCTGGCTGGCATAATCCGAATAAAAAAAGAGGTTCTTCACGGAAAATTGTGGGATTTTTTGATTAAGGGAAATGCAAATTACGGTTTGTCGGGTTAATTTATGTCTTTCGTCAGTCATTAAAAAGTTTTGATCAAACTTTTTCAAAAGTTTGCGGTGTCGAGAGGCGGAGCCTTTCGTCGCCCGCTAGCCAACGGGCGAAATCCCTTTGCCGCCAAAAAGCGCAGGAAAGGAGCAAAACAATTGAGTATTGTTTTGCGTGGAAAACCCTCGCCGGGGGTTTTCCATTGCGCGATAGCGCAACAATAGCAAAGTCAGTGCAAACATCAATAAATATTTTATATTATCGGTTGCCAGTATATAAATTTACCTTCAAACAACACTTTGTTTGCCATGGTGCTTCGCACTTAAGAAAACCCCCGGCGAGGGTTTTCTTAACAACTTTCCTGCGCCTTCTGAAGCATAAAGAGTTTCGCCCGTTGGCTAGCGGGCGACAATGGGCGCTGCCCCTTGACCCCGCAAGTTTTTGAAAAAACTTGACCAAAACTTTTAATAATTGACAATCAACCAAAATTCCTGCAAATCAAACTCCCCGATAAACCGCAATTTGTTTTCTTCATCCCACAACTTTCCGTGAAGATCCAAAAAAGAAGTTGTATCATCATCCTTTGCGGATGGTGATACAACTTTTTTTCATTAAACCTGCACTTGTCTTTGTGCACGGATCTCTTTGAGTTCTTCGAGTATGGCTTCTTTTTTCTTGCCGTTGAAGTCATCAAACAGCATCAGAAGCCCGGGGATGATGTTGCCGATGATGCCGGGAATGGCAACAAGATAGAAAATACCTTTGAGCGTTTCGGGCGTCTGCACTGCTTCCACGCTTTCACCGTTCACGATTTCGGCACTCTTGTAACCGATTAAGCTCATCCCGAAGTTGATCAGCAGATCTTTCCACAGCCCCGCAATGCTTGAGCAGGTGGAGTTGAACGAGAAGATCATACCTTCGTTACGCACTGATGTGCCGAATTTGTGATAACTCTTCCATTCCATGTAATCCGCTGAATCAGCAAGAAGAATGCGTCTTGCCGCACCCATTGCGGCGTTGGGGAATCCGCCGATTGCAATCAGAATACCGACAATCACTTTGTATTTGTACTTGAAAAGTGCCAGCAAGGTGTAGCAGGTACCCGTAAACAGGTAGCCGTATGAAACCATATCTCTGGAACTGAGATATTTGCCGATAATCGGTACGCTTGCAAGTCCGAGGTAAGACAGCGTGGACGAACAGACTTCGACCACCGTTTTCATGGAATAACTGTTCATGGTCTGCTTGTAGAAGAACGGCAGAGTTGCGTAACAGACCTGACGCACAGAGTCGATAATCTGACTCAGGCTCAACAGCAACAGCGGTTTATTGAGCAGAACCACTTTCAGATTGATTTCTGCGCGTTTTTCTTTGATCGGTTGAATGGCAAGCCGTTCTTTGAGTGTCAGACAGGGAATGACCATGGTGATCAGCCCCAGAATACCGAAAATCAGTGCTACCACAAAGAATGCCCATTTTTCACTGGCATAATCGCCTTTCTGAATGTCAATGATGACGGGTACCAATCCACCCGGCAACATCGAGCCGAGTGTTGATGCGAACTGTGCAATGGTGTAAAATGTCTTTCTCGCTTTTGGATCGGTCGTCATTCTTGCGGACAGTGTTAAAAGTGAGATGTCATAAAATGCATCTGCCACATGAAACAGCAGATAAAGAAGGAAAGACCAGATCAGTCTGAAAGTTGCCGAGCCTGTCGGTACAAAGAAAATAAGCACAGAAGCCAATGTCATGGGGACAGCGGAAAATGCCATGAATTTTTTTGCACTCCACGCATTGTCAAGCAACAGACCGATGATCGGTTTGCTGATCAGGTTGACACCCGTTGTTACGGATTTCATGGCGATGATGTTGCTTGATTTAAGCCCCATGTAATCATAGAAAAACTGATCGGTATATGTGCCGACACAGTCTTGTCCCATGCAGTTGCCGAACGAACCCGAAGCAAAGCCGATTTGTTCTTTGAGTGTAAAATCAGGGTTGTTTTTGAATGCACGGAAGCTTTCGGCGAGGTTCATAAAATCACCCTTTGCAATATTTATTTGTCAAGCAGAAACCGTTTTTCATCTTCGGGCAGATCCAGTCCGATCGTGCCGCCGGGATTCATATTGTAATTCGGATCGAAGTAATCTTTCAGTACTCTGAAGACACCGTATTCGGTTTTGCCGATATATCCCTCAAGCCACGGTGCAAACATCTTGCCGATACCGTGATGATGGCTGACTGCGGCACCCGATTTTTGAATCGCATCAAGAATGGTGCTGTGATATCGTTTGAATTCAGCGGAATCATTCATGCGGGTAATGAAAATGAAATAAAGATTTGCTCCCTGCGGGTAGCAGTGCGACATGTGCGTTGTGACAATGGTGTTGGGCAGTGCATGGCAGACTGCACGGACATCCTTATGTACCTGTGCCATATTGGACCATGTGACGGTGCATTCAAGCGTATCGGTGCACACACCGAAATCCATCATGGAATCACGAAGATACGGGTCATTAAATCTGCCTTTTTCCCATGCTTTGCACACAAAGGAAGTCAGGCTCATGGCACCGTGCTCTTTTGCAATGCGTGCAATGTTTTTGGCAATATTGGCGGAAAATTCCTTTTCACCGTCTGTAAAGCCGAGGAACAGACAACGTTCCATATCTTTGTATCCGAGTTTGTCAAGCATCGGATGCAGCGGTGTTTCGTCCACATTATAAAGACGAAGCATCAGGTTTGTTTCTTCGGGGTCGGACAGACGGAACACGGAAGAATAACCGCATTCGCACTGCATCATTTCGCGGGCGGCATCCATGGCAGTTTCCCAGTCCTTGAAAATGTAGGAAAAACGCTTGCGGTTTTCGGGCATATAACGGCGAACTTTCAGAGTGACTTCCGTCAGCACACCGAACGTGCCTTCCGAACCCATCATGATCTGATTCAGATCGGGCCCCGTTGCTTCTCTCGGGTAGTGCGGTGTCTGCACACAGCCGATGGGGGTTGCGTATTTCTGCGACAGAACAATGTCTGCAATTGTGCCGTAGTAGGTACTGTTCTGCCCTGCACCGCGAGTCACGACCCAGCCGCCGACACTGGAATATTCAAACGACTGCGGGAAATGGCCGCAGGTGTAAGCACGTTTTGCACCGAAAACGGTAACGGCATTGTTGAGGGCATTTTCGAGGTCAGGACCCGACAGACCTGCCTGCACGGTGATGGTCTGATCGGTTTCGTTGAAAGAAAGAATTTTGTTGAAACGCTTTCTCATGTCCAGCGATACACCGCCCTTGACGGGTTCGACACCGCGTGTAACAGACGAGCCGCCGCCGTAAACATACAGAGGAATGTTGTTTTTGGTGCAGTAGGCAACGATCTGTTCCACTTCTTCGGAGGTGGACGGAAAAACAACCGCATCGGGCAGGGAATCGAATTTTCTTTCACGAATACGCATCAGGTCGTATGCGGTCTTTCCGTAAGCTACGGCAAGACGGTCATAATCCTTGGTGGAAACATAACTTGTGCCCACAATGGCACGAAGACCGTTGAGATGCTGTTCGCTTAATTTTGACGGATATGCGGATAAGTCTACCTCATCCCAGCCGATATCGCCGTCGTACTGACGAAAATCATCATCGGTCATATTGAAAGTCGATTTCATCATCTTGTAAAGTGATTCTTTGGGATACTTTACAAAATGCGGATCGCCCCAACGGAAAATGGAACGATAACTTTTTGCGGGGGCGGCTTCTTTGATCCACTTGGGTTCAAATCCTTTGTACGGTTTTGTGCTCATTTTTTTTATCCCTCCGTTTTCTTCATTCCCTTGAATACAGGCAAGAGCTTCGGATACAGCTTTGTGTAAACATTTTCGTAAATGTCTTCATAAATCAGACTTTTCTTCATATCGGGTTCAAAAACATCGCAGATGCGTACCATGGATTTGACAGCGGCATCGTAATTTTTGAATTCTTTGAGTGCAACGAAGGCGATCATGGATGCACCGAGAGAAGAAGCCTCATGGGTGTGGATACGCTTGACGGGAATGCCGAACATATCGGCTGTGATCTGACAGATTGTGTCATTCTGTGAGCCGCCGCCTGCAATGAACAATTCGTGAATCTTTGTCTTGGAACGCTTTTCCATCAAGTGCATGCCTTCCATCAGCGCGAAGTTGATGCCTTCGATGATGGCTCTGTAAATATGGTATTTTGTGTGCATGGGAGTGAATCCCGTAATGGTGCCTTTGGCAAGCGGACAGGCAACACCGGGTTCCCAGTAAGGCTGCACAATGAGTCCGTCACAACCTGCGGGAATGTCTTCCAAGGTTTTGTTGAGGAATTCTTCGGGGGAAATACCCTGTTCTGCTGCCTGCTTTGCTTCTTCCTGTGCGAAGTTTGCAATGAACCAACGAAGCATCGCATAGCCGAAGAAAATCTGAATTTCAGGATTCCATGTGTCGTTGAGAACGGCAGGGTAGGCGGGCAGGAACTGTTGCGGTTCAAAATATTTTTTGGTTGCAAATTGTATGGTTGCACTTGTGCCGAACGACAAAGCGGCTTTACCTGCCTTGTTGACGGAAAGTCCCAGCGTTTCGCAACCCTTATCCGAACCTGTTGCAATCAGCGGCAAGCCTGCTGGAATACCTGTTTTTGCGGCGGCTTCTTCGGTGATTTCGCCGATTGTAGACCCGCTTTTGACAAGTCTGCAAAGGTTTTTTTCGGGAATATCAAACACGCAACGGGTCATTTCATTTTGTGCCATCCATTTGCGGTCTTCGTAGTTCAGCGGGAGGTGACCGATCTGATTTGCGGCACTGTCGCGAAGCACACCCGTCAGCAGATAGTTGAGATAGGTCGGCAGGAGCACGAATTTATCCGTTTTGCGGAAAATGTGCGGTTCATTTTCTTTTACCCAGTTGCAGAAAGCGGCAGAGTGCTGCATTTTTGCTGTTTCCATCATGCCGGCGTATTCAAAAGCGAATTTTTTGACAGCACCTGCAGGAAGTGACCCTTTTGCTTCGCGTCTGTCGAGCCAGAGAATCATGTTGCGAAGCGGCTTTCTGTCCTTATCAAGGCAAAGCAGGGTGTCACGGATGGTGGTGACGGTAACGGCTTTGATGTCTTCAAACAGATCGCCTGCCTTTTCCTTGAGTGCAAGCGAAGCCTTGCAGAGCATATTGAAATAAAAATCGGGTTCCTGCTCGGCTTGTCCGGGGTATTCGGAAATGAACGGTTCTTCATAAACCATCTGCACGAAAGCAGGGAAATTCCCCTCTTTGTTGCAAAGCATGGCACGGATACTCTGTGTGCCGATGTCAAAAGTAAGAATCAATGCTTCTCCCATGGTTGTTACTCCTTTAATATATTGCTTGTTGCAATGATGTCAGCGGCTGTGCCGCATACGTTTTTGATAATGATGTCACCCGTACCGATACGATCATGCACGGTGATACGGTTTATCTCTTGCATAACTTCAAAAATTTTATCTTTGGGGATTTCGCAACTGACCTTCACGGGCAGTACGGGAACACTTTCAAAAGCCGTGCGGACGGTTGAACAAATGGTACGCATCGGATTGGTCATTTCGTTTTGTGCAAATGTCAATCCTTTTCTGCATTTTTGTCCGCTTACTTTTATGTTTTTGCCGTCTTCTTCAATGTGCAAGGTGCATCCGTTCGGGCAGACGATGCAAACAAGTTCTTTCATTGTTCTTCCTCCCTTATCTGCATTGTGACCGTGTCACTCGGGTTTAAATCAAAGTCGGCAAAGTCAATTTCAATTCTTTCCATTTCGGGGGGACGAAGATGGTTGTATTTTTTCTCATACACACTCTCACCGTTCACAATCACCTGTAAGTAGGTTTGTGTGTACACTTTTTTGCTTCTGAAATACACAATCGTTTTTTTGTTTTCATCCGTCAGGTCAATTCTTTGCGGCACGGCGTATGCAATTCCGTTGCCGGGTTCAATTTTTGCAAAGCTGCGTTTTTTCGGGAACCATTGTGCTGCATTTTTGCCTGCGGTTTCGCCGCTTTCGGAAACATAATCCACAAGGTCATTGACATGCAGGCAGTTGCCGCATGCATAAACACCGTTGAACATTGTCTGCAGATTCTGGTCGCAGACGGGGCCTTTGGTAAACGGGTCGATTTTTACATCTAAAGTTTCGGCAAGTTCGTTTTCGGGGATGAGGCCGACCGAAAGAATGAGTGAATCGCATTCGATGATCTGTCGGGTGCTGTCAATCGGTTTTTTGTTTTCATCCACCTGTGCTACTTCCACCGCAGTCAGACGCTCATGTCCGAATACGCGGGTCACGGTGTGTGACAGATAAAGCGGAATATTGTAATCATGCAGGCATTGGTGAATGTTTCGTGTCAGTCCCGACGGAGTCGGCTGAATTTCATAAACACCGAGCACCTTTGCACCCTCTAATGTCAGCCTCCTTGCCATGATAAGCCCGATGTCACCCGAGCCGAGAATCACGCATTTCTGTGTGGGCATCGTACCGCAAAGATTGACAAAATTTTGTGCCGTACCTGCGGTGAAAACACCGGCGGGACGTGTGCCGTGAATAAAAACCTGTTTTGCGGTACGCTCACGGCAACCCGTGGCAAGAATAATTGTTTTTGTAAGCACTTTTGACATTCCGTCACGGCTGACCAGGGTGAGTGTGTATCCTTCGCCGGTACGGTCAATCTGTGTAACAAAGGTCAAGGTTTTTGCTTCTATGTTTCGTTCGTTGAATTCCTGCATGAACCGTTCGGCATATTCGGGTCCTGTCAGCCGTTCACCGAACCGAACAAGGCCGAAGCCGTCATGAATGCATTGCTTCAAAATGCCGCCCAAACGGGCTTCGCGTTCAATAAGGAGCACTTTTGCACCGTTCTTATCGGCTTCAATGGCGGCGGCAAGACCTGCAGGACCGCCGCCGATGACGGTTACATCTGCTTTGAGCATTGCTTTTCGCCTCCTTTTGTTTTGCCGAACAGCAGAAAGGCTTTTTCTCCGGCTTTCGTGACTTCTTCAAGCGGAATTCCCTGATGTTCTGCGATGATCTGTGCCACAAGCGGGGAACAGAAGCCGCCCTGACACCGTCCCATACCCGGACGGACTCGTTTTTTGATGCCGTCCACGGTCGGAACACAGATGGGTGCATTGAGTGCATCTATGATCTCGCCCTTGCTGATTTCCTCGCAACGGCATACGATTTCTCCGTAATCGGGATTTTCTTTGATCAATCGGTTTCTTTGTGAAACGGGCATTTCTGCAAGGCGGGGAGGCGCTTTGCGGACGGGATTGAATTTGTCATTGCGAAGCACTAATTTTTCCGCTTGCAGAAGGTCGATTGCCATTCTTGCAACGTCTTTTGCAACCGCAGGGGCGGTGGTCAGTCCGGGGGACTGAATGGCGGCACAGTGAACCAGATTTTTGGTTTTTCTTCCCTTTTCAATCACAAAATCTTCTTCAAAATCCGGTGCGCGCACACCTGTGAAATAGGTTATAATATCGCGCTCGGTCAAATCCGGAGCCGTGACTTTCTGTTTTGTAAAAACGGTGTTGATGCTTTCCGGAGTTGTTGCAAAATTTTCTTTTTCATTGGTTTCAACCGCATCGGGACCTGCTAAAATATTGCCGTGTGCGGTATGCAGAAGCCCGCCGCCCTTTGTATGCGTATGTAGTTCCAGTTGTTTGACCGAGGCAATGCTTCCAAGCAATTTCCCCGCTTTTTTGTCGAGAATAGAGTTCGTACCTCTGCGCGGGTGAATGGAATAAAAACGGTCCTTTGCCATTTTTGCAATTTCTTCGCTGAACACACCTGCGGCATTGATGACGATGTGCGGATACAGCGTGCCTTTGTTGGTCTGCACACTTGTAATTTTTCCGTTTTCGACTGTCATGCCGAGCACCGCTGTGTTCAGTGAAACCTTTGCACCGTTTTGTACGGCATTTTCCGCACAGGCGATGGTCAGTCCGTAAGGACAGATACAGCCTGCCGTGGGGTTATACAGTGCAAATTTAAAATCCTTGTTCAGATTCGGTTCTTTTTTTCTTAATTGCTTCCCCGAAAGAATATAGGTTTCTTTGCAACCGTCTATGTACTTGCGTTTGAGTGCATACAGTGTTACAAAACCCTTCAGGAATCCTTGCGTGAAACAGGCATACTGGCCGCAACGGTCAAACGGCACATCCAGGGCATCGGACAGGGCAGGGAACATTTGGTTTCCGAGCAGAACATAGTGCTGTTTGAGTGAACCTTTTGCAAGGTCCACACCGGGATGAATTTCGCCGTCGTTTCTGCCCGAAGCATGCATGGCAAGGTCCGCTTCTTTTTCAACGAGCAGTACATTGATGTTCCATCGTGCCAGTTCTCTCAGGATGGTGGCACCCGAAATCCCGCCGCCGATTACAAGCACATCGGGACATTGTCCGTCCAGTGTGTTGTCTTTTTTTGCGGGAATACGCATGGGTGCATCCTGTTTGCCCGTATAGATGATGTCATTGACCACATGCACGGTTTTGTCATTGGAAACACACATGGAACAAGCCTTGACGATTTTATCCCAATCGTCAAGTTCACCTGTTACAAAGCGGCAACCGTCTTCTTCACGTACACTGATTCCGGGAAAACTTTCATTCAGTTTTTTTTGTAGTTTTTCGATTTTCATCTTTCTCACACACCGCAATTTAATTACAGATAAATTTATTTTATCACTTTTTTTTATCCGTTTCAACAATTTTGCTTTTTATAAAATTATATTATAAATATTTTGGTTACTTTAACAAATTTGCAAGACCTCTATTGTGCAAAAAAGAAAAACTTGTTATTTGATTTGTTGTATGCTACAATTGTTGCGGGTGAAAAGCATGCAAAATGATGAATCTGTTTTTGTCAATCGTTTATATGACCTTGCCGAACAGGCCTGCAAGACGGGAAAGTACCGTTTTACGGGTTTTTTGGGGTTGCATGAACAAAATCTCCTGCTCAAAGAACAGAAAAATCTTTCCTTTGCGGGACTTGAACTGTATGGCGGATGCGAAGATGCCGAACGCAGGATGGTACGATTCGGCTCGGAAGAAATCTGTGGCTATGAACAGCCGTTTCCGATCACGCTTCTTCGCCTGACGCCCCGTTCACAGAAGTATGCGGATGCACTTTCGCACCGTGATGTGTTGGGTGCATTGATGGGACTGGGCATTGAACGAAGTACAGTCGGGGATATTTACATAAAAGACAATATTGCCTTTGTTTTTGTTGTCGATCAGATGGCGGATCTTGTTTGCAGGGAACTGTCTTCGGCAAAACACACCGTGCTCGATTGCGAACGCATTAAAGCCTTACCAGACGGGGTCGGTACTGCCATGCGTGAAGAAGTTTTTCTTGTTGCCTCCGAACGGCTTGACTGTGTGATTGCTGCCGTGTTTAATCTCTCGCGTGAAACCGCCGCAGAATTGTTCCGCCATGAAAAGGTGTTTGTCAACGGTAAGCTGATGCAAGGCAGTCGTATCGCACCCGAACAGGCTGTTATCTCCGTACGCGGGTTCGGACGGTTCCGCTACGGCGGTGTTGAATCCGTTTCGCGAAAAGGCAAACCGCGTGTGACTGTTTGGATTTACGAATAGACTTTTTATGTTGCAAATGTGCAACAAATGTGATACAATATTACAAAAACTTGATAACAAGAGGGTTTTTATGACACATATCGAAAATTTCAAGCATGAAGATAACTGGCAGGATGTCAAGGATGCCACCATGAACACCATCGGCAAGGCGACAGGCAAATATCCCGATTCCCAATGGAAACTGAAACTCATCCGTGCCGAACATTCCCCCATCCGCAAACTTAAATTTTCATGGCGCTGGGTTGATCTTCCTTACTGGGTCAGTGTGCATTTTGTGCGCCATAAAATCGGCATTGAGCACTTTGTAAAAAGTCAGCGAAGTGACCGCACAGGGGAAGACCGCACCGCAAAAACACAGGATGCACCCGTTTCGCACGAATGCGAATGCGACGGTCAGACCATGATCAACATTTCCCGCAAGCGCCTTTGCACCTGTGCCAGTCCCGAAACCCGTGCTGCATGGCAGATGGTCAAAGATGAGGTTGCCAAGTGCGAACCCGAACTTGCACACTGCATGGTGCGTGAGTGCGTGTATCGCGGTTTCTGCCCCGAAATGTTCGGCTGCGGATATGACAAAACGGCAGCCTTCCAAAAAGAACTGGAAGACTACCGCAGTAACAATATCTGATTTTTTATTCTGAAAGAATACGAAAGCTCTGTGTGCCGTGCACCTGATGTTTTCCGTCAAATACATCCGCTGTGTAATTGTGTTCTGCACCGAGCAGAGAATAAACACGGCGGATTTTTTCGATGGCGGGCAGCGTGCCGTCCAAGGGGAACAACGGGTCTTTTTTGCCGCTTTCGGTTATTAAAACACGCGGTGCGAGTGCACATGCAAAGTCGGCAATATCACCCGTGTTTATTACATCGGGGAAGTAATTGTCGGGGCAATGCCACATGTTCAGAATACTTGTTTTGAAGGAATTCACATACCCCGCAATGCAGATTCTTTTGAACCGTTCATCGAGCACCGAAGCATACAACGCGGTCAAACCGCCACCCGAAATGCCCATGATGCCGAGCCTGTTTGCATCCGCTTTTTCCTGTTGCAAAAGGATATCGGCACACACTTTTGCCTGCAGAATACGCATGCTTGCCGTGGTGATGCCAAAGGGCAGGAAATGGCTCGATACGGTTTTGCAGGAAGACGAATAAAACGGAATTTTAAAATCCTTTTCCAACTTCATTTCGCCGAATCCGAACAACTCGGGGGCGGCAACCATGCAACCTTTTTCGGCAAGTTTTACGGCAAATTGTTTTTGATATTCATCGAAAAACGGCAATAACTTTGGCTTGCCGTTTTTTCTTGTCCCCAGAATCTGCCGTACCCCGTAGCCGTGTCCGCACAGAGCGACCGTGCAGGGGGCTTTTTCTTTTATTTTCTTCGGCATCAGCAGATAAACGGGCATGGTCAAATTCTCGCAGTAAGTCACTGCAAGTTTTTGTTGCACAAAACAGCCTCTGTCGGTTTCGCTGATGCATTCAATTTTGTAATTCTTAAGCCTGCCGGGGATTTTGTCCAAGGCAAAAATCGCTTCGGCTTCATGTTTGATCCGATCACAGGCTGCAACCGCAGAATCACGGTCATATGCATCCGCAAAAGGGTCCTTGTAAACCGAGTCGAACAGGCTGTTCATGTAGCTGTTGATGGCAAAGGGGTGTTTCATAAAAACCTCATTTTGTCAACTGCAAAAGTGTCTGCATGTCCTTTCGGAAACAGTCTTCGTCGTCATTTTTGCAGAATTCAAGATAGTAATTGCCGTCAAAGTTGTTGGCTTTGAGCGTGTCGATAAATCCTTTTACCTTGCGTTCACCTTTGCTTAAAAGGCAACGGCGTGCACCGAGCAGATCCCAATAAAACAGGTGCACATTCTTTGCAATATGCGCCACGCAGGACAAATTTTCTTCGTCCTTGCCGAGGTATCTCGGTTGCCAGTAGGTGCGGGTGGTGTTGCACAGTTCAAGAAGCCGCAATGCGGCTTTGCCGCTGTCGGTCATGGTGTTCGGGTGAAATTCAAACGCAAGTGTGATGCCGTATTTTGCGGCAAGTTCTTCGTCTTTTGCAATGCACTCTCTGACGGTTTGCCACTCGCCTTCCGAATACTGTGCACTGTCCTTGTGACCTGCCCAGATGCGAAGTGTGTCTGCCTGCAGGGCACAGCAGATTTCAAGATAGCGTTCCAGTTCAGTTCTGTCCGTGTGGGCGGTACGGTAATAACTGCCGTAAGACGAATGTGCAATGCCGAGATCGTCACATTTTTTAGCGGTTTCCTTTGCAATGTTCACATTCGTCACATGCACATCACCCGTCCATTCGATGCATTCGGTTTTTGTTTCCTGTGCAAGGTGCAGAATTTCGTCTATCGTTTTTTTTCGGAAGGTTACGGAGTTGAATCCTGTCATTTTACATCCACCGCCGTCGAAAGTTTTGTGTCGGCAGAGTGCAAACCGACATGGAAAATATAGGTGTCATCCGTTGCATATTCCTTGGTACTTGCATTGTAAAAAACAAGGTCGGAAAGGGGAATGGTAACGGTTGCTTTTTTGGTCTGACCGGGTTCTGTGTAAATGCGTTTGAAGCCTTTGAGCAGTTTGACGGGACGTTTCTTTTTTGTCGAAGAAGCGTAGATCTGCACAGGGCATTCACCCGCCATGCAACCTTTATTTGTTACGGCAAAATGTACTTTGACTTCACCGTTTTTGCATTCGGCTTTCACTCGGGAAATTGAATAATCGGTATAGGAAAGACCGAAACCGAACGGATAGGCAGGGGTGATATTTTCTTTTTCAAACAGCGTATAGCCGTGGTAATAACCGTAACGGATTTCTTTTGTATCGTCCCCGATTCTGCGGAAATCGGGATAATCTTTTTCATCTTTTGCAATCGTAAAGGGAAGTCTGCCCGAGGGGTTGACATCGCCCGACAGAATGTCGGCAAGTGCCGTACCGCCCTCCAGACCGCTGTAATAACTCATCACAATGCCGTCTGCAAGGGTATCCCATTCGTCAATAACATACGCACTGCCGCCCATGATGTTGACAATGAGCTTTGCTTTACTTTGTGCAACGGCACGGATGAGTGCAATATCTTCAAGCGGAATACGAAGACTTTCTCTGTCGCCGCCTGCACCCTGCGGTTTTTTCTTGACCTCACCGAGATTTACAAGGAATTCACCCTCTTGCAGATAGTCACTGCCTACACAAACAACGGCATAATCCGAGCTGCTTGCAAGGTCAAGGGCTTTGTCAAGATCGCAACCGTTATACAGTTTCACATTTTCAGCCCCGAAACGGCGAAGAAGACCCTTGTAGGGGGTGACGGTGTAGGGGCTGTATACATTGCTCGAGCCGTGATCCCCCACGTTGACTTTGTCTGCATATCTGCCGATGACGGCTATTGCTTTGTCAGCGGCGATCGGTAAGCATTGATCTTTGTTTTTAAGTAATGTAATGCCTTTTTGTGCGGCTTCTTTTGCCAATGCTCTGTGCTCTGTACACAAAACAACACTTTCAGGCTGGGGTTTTGTGTTGGGTTCATTCACGATCAGTGCACGCAAAATGCGTTGTACCGAAAGGTCAACCGTTGCCATGCTCACCTTACCCGTTTTCAGAAGCAAGGGAAGTGAGGCATATTTGAATGTATACGGCATTTCGATGTCAAGACCTGCGTTGACAGCCTGTGCGGCATCGTGAATGCCGAAGAAGAAGTCGGAAATGGCGAATCCGTCAAATCCCCATTCGTTGCGAAGAATATCCGTCAATAGTTCTTTGCTGTCACAGCTGTAGGTGCCGTTCACCTTATTGTAAGCCGCCATGATGGACAGTGCACCCGCATCCACACACTTTTTGAAGTGGGGAAGATATACGTCACGCAGCGTTTCATCGTCTGCTTTTGCATCCACCGAAAAACGCAGATCTTCAATGCTGTTGAGTGCATAGTGTTTCGGACATGCCATCACGCCGTAATTCTGCACGGCTTTGGTAAGGGCAACTCCCATTCTGCCAAGCAGATACGGATCTTCGCCGTAGGTTTCCTGTGCTCTGCCCCATGCGGGATGACGCAACAGATTGATGCAGATGCCGGCAAAATAGTTAGCTCCCTGTGCCAATGCTTCTTTTGCAATGGCTTCACCGATGCGGTATTCGAGGTCATCGTCAAAAGCCGCACCCCTGAGCATCGAAACGGGGAAACAGGTGGATTTGCCCATGACAACACCCCGCGGGCCGTCTGTGAACCGAACTTCGGGAATTCCCAAACGCTTGCAACCACCCGCACCGTAGGGGGTTGCATTGTAATAACGGGCATATTTGAACACATTTTTGACCGTTGCGCTCATTGCATGACCGCGAAGCATCTTTATTTTTTCGTTTGTTGTCATCTCCTTGCACAACTGTTGTGCAAGGTCAGCAAGGTTCTCTTTGGCGGGATTTTGTAAATACAGTTCAACTGCCTTCTGAAAATTCATGGAAAATCTCCTTTACAATCATGCTTATTTCCATGATAAAATATATTTATCCTATTGTCAAGAAAAGAAATTTCTTGTATAGTAGAAGAAAGAAGGAGGGGTTGTTATGTTTGAGATCCCGAAAAATAAAGAACATTTACTTTCCTTGTGCGAACAGACAGGTGTGACACTGCCTTATGCGGATGATTTTTCTGTTCTGGCAACATCACTTCGTGTCGGCAAAAGAGAAGCCCCCAACCGCATCTGCTATCAGGCAATGGAGGGCTGTGACGGCACTTCGGACGGAGCTCCCGATTCGCTGACCTTACGCCGATATGAACGCTTTGCAAAAGGCGGAGCGGGTATTATCTGGTTTGAGGCGACCGCCGTTTGCGAAGAAGCAAGAGCCAATCCGCGACAGCTTTGGATCACAAAAGAAAATGTTTCCGCCTTTTCGGCTGCGGTGAATATGATCCGTGAAACCTGTCTGCGTGAAAACGGCTATGCACCGCTTATCATCTGTCAGCTCACGCATTCGGGACGCTATTCCAAGCCTCGCGGCACACCCGCCCCGCTGATTGCCTATAACAATCCATTGTTTGAAAAAGGGAATCCGATTTCCGCTGACCGTATTGTATCAGACGAATATCTCAATTCTGTTTCCGAAATGCTCAGCAATGCTGCCGTACTTGCCGAACAGGCAGGATTTGACGGAGTGGATATCAAGTGCTGTCACCGTTATCTCAACAGTGAACTGCTGTCGGCATATAACCGTCCGGGCAGATACGGCGGCAGTTTTGAAAACCGTACAAGATTGCTTCGTGAAAGTGTGCAGAAGGCAATTGCAAAATGTTCCAAAGATTTCATTGTTACAACAAGACTGAATATATATGACGGATTCCCATATCCTTACGGCTTCGGTGTCAACAAAGACGGAAGACTGACTCCCGATTTTACCGAACCTGTCCGTCTTGTTAAAGAACTCGTTGATCTCGGTATGCCGCTTATCAACATTACCATGGGCAACCCCTATGTTAATCCCCATGTCAACCG
>SVOJ01000027.1 GCA_015066385.1 Oscillospiraceae bacterium
TTTAAATTTGTGCGTGGTCGTAAATCAGGGGACAGTACTGCGATTGACATTTTGGAAAAATGATTATGTCAATCACAGTAGCCGTCCCCATGATTGACTCCCCAACTCCCCGCTAAACCGTAATTTGCAAAAAAAAGATTGCCCCGTGTGAGGCAATCTTTTTGCATTTTTATAATTCTATTTCTTTTCCCGTTTCGGCGGATTTGTACATCGCCGTCAGAATCTTGATCATGTCAATGCCCTGATCGGGAACAAAGTCAGGCTGTGCTTTGCCTGTGATAACATCAATGAAATGTGCCAGGTTTTTGTCATGACCGCCTGATGCGGTTTTACGCTGTTTGCGGATGGTTTTGAGTTTGCCGTTGGCTTCGGTGAAAATCTTCATGCGACTTTGTGACCAATCAATACCTGCCTTGGACCCGCGCAGTTCCACAAAGGATTTTTCTCTTGCAACATTGGATGCCCAGCTGAATTCAATCTGCAGAATCGCACCGTTTTCAAAACGGATCATACCCATGGCAAGGTCTTCTACGTCAAATGTACCGCCTTCGACTTTGTCGCCGAAATTGGAGTTGACGGAGTCGGATACATCGTTGTCTGCAAATTTGCAGAATGTGCCGCCGCTGACGGAAACCGGTTTGGGATTGCCCATCAGCCAGATGGCAAGGTCGATCATGTGCACACCTAAGTCAATCAGCGGACCGCCGCCGGACATGGCTTTGGTTGTGAACCAGCCGCCTTTTCCTGGAATACCGCGTCTGCGGATCCATCCGCAACGAGCGGCGTAGATGTCGCCGAATTCACCGTTTTCAGACATTTCTTTTGCAATTTTAGAAATGTCAAGCCAACGGTTGTTGCGCATGATCATCAATGTTTTGCCTGCCTCATCGGCGGCTTTTTTCATTTTCAGGGCTTCTTCCACGTTGATTGCATCGGGTTTTTCGCAAAAAACGTGTTTACCTGCGGCAAATGCATCCACAGCAATGATGGAATGCAGGTAGTTCGGGGTGCAGATGTCAACGGCATCAATGGTTTTGTCCTTCAGCAGTTCTTTGTAATCGGTATACACTGCCGCTTGTTTGAAATGTTTATTTTTTGCCCATTCGGCGCGTTCCTTGCGGATGTCACAAAGAGCCACGACCTGCACACGCTTGTCGCGGATATAAAAGGGAAGATGGGCGCCTTTGAAAATACCGCCGTTGCCGATAATGCCGATGCGGATTATTTCACTCATATTGAATCTCCTCCGTTTTGTATTTAATTCCATTGTAGCACAAAAAAACAAAAAATGGAAGTAGGAAAAAATTTCCCAAAAATTTCCAATTATTTTTACAAAACCCCTTGCAAAACTGAAAATGATATGGTAAAATATGGCAGAAATTGGAAATAATAGCCAATTACGAAAGGAAGGACAAGCCATGTCAAAACAAAGAAAAATTTTGATTGCAGAAGAAAACGGAGATTTTACACAGCGCTGCTGTGCGGCACTGACCGCATACGGCTATGACGTTACAATTGCACCGAAAGACGGATTGCAGATTCTGGATATCATCCGCACACAAGCGCCCGATATTGTGATTCTGGATGCCGTTATGTCACATCTGGATGCATTGGGTGTACTCACCCGTCTGCCGACTTTGCATCTGAATCAGAAACCGATGTGTATTTTACTGTCCGGGGTGGACAATCCCCGTTTTGAACAGCAGGTGCTTGCCAACGGAGCAGATTACTATTTTCTGAAACCCGTTGAACCGGAATTGCTTGCGGAACGGGTGGTGCAACTCAGCGGTTGGTCAAGCCTGAAATCCGTTGCACAACCGCTTTCCCGGCAGGTGGCAACCGAACCGGATCTTGAAATTATTGTTTCGGATATCATGCATCAGATCGGTGTTCCGGCACATATCAAAGGCTATCAGTATCTGCGCACGGCAATCATTCTGTCGGTGTCCGATACGGAAATGCTCAATTCTGTTACAAAAGTGCTGTATCCCACGGTTGCCAAACAATACGATACAACCTCTTCCCGCGTGGAACGTGCCATTCGTCATGCAATTGAAGTTGCGTGGGACAGAGGAGATCTGGATGTGTTGGGATCTTATTTCGGCTATACCGTACAGAATTCAAGAGGAAAGCCGACCAACAGTGAATTCATCGCAATGATTGCAGACAAACTGCGTCTGCGTATGAAAAAGATTTCCTGACAGTTCTTCTTTTTTTTAAATTCCGGGCAAATAAAATCGCCGTCATCCTGTTTGCGGAGGGCGGCGATTTATTTTGATTGTTTTTTTATGCCAATTCTGCGGGAAGATGACCGCTGATGGGACCTTCCAGGCGGGATGTGTCACGTTCAATAAGCGGAGCCGCGCCGTTTTCCACGCAGTCACGGGTAACGGTTACACGAACAATGGATTTGTCAGACGGGGTTTCATACATAATCGGCAACAAAACCTGTTCCATAATGGCACGAAGCCCGCGTGCGCCCGTTTTCTTTTCAAGTGCGGATTCTGCAATGGCTTCCAGGGCATCTTCTTCAAACTGCAGTTCCACATTATCAATGGCAAACAATGCACTGTATTGTTTGAGAAGCGCATTTTTCGGTTCGCGGATGATACGAACAAGTGCCTCTTTGTTGAGATTTTCAAGGCTTGTAAGAACGGGCATTCTGCCGACGAGTTCGGGAATCAGGCCGAAACGGATGAGATCCTGCGGGATGGCTCTGGACATGATGAAATCCTGATCAAAATCAGCCTTTGTCTTGATTTGGGCACCGAAACCGAGCACTTTGTTGCCCATACGTTTTTCGATGATCTTTTCAATACCGTCAAATGCACCGCCGCAGATGAAGAGGATGTTGGATGTGTCGATCTGAATGAATTCCTGTTGCGGATGCTTTCTGCCGCCCTGCGGGGGAACATTTGCAAGCGTTCCTTCTAAAATTTTCAGCAAAGCCTGCTGCACACCTTCACCGCTGACATCGCGGGTAATGGAGGTGTTTTCGGATTTGCGGGCAATTTTGTCGATTTCATCCACATAAATAATGCCGCGTTCCGCACGTTCCACATCAAAATCAGCAGCCTGAATCAGGCGAAGCAGAATGTTTTCAACGTCTTCACCGACATAACCGGCTTCGGTCAATGTGGTGGCATCGGCAATGGCAAAGGGAACGTCGAGGGTCTTTGCAAGTGTCTGTGCAAGGAATGTTTTGCCCACACCGGTCGGACCGAGCAGAAGAACATTGCTCTTCTGAATATCCACATCATCATTTTTTACTTTGCGGAAAATTCGCTTATAATGGTTGTAAACGGCGACGGACAGGGCAATTTTTGCCGTATCCTGCCCGATAACGTATTCATCCAGTTTTGCCTTGAGTTCCTGCGGTTTCGGAAGCAGACGGGGTGCGTTTGAACGCGAATGTTTTTTTGGTTTTGCATCTGTAGTCAGATCACCGTCTTCGATAATCGCACGGCAATTTTCAATACATTCGTCGCAGATATAAGCACCCGGCCCCTGAATGAGCATGGATACCTGATCTTGTGTTCTGCCGCAGAATGAACAGCGGATGGGCTTGTCTTTGTCTTCGTATTTAGCCAAAGTTTTTTCCTCCGTAATGGAATGAAGAAAAGGGAGTGCGAGTTTTGATCGAACTCCCTTTTGTCTGAATTTTTTATCTCTTGTAGAGCACCTTGTCAACCAGACCGTATGCGCAGGCTTCTTCTGCAGTCAGCCAATTGTCGCGTTCGGTGTCGGCGGTGATAATCTCAATATCCTTGCCGGTATTTTCGGCAAGAATGCGGTTGAGTTTCTGCTTTGTGCGCAGAATGTGCTGTGCGGCAATTTCGATTTCGGTTGCCTGACCTTTGACACCGCCCAGAGGCTGGTGGATCATCACTTCGGCATTGGGCAGGCAGTAACGCTTGCCTTTTGTGCCGGAGGACAGCAGGAATGCGCCCATGCTTGCGGCAAGCCCCATGCAGATGGTGGAAACATCGCACTTGATGTACTGCATGGTGTCATAAATTGCCATGCCTGCGGTCACGGAACCGCCGGGGCTGTTGATGTAAAAAGAAATGTCCTTTTCGGCATCCTGCCCTTCCAGGAAGAGCATCTGTGCAACAACAAGGCTTGCGGTTGCGTCGTTGACTTCATCGGAAAGAACAATGATGCGGTCATTGAGCAGACGGGAGAAAATATCATAAGCGCGTTCGCCGCGGTTTGTCTGTTCAATAACGGTCGGAACAAGAGCATCATAAATAGGTAAAGACATGTTATTTGCCTCCTTGGAGTAGGGTAACGGAATATATCGGAAGTATTGGCAAAAACAGGTATTTTATTCAGCAGCTTCTTCTGCTTCGTCTTTCTTTGCCTTCTTGGTGGTCTTCTTTGCAGGCTTTTCAGCGGCTTCTTCACCGTCTTCAGCAGCCTTTTTCTTGGAAGCGGCTTTCTTCTTTGCTTTTTCAACAACAGCGTTGTCGGTGATGACTGCGTTTGCCTTGTTGCCCTTGAGCTGTGCTTCTACGCTGTCAGCGGCAATTGCCTTGCGGACGGTTTCAGCATCAACACCGTACATTTCAGCCATTTTTGCATATTCAGCTTCCACTTCTTCTGCAGAAACTTCGATGCCTTCAATGTCAGCGATCTTTTCGAGAGCAAGGCTGATCTTGACTTCTCTTTCAGCGGCGGAACGATAGTTTTCCTTGAGAGCATCCATATCCATGCCGAGGTACTGCATGTACATTTCCATGGAAAGCCCCTGGCTCTGCAGACGATAGGAGAATTCGTTGATCATGTCATTGACACGGTTTTCGAACATAATTTCGGGGATTTCGCCTTCAACAAGGTCGGCCAGTTTTTCGAAAACAGCATTTTCGAAATCTCTCTGTGCGGACTGTTCTTTTCTGTCAAGAATGGTCTTCTTGATATCTTCCTTGAGTTCTGCAATGGTGTCAAATTCACTGACATCCTTTGCAAATTCGTCATCAGCAACGGGAAGAACCTTTTCTTTGATGGAGTGCAGTTTGCACTTGAAAACAGCTTCTTTGCCTGCAAGTTCGGGGGTGTATTCGGTGGGGAAAGTAACGTTGACGTCGAATTCTTCGCCGATATTCTTGTCAGCGACTTGTTCTTCGAAGCCGGGGATGAAACTGCCCGAACCGAGGGTCAGTTCATATTCTTCGCCCTTGCCGCCTTCAAATGCAACGCCGTCTACGAAACCTTCAAAGTCGATAACGGTGATGTCGCCCATCTTGGAGGCTCTGTCTTCAACGGGAGTGATTCTTGCGTTGGCTTCCAGTTTGCTGTTGAATTCTGCTTCCACTTCTTCATCAGTTACTTCAACGGCTGCCTTGGGAGCGGAGATGCCTTTGTAGTTTTCAACTTTGATTTCGGGCTTGACGGTGACCTTGCAGGTCAGTTCAACGCCTTCTTTGCCGACGGACTTGATGTCGAAGTCACGGGGCTGATCAACGGGAGAGATGCCTGCCTCTGCCACTGCCGCGGTATAAGCATCGGGGAATGCAAGTTCAAGAGCGTCATCATAGAAAACGCCTTCGCCGTACATCTTTTCGATGAATGCTCTGGGAGCTTTTCCTTTTCTGAAACCGGGCACATTGATCTTGCCTTTTTCGCGGTTGTAGACTTTGTTGACAGCCGTTTCAAAAGAAGCAGCGTCAATGGAGATTTCAAGGGTGAATTCGTTGGTGCCGGTTTTTTCAGCAGATTTAAGACTCATAATATTTTTTCCTCCTGTGCGGTGTTTACCGCGCAAATTATCTTTCTCATTATAACAAAAGTAAATAAATAAATCTATAGTAATTTAAAAAAAAGGTGAATATAAAACGGCTCATAAGGACACAATTTTTGGGCAGAATGATAAAAAATCAGCCGCAACGAGCGAAAAACGGATGCCGTCACGTTCAAAAAGCGAATACTTGCTGCCCGAAAGCCCGTGCAGGTGGCCGAAATAACAACGCTTTACATTGTATTCGAGAAGCACGTCGTAAATTTCGCGGCAGATTTTGTCTTCGTACAACGGCGGATAGTGCAGAAACACGATCGGTTCACCGCCGAGCTGCATTGCCGCATCGAGTGACATACGAAGTCTGCCTGCTTCGCGGTTGAGGATTTTTTCCACGTTTTCCGTTTCTGCATCAAAGAACCAGCCTCTTGTTCCGCATACGGTAAAATCGTCAATCCGATACGCATTGTTGAACAGAATCTTTATGGTGGAAAGTTCATTCTGTTCAATAAAATTTGTCATTTTGCGCATGGTTTCCCACCAGTAATCGTGGTTGCCTTTGCCGAGAATTTTTGTGCCGGGCAGGCTGTTTAAAAATTGCAGATCCGGCAATGCGGATTGCAGGCTCATACCCCACGAAACATCACCGGGAATGACTACGGTATCCTCTTCCTTTACTATGGCACGCCACGTGTTTTCAAGGCGGTCGGTATAATCCGACCACCCTTTGAAAATATCCATCGGTTTATCCGTACCGAAAGACAAATGGGTATCGCCAATCGTAAAAAGTGCCATTTTTTTCTCCGTTTAATCCGCTTATAAATTCAAAAAAAGCGGTCAGAATAATAACAAACACGAAAGGAGTGTTGTTGAATGGAAAAGAAAGAAATCAAGCATATTCACTGTACCGTTAAAAACTGTGAGTACCATACAACGGACAGCCGCTGCATGGCAGGCGACATCACCGTCGGCACGCAGAATGCAAACAGTTGCAGCGAAACAGCTTGCGAAACCTTTAAACTCAACCGTAAAAACGGATGCTGTGAATAAGTGAAAAAAGTGCCGCGAAGCAGTTGTTTCGCGGCGATCTTTTATTCAGATGCCGAGCATATCGAATACAACTTTGCGCATTTCTTCCTTGGTGCAGATGCCCGTGAAGCGCGGTGTTGTGCCCTTGAGTGCAAGCAGCTGTGCAGGGGCGTTGTTGGCGGTTTTTGCCTGCAGTTCTTCTACCATAGAGAATTCGTCGGCGGGAAGTGCCTCGTCGGAAACGGCATCCAGAACGGCGGCACTGAACTTGAACGGACTTGCTGTGGAGGCAATCACGGCAGGGGCAGTGTCACCCGTCTGCTTGCGGTATTCTTCATACACGTTAACAGCAACGGCGGTGTGTGTATCGCAAAGATAATTATAGGTTTTATAGACTTCACCGATGGTCTTTGCCGTGGCTTCGTCATCACAGCAACCTGCGGCAAACAGGTCTTTGATCTGTTTGAGAATATCTTCACTGACGGTGTAAGCACCCGTTTCGTTGAGCGATGTCATCCATGCGCGAAGCTGTTCGTCATTTTTACCGCAAAGGTCATACAGCAGTCTTTCGAGGTTGGAAGAAATGAGAATGTCCATTGAGGGAGAAACGGTTGTATGGAAGGGACGATTTCTGTCATATGTGCCGGTGGTGAGGAAGTCAGTCAGCACATTGTTGGCATTGGATGCGCAGATGAGTTTTTTGACGGGAAGTCCCATTTTTTCGGCATAATAAGCGGCAAGAATATTGCCGAAATTGCCCGTGGGAACAACAATATTGATTTCTTCACCGTTTGCGATCTCACCCTTTTTGAGCAGGTCGCAGTAAGCGGAAAAATAGTAAACAATCTGCGGAGCCAGTCTGCCCCAGTTGATGGAGTTTGCAGACGAGAATGCAAAACCGTTTTCGTCGAGAATAGCACGGATTTCGGGGTTTGTGAAAATCTTTTTCACACCCGTCTGTGCATCGTCAAAGTTGCCGTAAATAGCGGATACGCCGACATTGTTGCCCGCCTGGGTGGTCATCTGTAGTTTCTGCATGGGGCTGACACCGTCATTGGGGAAGAAGACGAGAATGCGTGTGCCGTCTACGTCTTTGAAGCCCTCAAGCGCGGCTTTGCCCGTGTCGCCGGAGGTGGCAACAAGAATGACGATCTGCTTGTCGCTGCCGCCTTTTTTGGAAGCGGTGGTCAGCAGGTAGGGAAGCAGTTGCAGTGCCATGTCCTTGAATGCACAGGTCGGGCCGTGCCACAGTTCAAGAATATGCACATTGTCGTGCAGTTTCACGACGGGGGCAACATCTTCGTGTGCAAAACCGGTGCCGTAAGCACCCGTGATGCAGTGGTCGAGTTCTTCTTCGGTGTAGTCGGTCAGAAACAAAGAAAGAACTGCTTTGGCACGTTCAATGTAGGATTTGTTTTTCAGATCGTTGAGGAAATCCTTGTCGATGCAGGGAATTTCGGTAGGGACAAACAGACCGCCTTCGACGGAAATCCCCTTTTCGATCGCCTGTGCAGACGAAACGGACAGATTGTTATCTCTTGTAGATGTATAGAGCATAAAAATCTCCTTTCAATAAAAAACTAATTAAATAGTTTACCAAATAATTTTTAAAATGTAAAGTGTTTTATTAAAAAATATATATTGAATTTATATATATAAATGTGGTATAATAACAAAACAATGCAAAATGGGGTGGTATTTCTTGCTTAACGATTATATTCTCAAATATGCCGACGGTGCGGCACAGCATACGGAAATCCGTGCACAACAGGCTTTTAACCGTTCTGTCACCTTGGTCGGCGGCAATCTTGTCAATAATACCCGCACCCGTACGGGCGGTGTCTGTGCAAGAGTTTACAAAAACGGTCTGTGGGGATTTTCCTCAAAAGGCGAATACAACGAAGAAAGTGTCCGTGCCGTATTGGAAGCCGCCCGCGACAATGCATTGTTCATGGATCGCAAACTTTCATTGGGTAAACCGCCTATTCAGGCGGCAGAGCCCGTACAATATACCACTTCGCTTACATTTAAAGATGTTGAACAAAAAACACTGATTGATTATGCAAATGCGGTGGATGGTTATATCAAGAGCAAATATCCCGACCTTGCAAGCCGTACGGTCAGTGTCAGAAGCGGTTGTATTGAAAAAATTCTGCACACCGATACGGGCAGTTTTGCCCATCAACTTTTTCCGAGAACGTATTATATTATCTCCATGGCGGCAGAAACCGCAGACGGCGACACGGTGGAACTTTTTGACATCATCGGCGGCGGAGCCGGCAGTTTTTGTGATTTTTATGATGATCCGATGCAATACACCGACCGCATTGATTCGCTGTATGAAGAACTCATGCAGAAAAAAGAAGGTGTGTTCCCGGATGCGGGTATGTGCGACTGCATCATCGGTTCTGCCGTGGCAGGTATGGTCGCACACGAAGCTGTCGGGCATACCGTGGAAGCAGACCTTGTTCTGTCTGGCTCGGTTGCTGCAAGCAATCTCAACCGGCAGGTGGCTTCCCCTATTGTCAACATGGTGGATTTTGCCCACACCGCACTCGGACAACCTGCCCCGCTTCCTGTATATGTTGACGACGAAGGAACCTTGTGCGAAGATTCCGTGCTGATCAAAGACGGTATCCTTGTCGGTTATATGAACAACCTTGAAAGTGCCGCACACTTCGGTGTCAAGCCCTGCGGCAATGCAAGGGCATACGGTTTTGCGGATGAACCCCTTATCCGCATGCGTAATACCGCGGTGCTTCCCGGTAAAGACAAACTGGAAGATATGATCGCATCCGTCGAAAACGGATATTATCTGACCCGTACCGCCAACGGACAGGCAGACACAACGGGTGAATTCATGTTCGGTGTCTGCATGGGATATGAAATTAAAAACGGCAAACTCGGCAGAGCACTTCGGGATACAACCATTTCGGGGGTTGCATTCAATATGCTCAAAACGGTCGATATGTTGTCCGATACAATCGAATGGGACTTTGCGGGCTTCTGCGGCAAGAAACAGCCGATGGCGGTTTCCATGGGCGGTCCTGCCATCAAGTGCAAAGTCAATATCGGCGGTCGCTGAAAGGAGAACGCAAGATGAAAATATTAAAAGAAACAGCCGAATATGTTCTCCGTGCACTCAAAAACGCAGGTGCGGATGATGCACAGTGTTCCGTTTCAAGCGGTAAAAAAGAAGAATTCAACATTGATGCAGGTCAGTTTTCATTGCTTCGCAGTGTTTTTAACAGCGGTGTGAGTATGAAAGTCATCAAGGACGGCAAAACGGGACAGGCTTTCATCAACAGCCTTGAAAAGCAGGATATTGATGCCGCGGCGATTGAATGTGTGCGGTCGGCAGAAGTTTCCGTTCCGGATGAAGCATACTGCATTGCATCGTTTACCGAAAATGCCGATTTTGCTGACGGCACAAAGAACCCCGACCGTGATCGGTTTTTTGACCGTGTGCGTGAATTTCTTGACGATATCGGGAATGAGTTTCCCAAAATCATGATCGAACAGATCATTGCCGAATATGTGGAAGGACAAAGTGTTCTTGCCAACACGAACGGTGTTTTGTATACACAGAAAAATGCAAATTATTCCGTCGGTGCGATGTATTCCGCGCATGACGGCGATAAAACAACCTCGTTCAACAGTTTCGGTATTGATTATATTGATCCCGATTGCCGCATTATGGATCTCGGCGACAGCCGCAAAATGTTTGCCCGTTGCGAAGCGGAACTCGATATGCGCCCGCTGGACGGCAAATTTGAAGGTGTTGCACTGTTCGCACCCGGTTGTCTTGACAGCATGCTTTCGACCGTAATTGACAATTTCTGCTCAGATTCCGTGATTGTGGAGGGAACTTCTCCGTGGAAAAATGCGGTCGGCACAAAAGTTGCGGATGATAATTTCTCCTTGCGTGTTATTTCCCATGATGAACGTGTTGTCTGCGGTGAACGTGTGACCGATGACGGTTATATTTCGCAGGATTATGATATTATCAAAAACGGCATTCTGAAAGATTTTTGTCTGTCCGAATATGCCGCACGCAAGACTGGGCTTTCCCGTGCACCGTCCTCAAGCGGTTGCATCGGTGTACCCCCCGGTAAAGTGTCTTATGAAGACATCATCGGCGGCATTGAAAAAGGCATTCTTGTCTGCCGTTTTTCGGGTGGCGATCCTGCCACAAACGGCGATTTTTCGGGTGTTGCCAAAAACAGTTTTTATATTGAAAACGGCAAAATTGCTTATCCCGTCAGCGAAACCATGATCAGCGGTAACCTTGCACAGATGCTTCAAAATGTTGTCGGCATTTCAAAGGAAGTTTCCTGTGACGGCACCTGTGTTCTGCCGTATGTCGCATTCGGCGGCATCACCGTTTCGGGCGGTTAACCCCGGAATTAAAACAGATTTTACCCAAATTGGAGCTTTATATATGACAGTAAAAAAAGAAATAACCGTGCCTGTTGTCGCTTTGCGCGGGGTTGTCCTCTTTCCGGACATGACCCTGCACTTCGACGTGGGCAGAAAAGAATCCGTTGCCGCACTTCGTGCCGCCATGAATGCAAGGCAGCAAGTGTTTTTTGTAACGCAGGTAGGCTTTGCGGATGAATATCCCGATTTGAACGGATTGTATCAGATCGGCGTGCTCGGTGAGGTGCGACAGATCGTACGCATCCCGGGGGCCAAAAACAACTTGCGTGTTGTTGTGGACGGTAAGCAGAGAGGCGTTATTGTGGATGTGCTGCAGAAAAAGCCGTTCATGAACGCCCGTGTGGAGTTGCTTGAGGATGAACGTAATTTTGAGGATGATCCCGTTTATCTTGCGGCCTTGCTGATGCGTTGCCGTGCACTGTTTGAAGAATATTGCATGCATTCTCCGCAGTTGGCAGAGGATGTGATTCAGTCTGTGTATGAAACGGATGATCCCGGCGTTCTGTCCGACAAAATTGCAGGCAACATTCTGTTTCCCATCGAAATCAAGCAGGATCTTCTTGCCATTGCAGACCCCATGGACAGACTCGAATTTCTGTGTGTGGCACTTGCACAGGAAACAGAAATTCTTGCACTCGATGAAGATATTCAGAATCGTGTGCAGGAAGCCATGGACCGTAATCAGAAAGAATATTATCTGCGTGAACAAATGCGCATTATCGAAGAAGAACTCGGGGAAGCCGAAGGCGATGACGTCAGCTCTCTGCGCCGTATGATCGAAGAAAGTGCAATGAATGAAAATGCAAAGAAAAAACTGCTCGGCGAATGCAGACGTCTGCAACGTATGTCACCCGCATCGCCCGATGCAAACGTGCTTCGTACATACATCGAAAAATGTCTCGATATTCCGTGGGGTAAATACAGCAAGGAAAAAACAAAAATTTCCGCAGCCGTCAAGGTGCTTGAACGCGATCATTACGGTCTGAAAGATGTGAAAGAACGCATCACCGAAATGCTCGCCGCACGCATTGTGTCGCCCGAAATCAAAGGGCAGATCATCTGCCTTGCAGGCCCTCCCGGTGTCGGCAAAACCAGCATTGCAAAGTCCATTGCCACTGCAACGGGCAGAAATTATGCAAGAATGTCTTTGGGCGGTGTGCGTGACGAAGCGGAGATCCGCGGTCACAGACGCACCTATATCGGTGCCATTCCCGGCAGAATCATTGATGCACTTGTGAATGCAGGCACCATGAATCCGCTGATCCTGCTGGATGAAGTCGATAAACTCAGTTCCGATGTCAAGGGCGATCCGTCATCGGCACTGCTTGAAGCACTCGATGCCGAGCAGAATCACTCCTTCCGCGATCACTATGTGGAACTGCCTGTCGATCTGAGTCAGGTGTTGTTTATCACCACCGCCAATGACAAAAATGCCATTCCCGATGCCCTGCGTGACCGTATGGAAGTTATTGACATTGCAAGTTATACCTTTGAAGAAAAATTCCATATCGCCAAAAAGCATCTGTTGCCCAAACAGATGAAAGAACACGCACTCACCAAAGATGACCTGCGTGTCACGGACGGTGCACTTCGTGCCGTCATTGAAGGCTATACCCGCGAAGCAGGTGTCCGTAAACTGGAACGGCAGATTGCAAAAATTTGTCGCAAAAAGACCCTTTCCATCGCAAACGGCGAAAGCGGCAAAACCGTTGTGGATGAAAGCATGCTTGAACATTTGCTCGGCATCCGCAAATTCCGCGATGATGCAAACGAAAACGAAGATGCTGTCGGTGTTGTCAACGGTCTTGCATGGACGAGCGTGGGCGGCGAGTTGCTCAAGGCAGAAGCCCTCATTATGGACGGCACGGGCAAACTCGAAACCACAGGCTCTCTGGGCGATGTGATGGTTGAATCCGTCAAGGCGGCGGTCAGTTTCATCCGAAGCCGTTGCGATTCCCTCGGCATTGCCTCCGATTTTTATAAAACGAAAGACATTCATGTCCATTTCCCCGAAGGTGCGGTGCCCAAGGACGGTCCGTCGGCGGGTATCACCGTTACAACGGCACTCGTGTCTGCACTCACAGGCAGACCCGTTTCTGCAAAAATCGCCATGACAGGTGAAGTCACCCTTCGCGGCAGAGTACTTGCCATCGGCGGACTTCGCGAAAAGGCCATGGCGGCATATCGCATGAACATTCCTACCGTCATCATTCCCGCACAGAACGTGCCCGACCTGCAGGAAATTGACGATGCTGTCAAAGAGAAAATTACCTTTATTCCCGTCAGACATGTGGATGAAGTGTTGGAACTTGCTTTGTGCGAATTGCCTGAAACGGCAGAAAATGAAAAAAGCGGCATTCTTTTGCCGCCGAAAGAAAACTACAAGAGAAACCGAGGTGTGAGCGGTGAATTACAATAACGTAACTTTTGAAGCGGCATACGGTACGGCGAAGCAGTTGCCTGTGTCCGATCTGCCCGAAATTGTGTTTTCGGGTCGCTCAAATGTCGGTAAATCTTCGCTGATCAACAAGTTGTTTAATCGCAAAAATCTTGCCCGTGTCAGTTCCGTTCCCGGAAAAACCACAACGGTCAACTTCTTCCGTTGTGAAGATGTACGTTTTGCAGACCTGCCCGGTTACGGCTATGCGAAACGATCAGGCGACGAAATCCGCCGCTGGAGTAATCTCATGGAAGGATATTTTCAGTCCGAACGCAACATAAAGCTTGTTGTGCAGCTTGTGGATATGCGTCACAAGCCCACCGCAGATGACCGTACGATGATCGATTTCCTGTCTGCGGCAGGCGTTCCGTTTGTGATTGCACTGACCAAGAGTGATAAACTCAAAAAGACCGAGCGTGCAAAGCGTGAGCAGGAAATTCCCGAAGAATTACCCGGTCTTGAAACCATTGCATTTTCGTCCGAAAACGGGGAAGGTGTGGAGGCTCTCAAAGCCCGCATCGAAGCCGCTCTGACTGAATAAAGAGAGGAAGGTTCAATATGAATATCTGGCATGACATCAGCCCCAAACGCATCACGGCAAGAGATTTTATTGCCGTTGTCGAAATTTCCAAAGGCAGTAAGTGCAAGTATGAGCTCGATAAGGAAACGGGGCTTCTGCGTCTGGACAGAATCCTTTACACATCCACCCATTACCCCGCAAACTACGGTTTTATTCCGCGTACTTATGCGGATGACCTTGACCCGATGGATGTTATGATTCTCTGCTCCGAACCCATCCGTCCGCTGACAGAAGTGCGTTGCTATCCCATCGGTGTTATCTCCATGATCGACTCGGGCAGATACGATGAAAAAATCGTCTGCATCCCGTTCAACGATCCGACCTATAATACCTACACCGACATTCAGCAATTGCCCCGCCATATTTTTGACGAAATGATGCACTTCTTCCGTGTTTACAAGGAACTCGAAGACAAGGATACTGCCGTCAACGAACTCAAAGGTGCCAAAGAAGCGGAAGAAATCATTCAGCAGTCCATTGATTGTTATATTGATACCTATTGCAAATAAATCGCAAACATATCCCTGCATCCTTTTGAGGAACGCAGGGATATGTGTTTTTTTGTTCACAGAAACTTGGGGGAGGAAGAAAAACAAATTACGGTTTGCGTGATAAACCGTAATTTTTATTTACTGATAAAACCACAATTATCCGTGAAGAGCCTATTTTTCTGCTTCTTCTTTCATTTTCGCAAACTCTTCCGAATTAAACAAATTCAATGCCTTTTCTTTCAAATAAACAAAGCGCGCAGGCTCACCACGCTCGACATAGAGCCGCCCGAATGAGATATAATCACGAATTTCCAATCCGTCCAGAATGTTCTGCACCAAATCAATAGGTCTGCGTTCAAACACATCAAAATCATGATCCGGAAGGTCAATTTGCGTTTCATAATATTTCAGATATTTCTCACCGAGAAAGACAAGCATTTCTTTTTCCTTTTTGTTCAGATATTCCTGCATAAAAAACTCCTGAAATTAAAAAAGTGCGGCAACCAAGTGCCGCACCGAAAAACGCAAACCCTTGATTGTCGCCAAACAAATCAAACAGACAAAGCATTGCATGCCAAAATCTATCAGCCGGGTTTGCATTTTTGCAAAACTCAATACTGATATTTTTGACAAGCAGAAATAAAGATATTTTTGTAAAAAAATACCTGCGTTCTCTGTTTATTTGATTTGTTTGGCAGTTTTATTATACCACAGGCGGTTTTGATTTACAAGGGTAAATTACGGTTTGTCGGGCTACTTGCAAAGTGAATTTGACCCTCAAATACTTGTCGCCCCTTTCAGGCAATGTCGTCAACTTAAGGAATTTTTTTGTAACCTTTTATGCCTTTGGGTTGTTATATAAGTGAAAGGACCTTTCAATAGGGTGACGGGAGCAAGCCGAACCCGTTTTTTACAGGCGGTGAAACAATGACAGAAGAAGTATTTACAGATGCCGTGCAACGAAACAGCCAACGGTTGTATCTCATTGCACTGTCATTTGTGAAAAATACATACGATGCCGAAGATATTCTGCAAAATGTATTTTTAAAGCTGTGGAAACATCCGAAGCCTTTTTCCGATGAAACGCATCTGGATAAATGGCTGACAGCCATATGTGTGAACGAAAGCAAAAATTATATAAAGCATCCGTTCCGACAGCATATCAATATTGAAGACTGTGTTTTTGTTTCATCTGCCGAGATGGACAGTAGCGAAAAAGCAGATCTGTACAGGGCTGTGATGCAACTGTCAAAAAAAGAACGTGCGGTCATTCATTTGTTTTACTACGAAGACCTGTCTGTCAAAGACATTGCAAAAATGCTGAAAATGAAAGAGTCGGCAGTAAAAACAAGGTTGAACCGCGCAAGAAACAAACTGAAAGAACGATTGGGGGATGCATGGATCGATGAGTAAAAAACAATATGTTGCAACCTTTTCAGACCTTCATCCTGCCGATGAAGCATTGGAAAGGATCATGACTATGAAAGAAAGAAAACAAAATATTGCATGGCGAAAAACACTTATTGTTGCGGCAGTAGCAATCAGCGTGCTGTTTGCCCTCGGTGCAGTGGCTTATGCCGCGACAGACGGTGAAATTGTAAATTCCGTAGTTGAAACGATTGATCTGATTGCCGGGAAAGCGTATGTTTTTGTAAACGGCAAAAAGACCGAAACAGAACTCAATATTTCCGAGCAGGTCAATGAGGACGGCGAAACCGTTTATTATGTGGAAATGGGTGTGCCGCTGTCGGATACGGACTCGGTAATCAAAGTGGAGTATGTCGGTGATGGTGTGGATATCAATGCATTTGATCTGTATATTCAGGAGCCAGTCGAAAGCACAATGGAATCCACCCAAAGTGAATAAAAAACAGGGGGCTGCGTAAGCAGCCCCTTCGGTTTTACAGAAACAGATTGTGGAAACCGTCCAGAATCTTCTGACGGAAGAATTTGACAAGTTTGTAATAGAATGTGCTGTTCCTGCCTTCGATTCGGGGCAGCAATGAGCCTTCTTCAAGTGCCATGTCGAAGTGATAAATCATCTGATAATCATAATTTTCAATATCATCTTCGTGCAGGGTAATCAATCCCGAGCCTCTTGAAATGGCATCGGAATAGGCATTGCAACCCACCGTGGGCACATTGTGCAGCTGAATACCGTAGCAATCGGTTGTGAAGTCATTGACATGGTCATGGCCGAAGAATGCGGCAATCACATCGCCCGTTTCAAGCAGGGCATCGACCTGACCTGCCGAAACAAAGGGAGGACTGCAGGGTTCCAAAATAATGCCCGCATGGCGGTTGAAAAACGGTACGGGGAAATATGTTTTTCCTTTTATTGTGTAATCCTTGCCTGCGGTAAAGGGCAATTTCGGATACAGCGTTTCATATACTTCGGGAAAAATGATGTGCTGGAACAGCATGGACGGCACCACCTCGCCGCCGTTTTCGACTTTTAATTTCGCGGCGGTGGTTTTGTACCATTCAATCTGATCTTCACGCACATAGTCATAACCGCCCGTTTCTTTGTCGGGGTTGGCAGAACCGCTGTCAATCAGCCACAGGTTGAATGCGGTCTTTGTGCCGTCGGAAGACGAAATCGGGATATTGCAGTTGCCGCAACCGTACAAATCGGGATCTGCATCATAGGTCAGTGTGCCGAATTGCTTGTAAATATCGAGCAATTCTTCGGGTGTTGCATCCAGTTCGGTATCATGGTTGCCGAAAACAAACGCATGGGGGATGTTGCGTTCACGGCAAGGAAGTGTAAAAGCTTCAACGGATTTTGCATAGCCGTCAAGCGATCTGTCCACGCTGTTGTCACCCAAGAAAATGACAAGATCGACTGTGTATTTGTCCAGCGTTTCACGCATAAGTTGCATGGTGGATTCTTCCACGTCTTCATTGTCCTGAATATCAGAGAAAATGATGATTTTAAATTCTCCGTTTTCGTTGAATTGCAGAGATTTGTTTGTGGTTTCAGCCGATGCAAACAGCGGCAGGAACGCCACGCACAGCAGGCAAGAAAGCAAAATGCAGAATACTTTTTTCATGTTAATCCTCCTTTGGTTCTTCTTTTCGTTCAAGTCTTGAATAGAAATATACACTCACAAGAATAATCACACTGCCTGCAACGGTCAACCCTGTCGGATATTCTTTGAACAGAAACACTGCAAGCACGGCGGCGCCGACAGGTTCGCAGAGTTTAGCGGCGGTGCTAAACGAGGGAGACAGGTATTTTAAACACCAACTGAATACGCTGTGTCCCAGTAAGGTTGATGCCACAGCAAGTGCAAGGCCGATAAGCACCGTTCTTGGGCCGTAGGCAATGGGATTCTGTTTCTGAAAAGCACAAAACAGCAACAGCACAACCGTACAACTGACATACACTGTATATGTGTAAACGGTGGTGGACACGGTTTCTCTTACGATTCTGCCGATGAGGGTGTAAACGGATGCGGCAATGGCGGCAAACAGTGCCAATAAAATACCGTAAAGTCCGATCCCTGCCGTGGTGTCCGCAAGGGCAATCAGCACACTTCCGCCAAAGGTTGCGGCAATGGCAAGCACGGCTTTCCAAGTCAGTTTTCCTTTTAAAAACAAACAGAAGCCGAGCGAAACCCATATCACATCCGTGCAGACAATGGTGGTGGAGCTTGCAACGGATGTGTGTTGCAGGGACTCAAACCAAAGTGCAAAGTGCACCGCTAAAAATACGCCGCTGAGCACACTCAACAGCAATTCTTTTTTCGTCAGATGAAGTAATTCTGTTCGCACTTCCTTTTTACCGAACACAACGGGGGAGAGCAATGCTACCGTGCACAAAAGCCGCCACGCGGCAGTGACACTTGAGGGAGCGTCGGAAAATCGGACTAAAATTGCCGACAGGGAAACGCCGATCACACCGACGACCACCATGATCATAGGGTGTTTTTCAAGATATTTCATATGTTTTCAGGCAGAAAGTACGGGGAGTGGGTTGAGTCACTCCCCGTGTTTCAGGTTCAGAATGTGATTTTGAGGGTCTTGATTTCAAATGGCCTGAAGCGGATCGGAAGTTTATTTTCGCAAACTTTCAGTGCTTCCTCCTTTTCTTCCAGCAGGTTGCATTCGCTGATTTCTTTGACTTGCTTGCCGAACGACAGCCATGTGACTGTTTCTTTGTTCCATGTTTCATACAGACGGACGATGAGCGCATCGCTGTCTTCCGCTTTCTTCACCGTTTCAATGCAGATATTGTCAGCATCCGCCGCAATCAGCGAGAAGCTGTCGGCAAGTGTGCCCTCGTGTGCATCTGCTTTCTTTGCATACAGCGGTACATTCAGGCTGTAGCCCTGATTGACAACATCACTCTGTGCGACCGCACCGCTGTGGGCATAAACGGCAAATGTGAAGGTATGGCGTTCGCGGTCCTGCAGGTGGTTGGGGGTGGTGGCACAACGAAGCAGGGTCGGTTTGATGTGTCCGTCTTTGACCGTCCAACCGTACTTGCAGTCGTTGAGCACGGACAGACCGAAGCTGTTGTCTGAAAGGTCAGCCCACTTGTGGCCGCAGACCTCGAACTGTGCAAAATCCCATGTGGTGTTGCTGTGTGCGGTACGTTCAAGGTTGCCGAACTGAATGTCAAAGGTTGCCTTGACGGCATTGACATCCACGGGATAATCCGCTTTGAGCGCAATGTTCTTTTCCTTCCAGTCGATGTCATAGAAGATATCGAAGCGGTCGGAATGCGGATAGAAGATAAAATACTGTTGGATCGTCGAAAGGTTGAACGGACGGACGACCTTGATGACTGTACGCACGGCACCGCTTTCAATGACTTCGCAGGAAGTCACATCGTCAATGTACCAGTATTTTTCGTCATAATAGCATTTGATGTCCCATGCTTCATGGTTGTGCGGTCTGTCTTCGTAGGCAATCAGGCGGTTCAGAAGCTGTCCTTCCGGCGCCACTGACTTGCCGCTTTCCTTGTGGAGCATGTGTGCGATGTTCATATTTGTATCAAACACCACCGTGTAGAACGCATTGTCCACGGTATTATCTGCAAAGTCAAGTGCTCCGCAGGTGCAGGGAGTGCCTGCCTTGAGTGTGAATGCTTTGTAGCCCTTTGCAGGCACATTCTTTGCAAGGAATGCGGTCTTGCCGTCATAAGTTTTCTGGGTCGGCAGCGCCGTGCCGTCAGCGTCATAAACGCAGACATTGTCGGGCAGGTCGCAGATGGCAACATCCGTTCTGTCAAAGCCGAGGGTGTTGAATACAACAACACTGTCTTCTTTTACGCAAATGCCGTCCGTGATAGCCGTGAGGGCTTTGTCGATGAGAGTTCTGCCGTCGGCAAGAATGGTTTCATACTGTTCTTTGGAATCCTCATAAACGGCGGCAATGGACGAGCCGGGGATGATATCATGGAACTGATTCAGAAGAATGATCTTCCATGCTTCAAGGATTTCTTCGGCAGGATAATCAGCACCGGTCAACACCTGCGCAAGCTTGCAGAGGGTTTCGGCATCGTGATACAGAAGCTCGCTCTTGCGGTTGTATTTTTTGTTTCTTGCCTGTGCTGTGAGTGTACCGCGGTGGAATTCAAGATACAGTTCACCTGCCCACTTGGGAAGACGGTCGCTGCCCTTGACTTCTTCGGCAAGGCGGTCAAAATAATCACGGGCAAATTCCATCTTTACATTCGGACAGCCCTGAATGCCCTTTGCCATGCGCACACCTTTTTCAAGCATGCCTCTGGTCGGTCCGCCGCCACCGTCACCGTGGCCGAACGAGCAAAGCACGTTGCGGTTGAGGTCTTTGTTGGAATAACGCTGCCAGCCGCCGATGATCTGATCGGGTGTGAGGTCGGCATTGTAGGTGGTCTGGAATCGCTCTTTTTCATTGGCACGCAGGCTGGGAATAAAGTGCGACAGAATTTCCGTTCCGTCAATGCCCTTCCACATGAAGGTGTCAAAGGGGAACTTGTTGTATTCATTCCATGAAATTTTGGTGGTCATGAAGTAGTCGATGTCGGCTTTTTTCATGATCTGCGGCAGGGCACCCGAATAACCGAATACGTCGGGCAGCCACATGATTTTGTTGTCAACACCGAATTCGTCCCTGAAGAAGCGTTTGCCGACAAGGAACTGACGGACAAGCGATTCGCCCGAAACCACGTTTGTGTCGGATTCAACCCACATGCTGCCTTCTGCTTCCCAGCGGCCTTCCTTGATCATCTGCTTGATTTCTTCATACAGCTCGGGATAATCCTGCTTTACAAAATCATAAAGCTGTGCCTGCGGGGACATGAATTTATAATCCTTGTATTCACGCATGAGGTTGATAACGGTTGCAAAGGATCTGCCCGTTTTGTCGCGGGTCTGACGAAGACGCCACAGCCATGCGGTGTCGATGTGCGTGTGACCGATTGCAGAGGTATAAACACCGTTGTCAACACCGTAAATGTTTTCTTCAATATATGCGCGTGCTTTGGCAACGCTTTCCTTGAACACGGCATAGTCGGTTGTGTTCAGTTCGAGCAAATTGACGGCATTGTTGAGATGTTTAATGATGTCCACACGTTGCAGGTCATCGTGGCTGTACAGGTGGGCAGTTTCCCACGGGGTGATCAGGTCATAATACAATGCAACAACATCATCGTCAATCACTTTTATAGCGGCAGCAAGTTGTGTGGGGCCTCTGAATTCCCAATCGTCGCAATAGGCATTCAGGGCAATATCATAGGATTCGCCGCCTTTGGCGTTTTCTTCAAGAATGATGTATGTGTGGTTCATGTCAACACCCTGCACCATTTTGCCGTTGACGAACACAATAAACTGCTGTGCTCTGTTTTCCCAACGGAACGAGGGGAAGGGTGTGATATCATAAACGATTTTCTTGCCTGCAAAGCGTTCGGGAACGGTCACGGTCTGCTTGAACCAGCAATACTGTTCTTTGTAACCCCAGAAATCATCTTTGCCGAATGCAGTCCATTCGCCGTCATTGATTTTGGAAATATCGGACTGTCCGTCACGGAATAAAAAGTCACCCGTGTTTTCACTGTCTGTGAAAATTCTGCCTGCAAGGTGATCAATAATCTGTTTGATGCGGGCTGCAAGCATTTTGCGTTCATTGTTTTTGTCAACAAAAGGGATGTCAAAATGAATAGGCATAAAATAACTCCTTTCACGGTAGGGGAGTTTATATACAATTCCCCATTGTTTCTATAATAACAGAATTAAAAAAGCGGGTCAATGAAAAAAGACAGCCTGCAGGTAGAAAAGCGGGCTGTCTTTTTGGTTATTATGTAAAAAACTGCTCACATTGTGAGTAGTTTTTAAATAACAAAAAACACCTTTTCGCCCCCAAGATTGGGGGGCGGGGGGTTGATGTAGAATAATTTTTTATTTTGTTGCATCGTTTTTATTCTTTCTGAACACAACGAGTTTGCTTGCCACATAGTTGAATATAACAACAAACACGGCATTCACGATTTTGACAAGGTATTCGTTCATTTTGAAAACTTCGATCAGCAGTGCAAATACGGCAACATCGAAGATCAGAAAACAAAGAATTCTTGCACCGAAAAAGGATACCATTTCTTTTGCGACAGCCCCTTTGGCTGTTGCTTTGCTTTCAAACACAAACAATTTGTTTGTGACAAACGCAAACAGCACCGAACAGACCCATGCCACGGCATTGGCAACATAGACCCATTTCAGGGCAAAACCGCCGACGGAAAAAAGTACCGTTTCATTGTTCTGTATTTTGCCGAACAGCCAGAACACAACAAAGTTGACAACCGTTGTCAGCACACCGAAAATGAGATACATCAGAACTTCATATTCAATGAGTTTTGAAATAACGGGTAATGATAAAATTTTATCGAATATTTTTACTTTGCGAAGGGCCGTAAATAATTTGTCATACAATTTACGCATTTTTAAATTCCTTTATTGTTTGGATTTTCAGCTTTTTTGATGTCAAAACGGAAACGGACACCGGTTGCCGTGTTTTCGACACCGTAGCTTTGCCCGTGCAGCTTCTGAATAGATGCCACGATGGCAAGCCCCAGACCAAACCGACCTTGCGAACGGGACATGGCTTTGTCGGCACGGTAGAAAGAGTTCCAGATTTTGTCAATGTCCTTGTCGGAAATGGGTTTGCCTGTGTTTTCTACCCAGATTCTGTATATATCGGGCAGACTTTCCGCGTACACACGGATTATTTTTGCACCTTTCACATGGGAAACGGCATTGGACAGATAGTTGTTTGCAACCGATGTGAGAATAATGGAGTCACCTTCGCCGTAGCAATCGCGGGGAATGTCATTGATTGCCGTGATGCCTTGTTCGGTCAGGTTGTTGCTTTCTTTTGCAAACCATTCCTCTATCATGTTGTGAATGGAAAACACTTCGTTGGTAGGTACATAAGCACCCGAATCGTATTTTGTGATTTCCAGCAGCTTCATGACCATCTGGTTCATACGAACGGATTCATCCATGATGACCGTACAGTATTCTTTTGCAGCCTGCGGGTCATTGTCCAGGAATGTCAGAGCACCTTCCGCATAGCCCTGAATGATGGCAATGGGGGTTTTCAGCTCGTGCGAAACGCCCGAAATAAAGACCTGACGCAGGTTGTCAAGGGTGCGCTCGTTTTCAATGTCTTCCTGCAGCTTTTGGTTTTTTGCCTGCAGATCGGTCAGTGCTGTGTCGAGTGTATCGGACATAGTGTTGATCTTGTCTGATAGTTCTGACAGCTCAAGGACCTTCGTGGGCGGTAATTTTTCACTGAAGTCAAGTTTGCTCATTTTGTCGGCAGTCTGCACCATTTGTTTGATCGGTTTTGTCAGACGCAACAATGCAAGTCCTATGATTGCCAATGACAGCAACAGCAGTATGATTGTGATTGCCGACATGATCAGAATCACGATTCTTGTGTTGGACGACAGGGCACTGGTTTGCATGACGATGCTGATACGTTCTCCCGTATCAGTGTACTGATAGTGAATCAGAAAGTCTACTTCAATTCCGGCTGTGGCATATTTTCCGATAGAAAATCCACGCTGACCGACTTCCAGATTTTCGTTGTTAAGCTGATCGTAGTTTGTTTTGTATTTATCGTCAATAACGGGAGCTTCCGACAGCGGAAAGGGAATATTTTCCGTCATTTCGGGGGTATAGTTTGTGCTGTAAATGAGCTGACCGTCCTTGTTATAAATTTCCACCTTGGCATCATAACCTGTTTCAACGGCTTTGATTGCAAGTGTAAAATTATCTTCGTCACCGTAGGTGCTCATAATCTCATCCGAAGCGAACCACATACGAACGCCCGGCAGAAGAAAATAAAAATGTTCGGGCAGTTGTTCGTAGGCAATCACGGGCAGAATCAATGCAATCAGCAGAATCAGAGAAATCCGGCTGAATATTTTACGGGTTATGCTTTTTTTCTTCAAAGACGGCAATTTTGCCTTTTTGCCCGCCTTTTCAGTTTTCATTTTCTTTTACCTCAAGTTTGTAACCCGTGCCGTAAATGGTCTTGATGTGTTTGATACCCCAATCGCCGAGTTTGGTGCGCAGTCTTGCGACATGGGAGTCAACGGTACGTATATCGCCTGTGAAGTCATACCCCCAGATGTCGTCAAGCAACTGTTCACGGGTGAAGACCCTGCCCGGTGCACTCAATAATTTCTGCAGAATGGAATATTCCTTGACTGTAAGCATGACGGAGTTCCCGCTGAGCCAAACTTCATGTGCAAAATTGTCAAGTCTGAGATCCCCCACTGAAACTACCTTGTTGCCGGTGGCGGAGGTGTCACGGCGAAGAAGGGCTGCAACACGCTTCATCAGTACCGACGGACTGCAGGGCTTTGTGACATAGTCATCTGCACCTGCTTCAAAGCCCATCAACTCATCGAATTCCTGACTTCTTGCCGTGAGCATGATGATGGGAACATTGGAATTTTCACGAATACGGCGGCAGACTTCCCATCCGTCCACTTCGGGCATCATAATATCAAGAATCAGCAATGCCGTATCGGGGTTTTCCTCAAACAGACGAAGTGCCTGTTCGCCGTCCGTTGCGGTCAGCGGTGTGTAGCCTTCATTGCGCAAAAAGTCGCTGACAAGTTTCAGAATCAGTTCTTCATCGTCTGCAACAATAATTTTTTTCATATTTTATGCCCTTTCCGTATACTTTGATCATAAAAAATTATAACAAAAAAAGACCGCCTTGTCAATGAGAAAGCGGTCAGTGCAACACGAATAATGAATATGGTGCAAAATCAGCCGATGATTTTAAGCACAGCAGAATCGATGGCACGCTGAATGAGTTCTTCGCCATTTGCAATCATTTCCTCTGCCTTGCGTGCCATGTCGACCGTGGCACGGGTGCGCGGATGTTTGGGTGTAAAGACCGTACAGCAGTCTTCGTACGGGCGGATGGAAATTTCAAATGTGTCGATCTTGCGGGAAATTTCCACAATTTCATTTTTATCCATACCGATACACGGACGGAACACGGGAATGGATGCACATTCATCCGTACAGCCGAGTGCGTGCAGGGTCTGACTGGCAACCTGCCCGAGGCTTTCACCCGTGATCAGTGCACCGCAATTTTCACGCATTGCAATGGCACTTGCTATTTTCATCATAAAGCGGCGCATGGTGATGGTAAACATTTCTTCGGGGCAATTGTCGCGGATGGCTTCCTGAATTTCGGTGAATTCAACGGTAAACAGACGGATTCTGCCTGCATATTCCGTGACCTTTTCAAGCAGTTCATGCACCTTGTGTTCGGCAAGTTCGGATGTGTAAGGAGGAGAAGCAAAATGCACACCGGTCAGTCGCACGCCGCGCTTTGCCATCATCCAACCTGCCACGGGACTGTCGATACCGCCCGAAATCAGCAGGCAGGCATTTCCGCCCGAACCGACAGGCATCCCGCCTGCCCCGTGCAGCTGATTTCCGCGGATAAAGGCTTGTTTGTCACGCACTTCAACCGTCACCGTGATGTCGGGATTGTGAACATCCACGCGAAGACCGGGCACATGTTCAAGCAACCAGCCGCCGACTTCTTCACAGATCTGCGGGGAAGTCAGCGGGAATTTTTTGTCCGATCTTTTGGCTTCCACTTTGAATGTTTTAACCGCAGACAGCGCATCGCCCAGGTATTCAACAGCTGTTTTGCGGATGATATCAATGTCTTTTTCGCAAACGGCGGCACGGGAGAGAGCGGCGATGCCGAATACTTTGCTGAGTCTGCGCACGGCTTCATCCCTGTCAACGGAGTCATCTTCGGGAGTCACGGTGATGGTGGATTGAGATTTTGTGAACGTAAAGTTGCCCAGAGATGAAAGTCTGTGCCGCATGTTTTTGATCATCATGTCTTCAAAGGTGTTGCGGTTGAGTCCTTTTAAGGCAAGCTCGCCGTTTTTGATGAGTATAATTTCTTTCATTTTTTTGTCCGTTCTTTCTCTTTATCTTATCCTTATCTTCTGAATCGCTGAATGGCGGTTTCAATGCCGTTTATAAGGGCATCGGCATCCGCATCGGTGGAATAGCGCGAAAAACTGACACGCACGGCAGAGTCAATCTGCTGTACGGGAAGCCCTATGGCACGAAGCACTTCGCTTCTGTGACCCTTTTTGCAGGCAGAGCCTGCGGAAATGAAAATTCCCTGCCGGGAAAGATGATTGATCAGCACTTCCGACGGAATGCCGGCAACCGAAAGATTGATAATATAGGGCAGACTGTCATGCGGAGAATTGATTTCCACCTTCGGTAATGTTTTGAGGCGTTCCGCCGTATAGTTGCGCAAAGCAGTCATTTTGTCCAACTGCTTTGCGATGTCGGGTATTGCCGCACAAGCCGCGCCGAAACCTGCAATGGAGGGCATGGGTTCTGTGCCTGCAAACATGCCGTTTTCCTGACCGCCGCCGAGAATGTGTGGTCTGATCTGTACTCCTTTGCGGATATACAAAGCTCCCACCCCTTTCGGGCCGTGTACCTTGTGTGCAGAAACACTCAGCAGGTCAATCCCTTCTTTTGCGGGATTTATAGGCAGTTTCCCGAAGCCTTGCACCGCATCGCAATGCAACAGTGCGGGTGCACCCGCCCGTTTGATGGCTTTGCTTGCCATGGAAACAGGATTGATGACGCCGATTTCGTTGTTGACAGCCATAATGCTTACCAGAATGGTGTTTTTGTTGATGGCATTGAACAGGTCTTCCTGTGAAAAACTGCCGTTGCGGTTCGGTTTCAGATAAATGACTTCAAAGCCTTTGCTTTCCAGATCCTGCATACACCTGAGTACGCTCGGATGTTCAATGGATGTCGTAACAATGCGGTTGCCTCTGCGACGCAATGCCTGTACCGTTCCGAATATGGCAGTGTTGTTGGCGACCGAGCCGCCTGCGGTAAAATATATTTCATCGGGTGCGCAAGACAAAATGCCTGCTACCTGCTTGCGCGCTTTGAGCAGGGTTTCGCTTGCATCCAGCCCTTTTCGGTGTGTTGAAGAAGGATTGCCGTAATTTTCCGTCAGCATCAGTGTGATGGCAGATACGGCTTCGGGGCAGACTTTTGTGGTTGCGCTGTTATCCAGATAAACTTCCAAACTTCAGTTCCTCCTTTCCGGCAGGCAAAAAAGGCCTACCAATATATTATACTACCGATTGTCCATTTGTGCAATCTGTTTTTTTGTTTTGCATTGAAAAAGAAAGGAAAAAACTGACAAGATTGAAATTTTTACAAGCGGACATACTGAAAACAGAAATATGAAAAAAATGTTTGACGGAGGAAACGGATATGGGAAAACGAGGAAAAGTCCGTACGGCAAGTTTCATTTTGGCGGTAGTGTCGGTGCTGACAATCTGGGGAAGTGTGCAAACGCTGCAACGAAACCGCTATGAACAGCAGGTCATTACAGCCCAACAACGAGCCATTGCGCAGCTTTGTGAATATTTTGATGCCATGCAGACTGATCTTGAAAAAAGCGGGTATGCCAATACGGTTCCCATGTTTGCCGAAATTGCTTCCGATCTTGAAAAAAACGCAAGCGGTGCAAAAACGGCGCTGGGGACTCTCGATTCAGGGCAGACGGTGCTGTCGAATATCTATATGTATCTTTCGCAGGCGGGTGCATTTACGGGAAGTCTCGGGCGCAAACTTTCCACAGGGGAACAACTGACCGAGGAAGACCGCGCGCATTTGCAGAATCTGTCACAGTATGCAAAAATTCTGCATGACAAATTTTTGTATATGAATGATCTGATGGAAAGCGGGGCGTTTTCGTTTGATGAGGTGGACGGGGAATTGGGAAGCACCGAAATGACACAGGCGGTCAATTACCTTTCAGCCGCCGCAGGTGCGGAAGAATCGTTTGCGGATTATCCGACTTTGCTGTATGACGGGCCGTTTTCGGACGGTGTGTTGCAAAAAGAATCCGCTTTGCTGGAAGCGGAAGAAGAAATTACCCTGACCGAAGCCAAACAGATTGCTGCAGAAGTATTGGGTGCAGACAATGTAAGTCAGGTGATTGAAGACGGCGAAAATGCGGGCAAAATCGCGACCTATAACTTCTATTACGAAGGGAGCGAAACGCAGATCACCAAAAAAGGCGGATATGTGAATATTCTGTTGAGTGATTCATTTGCAGGAGAAACTGTGTACGGCGGAGAAGATGCGGTTGCCATTGCGCAGAAATTTTTACAGCAATGCGGTTATGAGGATATGGTCAGCAGTTATTATGCCACCAATGACGGCATTTGCACGGTCAATTTCGCTTTTATGCAGGATGATTATATCTGCTATCCCGATCTGATCAAAGTCAGTGTTTCCTTGTCAGACGGCAAGGTGCTGAGTATGGATGCCTCGTCCTATATCATGAATCATTCTGACCGGAATATAGTATCACCTGTCATACGCATTTCCGAAGCGGCAAAAAAACTCAATCCCGCTTTGTATGTCCGTCAGGTTCGCAAATGTGTTGTACCGACTGCCGGCGGCAACGAATCGCTTGCATACGAATTTTTGGTTACGGATGATGCAAACCATGATGCACTTGTTTATATTGATACGCAAACAGGTGTGGAAGATGAAATTTTCCTTTTGTTGTATGCAGATGGCGGCACTTTGACAAAATAATCCGACTTCTCCAAAAAACAACCGTCATATCCCGTTTTTCTGCGGACACAATACACTTCGCAGGACTGCGCAAATGCATTTACTGTTTGTGCAGTTGTGTAGATCTCAAAAAGAAGGAAAGCAAAATGAAAAAAGGAATATTTGTAATTGCCTTTGCCGTTTTAGCGATCGCTGTTCTTGCAACGGGATGCCGAAATAACAGCAATGATAAAACAGACGGCATCAGTGCAATGCCCGAAGTGACCGCCGCACCGATTTCCAATGTGCCGTCCACCACAAATGTACCCACAACACAGCGTACCACCGAAAAGGCAGGGGACCGTGTCAGCGAAGCAGCAAGCGGAATAGGAGAAGCCATGCGTGACGATGTAACGGGTATGAGCGAAGCTGCAAGTGATATGGCACAGGGCATGCGCAATGCGGGAAATGATCTTGCAAACGGTATGCGCAATGTCGGTGACGATCTGAAAAGCGGTTTCAGCAGTGATGCAGGTAAACCCGGTGTTGACATTACCGACCGAATGGACGAACTGCTTGAAACAACCGTTGGCCGATGAAAAAAGGCATGTAAAGGCAAAAAAATGACCGCAGAATCGAGTGACTCTGCGGTTGTTTTGTTGTCAATAACTGAAATCTTCGAGGACGATTTCGACGAATTCACGGAAGCAGAACCCCGTGAGTACGGTTGCGTTGCGATTGTAAATGTACATTTTTGAGCGCAGTTCCTCTTTTTTGTCGGCATTTTCAAAGAGAATTTCATAACAGGTGCCGAGAATATCCGCGCACAAAACAAATTTTTCAATCCATATGGAAAGTTCCTTGTAGATGCCGTCTTTTTTGTTTTGCAGAAGTGTGGCGGCATTTTTGACTTGCAAAAGGAATGAATAAAGAATTTCCTTTGCTTTTTCGGGGTTTCCTGTCTGTATGGCGGTCTGGCAACGCAGAAGGTGTTCATTCATGATGTGTGAGTTTTCGTCTTTCAGGCAAGAAATGCGAAGATTGTCTGCAAGCAGAATGAATGCTTCCCGTTCATCCTGCGGGATGTTGTCGCAAACAGCTTCCCGATAGGCCTGCTCAGGATCATAATTTTCGGGATCCCACAGATAGGTGAGTGCCGTTGCAAGCGGGATGCGTGTGCATTCGGCATATTCCATGCAATTGAAAATGATACCTTGCGCATGGGCATAAAGTTGTTTATCTCTGCCGATGAGCGGTCCCATGTGCATTTCCATGAACATTTCCGCATCGTTGACGGGGTAGTTGTCCCAATACAGCGGTTTTCTGTTGGTGCTTTCAAAAAATGTCTGCGCTTCGGTACAACCGATCTCTTTTGCGCAGATGTCAGAACCTGTAAAGAAAATACGAATATCTGTACCGATGCCTTGTCCCAAAGCACGAAGATAATCGCTGTCGCCTTTTCCCCAGTATTCAGTCGGACATACCGTTAATACACAGCCGTCGAGCGTTTGCATAAAAGCATCCGTGCGATTGATGAGATCAACATGTGCCTCAACCATGGTGCTGTATTTCTGTTTATCTTCTTCGTAATACAGGTCGGGGGCAATGTCATCAAGCAGAAGCCCGAACGAGCGGATGCCGATGCCGTACAACTGTGTGATTTTCTTTTTAAGACAGTCGAATTCCTTTTCGCTTGCATAGCAGATGCTCAGTCCCGGGGCAATGCAATAGGCAAATTCCATGCCGTATTTGTAAGCCTCGTCGGACAGCACTTTGAGTTGCCTAAGTTCACTTTCGGGGTATTCCTCGCGCCAGAGTTTGCGGTGATACGGATCGTCTTTCGGGGCATAATAATGTGTGTTTGCACCAAAAGAAGCAGCATAGCGCAGCATTTTAAGCCTTGTGGCATAGTTCCACGGTCTGCCGTAAAAGCCCTCAATGTAGCCGCGCACGGTAAATTTCGGTTCTTCCTTGGTTTCACCCAACACAAAACGGTTTGCTCCGCACATACGGCGCACAGCAAACAGGGCATTGATCGCACCTTTTTTTTCGCCGTAACGGACATGGATTGCGAGTGTATCCGCTTGCTGCGTAATGGTCAGACAATACCCCTCTTTGGATTGCAGGGAATAGTCTTTTTCGGTTGTGATTTTAACTTCATTTCCTTTTTTTACATCCTCAAGGATATAAGAAAAATCCTCCGACACAAGAGAAATGCCGAAGTCTTTTTCAAAGGAAAAAACGGTGTTCTGATTCATACTCGTTCCTCCTCGTATTTTGTTTATTCGTTGATAGCCGCACGCAATGCACCCTCTGCCGGTGTTTTCGTCAGAAGGATGACTGTGCGGTCGGGAAGTTCATTTGCAAACAGATCTCTGAAGAGTTTGTTGTGTTCAAAAATGCCGCCGTAAACATAAAAGGGAATATCCTGCGGTAATTCTTTTAAAAGTGCCTTCGCTGTGTCGGCAAAAAGAGAAGCCTGTTTTTGCACAACCTGCATGGCAATTTTGTCGCCGTTTGCGGCTTCTTTGATGACGCAAGGGGCAAATTTTGCAATTTGGTTGCGTTCCATAGGCGGATCGTAGAACACATCAATGAGCTCGGGGGCAGATTTGACACCCCAGAACGTAAGTGCGGCTTGCAACAGTGTTGTATTTTCGCCGCTTTGTTCTGCCGCACGCACTGCTTCAAACAAGGCTTCCTGCGCAATGCGGAAACCGCTGCCCTCATCCCCCAACAGATAGCCATAGCCTCCCTTGGTGATGATTCTGCTGTCGGTTGTTCTGCCGCATGCCATTGAGCCTGTTCCGCAGATGCCGACCGCCGCCGCACCCGGTTCTCCCGTTGCGGCAAGGGCAATATACAGATCACTGTCCATGATGATTTTGTCGGCACTGAAAATGCCGTCGCAGAATGCGGCACACTCATCTTCACTTGCTCTGCCGAACAATGCAGACATACCGATACAGACCCCTGCAAAATGCGTTATACCCGCGTCTTTTGCAACGGTGTCAAGCATGGCCTTCATATTGTTGCGGGCTTGTTGCATACCGACGGCACAGTAGTTGATGGTGTCACCCACGGTTTTGAACAGCACATTGCCGCTTTCATCGCCGACGAGCACCGTTGTTTTTGTGCCGCCGCCGTCAAGGCCTAAGAAAAACCGGCGGCAGTCGCCGCTGTCGCCGGGAAAATGTTGGTTATTCATTATTTTCAGTCACATCCTCTTGAACTTCTTCAACGGTTGTGTTACCTGCGGCAGTGAGCTTTGCCGCCTTTTTCGCTTTGCTTTTTGCCCAATACACAGGCGGTTCGCCTACAATATAGTCAACACCTTCTATGGGTTTTGGGTTTTTGATGTATTTAATGAGCAGTGCAACCAGGGCAACTGCACATACAAGCGCAACCGATAAACTCAGCACCTGCGAAACACGCAAGGTTGTGTTGCCGATGTAAAGACTGTCGGTGCGGAAGCCCTCAATAATGGTTCTGCCCGTACCGTACCACACACCGTACATCAAAAACAGCTGACCGCTGAATTTGCGCCAATTTTTGAGGGTGATGTACAGAATCACGAAGCCGAGCAAACACCACAGCGATTCATACAAAAAGGTGGGATGCACGGGTTTTGTCGGGTCAAGATTGGCAATAATCGGATCCTCACTGCCGTTGACCGCACCCTGCGAGATCACGTAAGACAGGTAATTATAAGTCTTCTGACTGTACATCCCCCACGGGAGTGTGGTGTTGGTGCCGAATGCTTCCTGGTTTGCAAAGTTGCCCCATCTGCCAATGCCTTGCCCGATGAGCAGGCTCATACCGACCATGTCGAGCAGGTTGCGGATGTTGATTTTGTTGACCTTGCAGACAATCAGTCCTGCCGCAAGACCGCCGATGATGCCGCCCCAGATGGCAAGACCGCCTTCCCATATATACAATACGGATAAGGGATTGTCGCTGTAGGCTTCCCATTTGCTGAAGCAGTAATACAGTCTTGCGCCGATGATGCCGCCCAACGAGCCGTAAATGAGAATATCGACCATTTTGTTCAGGTCAATTTTCCATGTGTAAGCAATTCTGCCGCCGAACAATGCGGCAAGGATGTATCCGAATGCAATCAGCACACCGTACCAGCGTACGGTGATGACGGATTCGGAAAAGGGGAGGTCGATCTGACAGAAAACGGAAGAAATATTAACGGAATTCTCCAGTGCCGTAAACCAGACCTCGGTTTTTTCCAAGAAAAATTCCAAGATTTCTCATCCTTTCGGATTGGATTATTCGTAGTCGTCTTCGTTTTCCCAGTTGTGCCACACAGCCTGCACATCATCGTTGTCTTCGAACATTTCGAGCATCTTGCCCATGTTCTTGATGTCGTCGCCTTCAAGGCGGGTGTAGGTTGCGGGAACATATTCTGCCTGTGCGGATGCGATTTCGTAGCCTGCTGCTGTGAGTGCTTCTGCTACGGATGCAACATCGTGGGGATTGGTACGGATGTCAAACACACCGTCGTCGGTCAGGAAATCCTCTGCACCGGCTTCGAGTGCGGTTTCCATGAGTTTTTCTTCGTCCACATCTTCGCTGTCAACAAGGATAACGCCCTGACGGGTGAACATGAACATAACCGAACCGGTCTGACCCATGTTTCCGCCGTATTTGTCGAAATAGTGACGCACATCACCTGCCGTACGGTTGCGGTTGTCTGTCAGTGCTTCTACCACAACGGCAACGCCGCAGGGGCCGTAGCCTTCGTAGATAATTTCTTCGTAGTTGTCTGCGTTGGTGTCGCCTGCCGCCTTTTTGATGATGCGTTCAATGTTGTCATTGGGAACATTGAAGGACTTTGCCTTTGCGATAACGTCTTTCAGCTTTGAGTTGCCTGCGGGGTCGGGACCGCCGTCACGCACGGCAACAGCAATTTCTCTGCCGATTTTGGTGAAGACCTTGGCTCTTGCGCCGTCAGTCTTTTCTTTTTTTCTCTTGATGGTACTCCATTTGGAATGGCCGGACATACTTAACTTCCTTTCAATTAACTTTCCAAAAAAATAGTTTAGCACAAAATTTTTAATTCGTCAATTCTTTTGTTTGAAAACTCAGTAATTATAGTGAAATAAATCTGTAAAAATCCATTTGCCGTCAATATATTCAAGAGTTTGCTCAAGAGTGTAATTATTTTGCGTCATTTCATCATATCCGAAAATTTCAATTATAGAAGAGTTTCCGGTTTGACTTTTTACTGTGACCGACAGTGCCTGACCAAAATCACTTCCGATCGCGAGATTAGATGCATATACGATGCCATCTTGTTCTATGAAACCGTCGAGAATGTCTTCAACGATTGTTTCATCAAAATAGTTAGCAAGCAGAAGTTGCAGATCTGCAATAGATTTTATATCGGGATCTGTAAGGGGGTAATATGCCCAATTCTTTTCTTCTGGTTTATATATCGGATTATCCTCGTCAACATAGCCATTTATTTCACGCCAATATGCCCAGCTACAATAGATGTCATTTGCGGTAAACCAAAGCTCCTGTGCGATTTCATCGGTCAGAGTCTGTGTTGTCTGGTATGCTGCAAAATCGGAGAAATCACTATAATCTACCGAATAGATACTCCATACTCTTTTGCCGTTTACACTTTTGATTTCGGCCTTAATTTTAAGTTTTCTTCGATCGCCGTCAATGTTATCCACGGCTTCCCGCATTACAATTGAATAAATTCCGTTTTCATCTTTTTCGGCACTTTCTACGAGCAATTTACCGTCAGCGGATTCGCCGTATCCTTCTGAACCGTTTCTATAGTAATGGCCGTTGTGATAATATATGGATTTATATTCATCGCCGCTTTCCGCTATATAGTCATGCTGCGGCTCCACATTGAAAACAGTGCGCAGAACAGCATCCAATCTTTCACCATCATATTCATAGTAAACAGGCCACCCGGGGGCGAAATAATTCAAGGGATCTCTGTTGTTCTCATCAATATATGCCCTGCTTCCGTCTTCGTCCGATGATAAATTAAGAATATTATACATTTGGATACCACCAAGCAGATAGTCAATTGCAAACTCAAATGCATCATCGGATGTGCAATCATAATCTTCATTTATTTCATGGCAGAAATAGCTCAGGTCATAAAAATCTTTTTCTGTTGCAGTGTTAAAATCACTCGCGCTTGTATTCATCTGCAGATAACCGTCAAAAGTAAAAGAATTGTAAGCATCAAGCAACAGTTTGCGCTGTTCAGAGTCATCTGCGTTGTCAAATTCTTTGCCGTCGATGGTTGACCATTGCAGGTTCAGGTTTGTGTTTTCCCTTTTAAAATCTTCAACGAGCTGCTGATATTCCGCTTCTGTGAGTTTTTCATCGTTGAGATAATAAATGTATGTAAAACCACCTTGATTGACTGCAGATGCCGCAGATTCGCTTCTTTTCACAAGCGGCAATTCGGAATAAACCGTCTGATCTTCATACCACAGCGGGCCGTAATAAGTACCATCCCCTCTGATTGTATCATCTGAATAGTATGTGATTTTACCGCTTTGGTTATTCTTGTATAAGGATGTGCTTCCTTTAAGATCCATACCGCCGCCATCGTGTTTTACCTCTCTGTTTCCAATCGTCCGGATAGTTCTTGTATACGGATCAATTCTGTAATAGTTGTTATGACTGTATAAGTCGGAACCCGTATTGACGGTTGTAACAAGTTCAAGCACACCGTCAAAATCCAGATCGAGGAAAGAGTAATAATAGTAATTGTCGGAAAGATTTTTTGCATCAGCTTTCCATTCTGAATAATTTAAAAGATAGAGGGAAATCACCAGGTCTGCATTGAAAAACGGATCAATGGTTACAACGGTATTGACCGCTTCTGTGTCGGTGGTTTTCTCACTTTCATCCAACTGCAATTCCGTTTCTTCCGCCAACTTGAAAGCATTTTCCTCCTCGGGGAAGTACATCTGAATTGCGTTTTCGCGGTCGGAAAGTTCTGGGTGCGTTTGGCAGAACTGTTCCCACACCGCGGTGGCGCAGGCCTGCGCACTGCGGTAGCTGCCGTCCGCATCCTGCACTGCGAGCTGCTGCATGAACAGGTCGGACAGCTCGTTCTGTTGTTCTTCTTCCATGGCCTGATCCATGACCACCACCATGCCGAGCCCCTTGTCGAACAGGGCATTCAGCAAACGGTTATCGCGTACGCACAGGTCATTGCGCAGGAACAGCACACTGCCGCGCAGGGCATTGACCTGCAGGTGATTTCTGAAGAAGGACGGACAGATATAGAAGTAATCTCTGCCC
>SVOJ01000049.1 GCA_015066385.1 Oscillospiraceae bacterium
ACCGCTTGGCAGAGGTCCCAAACTCGGTGACCATGCCGCAAGCCTGAAATACGGCACCGAAGGCATTATGCACGGCTTCAACAGCATCATGCTCAAGGACGAAAACGGCGAGCCTGCACCCGTTTACTCGGTTGCAAGCGGACTTGACTATCCGTCTTCCGGCCCCGAACACGCATTCCTGCAGGAGATCGGCAGAGTCAAGTACGATGTCATCGACGACGAAGAAACCATCGATGCGTTCTACAAACTTGCCCGTCTGGAAGGCATCATCCCCGCCATCGAAAGCTCCCATGCCGTTGCATTCGGCATGAAACTTGCAAAGACCATGGATCACGGCTCCATCCTTATCAACCTCTCCGGCAGAGGCGACAAGGACATGGACTATGTGCTTGAAAACTTCGGCATCCCCGAAAATAAATAAAACAGAATGCAAAAACACCGCTGTGGAAATCCATAGCGGTGTTTTTACATTAAGAAAATGAGGCTATTCTTGTAAATTCAGGTTTTGTAAAAAGCTTCAAGGGGGAAATGGAACTCAGACCCAATCGGGTCTGTCGGTCCAAGCATCCAGCGGGCCAACGGTGTCGTAGGTGCCGTCGGAATAATGATAAATAATATACCCGGTTTCTTCATCTGTTGCCCATTCCATCTGAACAACCGTCTTTGCCGCATTGCCTTCAAGGCCGATGGCGGTACGCAGAATAAAACGGGCTGTTTCTGCCGTGAAGCCGTTTGTGTCGACAACACCGACAGCGCGGCATTGTTCGTCAGTTGCAGTAAGCAGACCGACAGAAATACGAAGCGCCAGTCTCGCATCTGCGGATGTGAGTTTGCGGTCGCCGTCAAGGTCGTATCTTACAAAATAATCGGATGTGTCGAAATTCTGAATATCTGCATCAAATGCAACATTTTCAACTTCACCGTCTGTGGTTCTGAATGACACGAGGTCAACGGAAATGTCCGTATCACCCTCGCCGACGACCTTGAAGCAGAACGGGTCAAATTCATGGTTCCCGCAATCATTATGATTCCCCATTACCTGCAATGTGCCCGGCGCCAAAACGGTACAAATCGTTTGTTTGCGCAGTTCATCATCAAGAAGAAACGGATAACCTTTCACAAATTGCAAAACTTCCGGATTATAAGTGATTATCAACTGACAACTGTCAAAATTAGGGCAATTTCTAAGCGAAAGTTCAAAACAAGTAAACAGTCCGGCATTGTCTGTGGGTAAATCAGTCCACTGTTTACTTACTGTAATCTTCAATTGCGGGAGAATTTCTGCAACTCCGATTGTCACAAATGAAAACATGAATATAACACACAAAAGCAGGGAAATGAATTTTTTCATCATAAAGAACTCCTTTTTAATTTGATATATCAATTACGGATCCAAATCAACGGCATACCGTTCAGCAAGTCTTGCATCATTTGCGTTGATTATGCCGTTGCCGTCAATATCTGCAAGATAAATCTGCAATGTAGTAAAATCTTCCATGCCTAAAGAATAGCGAAGAATCAACCGCGCCTCACCGGAATCGATTTTGCCGTTCAGGTTGAGATCCCCGCGTTCATATGCACACGGTTCAAAATACCACTTTTGCCAATCAGAAATCGAACCTCTGTAAGCTTGCCATATAACACTTGCACCCGTTTCATTGGAATTATATGTTATCCCGAGAATATACGGAAGTGTATCAATCGAGCGAATGAAACTGAAGGTGCCGTCGGCATTCAGCAAAATAGTAATATCAGAGGCAGCGGTTGCGCTGATGGTGTTGGAATTTGTAATTGCGCCGATTGAAGCATAGGCACTTTGCAACTGATAAGTTGTTGTATTTGCATTCCGGCGCAAAATCCACATCTGATTAAAGTCACCGTCAAAGGCATTTTGCGAAGCTGTTAAAGCAGTGATATCTGCTTCAAGATAATATGTACTTTTAAAATTTTTCAGATAACCGATTCCTTCAAAAGGATGGTTATATTGAAAACGAATAGAGTTAACAGACCATGCATAGGCATAACGCACGGGTTGTGCATAAGCTACTTCTCTGCTTATAACAATTTCAAAATCTTCATTGTCATTCTCATCAAAAACAGCATAAACCATTTCGGCAGAAGTGTTTGATTTTGTTGAAGAACCGAGAATCGAGCCATTTGACTTAACCTGCATATTAAACTCTTGGTGATTGTCGGCCTCTGAATTACCATTTTGATTTGTTTCATCAGCAAAGGACTCACGCATCCACGTGAGGGTTACATTGATTGCATCCGCATCTGATATCGGTTGTAAAAATTTGATGTGTTCAGTGGTATATCCGTATTTCATAACACCGAATCCGTATGTGCCTTGTGATGCGATTGCAACTGCAATGTAAGGATTGACAATTCCGGCACCTTGTCGATCGGTTATACCTTGTGTCATGGTTTCTGCAGTTTCTCCGAAATCCGTCGGTAATGCTTTTTCATGGCACGATGCCATAATGATTGCTTTGACAACATGAGGATAGATTGACAATGCGGGACGAAGTTCTAAAAGCAAAGCAACAATACCGGCAACAAAAGGAGAAGAATAACTTGTGCCGTACCAATCTTCATCATATGAAAGATACATACTTGCCAATCCGACAACATCGGGTTTGCTCACAGCACTACCGTTATTATAGCTGGAATAATGTGCAAGTTTATTATAATAAGTTCCGCCTTCGTTTTCAATTTCGTGATACGCACCAACCGTTATTACATTTTCCGCAAGTCCGGGTGAACCAATGCTACCGGAACTTGCAGTTATCGCACCTGTTTCTGGGTCTTTGGATGATCCATTGTTTCCTGCGCTGTTTACGAACGAAATCCCATGTGTCGAAATAATATGATCCATCCACTGGTCTCTTTGGCTATATGCTATTTCTGTGTTTGCAAATACTGCCATGGACATATTGATAATGTCAACGTTAAGAGTTACTAAAGCCTCAATTCTTTTGTAGTATTCCAAGAACATAAACATGTCGTCTTTTACAAAACCTATTGAGTATATCTGTGCATCATGTGCGATGCCTGTATTTCCGGCAGCAACCAAACAAACTCGAAAAGAGTGCTCAGGATAACCGGCACTATCTCCGTCTACATTGATAATTCTGTTTCCGAAATGATTTATAATGTCGGGGTCGGTGGTGTCAATAGAATGAGATTCTGCGTTTCCGATTTTTACGCCGGCACCGGACAAACCGGAAATTTGTTTAATTCTTGTAATTCCGCAATTGTTAAGTTTGCCTTCTAAAGATATGTTTAATTCGTTGTTTTCTTCGGATGTTTCCTGGGTGGATGTATTTTCGAAAATATCTTCCATGTACAAGGAAATACTCACCACATCCGCTCTTGTAGCCAATGTGTTGATTTCCTGCTTGGTCAGGTCGAGAATGAGCATGGGTGCATAGTTGCTGTTGAAGATGACTTTTTCGCTGCTGATGGCGTTTTTGGTGAGGAATGCTGCGGATTTTTCGTTGTATTTTGCCTTGGCTTCGGCACGGCGGGTGGCTGTGTAGAGGTCGGTGCGCTCGCGCTCCTGTGCGCGCTGTGCGGCGGTGCGGTCAAGGTAAGCCTGCAGCATCTTTTCGGTTTCGGTGGTCAGTTTGTCGTTGTCGGCTTCGCTGACAATGCGTGTTGCAAGCTCGTTGCTGATGTTTTCGTCAATCACGGCAAGGTTATCTGCGCGCAAGCCGGTTTTCTGCTCCACGGCTTTGTCAACCTGCGCCTGATCAATGTCGTTCAGCCATACATATACCTTTACGGTCTGTGCACCGTCATCAAAGGCGGATAACACATTTTCGTCCACCTTGGATGCAATGACCTCTTTGTTTGCAGAAACGGCGGTTGCAAACTGATGCAACACGGGACAACACAAAAGAACAAGAACAGAAAAAAGTGAAATAATTCTAACAAGTTGTTTTTTCATAATCATGATGCACCTTTTTACTTAAAATAATTTTAAAATATTAGAAATTCTGTATTATTTTACCAAAAAACGAACATTATTTTTGTTATCACCTCCCGTTATTTGTTTATTTTATGTTGTGTGTCCATCGGAATCGCCCCTTTTTGTTTTCTTTTCAATTTAATAATAACAAATTCATGCCTTGCTGTCAAGTATATTATTGCACAAAAGGTATTTACAAATATGAATATTGTATGGTAACATAAGTATTGTAAATATACGAAAGAGAAAGGAAGTTTGCAATATGACACAAACAGAATGCATTCCCCCGAAAACCGAACGCAGCATCATCGCGCGGTATGTTCGTGAGGTCAACAAGGAACTCATTGCCACGCCCAAGCAGAAGCGCAAGCTGTTCGGTGATCTGAAAAGCGACATTCATGACCGTATTGCCGATGGAAAAATTGCAGGCTATGAAGACATTGTTGCCCACTTCGGCACCCCTGTGCAGGTTGCAAAGGACTTTTTTGCAACCGCGGATGTCAAAGAAATCAAGAAAAAATTGATGATTCGGAGAATTATTATTTCGGCAGTTTTGTTTTGTGTTCTTCTTTGGGTTGGTGTTGTTGCATATTTAAAGTATGATATTCAAGCAGGCAGTCACAATTATACAGTTGAATCTTTTGAAGTTGACGGTGAAATTTTATATGAAGATGTATTGGTTGATGACAATCGGATCGATCAAGAAGCTTCATTGCCACATTTTGAAAAAGAAAATCAATAAAGAAAGGATATTTACATGATGAAAAAAACATTTATTTTTATTCTTACACTCGTAATGCTGTTTTCTTGCACTTTTGCAGCTTCTGCAACCGAGCAGGTTTTTGATAGCAATATAATCACCGAAATTGAGTATTTTGAAGACGGAAGCTATGCTGTTACAACATTGAAAATTTTTGAATCTGCCAGAGCAACAAACACCAAAACCGGCAAAAAAACAAAAACAGTCTATGACAGCAACGGAAATGTTGATTTCTCTGTGACTCTGACCGCTTCGTTTTCTTATACCGGATCTTCCGCAACCTGCACCTCTGCCACTGCATCCAAAAGCATTTCCGACAGCACTTGGACTGTAACCACAAGTGCATCCCGAAGCGGAAGAACAGGCACTGCGAGTTATACCGGGGTGCAAAAAGTGCTTGGAGTAACTTTTGATACAGTGGATGGTTCCATTATCATTTCCTGCAGCAACACCGGTGTTCTGAGCTGATTGAAAAAATACTTCACAAAGCAGCTCTTTTGTGCTATAATAATCAGGATAACCGCGAAGGGGCATGAAAATGTCTGTAAATCCGAATCAGAATCAAGACAATTTTAAACGCGGAACCATTGAGTTGCTTGTGTTGTATCTGCTGACCAAGGAGGATCTGTACGGCTATCAGCTCACCCATGCTTTTGAAGAAAAAAGCCAAGGGGTCTACACCATTCTTGAGGGCTCGCTGTATCCCGTGCTTTACCGTCTGAGTGAAGCCGGCTATGTCAGCGAATATACCAAAAAGGTCGGTGTGCGCCGTACCCGTAAATATTACCACCTTGAACCCAAGGGCTGGGAATATTACGAGAAAATCCGATCAGACTACGACACAATCACGCTCGCTATCAACCGCATTATGGACAACGCCTGACCGCTTGCAGCAATGCAATGCAGGGCAGGGCTTGGTTGGTCTGCAATTTTTTTCAAAATGACAGCCGCAAGGCAATACCATTAAGTTAAGAAACGAACCGAGTTCTGAAAAGAGCCCGGTTTTGTTTTTTAAAAAAATATTGCAAAAAGACTTGACAAATACGTAAAAATGTGCGGGCGATTTATTAAC
>SVOJ01000005.1 GCA_015066385.1 Oscillospiraceae bacterium
AGTAGCTGCCGTCGGCAATGCCTGCGGTCGGCAAGCCGGCAACCGCTGTTTCATCGGCAACGAAGTACCCGACAAGGCAGTCGCACTGCTGCACTGCCGCCTGAGCCACGGCATCCGATACCGTCAGCTCCACACCGACAGGCAGACTGTAAACCGTGCGCTCGCCGTTCTCCTTTACTGCTACGTCCACCGTGCCGCATACCTGCGACCCGGTGATGATGGTTAATTTGGTCATAATAAGTCCTCCTTTATTTTATGTTTTTTCTTCCTCGATGTTACAAGGAATCTCAATTGCCGAAAAATCTTCCGGCACATAAATCGTCTGCATCCGCTTACACCTCCGTTGTTGCTGCATATACACAAAGCACATTATCTGATGCGGGCATCAAGCAGTGCAGCGCACCGTCTTCATCCTGCAAAAGCAATTCCCATGTGTAGATCCCGGGCAAAATATCCAGATCCCGCAAATCGCAATAAATCGTTGCATGTCCGTCAACATACGTGTTCGGGCTGTCCGGCGACATACTGTGTTCAAGCAGAACCGAACCCTGATTTGTTGCAACCACTGCCCTGAAAATGACCCGTTGTCCCTGTGTCAATCTGCGGTTTCGCAAAACAAAATCTGCCTCAATAACACAATTTTCACCTACGTTGATTCTTGCCATCCGATCCCTCCTTATCCGCGGCCCGTCAACGCTTTGATGATCTGATTCTTACCTTTTTCCGAAATCTGCCCGTAGGCGATCTGGCGGTTCAGATAATTCAAAAGCGCTGCATAGCCGTAATAGTAATATGTTTCTTCCGCCGTATTCTGAATGGTCACACTGATTTTTTCGGGTGCATTTTCTTTTTCTTTTGCCGCCGCCTGCAAATCGGATATATCCACGCCCGCCGCTTCAAGGTAAGAAAAGTCCCCGAGTTGCGCCATCTTGTAAGCAAACGAAAGAATGTCCTGCTGTTTGTCATAAGCGGCTTTTTCGGCAGTCTGTTCTCTTTCATATGCCTCTTGCTCCGCTTCCTGCAAGCGATCATATTCCTCTTTTTCGCGATCGGATATCAATTTGTAAAGATCAGCCTTGCGATCGTTTTCCTGCTTGTAACGGTCATAGGCATTTTCATAGATCTGCAAGCCTTTGTCCTGCAATGCGAGCATATAATCATCATAGGTCTGTGCAGCAACCGACTGTGCATAGGAATTGGCATATCCGCCCGTAAGCGATGCCGCTTTGCCGAAAGCATCGGCGGCGGCATCTTCGCCCTGACGGCTGTAAGAATCGCGATACTGCCGATACAGTGCATCCGCATTCAGATCGAATTCAAACGGTTGTGTTTGCAAGAGTTCTTCCAGCAATGTATCACGCAGAATACCCGGATCGCCGTTGACGGTATCGAGGGACTGCTCCTGCAGCAACTCCTCTTCATTTTTCTTTTTATTGCTCATGTTTCCTCCTTTGTGCGAGCCCGCAATTCACGCACGTCGGCACGAATTTCCTCCAACAAACGCAAAATCTGTCTGTCGCTGAAATCCGGACGATCTCCTTTCATGAATTCGGCACTGCGCTCTCTTTCTTTATACACGGCTTATTTCTCCTTTCGCATTTTCAAAGATGATTTCAACATCGCGGATTGTGCACTCACCGTGTCCGTAAAAATACAGTTGCACCGTCTCACACGGCAAAGCACTGACATGAAGTATTCTGCGGCGCAGGCCCATGCCTGTGAACCTGCCCAACTGCCTGCACTCCCCGCGATCGGTGCGCAGTTCAACACCGAAAAGTGAAGATTCACCCAATTCAAAACGCACAGCGACCTCGCGGATACATTTTGTAGCCTGCGTTCCGCAATCAAGTTCATTGGTCAGTGCATACCAGCGCAGATCCGTTTCGCGCGCATAACCGTAATCCGATTCCTGCGTTCCTTCCGTCAGAAGGCAGTTGGTGTATTTGTCAGGGGCATTCCAATCGCTGACGCAGATCATCATCCAGTAAAGACTGATCCCCGCGATCTGTGTGGTACTCGGAATACACAACATATAAAGGCTGTTACGCTGTGTGACGAAATACTGCACATCGATTGCATTATCCTCACAATGATAGGTGTCTCTTCCCGCCGTGAAAACAAACATACATTTTTCACCGTTCTGCCTGTGTGCGGCAAGATAATACTTTTCACCGATACAGCCGCCGACCGCATTTTCCAGAGCCGTGGGCGGAAAGCCGTCACACAGGCGGACTGTATAAATGCCGTTGGTACGGTAAACACCGTCCGTTCCGCAATAAACAACACTTGAACCAAGACGGGCAATGCTGCGCTCACATCCTGCACGGACACCTCTGCCCTCATTGTGGGCAATGCGAAAATCGGACGGCTGTTTGCCCGACACACAGAACACACTGTTCTCTTTGAAGAACACAATATCGTCATACAGCACGGCAGCCCCCGTAAAAGCCCCCGGCGTACCGACAGAAGCGCAGTAACAGTCATCTGCTCCCGTTCCGTAGCGGCTCCATGTCAAGGGGTCACCGAGTGCACTGCAGAAAATCTCATTGACAAATTCACCGTCGATATTTTCTCCGTAACGGCATCCCCAGATACGATTCCCGCAAACAACAGCGTGATCAATAACAGGAAAACGTCGCTGAATGTGCAACCCCTCTCCTTCGCTTGTATCCGCAAAAATGTCACCCCTGACCATGATGGCATTGTGTTCCGTCTTAAAAACACGGGCATTGTGCATATAAAACTGACCGGGTGCGGTGATGTCCACATAGTCGCCGACATGAAACTTTTCATGCAAACCTGTGAAGATAAAAAACCATCCGTCCTGTTCGAGCTGCACCCATTCGCCCGCCTCGTTTTTGTCCTTCAGAACGGCAGGAGAAACCGATGTGTCGACCCATTGATAACTGTCATAGGGTACGGCAGGTTCGCTTGTGCCAACCACCGCAAGCCTTCTTTTGACGCCGTTTGTATCACAGCCACCCATATGAAACATAGGACCGTTTATTATTACATGCGCAGCGGCGGCACGTTTTTGCCAGACACCCTGCGTATCCTTATGCAGAAGCACACCGTCGGGCACAACAAACAGATCCTTGCCGATAGGCAACAATTGCTTGCGATCACCTTCCTGCAAGGTAACATCTGAAAGCGGCTTACCGCCGATGTAAATTTTGGTTCCCGCAGTCCAGCACAGTCCCTCTTCCAACGAGCAAGCCCCGCTGATCGGATCATTGAGCACAAAGACACCGCTGTTGGTTTCATTCTGTTCTTCATTCAGCAGATGCCAACGTCCGCGGGGCGGTCGGGTCTTCCAGTGCGGTTTCCCGTCGCTTGTCAGATTGTACGCATCGTACAAAGTCTTCTCATCAGCAAATGAACTGCGGTCGATACCGTCCATCTGTCCGATCTGAAAGTGTCGGCGGGTTATATTTTTTTGTTTCGCATAACGCATGGCCGCACCTCCTTAAAAATGCACCTGCACATTTTGCAACGGTGTGTGCGTACGGTTGTAATCTGCGGCAAAGGCATCGAACGTATTGGCATACAGTGTTGCGGCATTGTTGTACCGTTCGGCATTACCGCGCACAAGCTCTGTCTTTGATGAAAGATATTCGATATATATCTTGTCATACGGAAACGGTACAAGCAGCTGTGAGTCGCCCGGCGTGGCAAGGATATAGCCGGTAAAAGCTGTGGGCGGAGCTTCCTTGTAAAAGGAAAGAATTTCCTCATAAACGATGCCGTCAAGTTCCGAGAGCCATGCCAGTTTCTGCTCATAGGGGATCTCATTGGGATACAGTGTATCAAAGCGGGCAATGGCTTGTCTGATCGTCATAGCCGTTCTCCTTATTCATTGGAAACGGCATTGATAAAACGCTCGGCTTCCATACCTGCCTGCACGGAATGGGCAATCACTTCCGCAAATGCCGGAGGAACATCTACGGTTTCACCCTTGCGAATGAGCATTCTTCTGCCGTTGACGGCAACAAACTGTGCATCGTCATTCTTGTCGGTTCTGGGAATAAAAACAGGAACGGTTGCCTGTTCGGTTGCGGGATTCTTTTTCTTGTTTGCCATAATAAAAAACTCCTTCAAAAAATTATTTTTTCAACAGCGGAGTGCGGTGTATACCGCACTCCTTTTTAAATGTGATCAGTTGGTTTCTGCGGTTGCAGAGAATTCACTGCCCGATTCATAGCGAAGCAGGTATTCTTCAATGAGTCGCTTTGCAACCTTGGTGGCTTTCCAGCCCACGGAACTTCTCTGGTTGAGCGGGTCGTTGCCGTAACCTCTCTGCTTGACGATGTGTTCAAGACCGCCGCCTTCGATGTCGGTGACACCGTAGGCATTTTCGCCCAGGAACAGTGTGCAGAATACGGCAGAGCCGTCCTTGCCGCCGCCGACGCCGCAGATGAGTGCATCTGCTTCAAGATTGTTCACGGCAGTGCCGAGTGTGAGCACGGTTTCACCGTTGGTGTTTGCAATGGCGGTGACGGTGTTTTCGATGCCGTTGACATAAACGGCGATCGGTTCGGCAAAGGTTGCGGGTGCAAGATTTTCGGTGATCGTTACCTTGCTTGCGGAAGCAGACACTGCATTCTTGAGATGCAAACGGCTGAATCCGTCGGCAATTTCAGCCGGGCCGTAGATCTTGGCTTCGGTGGATTCAACGAAACGTACACCTGCAAGGGTACCGACTTCACCGCGCAGAATGGTTTCGGGGTTTGCATACTTCTGAATGCCGACCCACTGCTCACCTGCATCCTGCATCAGATCATAAGCGACATACGGGTGGATGATGGCAACATAGTGACTGCCGATTTTCGGTGCATTCATTGCCTTGAGTTCTGCCGCGGCACGGAACACATCCTTGACACGCAGACGGCAATTTTCCGAAATATCCGCACGGGAAGTGATCTCCGTAACGGTATCGCCCTCCACGCAGGGTGCATAGCAAACGTTGGTACCGCCGATGATCTCGTTGCGAACAACGGTGTCAAGGGTCAGACCTGCCTGTCCTGCGAGTTCCTTGGTGGCTTCGACAATGGTGTTGTCCACGGCGGTAAGTTCCAGCATATCGGTCTGTTCGATGTAGTCACCGTACTGATCCACCGTACAGGTCACACCCGTAACGGAAAGTTTGTTGCCGGCGGGGGTCACACCTTCGGTGATGGCCTTGAGTGCCTTGGGAAGACGCGAGAACTTACGGAACTGAATGGTTTTGCCGTTGTTGGCAGGGATGGGACGCTTCTGACCGAACTGCTCATGCACAAGATTTGCACTTGCAAGCGTGATGAGAGTCTTGTCATAAAATGTTTTCATTTCCGCAGAGAGCGAGGAAGAATCGGTAATATTGCCGTTTTCCATCAGACCGCCCGTGGTATTGATGACATCACCTGCGGCAAAAAACTGTAAATTAAAATGCTTCATAAAAATGAATCTCCTTTCAAAGTGAAAAAAATCAGAATGTAATTTTGTCGCCTTTGCCGACACGTTCAAGAATACGGATGATATCCCCCTGTGTCAGGTTATCGACGCGTTTTTCGGTCGGCAGACCCGCCTTGCGGTCGGAAAGTCCGTTTTCCTGCGGGCGGACTGCCGTGTTGTTCATGGCATTTGCCGTTTTTTCGGCGGCTTTGCGTGCGGCATACTGCATGGCGGCAGTGAGAATCTGCGGCAGATGCGTGACCTCATACGCCTGCCGTACGCTGACCCCTGCCCGAAGAAGCCTGCCGAAATCCTCATTGCCGTTATACAGTTCGGAAAAGGAAAAGGACGGATAAAATGCCTTGAGCCGTTCGCCCTGTGCCTGCCAGTCCTGCATACGCATTCTGCCGTCGGCAATGTGTTGTATCTGCTGCAAGGTCTTTTCATCCGGCTGTTGCGGTTCCGGCTCCTGTGTACCCTGCCCTGCAGGTTCCGTCTGCGGTTGTGCGACATCATCCGATTCGCCGGCGGAAGTGTTTTCATCCGTCGGTGCCTGTGTCTGCATAGCGGCATCAACTTCTGCACCGACTTCGGCGGCACCTTCCGCAAAAAACTGTAAATTCATGTTTTTCATGCTGTCATCTCCTTTCCGTTTATGTATCTGCGGCATTCCAGATAAGGGCTGTACGCTTCTTCCAGACGGCAGAGTCCGTCATAGGCAAACTCAAATACCGTTTCGACCCCTGCTTTTGCAGGCACAGCGGTGGCTTCGGCACAAAAGGTCGCATCTGACCATGAGCAGAAATGCGTCTGCGCCATCCCCGTATTCTGCAGGTTGTCCAGTGCGATTTCCAACGCCCCGCACAGCGCCGAAATGCCCGCACAAACAATGTCCTTACCTTTTTCACCGTACCCCGCATGCCCCGAACAGCACAGGCAAAAAGTGTTTTCGTTGCGTTCAAAAACCACTTTTGTCATTGCACACCTCCCGCAGGCATGGCAGGCATCATGCCCTGCTGTGCCTCGTAAGCTGCTCCGTTGCGCGAAACAGCGGCTACGATCTTATCCTTGTTTTCAATGTCAAGCAGTTCCAGACAAGCAAGAGCCTGTTTGTACCGTGCGGGATCGAACAGTCCCATCTGAAAAAAGTTGATCGCATCCTGGTTCTGCGCACTGCGCGAGAACGGATTCTGCTTATGCGCCTTCACACGAACATCAAACACGGGCATACGGTCACCGTAGACCACACCGAAATCGCTGACCTGCGGACGGGCAAGCATACTGCTGTTGTCAAGCGATATGTACTGCGGTGCGCCGTTGGGATCGGTAATGCGAAGCAGACGCGGTGTGTTATAAAACTGACGGATCAGTTCGATAATCAATTCGCAAACCTGCACAAAGGCACGGTAAGAGGCGGCGATCATATCTCTGCCGACCTTGTTGCCCGATTCCTGCAAAGCGGAAATGGCAACACCCGAAGTGACACCGCCCATCGTGCCGCCCTGAATAAAATCACGATTGGCACTGGTTTCCTTGAGTTCGTCAATTTTTGACTGCAGAACGGAAAGATAAACACCCGACAACGGCTGTGCCGTGATTTCACGCAGACTTTCTTCCCCGAGGGATGAGCCGCTGACGTGAACAAAATCTTTGCTCCAGTCGGCAAATTCCGCTTCATTGACCGCACCGTCCGTACGGGCAAAATACCGCCTTCTTGCCGACATACGGGCATTGCGAAGAATTTCCGTACCAAGCACATCAATGGCCTCCTGTGCATCCTTCATCACATCAATAAAGCCGAAGCCGACCGGGGTTCCCTCTTCCTTGAACAGGGCATCAAAGACAAAGGGATATTTTCCGTGGTCATAAAATCCGTTTGCAAAGCGGGGGTCGTTTTCGCTTGCAAACAAGACTTCGTGACCCACGAATTTGCAGTAATGCAGAACATTTTTGCCATTGACACGACGCTTATAATACCAATCCACAACAGCGGATTTGTTATTGAGGTCTGCGTTATCGTCATTGACATATTGCCTGATATCCACAAGCGGTTGTTGCAGCTTCCCCGCCAGGAAGGGATATTCTTCGCACAGCACATCATTATCAACAATGCGCACATGGAACACATTGCGGCTGTCCTGCAAGGAGCGCACACCCGGTTCCCAGAACAGATTGAGCATATCGATCTGCGCGACTTCAACATCGCCTTTTCCGTTGTCTGCCTGATTGTTCCACAAAACGGCATAACACGCTGTGCCGTTTTTGAGCTTGTACATACACGCATCGGAATACACATTCTCAAATCCGTTGTTTTCCAGAATGACGGGAATGACACGGCTCAACAATTCTGCCGTCTGCACATCGGACTGCTCACGGGGAAGCACCGTACATTCGGGCAGTGCGTCCATGAAATCGGCATGCTTGTTGATAATGGAATTGAACAGCCATGCCGAAGCATTTTTACGGTTTGGATTATTTTTGCTGCGGTCCCAATGGCGCAGACGGAACCACATTTCGTTCTCGACAATACGCTGTTCAAGCGAAGTCTTGCCGCCCTTGTAGGTTTCAAGAATGTGTGCGGCCTGTTGCACCTGTCGGGCGGTGATGACGGGTGCGGGCTGTTCGTTTTTTGTTTTTTGCATAGCAAATCTCCTTTCAAAAATCAGCGGTAGGTGAACGGATCATACAAAACCCGTTGGTTGAGAGGATCATCCGTCAGTTCCCTCACAGGTGCGGTACGTGTCGGCGGCACGGGCCGTGACATACAAAAATAACGGAATGAGTCCGCAAAGTGGTCCTCCATGTGCGTGTCCAGATCCTCGGGATCCGTTTGCGAAAACCGAAGCAGGGGCAGGGTGCGGATGGCATGCTTACATGTGTTGAAAAAATACACCATCGGCAGACCGTTTTCATCGAACGCAAGTCTGTAATGGCACTGCATCCAACCCGACAGACGGCGGTTATCCCCTTTTGAGAAATACACAAAGTGGCGGTCGGCACTGTCGATAACGGCATTGCCCCTTGAATCATCCCATATGGACGGGTCGGCAACCCCCGTGATGCGGCGGTTTTTCAGCCAGCGGTGCTCACACTCTATGCGGCGGATCTCCTTGAAAATGCGGTCGGGATACCAACGTACCCCCTCATCGGGATTCGCCGTGCAGCCATATAACTGCAAAATAAGATAGGCTCTGCCGTCATAGTCGATTGCCCACCAATCGCAGGAAAAGGGCTTGGAATAGCCGAAGTCAAAGGAACGGACAATGTTCCATTCGGGCGGTACTTCAAACGGTTCAATGACATGCGTCCATCGGCGTTCTTTGTAATATTCGGGGCGGTCAACGAAATCTTCAAAGAACTGCCCTTCAAAGATGTTCCAGTCCCCTTCCAACCATGCTTTGCGCAGTTTCGGCGGCAGGGCTTCGAGCTGTTTTATGTAGTCGGGGTCGCTTGACAGCAGGGCTTTGTTGTCGGTTACAAGCGATTGAATAAAAGAATATTCTTCCGCATTTTCACCGCTGTTGTAGCTGCGGTCAATAAACAGCCGTTTGACCCATGCGTGTCCCTCGCCGCCGGGGTTGCAGGTCAGATAAATGCGTTTGGGAAAACGGTTGACACCACGCACACAGGCCTTGAAACGGTTGTACTGTTCTTCACTCAACTGCGTGGCTTCGTCTAAAAACAGCACATCCACTTCCGTTCCCTGGTACTTGTCCACATCCTTTTCGGTCTGACAGTGACGGAATAAAATCACACTGCCGTTGGGAAACAGAAATTCCTTTGCCGTTTCTTTATAGACCGCCAGACCGCCGAGCATTTCCCGCAAGGGGGTGATGTGATTGGCACGCAGTTCCGGGTAGGTATGACGGACGATCATAATTTTGATGCCGGGATATTGCAGTGCCAGCAACACTGATTTGACCCGCACTGCCCAACTTTTTCCGCCGCCGCGTGCACCGCCGAAAGCAACATATTTGTGCGTGTCGCTCAGAAAGAGTTTTTGTTTTTCGTTGGGCGCGGGAATGTTCAGGGTATACTCCATTTCCGTTTTTCCTTTCTGTCAGACCTTATTTGGTAAATTCCTCAGCATCCAGAAAACGCACCGTAATACGGTTGGTTTCTGCAGATTTCTGCGTTTCCCGTTCGCCGAGACTTTTGACGAGTGCCGTCAGTTCCTTGGCGGCAGACGTCCATTCCTTGATACTGCGGATTTCTGCCTTTTCCCCGTTTTCACTGCTTACCGCTTCGTGCAATGTCCGGACCAGTGCATCGGCAGTAAGCAACAACGTGTCAAGCAGGGCATCAGCGGAAACTTTCGGTTTCTTTTTCAAAAACACATCTCCTTGCGTTTCTTGCCCGTCCCGCAGTGTCTGCATGGTAACAAAAAACAAAAAAAATTTCTGCCCCGCTTTTTCATCCCCGATATGCAAAAAAGCCCGATATCACGGGCTTTTCAGAGGATAAAAATTTTGAATTTTTCTAAAAAAAATGCAAGGAATCGTTGTTGACATTGCTTGCTGTTATATGTTAAAATGAATAAAAATATAAAATATAAAAGGGGTGTTTTGTTTGGTTTGTCCGAAATGCGGCACAAATATTGCCCGCTTTGACCTCGCTCCCAACTGCAAAAAATGCGGTGTGCACATCATGTACTACACGCAGGAGGAAGATCTTGCCAGAGATGCCAAAAAGTGCGAACTTGAATTTGCAAAAATGCGTACCTTTACCGAAAAAATCAAGCTCGGATTTGTCAAAGAACGTCTTGCATTGGCAAGAATGATCATCATTCTTGTAGGGGCAGGTTGTTTGTTTATTCCCTTTACATCCTTTAATGTGCAACTGCCGTTCTGGTCGCAAGGTATCACCGTCAGCGGCTGGGGGGCTTATCAGATGTTCTCCGACGGAATTCTTCCTCAGATCATGAACATATTGAATGCCGACATTGCTATGAATACCACGGTTCTGCTGATTGCATCGCTGATCGTGTTTGTGGCGGAAGTGCTGTTTTTGCTCGGCATTTTCGGTACATTGCTGCTCGGTTTTCTGAATCTGCAAAAAAGTTGCCGTGTCATGTGCGGCTTCAGTTTCGCGGCAGGTGCACTTTGTGTGACAGGCATTATTTTGACGGTTCTGCTCAAAAATGCCGCCGCAGAAAAAGCCATGTTCACCGTTTCATTGGGAGCCGGTTATTTTGTCATGCTCGCTCTGTTGGGTGCACTGATTGCAGTCAACATACTGCTGTATCGAAAAAATCCGCAACCGCAGGTAAAAGAAATTGACCTTGAACGCATTGAAATCCTTAAAAAGGTAAAAAGCGGAGAAATTTCATTGGATGATCTTCCGCTTCCCGTGTGCTACAGCAAGGAAGAAGAACTTGCCCGCACACAGTTCATAGGTGCAAACAAAAAGAAAGAAAAGAAATCAAAGAAAGGCGGGGACAACAATGGCTGAAAACAAAGGCATCAATGCATTGCCGATGAAAGTTAAGATCGCCCTGCTGGCACTGTGCCCCGTTCTGATTATTGTGCTTTGTTCGGGGGTTATCATCCTGTATGCAGGCTCGCTCGTTGAAGAAGGTGCTTACATACCACCCGCCGAACAGGCAGAATACATCAGCCCCGCTCCCGAAAGCAACGAAGATCGCCTGCAGGCGGTAAATACCCTGCTTACCGCCGCACAAAAAAGCGGCGAAACACAAATCACGGTTTTAACAACGGTCGATCTGCATGATCTGACAAGCGATTTAAACGAAGCACAACAGAATCTGCTCAGATTTGCATCGGGTTCTGTTGAAAGCGGTATTGCAGATCTGATTGAAAACACAGCTCTGCCTTACGGCGAAACTGCGGATCTTTTCGCACCGATCACCGCTTCCGAAATCAAACTTGAACAGGATACACAAATGCATATTTTCCGCTACACGGCAGACATTGACAATCCCTTTGCAGAGGAAGACAACAGTCTGTTCACAAAGGCGGAAGAAACCTTTGCAAGTGTGCTGACGATTGACAGCAAAGAAAACAGCCTGTTCGAATGCACAACCGAACTGATCCTCGACCCAATCACCGACCGCCTGTTGCAGGTCTGCACCACCCGCACATACAACATGGATTATACCGTGACATTCACGGGGGATCTTGCAGACTTAGGCACAAAAAAATTGTCCTTTGCCTGCACACTCACCACGGATCATTATATTACGTTTGCCGGACTCTCCATTGCACAAGAACGTATTACGCTTGACAAGAACGGTTATCAGGCATTGAATCTGACCGTCAACAAAGCCGCGGATGCACCCGAAGAAAGTTACAAACTGACCTTTGTTTCATCCGACGAAAGCGTTGCAACCGTGGATGAAAAAGGCATTGTGGAAGCCGTGGCATTGAGCGACAAACCCGTCACCGTGACCGCAACGCTCGAATATCTCGGCAAAACTTACACCGATTCCTGCGAAGTGCTCGTCATCACACAACCCGAAAGTGTGAAGATGCATTCCAAAGCACAGACCCTGCAAGTCGGTGAAACGGCACAACTTTCCGCTTCGGTACAACCCGAAAAAGCAAGTATCAAAACAATTATCTGGTATTCCCCCGATGAAAGTGTGGCAACCGTGGACGAAAACGGTGTGGTCACCGCTGTGGGTGAAGGCAAGGTGCAGATCATCGCAGTCAGCGAAATCGGAACATATATGGCAGGCTGCAACATCACTGTGGAAGGAGGTGTTGAATAATGGAAGAAAATAAAGTAAATGTTCAGAACACAGACGGTGCAAAAAACACCAATGTGTATGAAAACTACAATTATGTTTCCACCAAAGAAAGCGTTGCCTATCTTCTCAATGACGTTTCCAACACATTCAACATCAACTCGTTCCAGGAACGTTACATCTGGGACGTTGTCAAAATTGACTTCACAATTTCCGCCATTGTCAACATCTTCACAAGTGCATGGGATATTTTCAACGATATCATTCTTGCTACCGTGGTGGACAACACCCGTACACGTCTGGGCAAATTCCGCCCGTATCTGCTGGGGCTTCAGATTCCGCTGACCCTGCTGGGCGCACTTTATTGGATGTTGCCTGTTTTCTTCCCGAACACCTCGGCTACTTATGTGCCGAAACTTATTTTCTATTTTGCATTCAACATCATCAACGAAACGGCAAACACCGCCATTTCCCTTGCAAAAGGCGGTTATCATTCCACCATCACCCCCAACCCGAATGAACGTGTGCGACTGATTACTCTGGTTGAATTACTTTCAGGGTATCTTGGTGAAGATCTGCCGCGTTATATTTTCGGTGCCTTGTATGACCTGATCGTCAATAAAATGATCAATTGGAAATTAAGCTCCGCTTTCATGTCATTCGGCATCGGTACAAGCCTGGTCTCCTCGGCACTGACGCTGTATTTCTTCCTTGTTTCCAAAGAACGTGTACCGCAGTCCATTGAAAAGCCCAACATCAAAGAGGGCTTGCATGCCATTGTGACAAACTATCCCGTGCTTCTGATGTGCCTGTCTGATTTTTTAGGCGGTTTCAGCGTGGGGACCAGCGAAACGAACTATTTTATCGACGTCTTCGGTTCCTATTCTCTGATTACCATTGCCAACATCCCGTCCTCGCTGAACGGCTCCATCAGTTACGGATTTGTAGGTCCGTTGCGTCGCAGATTCTCCTCAAAAGCCATCTGGGTCGGCTCGGATCTTTACGGTGATGTACTCAATCTCGGCTACTTCCTGTTCGGCATCATCAACCGCAATTACACCAAGATGATCCCCATGGTCGTTGCCGTCGGTGTGCGCGAGTTCTTCCACAAATGGACATTCGGCGTCAACAAGGTCATCAATGCCGACCTGTGGAACGAAGCCATGGACTACTGCGAATGGAAAAACGGCTACCGCATGGAAGCCACCACAAGCGTTGCAAAAAGCCTTGTGCTGAAAATTCAGGGTTCCTTCATGAACTCGGTCAGAAACCTCATTCTCAAGAAGATCGGCTATGTGCAGGGACTTGAAATCGGCACGCAGGACAACAGCACCAAATTCTGGTTGTTTGCCCTGTGCTCCGCCGTTCCCGTCATCACGGGCGCGCTGGGTATCATCCCGAAATTCCTGTGGCCGTTGACCAAAGAAAAACGCAATCAGATGTACAAAGACCTTGCCGCACGCCGTGAAACACTCGTTTCCACCGCAGCAACCGCACAGGACGGCACAGCGGATTAAAAGATAAACCGGCTTATATGTATAACAGGTATTTATAATGGATAAGACAACTGTTAATAAAAACCGAATAGCGGATGCATTGATCGAACTGTTGCAGGACAACACCGTTGAAAACATCACCGTCACGCAACTGACAGCAAAAGCGCAGATCGGCAAAAGCACATTTTACCGCACATTTTCGGATATTTATGAAGTGTTTGACTATCTGTTCTGCGATTTCTGCGAGCGTTGTCTTCACATTATGACCAAACTCTTTTTATACAAGGATGTTCCGCACGTTTTGACAGAAAAAAAGACACTGATGCCGGCTGCGGAAATTTTCAATCAGTTCGGCCTGTTGCCCAAAGACACCGCACTGATGCAATATCTGTTCCGCACCAACAACATCCGCTTGTTGAAACAACTGATCGACCGTTTTCAGCAAAGCACCGTTCCGTTGGCACAACAAGCTGGTTTTGATCCGCAAAAAGCATCCTACTTTGCAAGATTCATCGCAAACGGCACGGTCTTTTCAATGCTCGAATCTTACAGACGGCAGGATACCATCGACACGGATATCATTTTATTTTTGCTGTCCCTTGACATTACCGCCATACTTCCGGGAGGTGATGCGCAATGAACAACTCCAATGCGGACGCACGTATTTTCCGCAGGCTACGTACAGCCTATGCACAACTGCTGCAGGAAAACGGCATCGATGAAATCACAGTTACAGAGCTGACCGGGCAGGCAGACATGTCCAGAGCCACATTTTATTTACATTACAGCAATATGGACGAATTCAGAAATGAGTGTTTCCGCCATATTGTTACCACTGCGTTGCGCCAGTGCGGACTGTGGTTTGAAGCCGGCAGAGATGGGATTGAGGAAGCCAGCAAAAAGAAAAATCTGATCATGAACCAAAACGACCGCGATCTGTTCCGGTTTTACATGTCGCAGGAGATCTACAAGCAATACCATTACATCTCCACCCTTTATGACACACGCACCGCCATGCACATTTTTACGGACACATGGTCGGATGATTTCATCGATCAGAACAGCGGAAAGCTGACCGTTTTCTTTACCGGCTTTATCGTAAATTCCATGCCGGATCTGACAAATTACAGCAGCAAAAAGCTGCGCCGGGAAATGGAATATATTTTTGAAATCTGGGATTATCTGTTTCCCGGACAAACAGAAAACACATAAAGCACCGTTCTCCTCAAATCAAAACTGCAACAATTGTGACGAAAATAACATATTCCCATCACGGAAATTAACATGTTTTTCACACTTTTGTGATGCTGTTTTGAACATTAAAAAAACATCACAAAAAGACAATCATAAAAATGAAACAAAGCACCTGATTTTGTCAATTATTTGACAGAATCGGGTGCATGTTTTCTTGCAAACAGACAAATATGAATAGTATAATCTTGACAAAGGCGTGGATTTTTGTATTATTTTACCAACAAGAAAAATGCAAAAATCCAAGGCTTTAAAAATTTTTCAGGAGGCTTTTCTATGAAGAAAACACTTGCAATCATCCTTTCGATCCTTATGATGTTTGCTGTTCTTCCTGTCGGCGGCTCGGCAGCAGAAACTTCTTATGACAGAAGTGCTGTTGCAAGCGGCATTGTTGCAGATCTGACAGCAGAACAAATGGCAAGCGTCATTCTCGATTGGGTAGACAGACAGATCGCCAAAGTCACTGAAGACTTTGAGTCCTTTGAAGTGAATGTCATGGGCACAACGGTTGCTGTTGACATTCCCGAAATCAAGACACTTGATGACGTGATCACTTACAAGGATTATCTTGCAAAGCTTGAAGGCGATTTTGCAAACCTTAACACAGCAAACCTCATCACCCGCGAAGCTGCAGGTTCTTCGCTTGATTTCATCTACGGCGTTCTGCAGTTCATGGCAGACAACTCCGAAATTTTCGGTAAAGTCTTCCAGTGGGAAGCCGGCAAGGTATTTGACTACGGCAAGGTAGGCGAATACATTGAAGCACTCGACCCCGCAGTTGAAGAAAACAAGCAGATCATTGATTTCTACAACAACTATCTCATCGGCAACGATATCCAGGATAAGTTCATTGACTGGGTCGCAAAGCAGATGAAATATGACTATGCTGTTGATGCAAACGGTGTGAGAACCGAAAACTTTGATGACATCATCAACAACGGCATCCTTGATTGGTTTGCAGGTATCTGCGAACAGATGGGCGTTCTTTCCGCTGACGGCATTGCTTCCCTCAAGGCTTATGACCTGAGAACCACCGACATCTACACTCTTGTAGAAAACTTTGTCGGCCTTGTACAGTCCGACAATCAGGTCAAGATCGACACCTACTACAACTACATTATGGACACCGTTGTCCGTTCCCTTCTCAAGAACATGCTCGGGCAGAAGGCTGTTGTCGGTGCAGTAGCAACCCTGCCTGCATCCTTCAACGCAGTTTATACTGATCTTGCTCTTCTCGAAACAATTTCAGGTGGTAATGTTTATTATAAAGATGGCGAAAACTACTACATCGTTACCGTTGCTGACGGCGTAGCAACCGCAAAAACTCTTACATGGGAAACCGTTGTTGACTTCGAATTCCCCACAGTAACCATTTATACCGGTGCTGACTTCGATCAGGAAGTACAGACCTATCATCCCACATCTGCTGATGCTGTTGCTTATTACACATATGCATCTGCCAAGAACCAGGCGCTGGTCGGTGATATCGGTCTTGCATTCAACGGAACAGAAGTTCCCGCTGACTTTGCAGCACTTATGACTGAAGCAAATGCAAAGACTCTTACCGATGGCTTCGGTGTTGCTGTAGCCCAGGGCGAAACCATCATTTCCGAACTGCAGTTGACCTTCAAGGAAATTGAAGAATTTGCAGAAGAACGGGCACTTCCCATTGCACAGCAAGCTCTTGAAAGCGGCATCGCAAGTCTTCCTTTTGCAGTTGATATCAAGCTGGAGGATGTTGATGTTGTTCTCGCTTACAACGGCTGGGCAACAGAAGATGAGTTCATCTGCGAAGTAGTGGTTGACAGTGTTTCCGCAAAGCTCAGCGGCACAATGGCTTCCATGATTCAGAGTGTTGTTGATACAGCTGCTAAAAGCGTAATCGGCACAACTGTCGATAACCCCGTTGCAACTGTTGTTGTTGACGGCATTTCCGGAGGCAAAGGCATTGATGCTTCCGGTGCAAAAGAACTGTTTGAATTCATTGACACTGATTTTGTAATTGATCAGAATCTTCTTGCTTTCGCAGAAAACTACGACAACTACAACGGCGTTGTCGGGCAGGCAAACCGTGTTCTTTATGATCTTGTTGATATGTTTGTAAGCGATGCAGGCATGCAGAAGCTCGCTCTTGAAGAAGGCATGAACGACAAGTTCACAGACAACCTTGAAAAGATTTGCGAAACCGCCAACGAAATGATGGCTTCCGCTGAAGCAATTATGACCGATCCCGAAGTTGAAGCTCTGCTTGGCAAGGCAGGCATCGATATGTCCGAAATCCTCGGCAGCTTCGATTTTGACCTGCTCTATGCAATCAGCTTTGAATCCGTTGAAGACCTCTGGGTTTCCGCTATCACCCTTGGTCTTGACATTCTCGACAACGGCACCAATGAAACCGTCTCTGCTGTTCACTCTGCACTTGAAGGCTGTGAAACCCTCGATGCAATGGCAGTTGCCGCTGCTGATTATCTGCTCGCAGAGTGCATCCCCGCAGTCAATAAACTCGTTGCTGAACTCAAAGCACAGTACACTGATGTTGAAATCGGCTTCGAACTGACCGTTCCCGCAAAGACCGATGTCGCTTCTGTCGCTGACGGTGCAGGCAAAGACATCATCATGACCAAGGCTGTTGACGTTCTTTATGAAGCAGCAGTAGAAGGTGTTGCTCTTGCAAATGCAATTGCAAACGATGTTCTTGCTGACGTTGCAACCGAAATCGGCATGGATATGCCCACCGTTGCATTTGAACTCAAAGTTGCAAAAGGTGCTGACTGGACAGAAACCCTCGCAGCTCTTGTGAACAGAGTATATGAACTCACCGACGGCATCATCATTGCCTGCGACAATGAATACACTGACACATTCGACAAGATCAGTGCCGTTGCCAACGCAATCCTGCCTCTCGGCTCGCTTGCTTCCAACTGTGCAAGTGAAAACTTTGCATTCGACATCAACACCGTCATGGGTTATATTTTCAACGACGGTTTTGAAGGCGATCTCGAAGGCTTCCTTCGCCTGTTTGAAACCGCTGAAAAGACCGCTGATGTTGCCTCCGGTGTTCCTGTAACAAAGGCCCTCATCAACGCTTCCCAGCACATCGTTGACAGCATCTTCCCCGGCACGGTTGTTGCTGAAAATTACGAAGCCAACACAACCGTTCAGGAAACATTCACTTCCGGTGACAACGATGTTGTGATTGCCTCCAACAACATGAAGAGCATCAATAACAGAAAAGCAGACCTTGTTCCCGCCGCACTCAATCTCGTCAGAGAAGCCGGAATTCTGCCTTACTTTGCAAAGTGCGAGCTTGACCACACGGCTGCTGACCTTGCAACCGTTCTCATTCCCGGCACGGCAGCTACCTGCACCGAAGACGGTGTGGAAGATGCATATGCCTGTGCAGACTGCGGTTATATCGTCCGTGGCGGCGGTGTGATCACTGCAAGCGGTCACAACCACACCTCCAAGGTTACCTCTGCTGCAACCTGCACGGCAGAAGGTGTTGAAACCTTCACCTGTGCAAACTGCGGTGATACATACACCAAATCCATTGCAAAGCTTTCCCACAGCTACGGTGCATGGACCACCAAAACCGCTGCTACCTGCACAGTTGACGGCGTCAGCGAACGCAAATGCACCTGCGGCAAAACAGAAACCAAGGCAATCCCTGCAACGGGTCACGCAGATGCAGACAGCAACTATGTCTGTGACAACTGCGGCACCGAGCTTGAAAAGCCCGAACTGAATTTCTTTGAAAAGATCATTGCTTTCTTCCGGAGCATCATTGATTTCTTCAAGAATCTGTTCAGCTGAATACAAGCTTTTCTCTTCCAATCTTCCCCATAAAAACAATACGGGCAGTCCGCAAGGGTTGCCTGTATTGTTTTTTTTGTATTGCAATTGCAATTTGTTTTTTATATAATATAAGCGTAAAGGGAGGGAGCATTGATGTCATTCTTATTGGGTGTTGCAAGAAAAGACATTACCCCTGCACTCGGGGGCAATCTCTACGGTTATCATGACAAGATTTTTTCAGACAGCATCAACGACCGTCTGTATGTCACCGCCGTCTGTCTTGCGGATGAAAAACAGAAGGTGCTTCTTGTCAGCTGTGATGTCTGCCTGCTTCACAACACAATTTCCGACCGTATCCGCCGGGAAATTGCCCAAAACGAAAATATTCCCTTTGAAAATATTCTTATCCATGCCATCCACACCCACACCGGCCCCAACACCGCCGGTGAGGAGGGCTGGGGCAAGATCGACATACCCTACTGCGAAAGCATTTTTATTCCCACCGTTCTCGAAGCCTGCCACGAAGCGTGCTCAAATATGAAGCAAGCAAAAATGGGCTATGCGACCACCGACAGTAAGGTCGGCATCAACCGCCGTCAGCTGCTGCCAAACGGCACGGTTGATCTCGGGCAGAATCCGTGGGGCGTTTATGACCCGACGATGAGCGTTGTGTCCTTTATCGGTGAAGATAAAAAGCCGCTTTTCAACCTCATCCACTACGGTGCACACAACACGGCCTGCGGTGCCATCACCACCATCTCGCGTGACTGGTGCGGTGTTGCCATTGACCGCCTTGCGGATTTGAGCGGCGGTGTCACGGCATTCTTCAACGGCTGTGAGGGCGACACGGGGCCGCGGCTTCCCAACGGCAAAACCGTCGGCGGCATGCAGTATGCCCTCGAATTGGGCGGTCTTGCTGCCATTGATGCGGTCAGGGCATGGAAAAATATAAAAACATATACAATCCCTGCCATCACCGTCCTGCCCATGCAGGCAAAGCTGCCGTTGCAGCCGCGCATTTCCTTGCAGGAAGCCAGGGACGGCTACGAAAAATTCAAGGAATTTGATGTCAACCTCAATCGGCAGACCGCACATTACTATGAGCAGGTCATTGCCGCATACGAAAGCAATATTCCACAGGAGGAATACCGCACGGTTAACCTCACCCTCGTGCAGCTGGGCGATATTGTGATCATTCCCTTTGCCTACGAAATGTTCACGGAGATTTCTCTGCGCTTCAAGGCGGCATTTCCGCACAAGCACATTCTTTGCATGAGCAACACCAACGGCAACAACAGCTATTTCCCGTCTGCCGATCAGATCATCCGCGGCGGCTATGAGGTGCAGATGTTTAAAACAGGCAACGGCCTGCAGGCCCCCGTGGACAATGCAGATGATTACCTTGTGCAGGAAATTGTCAGAAAAATGGAGGAACTTTAAGATATGTACAGAATCGGACAGGAAGAAATCAATGCCGTTGCAGAAGTCATCAATACAAAAGATTTCTTTAAAGTCAATAACTCCTGCAAGGCCGTATGGGGCTTTGAGGAGGATATGAAAAACTACTTCGGTGTCAACTATGCTTCGTTCACCACAAGCGGCACGGGCGCACTCGTTTCGGCCTTGGTGGCACTGGGCATCGGACCGGGTGACGAGGTGCTCGTCCCTGCCTACACCTACATCGCAACCGCCATGGCAGTGCTTGCCGTCGGCGCCATTCCCGTGGTCACGGAGGTGGATGCAACCCTTTCCATCGACCCCGAGGACATTGAACGCAAAATCACCCCTGCTACCCGTTGCATCATTCCCGTGCACATGAACGGCAGACCATGCAACATGGAAAAAATCATGGCCGTTGCCAAAAAGCACAATGTGCTCGTGCTCGAGGATGCCTGTCAGGGTGTCGGCAGCAGCTTCGGCGGAAAATACTGCGGCACCTTCGGCAACATGGGTGCATTCAGCTTCAATTTCTTCAAGATCATCACCTGCGGCGAGGGCGGCGGTGTGATTACCAACAATCAGAAGCTGTATGAACGCTCCTGCATTTACCACGATGCATCCGCCATTGCCTTCTTCGGTGAACAGATGAAGGACTTTTCCGAGCAGGGCTTCTGCGGCACAGAATACCGCGGCAACGAGCTGCTTGCCGCCGTCATGCGTTGTCAGATTCAAAAGCTCGACGGCATCGTGGCAGATCTTCGCAAAAATAAACAGGCGGTGCTCGATAAGCTCAACGACAGAATTGCCCTTGCACCCGACAATGATTCAAACGGTGACACGGGCAATATCATTGCATTCCGCTTTGATACCAAGCAAGAAGCCAAGGCCTTTTCGCAGAAAACAGGCGGCATGATTCCTGCCGAATGCGACCGCCATGTATATACAAGCTGGACACCCGTTATGGAAAAGCGCGGTGCGCTTCATCCGCTGATGGATCCGTTCAGAATGCCTGCAAACGAAGGCCTGCGCCACAATTATACCAAGGATATGTGTCCGGCTTCGCTTGAACACCTCGCAAAAACCGTTTATTGCTTTGTAAGTCCCGACTGGAACGAAGACGATATCACAGCGGTTGCCGACAAGCTTCTTTCCGCTTGCAATTAAGCGCAAAATATGTTAAAATATATGCATTCCAAAAAAAGAAAGGAACAAAGACCTATGAAAAAGAAAATTCTTTGCCTTGTTCTGTCTGCTGTTATGCTTATTCTCGGTTGCTGCATTCCCGCCGCCGCACTTGAACTGCTTCCCGAAGAAGAAATCGTGCTGACTGCCGAAGAAGTCGCCGAAGGCCCCTATGCCACACCTTATGAAGACAGCCGTTTCCTCGCTTACGGCGAATATGTGCTTCATTTCCGCGTGAAAGAAGCTGTAAATCCCGTCGGTCAGATCATGATGATCCACGGCTTTGCGCTTTCCGGTTACTGCTGGGAAAATCTTGCCGCCATCCTCGTTGAAAACGGCTACACCTGCGTGCTTGTTGACCTGCCCGGTTACGGTTACTCCACCAGAGAAACCACCAAAACCGAACGCATTGCAAGAACACAGCTTGTGTATACCCTCATGACATACCTGAGTGACGATCCTTGGATCGTGGCAGGTCATTCCATGGGCGGTTTCTTCGCACAAGGAATTATGCAGGAATATCCCGACAGCGTTTCGGCTCTGCTTCTGTACGGCACATCCGGCAACGAAGGCATCGGCAACGGTATGAAAAATATCATCACATTTGCTCCCGTTGTCACGATTATGGGGGCTGTCATGGAACTGTTTGTCAAGATCGACTTCATTTTCAACATGGCGCTCAGAATGGGATTAAATGACAATGACTACTATGCCGGTTATGATGTTGCAAAGATCAAGGATCCGCTTTCCATCAAGGGAACCGGCATGGGTGCGCTTTACTGCGCGACCGATGTTCCCGCCACCGATTTCCAAGGTCTTCGTCTTTGCGGCAAACCCATTTTCTACTGCAACGGCACACTTGACAGTGTCATTTCAAAGGATGCCTGCGTAAAATTTGCAGCCCACCTGCCCAGCGATGCAGTCTGTGTCGATATTGAAGGCGGCGGACACATGTTCATCGAAAACATGGCCGAAGAAGTTGCAGCCTATACGCTTGCATTTCTTAAATAAGGAGAATCGGCAATGGCTCTTTTAAATAAACTGATTACACTGCTTCTTGTTCCGCTTTTCATGAATCCGCTACTTCCCTTTTTACCGATCGCAAAACTGATCTATGCAGAAAAGGAAGTCATTTCCCTTTCCGAAAACGGCATCGGAACAGCCGAAGACCCCGTTTATCTGACCGCACACAGAGGCATCACGGCAAAAGCACCCGAAAACACCCTTCCCGCCTATGAAGCCGCAGTCGAACTCGGTTTTTACACTGCCGAATGTGATATTCTGCAGACTGCTGACGGTTATTGGGTACTCAACCACAATTCCGACACGGACAATATGTTCTGCCAGTATGCAGAAATTTCCGAAACCACACTCGAAGAACTGCGTACATTCTCTTACAAAAAGGGTTGCAACTTCTGGGCTTATGAAGACCTGAAGATTGCCACACTGGACGAATATCTCGATGTTTTTGTCGGCACCGCAACCCGCCCGCAGATCGAAATCAAGGCAGACGGCTACGATCAGCTTTACACCATCGTTGATGCCGTTTATACAAAAGGACTTGAAGATACCGCCATCATCATTTCGTTTGATTACAAGCAGCTCGAAACCATCCGTGCATATGATGCAAACATTGAACTGTGGTATCTTGTAGACACCATCACCCCCGAAATCATTGCACAGGCAAAGGCTCTCGGCGACAACGTGTGGCTCTCCCCCAACTTTGAAGCCAACACGCAGGAAACCATTCAGCTTGCCATTGATGCAGGCGTTCCCGCTTCGTTCTGGACGGTCAATGACCTTGAAGATGCAAAAATGCTCTACGACATGGGTGTGCGCTACATCGAAACCGACATCTTCTGCAATTAAATCAATCAAAAAAAAGAGATTGCAAACCGAAAGGAATGCAATCTCTTTTATTTTCGCCAATCTTCCGAAAATTTTTTCGCCAACTTTCCGAAAAATTTTCCGACAACCTTCCGGTTTTTATTGATTTTTTTAAAAATTGTGGTATACTAAAAAAACAAGGGAGGGTTTACAATGCCTGTCACCAAAAATTATCGCAAAAGAATTGCGGATACAATCCTCGCAAGAAAACTGGAGGGAAAAGGTGCCGTTTTAATTGAAGGCCCGAAATGGTGCGGAAAAACAACCACCGCAGAGCAAGTTGCGCGTAGTGTTCTTTATATGGATGATTCCGAGAAAAAATCGCAATATCTTGCAATGGCAGAATTAAATCCAAAACGATTACTGCAAGGTGAAACACCGCGGCTGATCGACGAATGGCAGCTCGCACCGAAGCTTTGGGATGCAATCCGTTTTGAAGTCGATCATCGTGCACTGCTTGGGCAATTTATACTGACCGGCTCTGCAGTTCCGCCGGACACAAAAGAAATTGCACATTCCGGCACAGGGCGGGTCACATGGCTTACAATGCGTACAATGAGTTTGTATGAATCCGGCGACTCCACGGGAGAGGTCAGTTTAAAAGAGTTGTTTACCGCACCTGAAATGATAGACGGAGAATCCGACATGGATCTTGACCGTCTTGCTTTTCTCGTATGTCGGGGTGGTTGGCCACAAGCAATTGATATGCGTAATGAAATCGCACTTGATCAGGCAATTGATTACTATGATGCCGTTGTGCATTCCGATATCAACAGAGCCGATGACGTAAATAAAAATCCGGAACGCGTCAAACGGCTTATGCGTTCATATGCACGTAATCAAGGTACGCAGATTGCCAATACGGTGCTTGCAAACGACATCTCCGTCAATGACGGCACCGCAATTGACGATGAAACCGTAGCTTCTTATGTCAATGCACTCAAAAAAATATTCGTCGTAGAAGATATGCCTGCATGGAATCCGAATCTGCGCTCAAAAACCGCCATCCGTTCTTCCGATACCCGCTATTATACCGACCCATCCATTGCCGCCGCGGCATTGGGCATCGGACCGCAGGATCTGATTGCTGACTTAAAAACATTCGGTTTTCTTTTTGAAGCCTTATGCGTCCGCGATCTTCGCATCTTTGCAGATGCATTAGGCGGTACAGTCTACCATTATCGCGACAAAGACGGACTTGAATGTGATGCAGTCGTGCATCTCAGAAACGGCACATACGGTCTGATTGAAATCAAACTCGGCGGTGACACTTTGATTGAAGAAGGGACTAAAACACTGAAAGCTCTGGCACAAAAAATTGATACAAATAAAATGAATGCACCTGCCTTTTCCATGGTGCTCATCGGCACGGGTAATTATGCATACAGACGGCCCGACGGAATTTATGTAGTCCCCATCGGCTGCCTGCGAAATTAAAAAAAAGAGATTGCGAACCGAAAGGAATGCAATCTCTCTTTTATTATGCAATGAATCAGAACAGGCAGTAATTGCCTTTTTCGATTTTGTCAATGAGCATAAGCATACGCGGAATGTGGAACGGGCCTTTGAAGATATTGCCCTTGAGTTCATTTGCAACCGTGCCGTCATAATGCAGATAACCGTACCATTCGCCGTATTCTTTATCGACGAACTTATCAAAAGTATATTCCTTGACGGTGTTGTACCAGTTGAGATACTTTTCTTCACCGTAAAGCTTATATGCAAGCAGGTTTGCAATCATCGCTTCGCACTGCGGCCACCAGAGTTTCATATCCCATTCGAGTGCCGTGGCAGGATGTCCGTCGCAGTCGCAGAACGAAATGATGCCGCCGTCATAAAGACCGTGTTTCATGGAAATGTCAATGATGTCCTTGCCGAACTGTTTGAGGCTTTCGTCGTTCTGATAAACGCCCTCCGTCATCAAAAACCAAGCCGCTTCCAGCGAATGACCGGGATTGACCAATCTGCCCGTGGGAGTGTCCATGTACCTGTTGTCCAAACCGATGTTTTCAAGAAGTCCCTTTTCGGTCCAATGGGTGTAAATTTCTTTGACGGCGGCTTTGGCACAGGCATCGTATTTTTCTTTGTTGATCTTGCGAAGCACCTGCGAAGTAGCCAACATGATCATGGCAGGCGAAAGACCCTTGTAGGGGTGGTTTTCGGGGTTGAATTTGGGTGCAGTCTTATCGACACCCGTAAACAGACGGTAAGCAACGTCAAAATACATTTCGGCTTTCTGTTTTGCTTCTTCGTCGCCCGTGGCAAGGTAATATTCTGCACAGCCGATGGCGGCAAAGGTTTCGCTGAAATAGTAGCGGCGCATCTGAATTTCCTTGCCCTCGCGGGTCACGGTGAAAGGCATTCTGCCCGATTCGGACGTGCACTTGGGCAAAAATTCATAAATCTTCTTTGCGGCATCAAGATAACCGAACTCGGTCAGACCGTAGTTGTGTGCACTTGCAAAAATATAGAGTGCACGACCCTGGAACCATACACTTTTTTCCGTGCCGTACACATTTCCCTTGCGGTCAAGCTGTGTAAAAATACCGCCTTCTTCGTCGTCAATGGCATTTTTCAGCCAGAACGGAAGAACTTGTTGTGTAAGATGGTTAATCATATTTCTCTCCTTATTTCTTGTGAATTTTATCGGTTTTATACACCACAGCAGGCACTTTTCCGCCTGCTGTTTTCTTTTTTACTGTGCCTTTTTCTTCATTGGGTTGGGTGAGAATTTCATCGGCAAGCGCAATGTTGGCTTCAATCACCTGCGCAGGGATTCTGCCGTCCCCGTGCCCGCCGTAAATGGGCTTCCCGTCTGCAAGAAGCAGGGTTCGCACGGCACTCTCTCTCCATTCTTCCAGTGAAACCGCTCCGGGGAACTGCAAGGTCACAAGGGGATTGACATTATCGCCCGTAAACAATGCGCCCGTCAGAGAATCACGGAAAGTGACATGTCCTGCCGTATGGCCGGGGGTAAAAAAGGTTTCAATCACCCTGCCGCCGAGATCAAAGGTATCCCCCTCATTCAGATCGTGCCGCACAGGGGTGAACTCCTTCTGAAATGCATCCGAAAAACGGACTTTATGGGTCTTGCGTTTATACGGGTGCTGATGCAGAAAATAGATGCGTGCGGCGGCGGTCTGATCGAATTCGCTGATGCGTTTATCCAACGGATGAATGTAAATCTCTTTGAACCACACCGCCCCGCCGTCATGGTCGGCATGGGCATGGGTCACAAGCGCGGTAATGGGTTTGTCTGTAATCGTTTCTGCAAATTCACGCAATTGCCCGATGCCGACACCGCAGTCAAGAAGTGCCGCTTTTTCGTCCCCAACCACTAAAAATGCATTGACAAAATCAAATTCATTGATGCGATAAATCCCGTTGCCGAGATCTTCGCATGCAAAGTCAAGTCTGTGTTTGTTCATTCATTCCTCCGTCAATTTGATGCGGCGGCTTGTTGCTGTGCCGTCACGCAGTCAATGGCAAGCACCACCGCCAGGGCGGGAATTTCATCGGCAGGGTTTGCAATGTCGAGTTCATAACTGTCGCCCCAGGTCATCCATTCCTTTTGAATGCGAACCACGGGAGAGCCGGCACAACTGACACAATAGTTATGATTCCAGAAATCACCGTCCACATCCCAGTTCATTCCCTCTATGCGGTATTTCGGCTTAAAAAAGGTGAATTCCTTGACGATTTCGGCAATATCAACCCCGTTGACCGACACAAAATAACGGGGCAGAAAGCTGAACACCTTCTGATAAATGAAAGCCACTTCCCGCTGTTGCACGTCATAAACATGCAATTTCTTTCCCCATGAAAACAACTCGCCCTCGACATAATAACGGTCATTGCCGTTGGCATCCCAAACGGTAAAGCGGTCTTTCCAGGAAAACACTTTCTGCTTGATGTAGAGTTTCAAAAAAAACACCCCTTTTCTGTTTTCATTTTACAGAAAAAAGGGTGCAATGTCAATATATTATCTCCACGCTTTGAGCCCCGCAACAGGTGTACCGAATACGGTCGGCTCTTGTCCAGCAAACAATTCCTGCGCATTTCGTGCAAAATCGGCACAGGTCAATCTGTGTTCACGCTTAATGGAGGCGGGTGCCGCAAATCCGAGTTCATACAGCCACGGTCCCTTGTAGCCGACCTCCCGCAATGCAGAAAGAATCTTTTGCCAATCGACTTTGCCTTCACCCGGCAGCCAATGCCGTTCATTGAGAAAATCATAGTCTGACACATGGGTGGTGATGATCTTATCGCCCACGGCATGAATAAATTCCACTGCATCTTCGCTTAAAAGATGATTCGTGTCATAACAGCAACGCAAATCGGGGTGTGCAGACAATAGTTCCAATATATCCTTGCTGTCTCGCCCCAAACAGGTGCGCGGCAGATTTTCCACGGCAATCACCGCGTCAAATTGTTTTGCAAAATCGGCAAGGGACGCGAGTGTCTGTTTTGCCGTTTCCAGTCGTCTTGCACGGTCTGTTTCTTCAATGGGTTCTGCCGATGGATGAACCACAAACGTGTGCACTCCGATCCCGACACCTTTTTTGATGCACCAACGGAAATACGCAAGGGTTACTTCCTGTTTTTCCGTGTCGGACGGATCCAAAAAGAAAAACGGTGAAAACGGAATGTGCATACTCCACAAGGTGATACCATATCTGTCCGCCGATTCCCTGACCTCATTGAAATCAAGTTCCGCCAAATCCTGCGCATCCGCAGACAGTTCCATGTGTGTAATGCCTGCCGACCTGTAATCGGCAAACAGTTTTTCGTTCAATTCTTTACTGCAGGAAGAAAGACCGACACTGAACATACAATCAAGCCCCTTTTTTCATTTTTCGATTATAAAGCAGGTTGGCAACCACCACCGCCGTAACGCCTGCCGTGAGTTTGCCGACGATCATCGCCGGCACAAAGTCTGCATTATAAGACATGGTAAAAGCAAGATGATCCACAAACACAAATGATGCTCCCACCGCAAAAGCGGAATTGAGAATCAACCCCTTGCGATCCATTTTGCCTGCCGCTTCAAAGGTTGCAACATTGTTTCCTGCCGTTGCAAGGAACGAAAACGCGGCGGTTTCATTGATGCCGAGCTTGCCGCCCATCTTTTCAAACACCTTGCGCAAAGCCTTTTTCAGCAGGCTCAACAGCGGAAATGCACCTGCCATAATGCAGATGATGTTCACAATGATATCCATGGCATTGTCAAGTGTTTCCATCTGCGGTAAGATTCTGAAATCGGTTGTAAATTCCACGATACCGACGATCAGACCAAATGTGATAACCGCTTTGATGAGCCACGCAAAGCCTTTGAATATTTTGATTGTTATTTTTTCAAATTTCAGAATACCGATTGCAACCAATGCCACAAAGATAAACAGCGGAATCAGGTCAGCAAGCACCGCCAAAACAGACAATCCTGCCACAAGGCCGCCGATAACACAGCCGACGGGAATGGTGATCATACCGCACAGAATACCGAAAATGATGTCGCTGTGCTTTTCTTTTGCGGTCATCTGCAGGGCAAAAGGAATGGTGAAAGACGTGGTGCAACCCATCATGGAAGCCACAACAAGACCATTGAAATAACCTGTTTTTTCATCCCCCGCCAGTTGTGAAGCAAGGTGTGCACCGCCCATGTCATTGGCTAAAAAGCACGACGGAACAATGGAAAAATCAAGAAACGACGGAAAAATGCCGCTGATTCTGCCGAGAAGTTCCGCTAAAAAAGGGGCAACAATAATCATGCCCGCCATGGAAAGAGTCAGCGGACCGAGTGTTTCAATGCCTTTTTCCAATTCCGTACCAAGCCCCAGACGGCTGCCGAAAATTCTGTCCAGCGCCGCAACCGCCGCAAGGCCAAGACAAACATAGGTAATATATTCCATACTTTCCTCTCAAAAATAAACTACATTACGACTATACCCGTTTTTCGGGGGCTTGTCAAGAAGCAGAGAAACAGAACTCCTTATAACTATAAAAACCAAATTCCGCCTTCCGCAAAAAATATTTCAAAAAAGCGAATAAATCGCATTTCTTTATGTCAGATCGGTAGTTTCATCACTGTCCCCTGTTTTTTTCATCACTGCTTAAACACCGAAAAAGTTGAACAAAGCCCGATGCGAAAGGCTTTTCAGCACATCGGTTTTTCATTTTTAATCACTGATTCATCACTTACCTCTGCAATTTCATCACTGTTTTCATCACCGTACATACTATTATATAAGAAAGAATGATTTAATAAGAATGTTATAAAGAATGGAGAGAATGGAAGTGCTCCACGCCAAAAAAAAACAAAAAAAACAGGCATGCAGTTTGTTTGCACACCTGTTTATGATTCAAAGTTTATTTAACTGCTTTTCTGGCTTCGAGTTCTGCCACCATTTCACGCTGACGTTTTTCGGTGATGGTGTAGAAAAACATCGGAACTGCGCAGGCAAACATGCTGATAACACCCGACAGAATAAGAACATTCCAAAGTCTGTCTGCACCGCCTGCGGCAATGGCACCCGTTTCGGTGTCGATCCCTGCAATGGAAACGGACATAACGCCGATGAATGCACCGACAGCCATACCGATCTTGTTGATGAGCGTCTGCATGGCAAAGCAGATACCTTCACCGCGTTCACCGGTCTTCCATTCGAGATAGTCAACCGTGTCACCGATCATGGCATAGGTCATGATGTTGTTGACACCCTGCGGAATACCGAGCAGAACAAGGCCGATTGCACAAACAATGAGTTTCCAGGGCTTGTCATAGCCGACAAAATACATGACAGCCATCACAACGCCGCCGAACACATGGACGAAGATGTATGTATATTTCTTGGTGAACTTCTTGGTAAGCAACGGAACGAGCAGAGATGCAACCAGACCGCCGGGAACAACAAGAAGTGTAATAATGCCGTAAAGACCTTCGTTCTGCAGAATATATTTTGCGAAATACAAACCGCCCGTGTAGGAATAAACCATTCTTGCACCGCCGAGAATACCGGAAAGAACGATGAGAAGCAGTTCTTTGTTCTTGAACAGAAGTTTGAGGTTATGACCGAAGGAAGGTGCTTCACCTTCTGCGGTGAAGCGTTCCTGTGTGTTCTTGAATCCGTAGAAGAACATGGGCATTGCAACCACAACAAATACAACAGCACAAACAAAATAGATCCATTTCAACGTATTTGCATTGGCTTCGACCATGGTTTTCATGACCGTGCCGACATAAGTGAGTGCGCCTTCTGCATCTACCCCGTAGTCCTGCATGATCATGGCAATGTGTTCTGCAGAATCGGTATATTTGTATTTTGCGGTCATGGCATCGGTAATGATCGGCACACCGACCGTTACCAAACCCGCACCGACCGTACAAGCCAGACGTGCAATGGTGAGAATGTTACCACGCACGGTTGTATCGTTGGTAAGGCAGGTGGAAAGTCCCCAATAAGGAACGTCGGCAACCGTGTAAACCACAGACCAGATGACATAGATAACGGAAAGCGTGACAAATGTCCACATGGCTTTTGCTTCAAACACAGGAAGGAAGCAAAGAATGGTACAAATACCGATGGGTATTGCCATCCATTTCAGATACGGGCGGCACTTGCCCCATTTGGTGCGGGTCTTATCAACAACACTGCCCATGATGGGATCGTTGAATGCGTCAAACACGCGCGTAGCCAGCATCAGAATGGCAACGGCAATGGCACCCTCCATAGCACCGACTCTGACACCCGATGCACCGAACAGCAAAGCATCCGTCATAAAGATCGTCAGATACGAGCCGACGATGGTGCAAATGAAATTCTGACCGATACCGGTCACACTGTAAGCAATGGCTTCCTTGGGCTGCACACCCTTGCCCGGTGTTGTACCGAACACCTTGTGCAGCAGTTCATTGATTTTCATACATTTCCTCCTGCTGATTCATATTGTATCTATTGTAACACATTGGTAAAAAAAAGCAAGAGTATTTTCTTTTATTAAAAATTAAAAACGAAACGATTTTGCAGAATATTGTACAATTGTGAGGAATTTTGTTCAATGCAAGTATCGCTTGACAAAATCAAGCAATCCGTGCTTGCCGTTTTACGGGTCAGGTGTTATAATAAAACTGCAACAGAACCAAGCGGAGGAAATAAAAAATGAACGCACAGAAAAAAAAGCAATCACCGTGGCCGATTTTAATCGCAGTACTGCTTCTTGTGGCTTTATTATTTTCAAGTATGATACTCTCCTCTTATTCCGTGCGCACTGCAAAAGTCAATATGTTTGACGATATAACCGCAATAGAACCCATGTCGGCTTTCGCCGTCAAAGACCTCACGGACGAAAACCTGGAAGGACTTCTTCCCGTCGGTTCGTTTGCAAAGCAGTTAGAATGGGAAAACAAAAAATTTGAAGTATATGCCTGTGAATTTCACACACAGACAGACCTTGATACATACCTGAAAAACATGGGCAGAATGCGCGGCATAACCAAACAAGGACAAACATTGCAGGAAGGGTGGTACATCAGCGGCAATGCATTTACCAGCACCCATGCACTCTTTTATTATGATACTTGTGTGTTGTTCATTGACGGTCCGTCGCAGAACAAAACCATGCAATTTGCCCAATGGCTGACAGCCGGTTTTACAAACAGAATAATATAAAGGAGATTCTTTTATGACCATCGGTGAAACCATTCAATACCACAGAAAACGATTAGGGCTTTCGCAGGAAGACCTCGGACAGAAACTGAATTTAAGCCGTCAGACGGTCAGCCTCTGGGAAAACGATCAGACCCAGCCGACCGTGGATAATTTTCTCCGTCTGAAAGAAATTTTCGGTGTTTCCGTGGATACACTGCTCGGTTTCGAAGGAACACCCCGGACCGAACCGGAAGTACCCGTTGTCGGCACTTACCGTTTTCAATATACACAGGCGGATATTGACTACCTGTTCAGGCAATTTGTTATCGATTATATCAAAGATCCGCTTCTTTACTTATTTTTATTCGTCGAAAGCCTGCTTTTTACATCAGACATTTTAGGTTACGGCGAAATAAATCTTTTTGCATTTTCACTGGTCGGTTCGCTCTCATTTATATATATATTCCGCCGTGTCGCGCAAATAAAGCAATACAAAGACAGTCTGCCGAAATATCTGACAACCGAGTATGAGTTCATTTTTTATGCAGACGATACACTACTTGTCAATGTATACAAAAATCAGTATCTCCATATGACGGTACGCTCACCGCTTGAAAAAATTTCCGATATCACTTTTTCCGACAACTACATCCATCTGCAGATCGGCACCAATTATTTTATTGCAACAAAATCCGTTCTGCCCCTTTGTGAGCTTGCCGCAAAATACCCTGAAAAAACGCAGTACCGCCACAAAGCAAATGTATGGTCGATCGGTGCATGGATTTTGTTTTTTACTTCCCTTGTTGCTGCCGTCGCAGGACTTGAAGCCGTCGCAATATATACTCGCTCGTCTGATCTTTCCTTTGCAAACCATTGGATCTTTGCCGTGATCGCACTGTTTCCGCTTGCATCCGTCGTGTACGGCATCGTGCTCAAAAGAAAAAAGATTTACAAGTACAAAAAAAATATCGCAGCAGGTTGTTTTGCCGTTCTGACGATCCTGCTTTGCGTGGCTTTTACCATTGCCTACTATAATATGTTCATATAAAAAATGAAGGAGGAGATTCAGTTGACCATTGGTGAAACCATTCAATACCACAGAAAACGATTGGGGCTTTCGCAGGAAGATCTCGGGCAGAAACTGAATTTAAGCCGTCAGACGGTCAGCCTCTGGGAAAACGATCAGACCCAGCCGACCGTGGATAATTTTCTCCGTCTGAAAGAAATTTTCGGTGTTTCCGTGGATGTACTGCTTGGCTGTCCCTCCGAAACCGAGACGGAAGAAAAACCGCAGCCCGTTGAATCCTACCGTTTCACATTCACGGAAGATGACAATAAGATCCGTTACAAGGCATGGATTACTGCACTCGTGCGTGCGCTGCTGATTCCGTTTGTTTTTCTTATGGTGATGCTCCTTTTTGCATTCAACGGCTCTGTCACCTCGACAAGAGGAACCGTCGTGACACAGCATGACTTCAAGGATGCCATTCCGATTGTTATCTTTATGCTGATCGTGTACACAATCATTGCCGTCTGCATCATCAGGCAAAATGCAAATCTGTACAAATTGCATCTGTCACAGCGGCAAATCAAAACGTATGAATACAATACCTTTTATAATTACTTTACCGTTTCAATCGAAAAGAATGATGAAACAACTTCCTTTCACAAAATTTATTTTGAGGACATTGAAAAGATAGAAGATTCCGAACATTTCTTTTCTCTGATTGCAGGCGGAATCAGCTTTGACATCCCGAAAAGACTGCTGCCCGAAAACTCATTCTGCAGTTTTCTTGCCAAATCATATCCGGCAAAAACCAAAACCGTCAAAAAGACGGATGCATGGGCAATTGCCTCTGTTGGTTTGTTCATCGCATCCTTCTTTTCCTTTCCCATTGCAATGCTTTTGTTGAAAAAACCTGCATCCGATATGCTCGGTTTTCTTGAAAATATGCGGTTGTTCTTTGTTCCGCTTCCCATTCCGATTGCAAGCATCATTCTCGGCATCGTGCTGAAGAAAAAGAAATATTACACCTACAAGAAAAATATTGTGATCGGCTGCATCATGGCTGCACTTCTTTGCATTTACGGTTGCTTTTCCTTTGCTTTTTCAAACATTTACAAGGCAGACAATGCACCCGTGCTGGCCCTTGAAGAATACCTTGACACGGATATTCCGCAGCACCTGCAGATTGTCACACAGGACTGGACGGATGCAAATCAAAATGTGAACGAAAACTATGTTGTTTCTTATTACAGCACCGTTTATTTTGACAAAACAACAGCCGAAAAGTATGCAAAAACACTCGCTGATGACGACAGATGGCTTTCTGCCCGTCCCACCGAGCTGACCGACATCACCAATCCGCTGTTCCGGGGCAACGGGTATGACTATTATCTGCTCTACAACATCAGCACCGAGGAATTCAACACCCTGCCCGAACAAAAAGGGGAACATAAATTCATCAACGCCTTTTATTCAAAAGCCTCCCGCAAGCTGTTGATCGTGGAATACAGCATGGATTACAAGTAAATGACAAAACGAAAACGGGCCACAAAGAGCCCGTTTTTTTGTATATCTTGCCACAATAGCACTATATTTTTGCAAATTTGTGATTGCAATTTGTTTAAGTTTCACATATAATAAAAGAAAACGCAACACAAGGAGCACGTTATGGCAATTCCCCGCAAATGGTACAACGAAGCTGTTTTTTATCATATTTATCCCCTCGGTCTGACGGGGGCGCCCAAGCAGAACCCCTACGGCGAAACCGAACACAGGCTCAACACTCTGTTGCCGTGGATTGAGCATCTGAAAAATTTGGGCATCACGGCACTGTACATCGGCCCGTTGTTTGAATCGGTCGGCCACGGCTATGAAACCACGGACTACAAAAAGGTCGACAGCCGTTTAGGTGACAATGCTGATCTTAAAAATTTTGTTGCCGAATGCCACAATAACGGCATCCGTGTCATTCTCGACGGTGTGTTCAACCACACGGGACGTGATTTCTTTGCATTCAAAGACATTAAACAGAACCGTGAAAATTCCGTTTACAAAGACTGGTACTGCAATGTAAACTTTTGGGGTAACAACGAATACAACGACGGTTTTTCTTACGGAAACTGGGGCGGCTACAATCTGCTTGCAAAGCTCAATCAGAAACACCCCGCCGTACGTGACTATCTTTGCGATGTTGTGCGTTTCTGGGTCAGCGAATTCGACATTGACGGCATTCGTCTGGATGCCGCGGATGTGCTTGATTTTTCATTCATGCAGGCACTGCGCCGCACCGCGGACGAAGTCAAACCCGATTTCTGGCTGATGGGCGAAGTCATCCACGGCGACTACAACCGCTGGGTCAATGATAATACCCTGCATTCCGTTACCAACTATCACCTGCACAAGGCACTGTATTCGGGGCACAACGACCACAACTATTTTGAAATCGCCCACACCGTCAAGCGCCTTTATGACATGACCGCCAACGGCAGTCCGATGCAGCTTTACAACTTCACCGACAACCACGATGTTGAACGCATTTACACGAAACTGACCAACAAAACGCACTTCCTGCCCACCCATATTCTGCTTTATACCCTGCCCGGTGTGCCGAGCATTTATTACGGTTCGGAATTCGGCATCGAAGGCAGAAAAGAACGCCATTCCGACGATTCCCTGCGCCCGTGCCTTGCATTGGAAGAATTGCAGAAAGACACGCAAAAGAACACCTTTGCAAAAATCATTTCCCGTTTGGGTGAAATCCGCAAAGAGACCCCTGCCCTGTCCTACGGCGACTATAAAGAAGTTCTGCTTACAAATCGCCAATATGCCTTTTCTCGCACATACAACGGTGAAACCGTGTTCGTCTGTGTCAACAATGACGATAACACCGCCACACTGACACTGCGCAATGCAAGCGGTACTTACACGGGACTGCTCAGCGGAACAAAGGTTTCTGCAAACAACGGCTTTTTGCAGATGAATCTGCCCGCCAACAGCGGCGAAATTTTTATTTGCACCGACAAGAAAATTGAACCTGCAGTCCTTCCGCAGATTCAACCGATTGAAACCAAAAAAGAACCGGTCAGAGTCACCGAACCGCCTGCAAAACCGACACCGACCGCAACCGTGGAACCCGAAGCCCAAAAGCAGGTTGCAACACCGCCTGCACAGCCTGTGCCGACACCGACCCCGCAACCCGCACCCGCGGCAAAACCGAAAGCAGATGCAAACAACCCCACCCCCGATTTCTGCGACTGCATTCCGACCGACAAACCATACGAAGAAATGACCGTCGAACAGCTCCAACAGGTCATTTTTGAAAAAATGAAGAAAAACGGTCCCGTGACCGAGCGTATGTACAAAGACATTGCCGACAACACCTATCACAATTCCCTCGTCACCTGGGCAAAAAGCTTCTGACAACATCTTCCCCCTCTTTTTTTGAGGGGGATTGTTTTTCTGTATAAAAACTACATTTTAGGGAATAATTTGATTGCAATCAAATAAAAAAGTTCCCCAAAATATTGACTTTTAGGGAACAATTCAATATAATATGACCATGATAAGTTCCCTAAAGGAGTTTTTACATGAACAATTATCCGCAAATCCAAGAACTTTTGCAGCAAAGGGCAGATTTGCTTGCCCGTCTGCATCTGTTGCCTTATGACGGCACACCGGAAATCAAGGAAAACCAAAGCGGAAAATATCTGTATATCCGCAAACGGGTCGGCAGTCGATTGACCTCAACCTATGTTGATGTTTATTCGGAAGAATTATATCAGCTTCTGCTTCGCAACAACCGTGAAGCCCGGGAATTCAAAAAACAGATACGAAAAATTGAAAAACAACTTGCAGAACTCGGATTTGCAGATAGCGACCTTTCAGACGATGTGATGCTAAACCTCGATTTTGCAAGAGCCAACATGAAACTTTCCATATATGAGCAGGCGGTTCTGGAAGGGGTTGCGACCACTTTTCCGCAAACAGAAGATATTATTGAAAACGGTACGGTCAACGGGGTCACCGCCTACGATGTGCAGAAAATTCTGAATCTGAAACACGCATGGGAATTTATTCTTGACAAAGATGTTTTGCAAGTGCCGAGTGATTATTCCGTATTGTGTCACATCGCAAAACTTGTGAATGAAGGTTTTTTTGCCAACGGCGGCAGAATCAGAGGTGTTCCCGTAAGTATCGGCGGAACAACATACAAGCCTCCCATCCCCGACGAAACAAATGTTATGGAAGACTTAAAAAATATCGCCTTGCATGAGGCAGACAAACTTGATATTGCAATCGAGCTTTGTCTTTATTGCATGAAAAAACAGATTTTCAATGACGGCAACAAAAGAGCCGCCGTTATTTTTGCAAACCATTATCTGATTGCAAATGCAGGCGGCCTTCTTGTGATTCCCGAAGTAAATGTTCCCGAATTCAAGAAACTGTTGGTGCAATACTATGAAGACAAAGACAACGGTGAACTCAAAGAGTTTCTGAAAAGAAACTGCCATAAGGCGTATGTTGCACCCTGAGTTTTTAACCAAAAACGGCAGTTATGGGGGTGTAATTTTACATTTTTGCAAATTTCACCCCCATAACTTGATTTTTTTAAGGTTTAGTGGTATACTGTTGTTATAAGTTTTCATAAAGGATGTAAGCCCATGACAAACAAAATCTACACCAGAAAATATTATATTGAAAAAATCAAAGGTTTTTATCACAGTGATCTGATCAAAGTCATTACAGGCATTCGCCGTTGCGGAAAATCTTTTTTTCTGTTATCCGTCATGGAAGAATTAAAAAAAGAAGGAATCAGAGAAAAGGATATCATTTATCTCAATCTTGACAAAAAAGGGTATACAAACATCAAAACACCGCAGGCATTGGAAGCCGCCATTGAAGCACAAATCACCGATGATGATTTCAAATATTTGTTTGTGGATGAAATTCAAAATGTTGCAGGCTTTGAAGAAGTAATCAATGCTTTTCGGGAAGAAGGAAATTTTTCCGTATTTATCACCGGCTCCAATTCTTATCTTTTGAGCGGTGAGTTGATGACGAAACTGACCGGACGATATATTGAAATTGAGATGTTTCCGTTAAATTTCCGAGAGTATCTGGAAATGAAAGAGTTTTTCGGAAAACAAAAAAAGGCAAGTCTGCAAGAGGAATTTTCTGACTATATCCGTTTCGGCGGTTTTCCGAAAACAGTGGAATTTGACGATACACAGGACAAAGACACTTATATATCGAATGTTATTTCACAGATTCTGGACAAGGATGTGCTGAAACATAAAAAAATCAAAAACAGAGCCGTTTTTGATCGTGTTATGACCTATATCATCAATAATTTTGCAGCACCGACCAGTCTTTCCAACATTACCGCTTATTTCAGAGAACAAGAAAATCTGCCGATTAAAACAGAAACACTCAATCATTATATTCAAATTCTTGAAAATGCAAAAATCATTTACAAATGTCCTCGTTTTGATGTCAAATCAAAAAAGGCATTAAAAGGGGAAGAAAAATATTACCTGGCAGATGTCGGTATTTATTTTTCAAGAAATGTTGATGTGCGGATCAACTATGGTCCCGTGCTTGAAAATATTTTGTACACCTATCTGCGCAGCAAAAACTACAAAATCAGCGTCGGCAGAATCGGGGATCTGGAATGCGACTTTATTACACGCGTAAACGACGAGTACAGATATATTCAAGTGGCAATGACCATTATGGATCCGAAAACAGAAGAAAGAGAATATAAGCCGTTTTCAAAAATCCGTGATAATTATCCGAAATATTTGCTCACCCTTGATCCTCTGCTGCAAAAACGAGAAGGAGTCATTCATAAAAACATGATTGCTTTTATTGCTGATGATGAAGTGATTTAAAAAAGATAAACAGCAGTTATGGGGGTGTAATTTTACATTTTTGCAAATTTCACCCCCATAACGCCATAAAACAGCACATACAGATTTTGTATCTGTGTGTGCTGTTTTAATTATATCATTCTTCAAATTCACTTCTGTGGCTTTCGCAAAAGTCACAAGGTCAAAAATAAAACTTGCGTTGTAATCATTTCAAATTTGCAATCAACACTATGCAATTATCTGCGACCGGTAAAGAAGAACTGAACAGAATCATATTCCTCGTAGCAATCCATTTCTTTTGTTATTGTTTTGCCCGGTTTAATTTCACTATCATCGTCTGTAAAATAATTACTTGTACAACCAACAACATTATCTCCCATAAAAAATAACGCATATACTTCAACAAATTCTGCTGCATATTCACCATTATTTGTTACAGACAATATTTCCTTATCCTTTGCAGCAACACTTTCATAGGATAAATCAGAAACTACACACTTGTAATAATCTTCTTCTGCCACAGAAATTTCATATTCCACATAGGAATATTCTTCATCAAGATAAAAGCTGATAAGTGTACTTGTTCCTTTTTCAAAAGCATATTCGCTCATATCCTTTGCACCAATCAGCTCATTTGCTGCATTATAAAACTTTGCACTGACGGATATTTCAAGATTAAATTCAGAATTATTGTCTACCGCCATAAAATACGCGGTGGAATACTTGCCAAAGAATTTATGTTCAGTCACTTTCAATTGCGAAAGCACAATTTCTTCATCAAATTTTCCCGCAAATTGAGTTTCATCATCAGCAATCGTCTGGTCATCAGCAATTGCATCCGTACTTACCTCACCATTTTTCTGCAATTCTTCTAACTGTTTTTTTAAAGCATCTCGTTCCGATACTACTTGTTCATATTCTTCTTGTGACACAGTACCACTCACAGGTGTGCTACAACCTATAAACGAAATAATACACAATAAAACAAGAATGCCGGCAAAAATTTTTTTCATCAAAAACACCTCAATTACATTATTTTTTATTTATTTTACATCTAAAACAACAAAAAGTCAAGCAATTAAAAACTTTTCATTCTATTTCAAATTCACTTCTGTGGCTTTCGAAAAAGTCAAAATAGCGGCGGACATTTTCAAGGTCCGTCCATTTTTTTGTCTGTACGGGATTGCTGTCGAGGTCATAAATGCGTGCATCTTTCATGCTCAACAGCACGGGCGAGTGCGTTGCCATGATGATCTGACAACCGAAATGCCGTGCCGAATCCGAAAGAAAGGTGCAAAGCTCTTGCTGAAAGGCGATCGAAAGGCTGTTTTCAGGCTCATCGAGCAGATACACCGCGTTTTCGGTGATGTTGTCCACAAAATACTTCATGGCATTTTCACCGTTGGAAAACATATCCGTATTGCGCCGCAATCGCTCACGCACATAGCGGGACTGTGTCTGCGTTTTGGCGGCGCGATTCTCTTTCCATTCCTCGTAATCCGCCATACTGCGAAGCTGATTGTCGCTGTATTTGCGTTCCACATATTCATTGAGCAGGGCTTCACGGCGCAGGTCAATGCCGTCGTTGACATAACGGATATCCAGAATATATTCAAACACATCGTCGCTGGTCATAATGCGGCTGTGGCGCGGAATGCTTTTTGCTTTCAGTGCACACATTTCCGCAAAATCCCCGAAAAACGCACTGCCGTTAAAGGGTGAATTGCGCCCGACACCTGCTTTTTCGGCAATCACATTCAGAAGCGTTGTCTTGCCCGAACCGTTGCCGCCGTACAGAACAGTGATCGGCGCAAAATCCACTCTGTCAAGCCCCTTGTCGGGGAACAGTTTGAACGGATAAATACCGTTATAGCAATTTCGTTTCTGACCGAGGATGAAGCGGAATTCCTGATCATCGGTCGGCAGTTTTATACTTTCAAGATAGGTTTTATACATCTTCGCATACCCACGATGCTACGTATTTCATGTCCGCAGTCAGCGGATAAGCCGATACATCCGCTTTGGTAAGCGTTCCCTGCAAACCGAGTTCGTTTGCCGTCAGCATAAAATGATTGATGCCGATACCGACATCCAGTACCTGCATGAACTGCATGCTACCTTTTTTGAAAAAGTGAAATGCCTTGCCGTCATAAATCACACGCCATGGCTGTTTGTTGCCTGCCGAGGGTGCAAGTCGCAGATTTTCAAGACATTTTTCATACTTACCGATGGTATGAAGATCAAGCGGTGTTCTGAATCCGTCCGAGAAAAACAGCTTTTCGCTTGCCACGCGGTTATTGGCATTGATAGCAGTGCGGAACACCTTTTCCTTGATGCGCTGTTTGGCGGGATAACCGACAGGTGACAGAATGGGAAAACTCCAGCCGTCGGGAATATCAAGTTTTTCGGCAAACGCACTTTTGTTGAATGTGCCGCCGAGCCAGCAAGTGCCAAGCCCGAGGCTTGTCATGTAAAGTACAAGCTGTTCAAACATAAAGCCTACCGATTCCGCAGCACCGTCCTTGTCTTCCACCGTCACGCCGAGGAAAAGATTTGCCCCTTTGATAAAGCCGTAGGTGCCGAGTTTTTCGCCGTTTTCTGCGGTCTGCTTTTCGATCCACTGAAAACGAACTTGCGCCCCGAACGGATTTTCTATTGTTCGCGCGTATGCAAGAATTTTGTCCTTTGTTTCCTGCGAAACGGGCGTGTCGGCATAAGTGCGAACACTTGTTCTTTCTCTGACAGATTTGTTGATATCAAAACCGATTTCCATCTTATTATCCTCCCGTGTTTCATATAAAAATTGTATCATGTTGCAAAAGGGTTTGTCAATAAAATTTCACAAAACAGTGTACAGAGATTGGGACAGAATTTTGTAAATTTTCTCATTTTCCTCTTGCGCACAACTGTTAAGAGTGGTATGCTGTATAATAGTGTATTATGCGTGAGAGGAGAAATGTTTATGTGGAAAATTGCAGATACCGTACGCAGAATCGGCATGGAAGCCGCTCTGCCCGTGCGCAAGACCCTCGGAAAGATTTCCGACGGTAAGCTTGCACGCTCGCTGTTTTCCGAAGCATCCTGCAAAACACACATCGGAACGGATGTACGCATTGTAAAAACACAGGACGATGCGGTTTTTATTGCAAAATTCAATGAGGACGGCACTTTTTCCGACCGTGATTTTGTTATTCTTTCCACCACGGACCTGCATCTTGACGGCGGCAAGCACGAAGCAAACATGAAAAGCATCGACCGCATCAGCCGCCAGATCGCAGACGTAAAGCCCGACCTTGTTATTTTCACGGGGGATGTGGTGCAGACCAACCATCAACATCTCGATGCGGTGCAGTTTGCGGATATGATGGAGAAATTCGGTATTTACTGGATCTATGTATTCGGCAATCACGAAGCAAGAGAAGCCAAAAGCAACTACAAAAAATTCTTGTATGAAAATCTTATGAGCAGATCGCATTGCTTAAGCCGTTTCGGGTATGAAGGATTGTTCGGCTACGGCAATTTTGCGGTGCACATCCTGACTTCCCTCAACACCCTGTCGCAGAGCATTTATTGCTTCGATTCGGGGCGTGATATTGAAGAATCGGGACGAAAAGACGAGGGCCTTGCAGACGATTACGAAGGCTACGACTTCTTAAAAAAGAATCAGATCAATTGGTACAAAGACCATGTAAAGATGATTGAAAAGCAGTACGGAAAACATAAATCCCTGCAATTTTTCCACATTCCGTTGCCCGAATACCGGGAAGTTTTTGACGAAGCCGCAAATAAGACCTATATTCCCTCGGGCAAAGCCGAAATCAAATACGGCTATCAGTTTGAAGGCATCGGCTGTTCACCTTACAACAGCGGCATGTTTGCCGCCATCAAGGAGCTTGGCAGCACACAGGCTGTGTTCTGCGGACACGACCATGTGAATGACTTCTGTGCATTGTATGACGGTGTGTATCTTGTTTACAATCAGCCCGGCGGTTATGCCGCCTACAACCGTGACGGGTACAACGGCATTCCCTGTGCGGAAAAAGACCTTCCCTTCGGTGTGACCGTCACCACCATTCACAAAGACGGCTCGATTGACATTCAACAAAGACTGAATAGTATTTACCTGTAAAGAAAGAGAAAGGAAGTTTATGAAATGAAGTATGTTATTCTTGTTGCACTGCTTGTTTTCGTTGTTCTTCTCATTGTTGCCGCCGTGCGTGCGGAAAAGATGAAAAAGAAGATCATCCGCAGAAAACCTGCCATTTCATTTACCGAGGAAGAAGAAGCCTTGTATGCACAGCGCTTGTCCGAAATCGTAAAAGTGCCGACCATCACCGCCAAACAGGGTGAAGAACGCGACCTGACACAGTTCCGCAAAATGCAGGAAATTATGCGTCAGCAGTATCCGCTTGTGTTTTCCAAGCTCGAGTACGTGGACATTGACGGCAGTATGCTTCTTCGCTGGCCGGGCAAGGATCCCAAAAAACTCGGCATTCTGCTGATGGGACATCAGGACGTTGTGCCCGCCGAAGAAACTGACTGGAAGTACGATCCGTTTTCGGGCGAAATCGAAGGCGGTTGCGTGCACGGCAGAGGTGCCATGGACTGCAAATGCACCGTCATGTGTGAATTTTCCGCCATCGAAGAACTGCTCGCAGAAGGCTTTGAGCCCGAATGCGACGTTTATCTTGCAAGTTCTGTTGACGAAGAACTCGGCGGTTTCGGTGCGGATGCCACCGTCGCTTACTTAAAAGAAAAAGGCATCCGTCTTGCCGCGGTTATGGACGAAGGCGGTGCAATCGTCACCAATCAATTGCCCGGTTTGAGTGCCCCCTGTGCCACCATCGGTGTGGTTGAAAAAGGTACAACCCATGTCAAGGTCATTGCCCACGGTGACGGCGGCCATTCCTCCACCCCGCCCGCAAACACCCCCATCGTCCGTCTTTCCCGTTTTGTGACAGAGGTCGAAAAGAAAAAGCCCTTCAAGAAGCACATGATCGAAGTGGTATCGCGTATGTTCGAGGATGCCGCTCCTTACATGACCTTCCCCATGCGCCTGATCATGGGCAACCTGTGGCTGTTCAAGCCGCTTATGATGGTGGTTCTGCCCAAGGTTTCCAAGTTCGGTGAAGCCTTCCTTTCCACCACCTGTGCATTCACCATGTCGGGTGGCTCTTCCGCACCCAACGTGTTGCCCGATGAAGCGTATGTTGTCTGCAATCTGCGCCCCGCTGTGCATCAGAACCGAGAAGAATCCATTGCTGTCATCAAAAAATATGCCAAGAAGCACAACCTCATCGTAGAAACCCCTCCCGGACACAGTGCTTCCAACATCACAAACATTGACGGCAAGGAATTCCAATTCCTGAAACAGTGCCTGAACAAGGCATATCCCGACTGCGTGGTACTTCCCTACTACATGACGGGTGGTACCGACAGCCGTAAATATGAAGCAGTCTGCAAAAATGTGCTTCGTTTCTGCCCTGTCCGCATGACCAACCAGCAGCTTGCCGCCATGCACGCCGCAAACGAAAACATCGGCATGTCCGCCATTGCCGACGGCGTCAAGTTCTACAAATACTATGTCCAACAGCGCGCCGGCGCAGATTACAAAGCAAAATAAAAAACCACAAAAAACGGGTTCGGAAGAATCCGTTTTTTTATGCAATAAATTATGGTTTAGCGGCAAAGCAGCCAATCACGGGGACGGCTTCTGTGATTGACTACATAATATATCCAAAACAGTCAATCATAGAACCGTCCTCTGATTTGCGGAGATTTTTATGAAATTAAGTTTGTGCGAATCGTAAATCAGGGGACAGTACTGCGATTGCCCTTGAATAATTGTTCGGCAATCACAGTAGCCGTCCCCGTGATTGACTCCCCAACTCACCGATAAACCATAATTTATCTGTTTATGCCAAGCAAACACAACGACATGACTTTCAATCATTATATTGTTTTTATGAAAATTGAAAGTCCATTTTAGATTTTCATAATTTTTTCAGGATATACACTCTTTTTATACGGTCAGGAAAATAAAATCCGATTGTAAATCCCTGCGTTTTGTGATAAAATACACACAGTTCAAAAAAAGGAGATTTTTGCCATGACACTTCTTTGTCCCGTCTGTTCGCAAGCATTATGTCGCAACGGCAATTCCGTGCGTTGCGAGAACAACCATTGCTTTGATTTTGCCAAAGAGGGCTATCTCAACCTGCTTGCCGGCAACCACAAAAAGGGCAGCGACATGGGCGACAACAAGGACATGGCGCTCTCCCGCCGTGCGTTTTTGAGCAAAGGGTATTTTGACACCTTGCTGGGTGCCGTGGACGATGTTTTCACTTCGCATTGCAAGGAAGATGCAAGTGTGCTCGACATCTGTTGCGGGGAAGGCTACTATTCCGCAAGTCTCAAACAGCGCCACCCCGATGCAGACATCATCGGCTTTGACCTTTCCAAAGAGATGATCCGCCTTGCAGCCAAACGCAAAAGCGGGAACACCTATGTGGTGGCAAACCTGTTTCACATTCCCGTGCCCGATAACAGCATCGACTTTGCATTCCATCTGTTCGCCCCCTTTGACGAAGCTCAATTCATGCGTGTATTAAAGCCCGGCGGTATTCTTGTCACCGCCGTTGCAGGTGAAAACCATTTGTGGCAGATGAAAGAAATTCTGTACGAAAATCCTTACAAAAACGACGAAAAACCGCCGCGCACCGAACTCCCCTTTACGGAAAAACAGCACGCAGACGGCAGAATTGTGTTGGATAACAACGAAGATATCTTTTCGATGTTCAAAATGACACCCTATTTTTACCACACCCCATCCGAGGGTATTGCGAAACTGCAGCAAGTGCCGCAGCTCGAAACCGAAATCTCATTTGCATTGTACATTTATCAAAAACCGCTTGCGGAATAATTGCACTTTGCAAATTCAACAAAAGTGCAAATTTTGCACTTTTTAAATTTCATAGAAGTGCAAAAATACCACTTTTTCCCAACAATAAAGAGGCTGTGCAAAACAGCCTCTTGTTTTTTATTCCCTTGCCAGTTTGTAAATCAGATCGTACGCAAAAATCAGGTCTTCCATTGTGCAGTGTTTCTGCACAAAATGCGATGTACAACAGATCCAGCGTTTTCCTTTCAGCAATCCGAACACACGGCGGATCTCTTTTTCAAGGTCTTCGCGGTTCATAATACCGAGTGCAGACTGCACACAGATACCGCCCATCAAGCCAAAACGATCCGCGTATTTATCGAGATACATGGAAAGCGGCATGCCCGCGTTTTCCTGCCACGGGTGCAACACATCGAGTCCGATGTCTGCAATGCCGTCTGTCACTTTTGCAATGCAACCGTCCGAATGCAGGCTCACAAAACGGTTTTTGCCGTGCACGAAATCGGCAACGGTTTTCACATTCGGTGCAATTAAGTTTTTCCATGTTTTCGGACTGAACAGCATATCCTTCTGCGAACCCCAGTCATCAGAAAGATGAATCATATCCGCACCGAGGTCGATGCAGTGTTCCGCAAAACGCAATGTCCATTCCGCCTGCCGTTTGTAAAGCTCACCTAATTCTTCGGGGTACAAGGCAAGATACAGCAGTTGGTCTTCAATGCCGAAGACGGTATTGAAATGCTCAAAAAAACCGGGCGTCTGCACATAACAGAAACGATCGCGTTTTTTGTGGTGTTCAATAGAACGGGCAATGTTGTCATAATCGGACAATTTGTCGGGCGATGTAAAAAGATCATAATCGAGCAACACATCGGGGGTGAGTTCTTCGTGTTTCGCACGGATACTGTCAAAGGTGTCCCCGTCAAAGGACCAGGGACCGCCGAAAATATGCGCCGCATCGAACTCGTAACGGTCTTCAAAATTCGCCACACTGCCGAAAACTTCGCTTATTTCCCGCGACAAATTCTCGCTGACCCAACCGTAAATCGGCTGACGGTCTGTTTCTTTGCCGAGAATGCAATTGTGTACTCGTTGGCTTGCGTTCATAATTTACTGAATTTCTCCGATTTTATATCCGTAATGCTCAAAATAAAAACCGAGTTTGTCTTCGATTTTCTTTTTGAGGTGTTCGGGATATTCAAAAGAATTCTTTTTGTAATTTTCTTCCTGTTTCCAGTATTCTTCAAAACCTGCCTTGGCGGCTTCATAATCACCCAGATCAAGTTTTTCGTAGGCTTCCTTCAGATAGGGGAAGGGATCTTTTTCAAAGTCTTCAAAGCGGATTTCATAATAAGAATCCTTGGGTGCTTTTGCAATGAATGCAAAATAGTTTTCATACATCCGCTTGAAATTATCAATGACCCAATCTTCCATCTGCTCGCGCGGCGGCATTTCCTGCATGGCCCACATATCCATCACCTTGTCATACATGTGTAGCGTGGAACGGATAACGGTATAAGGATTGCGATAGATGTTGACAAATTTTGCACCCGGATACATCTCTGCCAGCACACTGATTCGACCCGTACTGTCAGGACTTTTGAGCATCAGTCGCTTATGTCCGTTGACTTCCGCACATTTGCGAAGCATATTGTCATACTTTTTCTTGATGCGTTGTGCTTTTTTTGACGGCAAATCCTGCCAGTAGGCATTATTCATAAAGCGTTCAAACGACTGCGGGAAATAGTTGACGGGATACAGCGATTCTGCTTCAATTTTTGCAAAAGCAATATAGTCTTCCATCGGCAGATCTTCACCAAATCGCATATTGTCCATCGGTCGTGTTGCAGAAAACTGACCAAGCACAAGCGGACGGTAAAGCTTATGCAGAACATGATAAAAATTGAATGTGGAATTGAAAACAGTAAAAAATGTGCCGAAATTTTTATCTCTCGACAAAAGATGCTGCACAAGTGTTGTTCCACATCTCCAGTGACCCATAACAAAAACGGGATCGGTCACTTCTTCTTTTTTCAGTCTGTTATAACAAAGTACATGCTCGATCATCGTCGGCAAAGCTGTCACAGCACCAAGCCACAAGGAAACAAGCACCTGTGGAATTGCTTTTTTGTCAATATGCTCCTCATTCATGAGCAGTTTGAGAATAATATCAAATCTGGTAATGCAAAGCGGATGGGACAATGTAATGAGTTTTTCCTCATTACTGTTCATATCTTTCATGTAAAATCTGCCTCTTTCTGTTAATTCATCGGTAATAATTTTTTAACTCTCAGGCTTGTGCAGGAATTTCGATTTCTGCTTTTTTGTGTTTTTTGTCATAGATGACCATAACAGCAAGCAGAATTGCACCTTCAATTGCCATTGCAGCAGCCCAGAACGCAAGATTGGAAATACCAATCTGACCGTTGGCAGACACCATATCTTTGATAACAATCAGCTTTTCGTTATCTCTGAAGAATTCAAAGAAAAATCTTTGTGTGCCGTACAGCATGAGCATAATGAGATACATATACCCATTTGTTTTGAACTTATATTTTATACCGACAGCCAGCAGAATACCGGCAATCAGCAATGCCCCTACCGATTCAAGAATCTGCTGCGGAAGCATACCGGTTCCGGTCAGTGCATGTGCAATATCATACATAAAAGAACCTTCTTTGTATGTAAAGCTCTGGCAGCAACCGGTTGTTAAGCAAGCAAAATGTCCGAGCCCGTACCACAGCATGCCGGGGAATGCATTATAGTCCAGATATTTTCTGAAATCCACTTTCATTATTTTTGCTACGATATAAATCAGCAACGGATTAAACACAAACACGCGAACTGCATTCTGTGCACCAAATCCCTGAAAGCCGTTTTCGACCCATGTCATCAGAAGAATAACTACATAGTCAATTGACACGGCAAGAAAGCCCAAAATAAATGATTTCGGACGGGAGAAGCCGTAAGCTTTTCCGTAAAGTGTTAATACAATAACATAGATGAGCATTGCAATACCCTGAATAAGTGCATACATAATTTTTTAACCTACCTTTTTTATAATTTTATTTAAAATTTTTCCTGTTTTATTATGGTCCATGTTTTGGTAAACACTTTTACCATCCAAATACAGTTGCAAAAAATCTTTTTTGTTAAAGTTCTTTGCAAAATCATAGTCTTTCGTAATGTCTTGCAATTTCTTGATTGTATCTTCTTTGTTATCGATCTCTTTTTTTGTTATTGCTGCTTTTTCACATTTCAGATAGAAAAAATAAGCTTGCCAGACTGTATATCCGTTTTTGCAGGTAATCTTTTTATTGCATACATAATATACAAATAAAAATAATGCCAATAATCCTGCACAGGAAACAAAATAAGCAGACTGATTGTTCAGAAATGCCATAATAAAAATAACAACAAGCGGAATCAATATCAAAAATATACTGAACCAAAATTTCAGATATTTAATCTCTTTCACGTATAATCCTCCTTTCTGCCGGTATAATATGAAAAACATATTTTTTTAGATTTTCTTAAACCCCGTTTTTGTATTCATCAATCGGTTTGCCGCCGCGGGCGAGATACTCGTTGTAGAGTTGCTGTTTGCGGTCGGGGGTATAAGTGTAATTCCACAAATTCTGCACACCCGTAAAACTTTCAAATGTTTCGTCAGGATAAATCACTGCTTTGCCGAGCTTATACGGCAAGGGGAATTTGACTGTTCCGTTTGCAGAAATATAACACTCTTTTGCGAGGGCGACCGCAACGCGATTGGCTTCGTAGTGATCAAATTCCTCGTCGTACTTGATCTGCGTGGTTGGAAACAGCACCACGGGGGCGTTTGCCTTTTTGTAGAATTCGGGGGACAGTCCCATGTGGCCGTGATGCGAAACCTGCATAATATCGCAGGTGAAAACGTCCTTATAAAGCTGCAGAAGCACGCGGTCGGAAAGGTCGGAAGCATCCCCGGGGAAGAAAATACGTTGTCCTTCGGCTTCACACAGAAGCACGGTGGAGGAATTGTTGTAGGTCTCAAAGGAGCCGGGATACACTTCCTCATGGGTGCAAAGCACGGTGAAGGCAAAATCCCTGACATAAAACCGCTGGCCGATGTGCAGGTTTACCACGGGAATTTCGGGGTGCTTTGCCACCTCTGCAATAAAAGCATCGGTAAATCGGCGGTCGGCGGCATCCCACTTTTCGGCATCGGGGTGCGATTGGCTGATGAAATTATAATACAGCCGTTCAATGGTCACATCCGCCATGTTGTATTTCAGAAAATCTGTGAATTTGCAGATGTGGTCGGCATGTCCGTGGCTGAAATACCAGCCTGCAATGATGCATTTCTGTCCTTTTGGGGTATGTTCAATAAGAAAATCATGCAGGCGGTCATTGTCACGCACGGAATACGAATGTGCACTGTCAATCACAAAAAAACTGCCGTCGGCACATTGCATGACATAACACATGCCGCAGTCGATGAGGGTGTGGTCGGTTTCAAACTGCCACAAAGCGGGCTTGACAACGCGGTTACACGGTTCGGGACGGTTGACATACAAAGCGGTTTTGGTATCCACCGCCACACGGAAGGTGCGGTCAGAAAGGATCGCGGCGGTCTGCACAAGACAGCCGTCCTTTACGTAAGTGGCAAACAGATTGCCGTCAATGCTGTTTTCGGCATAAAGCGTAAAACCCTGCGCGGCAATTTCAGATAAATACTGCTGATAGCGGTAGGTGGTTGCACAGGGATAAACAGTATACGTACAGGTTTCGGAACTTTGATAAGGCGGCAGAACGGGGGCTGCATTCAGTTTCAGCATCTGCTTTTTCCTCAATCTGCCGGACGGCATTCCATGCACAGCCAGCCGTTTTCTTCGTGGCGGGCGGTGATTTCAAAGCCGTTGTTGTAAAGGCAAGCCACAACTTCATCGGCACGGGTGTCGATGATGCCGGACACGATATAAACGGAGTCCTTGGTCATGAACTTTTTGACATCGGGAGAAAGCATCATAATGGCATCTGCCACGATATTGGCGGCGATCACATCGAACATACCGCTGACCTGATCGGCAAGGTTGCCGTGAATCATGTGATAGTTGGGTTCGGTGAAACCGTTCATTTCGCCGTTTGCGATTGCGGTTTTGACGGCAAGACGGTCAATATCGACCCCCACAACACTCTCGGCACCGAGAAGCATCCCCGCAACAGACAAAATACCGCTGCCGCAACCGACGTCGAGCATTTTTGTACCGGGTTTTACATGATTTTCAAGTGCCTGCATGCAAAGACGGGTGGTTTCATGTGCACCCGAACCGAAAGCGACACCGGGTTCAAGGTGGAGCACCTTACGGTCACCGGCCTCATAATCATCGTCCCAGATGGGATGAATCAGCAGTTTTTCGCCGACGGGCGTGGGTTTGAAATACTTTTTCCAGTTGTTTTCCCAGTCTTCACGCGCACAGTTGTCCTGACTGATTTCAAATTCAATACCGCAGGCAGTCAGACGGTCGGTCAGGAAAGCAATCGCTTCGGCGGGATTTTCTTCGGGGGAAATAAAAATATGTACGATCGCCTTGGTGCGGTCTTTCTGCAACAGCTCCTCATCAATAAGATCAATGTGTGCAATTTCCATTGCTTCTTCTTCGAGGTTGCTGTAATCTTCGATATAAATGCCGTAAGGCACGGTCATGTTTGCAATGTCGCCCGCACGGTCAACGTCCTTTGCAGGGACGGCAATGCTGATCTGTGTCCAGTTTTCCATATATTTTTGTTACCTTTCGGGAATCAATATTTGTTGTGTACGTCTTCGGCAAAGCAGAGAACATCCTTGAATTCGAGCACGGTGCCGTCATCAAGAATGCACTTGCCCGTGAGCCTGCCGAACACCTGATGCTGGTCGGTGATAATAAACTTGACGTCGATTTTCGCCGCGCGGTCAAGCACGGGAATGAACTCGGCTTCAAATCTGCCGTCGGATGAGGTGAATGTCCACGGCTTTGTGTACTGTTTCACGCCGTTTTCTTCGGGGATATTGAACGTGACATCATCGAGCTTATGACCGACACCGTCATAAAAGACAATGTTTTCGGTGGCGGAAGAACGGTCAGAGAAACCGTAGCCGAGATTGAAACCGAAGGGTTTGCCGTTGATGACGGCATTGCCCGAACCCCAATACCATGTGTTGTCGTAGGTCCAGACGCCTCTGCCCCAGTCGAGGGTTGCAAAGTCTTTGCTTGCATCGAAAACATATTCCTTGCCGTCAAACACGGCTTTGCCCGAGCAGGGCATGCAGTTGATTTTACGGTTGTAATAGAATGCGGTGGGCTTTTCTTTCCACGGTGTGGCAATCACAAGAGAATCCATATCGGGCTCTTCAATGGCAAGGTCAGCCGTCAGGGTCTTGCCTTCAAAGAAATTCTTGTATTCGCAGGTAATACGGCGGCTGTGACCGTCCTTGACAAAATCCATTTTGAGTCTCTTGTCATGGTAAGAAACATTGCCCTTGTCGGCACTGGGCGGCATTTTCAGCTTGCCCATGGGAAATGCGTTAAGAATGGTTTCGGTATGTTCCCAGCCCTTGTTGAAATCGAGCAGACTTGCCGACTGCAGACCGATGTAACCGTCATCGGAAATGGTGAATGCAACGCCGTAATTACCTTCGGACGAGATGGCAATGTAATAATCCCATTCCTTGATGCGGAATTTGGGAGCCTTGATATCCTTGCGGTCATAGATCTGGAACTGTTTTCTGGACCAACCGGGTTCTGCAATGTGGCCGTCTGCATTCAGCAAACGCTGTACCTTGGTAATTTCATGGTTTCTGAGTGACATAAGACATTTCCTCCTGTTCAAAAATTAAAGATTTACATCTGTTGTAACGGTTTTTCTGCCGTGGTGATAGAATTTTCTGTCCTGCAAAGACCACATACGGGACGTAAATTCACCGGGGGCAATACAGCCGAGTGCGGCATTGATTTCATAAATATTGGCATCCATCAGGTCGAGTTGCGACAGAATTTCCGCTTCCAAAAACAGCGGACGGACCGCCGCACCGTATTCAGGCTCGCCGTGGTGGGATGCGATCATGTGCTGAATGAGCATGACCGTGTCGGGATTCAGACCGAGTTTTTTGCCGTAATTTTCAATGAGCATTGCCCCGCCGACCAGATGACCGACAAGCGTTCCTCTGACGGTATAACTTTCCACAAGTCCCGCTGACGACACGTTGAATTCGGTCAGTTTTTCAATGTCATGCAACAGTGCACCGCAAAGAAGCAGGTCGCGGTCAACGGCAACATAAAGTGAAGCCACGGCATCTGCCATTTTCATAATGGACAGCGTGTGCATCAGAAGACCGCCACGGATGGCATGATGCAGTTTATAAGCCGCAGGCCAGATACTCATCTTTTCACCGAAATCGGCAAGAACCGTATTGCAAAGACGGCGGATGTCATCGTCTTTCATGGAATCTATGTAAGCGTGTACCTTACGCAGCATATCCGCATCGGAATAAGCCGCACTCGGTACAAAATCCGCCATATTGATATTATCTCTTTCCTCGCTCTGACGGTAACGGTCAATGCGCATCTGCGGGGCATTGTTGTAGGTGGAAATGATGCCTCTTACAAGAATGACGGAATTAACCAAAGGCATTGCCGTGTCATCACCCTTGTAATCCCACACCTTTGCATTGATCTCACCGTCGGAATCGGACAGAATAATATCTAAATAGAACGAACCGTTCTTACTTGTTTTCTTTTCGCATGAACGCACAAGTGCATAGCCCTGCACCGTGCCGTTCTTTTCGTCAATCACTTTAAAGTTCATATATTCACCTTCTGCTATTTACAATTATTTATATAATAGCACATCAGCAGACAGGTGTCAAAGGTTAATTATACAATTCTTCAAGAGAGCAGAATTCATATCCGTTGTTGCGGGCATAATCAATGATATCTCCCATCGCTTCGGCATTGTCGGACGATACCGAGTGAAGAAGCAGAATCATACCCGGATGCAACTGCTTTGTGACCTGTGTGAAGGCATAGTCCGCACCTTTCTGTTTGGAAGTGTCCCAATCGCTGTAAGCGGCAGACCAGAACACACAGGTAAAGCCGAGGCTGTTGGCAAGATCAATCGCATTGTCATTGTATCTGCCCTCGGGAAAGCGGAAAAATAAAGATGAATAGCCGAAGTTTTCACGAAGATATGTGTCAAACCCGACAATTTCTTCCGCCATCTGCGTTCTGCTGATTTGTGAAAAATCAGCATGTGTGACGGAGTGATTGCCAACAATATGCCCTTCGCTGATCATACGGGCAATCAGGTCGGGACTTGATTTTATTTCATGCAAGGTACAGAAAAAGGAAGCAGGAACATTTTTTTCTTTCAGCGTATCAAGAATTTTTGCAGTGTTGCCGTTTTCGTAACCGCAGTCAAAAGTCAGGTAAATGCGTTTTTTGTCGGTGCGTGTATCATACACCACGGCATCCATTTTTTTGCTGTCAAAAGTTTCCTGAAAAGAACGGCTGTAGCGGTGCACTTCCCCGTTTTCGGCTTTTCCGAAATAATGATCGACCGCCGTTTCCGACAAAGCGACCGTGTTTTGCGGGTCGGCAACGGCATACTCCAACGGCGGCAAGGCACAAAGCCCCGTCAAAGTGTCACCGTCAGCCTCGCCGTAAAACACTTTCTGTCCGACGGCGGACGGCATTGCCTGCACAGGCAGAGTACTGTCTTCATTGGTCGGCAAAGAAACGGTATCATCCGTGGACGCACAACCCGCACACAACAAAACAACAAGTAAAACAGAAACAAAACGATAAAAATGAATCATACAAATACCTCCTATGTACCGGTCAGAAGACCGGTTTTGCTTATTTCATTAAATTCTGCATGCCCGTAATAAGGTCATCCATGGTGTCAATGGCTTTGATGGCAGTCTTTTTTGCTTTCTTCTTGACCGCATTGTTGGCAACCATGCTTGTGCCCATCATAACAGCACCGCCGACGGTCATCACCGCACCGACACCTTTCATAACCATTCCGATTTTTGTTTTCATCCTTTTTCCCTCCTTTGCAGTATTTCTATTTTTCCCTGATCGTATCGAAATATTCCGCATTGCAAAGTGAATTCGCACATGGTATACTGAAAATAAAAAACGGAGAAAACAAAATGGCACAACTGAACATCGTGCTTGTGGAACCCGAAATTCCGCAAAACACGGGCAATGTTGCCCGCACCTGTGCCTGCACGGGTGCAAAACTGCATCTTGTGGAGCCAATGGGATTTAAAGTGGATGACAAAAAACTCAAAAGAGCAGGTCTTGACTACTGGCATCTTTTGGACATCACATACCATGCTTCATTGGAAGAATTTTTCAAAAACACGCAGGGCGGCACTTATTTTTATTATTCCACCAAAGCCAACCACGATTACACGCAGGTGGAATACCCCGACAACTGTTATCTTGTGTTCGGCAAGGAAACCGCGGGTCTGCCCGAATGGCTTCTGCATGAAAATCCCGACACCACGGTGCGAATCCCGATGATTTCGGATGCAAGAAGCCTGAATTTATCCAATTCCGTTGCGGTGGGTGTGTTTGAAACCCTGCGCCAATGGGGATTCCCCGCATTGCAGAACAAAGGACATTTAAGAGAATTTGATTGGGAGTGAGTGTATGCAAACGGTAAAACCCGGTGTTTTGAAACACATGGTCAAGCAGGTGGCGAAATTCCTGTATCCGCAGTCCGTGTCGATACCTGTATGGCAATCCCACACGGGACGACACATTGCACCGAATGAATTCACACACAATGACGATATCTGTACCATGCACCTCGGTGATTGGTGGAAAGCAGGCTATGACGATGTGCGATGGTTTGCGGCAGACCTGACTGTCCCCGCAGCATTTGCAGGCAAAAAGGTGTATCTGCAACTTGATTTCGGCGGTGAGGCAATTGTTCGTATTGACGGAAAAATCGTTGGTGCGGTCAGTTCCATGGACTCTGCTTCATGGGTGCACAGGGACATCATTCTTCTGCCCGCGTTACAAGACGGACAAACGTTACATATCGAGCTTGAAAATTCGGTTTGTTGCGGCGGATTCTGTGACCCTGCCATGGACGGCGCAAAGGATATGCCGATGCAGATGCGTACGGCAGCCTTGAAAACGGTGGACGAATACACGGAAGAATATTATTTCCTTGTGACCCGTGTTTATGATTCGCTTGATCTGCTCCATGACGAAGTGGTACGCACCAAGGTGTACAATGCACTGGATGATTCCCTGCACATACTCGATTTTGATTTTGACAATGAAACCTTTTACCGCAGTGTGCCGACGGCTTTGCAAACACTCAAGAACCGCCTTGCCGACATAAAGGCACACAATCCCGGGGATGTATACATGTGCGGTCACAGTCACCTCGATGTGGCATGGTTGTGGACGGTGCTCGAAATCACACGCAAGACCGCACGCACATTCTCTAACAACCTCGCCCTGATGGACAAATATCCCGATTTCCGCTTTGCACAAAGTCAGGCGGTGCTGTATGATTTTATGAAAAAGCACTACCCCGACATTTTTGAGCGTGTGAAAGAAAAGGTAAAAAACGGGCAGTGGGCAATCACGGGCAACACATGGGTGGAAGCCGACACCAACCTTGCTTCGGGTGAATCGCTGATTCGTCAACTGCTGTTCGGCAGAAACTTCTTCTTAGAAGAATTCGGGGTCAGCTCGGATATTTATTGGCTGCCCGACTGCTTCGGCTTCACATGGGCATTACCGCAGATTATCCGCCGTTTCGGCATGAAATATTTTATCACCGCAAAATTACAGAGCAATGACACGCAACCATTCCCGCAGTCGGTGTTCCGTTGGAAAGCACACAGCGGCGATGAGGTGCTCGCCTACGTGCAGAATGTGCATTATGAAGGCGAATTTGACCCGCGTTATGTTTACAACACGCACCACACCAACCGTCAGAAAACCGAAACGGGTGTTTCCTTCGGCATGTTCGGCTATGGTGACGGTGGCGGCGGTTGTACGTTTGATATGCTCGAATCCGCAAAAGCCATTGCACAGATTCCCGGCATGCCTGCTGTAAAACAGGAATTACCCGATGCATTCTTCAAACGTGCCGAACAGGCCTATGACGAACTGCCTGTGTGGGACGGCGAACTGTATTACGAAAACCACCGCGGCACATTCACAAGCCAGAGCTTTGTCAAAAAGAATAACCGCAAAGGGGAAATTCTTTTACGCAATGCGGAAATGACGCGTGTGCTTGCACAGATCACAAACGGACTTCCCTATCCGCAGGAAAAATTAGAGGAAACATGGAAGCTGCTTCTCATCAACCAGTTCCATGATATTCTGCCCGGCACCTCCATTCATGAAGTGTATGAAAATACAAAACTTGAATACGAAAAAATGAATGCCGACGGCAACGAAATCCTCAATACGGCACTGCAAAGTCTGGCTTCCTGCATCGACGGTGAAGACGGTGATACGGCGGTGTTCAATTTCCTGCCGTGGGAAGTCACCGCACCTGTCACGGACGAATACGGCACGTTCACTGCCACCGTTCCCGCCTGCGGTTATCGTGTTTATAAAAAGCACGAACGTCCCGCGCCGCTCGGCGGTGTAAAGGCTGATAAAACCTACCTCGAAAACCGTTTTCTGCGTGTGGAGATTGACCAAAACGGTCTGCTCACAAGCATTTTTGACAAAGAAAATGACCGCGAATTGCTTCGCTCTCCGAACGGCAATCTTCTGACGGTATTCCAGGACAAACCCATTCACGAAAGTGCATGGAATCTGGAACTCAACATCCGCAAAAAGTATTGGGAACTGACAAAAGCGGACAGCATTGAACTTGTTGAAAACACCGAACAATCGGCTTGTATCCGCATCGAACGCAGTTTCAACAAGAGCCGTATCGTGCAGGAAATCCGTCTGACCGATACCGACCGTTTTGTGCAGTTCGACACCTTTGCCGATTGGCAGGAAACAGAAAAGACACTCAAAACCGCATTTGATCTGAACATCCGCTCCACGCGTGCGACCTACGAAATTGCACACGGCAGTATTGAACGCCCGACACACATGAACACATCCTATGACCGTGCAAAATTTGAAAACTGCGCCCACAAATGGGTGGATCTTTCCGAGGGGGATTACGGTGTCAGCCTGCTCAATGAGTGCAAATACGGACATGATATTGAAAACAGCCTGCTGCGGCTTACTCTGCTTCGCTCGCCCAACTGCCCCGACCGCACGGCAGACAAAGGAGAGCACGAATTTTCCTATCGGCTGTACCCCCACGCGGGCACATGGCAAGACGCACAAACCGTGGTGCAGGCCAATATTTTCAACACCCCGCTTTGTTGTGTGAAATTGCATAATAATACAAATAAGGCACTGCCAAGTGAATATTCTTTCATTCATGTTGACCGCACGAACCTTGTACTGGATGCCGTGAAGACCGCCGAAGACGGCAACGGATATATTCTTCGTGTGTATGAAGCACACGGGACAAGAGGCAAAGCGGAAATAAATTTAGGATTTGATTTTAAGTCCGTCACGGAATGCAATCTTTGCGAAGAAGATGAAACTGCGGCAGAAAAGACCGGAAACGGCTTTAAATTCCGCTACCGTCCGAACGAGGTCAAAACATTCCGCATCACATTTTGACCTTTACAAAATCTGATTTGCATGATATAATTTCTTTTGCAACACTTCGGAAAGGATGATAAGAAAATGGCGAAAGAGAAAAAAACCAAAGAATTGCGTCCCGGTTATGTTGTGCCGAAAAAAGAACTGACTTCCTTTGCATTCGGTGCCATGGGACAGGGCATGATTTATGCCATGATGTCCAGTTACATCAGTGACTATTATGTAAACATTCTGCAGTTGCCGATGATGTTCGTGCTGCTGCTGATGCTTCTTGCCCGTGTGTGGGATGCTATCAACGACCCGCTGATGGGTATTATTGCCGACCGCAGAGAGCCAACAAAACGCGGTAAAATGAAAAAATACATTCTGTATGCCGCCGCCCCCATTGCGGTGCTGACATTGCTGATGTATGCAAGCCCGGACATGGAAACTCTGCCGCTGATGATTTTCACTGCCTTTGTTTATATTTTCTGGGGCATGAGTTACACCATGGCAGACGTTCCGTTCTGGAGTATTCCGAACTTTATGACACCTCACGCGGAAGAACGCGGCTACGTCATTTCCTTTACCAAAAACCTCAACGGTATCGGCTCTGCCCTTCCCGAAGTGTTGTTCCTTGTGGCAGGCTTCACACTGCCGTCCCTGCTCGGCACAACGGGTACACAGTTTGAAAAGCAGAAGTATTTCATCATTGCCGCTGTCACCGTCGGTATCGGCATTGTGATGTATGTCAGAAGCTATTTCCATATCAACGAGCGCGTCATCCCGCCTGTCAAGACAAGACAGCCGGGTGAACCGTCCACCCTGTCGCGTATTTTCAAGTGCAAACCGTTGATGCTTGTGGTTGCCATGGGTGTGCTGTCTTCGGGCAGATATCTTGTGCAGGCCGCCGCCATCCACGTTGCACGTTATGCGTTCTACATAGGACCTGAACTGACCTCCGCCATGACCGAAGCTGAACGCAACGGTTATATTCAGGCAAGCATTTCGAGTGTAAAGACCATTTTCCAGGTCTGTGCCATTGTGGGTATGTTCGGGGCAATGCTTCTTATGCCCAAACTCATGCGTAAGTTTGATTACAAAAAAATTGTCATCACAACCTGCCTTTTGGGTTTTGTTGCAAGCATTTTCACCACCCTCATCGGTTGGTTTACAAACAATCTTTACATCTGCACCCCGTTCATTCTCATTTCCTGCATCCCCTTAGGTGTTCTCAATGTTGTTTCCAACGCCATGATCTGCGACTGCCTGGACTACATTGAACTTGAAACGGGTTGCCGTGACAACGGGCTGGGCTCGGCATGTCAGGGCTTTGTCAACAAACTCGGCAATGCACTTGCCACCTGCGGTATCATCATCATGTACATGGTCATTGACATTGACCCCGCACAGATGTATTCCAAAGATGCCATTCTCACAGCCATGGATCTGACAAGAACACAGAACTTTGCCATGTTCTCGCTGGTATCCCTCATCCCCGGCATCAGCATGTTGCTTTGCTCGATTCCGATGTTCTTCTATAAGATTTCGGGCAAGGAAAAGGAACGCATTGTGACCGAACTTGCCGCAAAACGTGCAAGAGAAAGTGCAATGTCAACAAATTCTGCCAAATAAATACAACACAATCGTTAAAAAATGTCATTGCATTTCTGATTAAGTTATGATATAATTTTAACATAGAAAAAAATAATTTTATTTAACGGAGGATATTACCATGGATTTCATCAATCAGTTTGTAGACTTCATCATGAGCATCATCAACTACATCAAGGAACTTGTTGCACAGATCCGTGCAGAAAACGACAAGAAATAAGCAGAAAAAAAGAAAGGTTACCGCAATGGTAACCTTTTTTTTGAGAAACAGGAGAAAAAAGATGAATGAAATTTTTGAAGCCGCCATGGTCATCTGTTTCGGTGCATCGTGGCCGCTGAATCTCTACAAGTCCGTCAAATCACGCACTGCAAAAGGAAAAAGCCTGCTGTTTGAAATTCTGATTGCCATCGGATATGTGTGCGGCATTGTCGGCAAAATTTATTCTTACACGGTGCTCGATATGCCCGTCACCTATCCGTTTGTATTTTATATTCTCAATCTTGTGATGGTGTCGGCAGACATTGTGCTGACACTCAGAAACCGCAAACTTGACAAAGCAAAGGAGAACGCAAATGCTTAAACACATTGTTTGTTTCAAACTCAAGGACAACAGCCCCGAAAACTGCGAAAAAGCAAAACAAGTGCTTCTTTCCATGCAGGGCAACGTAGAATATCTTCGCGACATCAGGGTCGGGATCGACATACTGCATTCCGAGCGTTCGTATGACCTGATTTTAGAAACGGTGCTTGACGACGAGGCCGCACTGGAAGCATATCAGCAACACCCCTATCACGTGCAGGTGGTCAAAAAACACATGCATGCAGTTCGTGAAACGAGTGTTGCCGTGGATTATATTTTTTAAGTTATAATAAAATATTTGATTCCCGCGCAGACTTAAAATGCATAGTCAGGGCTGACGGGTTTGCCTGTTTTTGCGGATTCCACAATGGCAAGGCAGACTGCAACCGTTTTTGCTCCCTCCCGTGCATCGGTCAGCACGGGTTTGTTATTGAGAATCGCATCTGCAAACACGGCAAATTCCTTGAATGCGTTGTGGTTGTTGACTTCCACGGGAATGGTCTGTGCTTGCTTGGTGACACCTTCTTCGTCAACGGTAAACAATGTCATGGTGGGAGAAGTGTTGTCGCAAATGAGTGTTCCCTTTGTGCCGTAAATAACGGTACGCATGGTGTAATCACGTTTACATCCCGTGGAAACAAACACCTTACCCATCACATTTTCACCGAATTTCATAATTGCAACGGTGGCATCATCATACGAAACCATCGGCAAAAGTTTGTGTGTACCGTAGGCAAAGACTTCCTGCGGATCGCCCGCCAACCAACGAAGCAGATCCACTGCATGACAGCCGCCGCCGATGACGCCGTGACGCAGCGGGTCCGCTCTCCAGTTGTCGCAGAGTTTCATATAGTCGTGTGCATATTCGGATTCCACAAAATACAGTTCACCAAGCACACCGTCGTCAATAAGCTGTTTTGCTTTTTCAAAAGCGGGGGTGAAACGGCAGATCTGGCCGACCATAAATTTTGCATCGGATTCATCTTCTGCTTTGATGATTTCTTTCAGATCTTCCCTTGTCAGTGCAAGAGGTTTTTCACACAACACGTGTTTGCCTGCACGAAGAAATTCGCAGGAAAGCTGACAATGCAACTGATCCGGTACGGCAACGGTAACCACATCAATGTCAGCATTAAGCAGATCCCTGTAATCCGCAAAGCGTTTTTCTGCGGGAATATTGTAACGTTCGCCTGCAAATTGCAGGTTTTTTTCATTATTGTCGCAAAGAGCGGCAATTTCGGCCCCGTACTGCATGGCACCTTCCACATGGGACATGCCAAACTGCATTCCGATGTTTGCAACTTTCAAATTTTTCATAAAGTATCCTCTGTAATGATATGTATTCTGTTTTTAACCGACTGCGGGGAATGTCTGGGTGTAGGTCATGGCAACACTGACGTTGTGGCCTGCAAAAAGAATTTCAAAATTGGAAACTTCCACCGTCAGTTTCATCACATATTCGGCAGAAATCATCTTCATGCTCACGCGGTCATAGACCACACGGCAGTAACCCCCGTCATAAACGGTTCTGACATTGGAAGCGGTGTCGCCTTCCGACCAACCGTAGGCAAAGTTGGGCATGTAATCAAAAATAACACTGATGTCATTGATGACATTGAACATTTTCCCCTGCCCTGTTCCGAGTGTGGAATTCAAAGACTGTTTGGGATAAATGATCAGTTCTGCCTGTCCGTTACCGAGATCTTTCCATTCGGCAGACTGTGCATCCTCTTCATGGAAAATGCAAACAGGGAACGGGTTTTCCGCCGAATACGGGGGCAGAGGCAGGGTCTGCGGTTTATAAACGGCATCCATAACAGAATGCACAATGCTGTCAACACCCGAATTCTTGACCCCGTCCACCGAAATATCGGAAATGACAATACTGTCCGAACCGAGGAAAGATGCATCCGCTTTGGTGTTGTTGTAAACGGTGTTATACACGTCAATGATCCAACTGATCTGTGCTTCGGTTGTTGGTGCAACGGTCTGTTGCTCGACCGGTGCGGTGGTTTGTTGTGTCTGCGGATTTTGTGCATTCACATTGGGATCTACATACTGTGCATATTGCCCGCTTGTCAGTTCACCGACAATAATCGACCCGTCGGGCATGAGGTTGATGACACTTGTGGTCGGTGCTTCGGTAGAAATCACAGGCTTGTTGCCGCAAGCGGAAAAAGCGAGCACACAAACGAAACAAAACAGAAAACAAATGGCTTTTTTCATACATTTCTCCGTTTCTGCCGCCAATGCGGCTTTTTTTATTCCTTTTTGTAATATATAAATCATATGCGATTATAAGTATACCATATTCTTCAAAAAAAAACAACTGCGGTATTTTTTATACCGCAGTCATGTTTTTTAACTTGTTAAATCAACGAATCATTCAGATTGATCAGAACTTTTTCCCATTTCTGCCAATCTTCAAGACCGACGGAAGCACGCAACAACATACGTGCATCGCCTGCGCTGACAGACATATCGGTCATATCCACATTGCCGAGCATTTCAACATTGATATTGTCACTCAAGCCGACAGAGAAACGAAGCACTTCTCTGGCATCGCCTGCCGAGATTTTGCCGTCCATATCCACATCGCCGATATAGAATTCACTGAGGTTGATTTCACAAATAAAGCCCGTCAGAGCGCGGTCGTTCGTAATGGACCAATTCGGAGAACCGTCTGCACTCGTTGCGATCACAAGGTGTTCACCTTTGGAAGCGCCGGGCAGAGTAACATCGGTCATCACGGGGGTATTGTCAAGCCATGCCCATTTGCCGTTTGCCTGCATGGTAGCGCCGAGCATATAGTCCGTATTGACACTTTTCTGCAGATTCAGAATGGTTGCAAGTTCGTCTGCCGTGCCGATGGTAACCAGATGTCCGCCGATGGATTCACAGAATTCCTGTGCTTCCTTGTAATTAAGACCTGCATCAAAAACGGTATACTGATCCAGACCGACCAACACTTCGCTTACTTTGACAACCGGTGTGGGGAATGCTGCACCCGTTTCTACAATAAAACCGAAACTGTCGCTGTTATACGTTTTACCTGCGATGGTGTAGTTTGAACCGCAGGTATCCCATTTGCCGTTGAGCGTGCCCGAAGACAGCTTATCGGTAAAGAGGAAACCGTTTGGCCCCGTTGTGTTGTCATCATAATCGTTCCGGTACAACAGTTTTTCGCCCGTGACCCATGCATAGTCGCCGTCCTTGGCGTTCAGACCGATCCAAGCAAAGGGAAGTTCTGCGCCTGCCATCAGACTGTTGACGACCGCCTGCTCTTCGGCAGAGGTGACCGTTGCCAGATAACCGCCCATTTCTGCCGCATATTCGGCGGCTTTTGCATAACTGTCTGCGCCTTTATAGAACGTGTAACTATGTCCGTTGAACATGATCTGTGCAATTTTTGCGGGAGTAAACGGAATCACTACACTGTCGGGATCGGTCGGAGTGTCTTTGCCGACATTGGTCGAATACACACGAATGCTTTCGCTTCCGCTCATACGCAGAATACTTGCAAAGTAACTATACGAAGAATAATACAGACGGATATCCAGACTGTTGCCGTTTTCGGAAAGATAGTAAAAACCTTCTTGCGTACCTGCAAGATAAACGACTGAATGTTCGCCGTAGGACGAACCCGAGTAATAGAAATGCAGATGTTCACCGGGATCAGCATAAGCAGCCAGGAAGTTCTTCAAATCCGTACCGGAATTGGTTGTTGACAACTTGTAGATGTTGTTTCTGCCGATACTGCCGCGCGCGTACTGGGATACAAACATAGAATACGAGAAACAACCCGAGCCGCCCCAGCCCCAGTTGACAGTGCCAAGAACGGCATCGGTGACACTTTTGATTTGTCCTGCCGTGTTGGGATTGCACCAATAATCACCGCCGAAGTCCGTTACGCAATACTGCGCACGGAAAATGATATCATACATCTTATCGGCAATGCCCTTTTGTGTCTGTGCTGCCAGAAGTTTCCATACTTCCTGCCCCTGTTCCATGGTCGTTCCTTTTGCCTCATAAAACGACCCCTTGGATGGAGTGAAAAAAGTTGCCGCACTTGCCGTCGGAAAAACGGAATTTGCAATGCCTGCGATTGCCGACACAAGCATTGCCGCAACAAGCAGAACACAAAGAATTCTGCTGCGGATGTTCTTCATACATTTCAAATCCTTTCATAAAGCCGAGGTATTGTATCATAAATTGACAAATTTGTCAATATCAAATCCCATAAGATACAATATACCGCATAACAAGATATTAAATGAACCTTAAATTTTCTTAAAAGAATATTACAAAACTGTAATAATTTTATGCAAAAACAGGCAATCCATACATTCTTTTCCCTTTTTTCTTGCTCTTGCAAATGAAATCCGAATGTGTTAATATGAATAAGTACTGATGTAACTATAAAACAACGGAGGTATTATTATGGTTTTTTTCAAACGGATCGTCGCATTTTTCACTTTTGCCGTTACGGTGATTGCATCATGGTTCGGCATGGATGTCAATCTGCAAAAAACGGTTGCACCCGAAGATTTTGAAGTTGTCAGTTATGCGGTGGCAAGCAACATCCAATCCCCCGACAGCCTGCACCCTGAGGACTTTGACATCATCACAACCGTGATTCTGTTCGGCTGTGTCACCTTTGACGAAGCAGGAGAAGTACATACCGACACAAACATGCTTGAAACCGCCCTTGCCAATCTGCGCAATGCAATCGGTGAACGCGATGTAAAAATCACCCTCAATCTGCTCGGGCCCGGCCCCGTTGAATACACCGACTGGAACGATCAGATGGCAAAGCTTGCGCTGTTGCACAACGAAGCCTTTGCAAGCGGCAACCTGGAAGGCAACATCAGGGCATTGATCGAAAAATATGACTTCGACGGTGTGCATTTTGACTATGAATATCCCATTTCCAAGGATGCATGGAAAGCCTTCAACAAATTCCTTGTAAAACTGGATAAACAGATGCCCGACCGCACCATCGGCATTGCGGTTTCCACATGGGATGTCGGCCTGAACACGCAGGCACTCAACGCCATTGACAGCATTGAACTGATGCTGTATGACCATTATGACGAAGAAGGCCGCCATTCGCCCTATGAAACCGCCGTCGGAGCCGCCGAAGGGTTCCTGGAAAAGTACATTCCGCTCGACATGGTTCATTTCGGCCTTCCTTTCTATGCCCGTCCGACCGACAGCGATGCTTACTGGTATGGCTATAACAGTTATTATGATAAACTCGATGAAAACGCCTTTTATTATGATGAAAGCATCGGCAAGACCTTCTGGTTCAACACACCCGAAGTGATTGCGCAAAAGACACAGTATGCACTCGACAACGGTTTCGGCGGTGTGATGATCTGGCATTATTCCTGCGACCTGCCGTCGTCTGATCCGAACTCTCTGCTCGGTGCAATCGACACAGCAATAAACTAAAAACACAAGCCGTCCTTGCTGATAAGGACGGCTTGTTATTTGATTATTCCTGATGATGCTTTTTGCGTTGAATTGCGTGGCTGTAATGGGCAAAGGGAGAGCGTTCCTTGGTCTTTTTGATTTCGATGTCGCCCGAACGGACAAGGGCCCATTTGGTAAGCGACGGACCGACCAGTTCATAAATGAGAATACCGAACAAGGTGATATTGCGGATGATAAGTCCCTGTTCGCCGAATTCATTTTCGGCAATCAGCGAAAGCCCGAGGGCAACACCTGCCTGCGGAAACAGCGTGATACCGAGATAACGACTGACCTGCGGTTCGATCTTCAACATCCGGCAACCGCCATATGCACCCAGATATTTACCTGCACAACGCACAAGAACATACACAACACCGATAAGGATAATGGCAGGCTCTTTGAAGATGCTGAAATCAAGTCCCGCACCCGACTGTACAAAGAAGAAGATGAGCAGAGGTGCCGTCCAACTGTCGGCTCTTGCCATGAGTTCATCTGCAAAATCACAGCAGTTGCAGAACACGGCACCAAACATCATGCACACAAGAAGCGGAGAGAAAGCAACGTGCACACTGCCGATATGGAAGGAAAGCATGGATATTGCAACAGTGAAGAAAATGAAGGTGACCGACATGCTCAGACGCTTGGAGTTGGATTTGAAGAAGCGTTCAACAAAGCTGAACATACCGCCGAGAACGGCACCGAGCAGCAGGGATGCAACCACTTCGATGATGGGCTCTGCAAGCACGCTTGCAAGGTCAACCGCACCGCTGTCGAGCGATTTTGCAATGCCGAATGAAATGGCAAATACCATTAAGCACACCGCATCGTCCAATGCAACAATGGGAAGAAGCAGGTCCGTCAGTTTGCCTTTTGCCTTATACTGTTTGACAACCATCAGCGTTGCGGCAGGTGCGGTTGCCGCGGCAATGGCACCCATGGTGATGGCAATGGGCAGTGTGATGATTTCAGGAAAAACAAAATGCAGACCGATAAGGGCAGCATCCACAAAAGCGGTTGCAACAAAAGCCTGTACAACACCGACAACGACCGTGGCTTTACCCGTATGTTTCAGGTGCGACAGTTTGAATTCGCTGCCGATGGTAAAACCGATGAAGCCCAATGCACACTCGGCAAGCAGATCGAATGCCTTTACATTTTCGGGGGATGTAAAGCCGAGACCGGGAATATTCAGCGCACCCAGACAATAAGGACCGACCAGAATACCTGCCACAAGATAAGCCGTAACGGCAGGCAGATTCATTTTTTTGGCAACGCGCGACAGCAAAAGACCTGCCACCATGGCAAATGCCAATGTAAACAAAGTAACCGAAATTTCCGAAGCGTGGAAGTACTGAGTCAACATACTTTTTTCTCCTGCATAAATAGAAATTAAAACCATATTTCAAGCACACAAAGAATACCACCATTGCGCCTTGTTTACAAGACAAAAACAGCACAAAGAATTTCTTTTTATCGCTGAAAATATGTGCAAATCTGCCGTAAATCGGCTTTCATTTTCTACATCCGCAAGAAGTGTTTTTGGTTGCGTTTAAATAAGATGTATGTTATATTAAAATTATATATATTTATTGAAAGGAGAAATAAGGATATGGCAAATAAAATCATTGTTGCAGGCGGCGGCCACGGCGGTATTGCCGCAGCAGCTCTGCTTGCGGCAAACGGCTTTGATGTGACCGTCTATGAACAGAAACAAAAGGATGAAATGGGCTATGACTGGACCGATATTTTTGCGCCGCAGGCACTTGACCGTGTCGGTCTTTCCATGCCCCCCGAAAACAAATTCGAATACAAAAAGAACATGACCTTCTTCGGGCCTGCCGCCAACACCCCGCTCAAGCAGGATGTTCCCGAGGAAGACCTTGAAATCAAAATGGAACGCAAGGACATTTATGCCATGCTCATTGCCCACGCCGAAAGCAAGGGTGTGCATTTTGAATACGGCTGTGAAGTGCTGTCCCCCATTATGAGCGGCAACCGCGTGATCGGCATTCACACCACCACGGGCGATCACCTTGCCCCCATGGTCATTGATGCGTGCGGTGTGGATTCTCCCGTACGGCGCAGACTGCCCGCATCCTGCGGCATCGAAAAAGGGGCAGGCAAATTCAGCAAATTCATTGTTTTCCGCGCTTTTTATGATAAAGTGGCAGACATTGATGACGACCCTTACAGAGTTTACTTCTTCCCTGCCAATCGCCTGGGCATCGGCTGGGTTGCAACCGAGGAAGATACCACGGACATGCTCATCGGCGTTTTTGATGAACTGACACAAGAAGACATTGATGCCGTTTCAAAAGACCTGCGTGCAAAAAATCCGCAGATGGGGGATAAAATGCTTCGAGGCGGTCAGATCGTCAAAATCCCTGTCCGTCAGCCGCTTGCCGTCATGGTGTGTGACGGCTATGCCGCCATCGGGGACAGTGCATTCATGACCGTACCCGTTATCGGTTCGGGCATTGCAAACTCCCTGAAAGCTGCCCGCATGCTGGCAGATACCATTGTGGAAGACGAAGACCATGTTTATTCCTGTGAAACGCTGTGGAAATACCAGACCCGCTATTTCAAAGCACTCGGTTCTTCGCTTTCTCCGCTTGCCTGTGTCAAACTGCTTCTTACAAAACTGACAAGCGAACAGCTTGATTACCTTATTGACAACCATGTTCTTACTGCGGACGACCTGACAATCGGTGCGAATGCAACGGGGCTTTCCGACTTTCTGAGCATGTCCCCCGCCTCCATGCCCGACAGACTCAAAGGGCTTGTCAAACGTCCCGACATCATCAAAAAACTGCTCCCCTGCGGCAAAACGCTTGTGCAGATCGTGGCACACAATGCCGCCATGCCGCAGCAGTGGGAACGCCGCAAAGTCTTTTCCTGGGCTGCAAACTATTGCAGAATTTTCAGAAATTACTGTACCCAATAAATATTGAGAGAGAGAAAAAGCATTTTTAAGGAGACAAAGGCATGAAAGTTCTGATTATCAACGGCAGCCCCAAAGGCAAATACAGCTGTACCTTGCAGACCTCGCTGTATCTTGAAAAACTCTTCCCCGCATGCGAATACACAGTGTTGCACTGCGCACAGCAGATCAGAAAATACGAAAAAGACATCAATCTGTTGATCGACGAAATCAACAAAACAGACCTTGTTGTTTTTTCCTACCCTGTTTACACCTTCCTGTGCCCTTCGCAGTTGCACAAAATTATTTATCTGCTGAAACAGAACAACTGCAAGTTTGAAGGCAAGTTCTGCACGCAGATCTCCACCTCCAAGCATTTTTACGATGCCACCGCACACAAATACATTGAAGAAAACGCACTCGACCTCGGTTTTTCGTTCATCAAAGGGCTTTGTGCCGACATGGATGACCTGACCACCGACAAGGGGCAGAAAGAAGCGGAAGATTTCTGGAAATACATTCTGCACTGTGTTGAAAACAACATCAGCGAACAGAAAGTTGTGCGTAAACTTGCCGACATCCCCGCTTTTACGGCAAGTGCACAGGCGGTCGAAAAGAAAAACACATACGACACCGTCATCGTTACCGATGCAGAAGAAACAGACGCCAACCTCTTGCAGATGATCGAAGAATTCAAGGCCGTGTACCCCTACCCCGTGCGCGTTGTCAACATGCGTGAATTCCCGTTTGACGGCGGATGCCTCGGTTGCTTCAAGTGTGCCGTCAGCGAAAAGTGCGTTTACAAAGACGGTTTCGACGAATATCTGCGTAAGACTGTTCAGACGGCGGATGCATTCGTGTATGCGTTCCGCATCAAGGACCATTCCCCCGGCCCCGTTTTCAAAACCTTCAACGACCGCCAGTTCTGCAACGGCCACCGCACCGTCACCATGGGCAAGCCCGTGGGATATCTCATCAGCGGCAACTACCTGGATGAACAGAATGTGCGCACGGTTGTGGAAGCCCGTTCACAGGTCGGCGGCAACTTCTTCTGCGGTGCTGCAAGTGACGACAACTCCCCTGCCGACGGCATCGTCGCAATGGCACAAAGACTTTCTTATGCCGTTGAAACCAACTACAACCAGCCTGCAGACTTCTACGGTGTGGGTGGTATGAAGATTTTCCGCGACCTCATCTACGTTATGCGTGGTCTTATGAAAGCCGACCACAAGTTCTACAAAAAGCATGGCTTCTATGATGACCTGCCCACAAAACAGAAAGGCAGAATGATTGCCATGACCCTTGTCGGCAACCTGATGGCAATGCCCTCTGTGCAGGCAAAGGCAGGCAACTACATGAACGAGGGCATGCTCATGCCTTACAAAAAAGCCATGGAAAAGGCCGGAAAAAGAGCCAAAGAAAATAAATAAAAACAAAGCATAAAAACCAATGAAAGTGAGGATGTACCCATGAAAAAACTGCTTGTTATTCTGCTCAGCGTTATTTTGTTTTCATTCTGTCTCCTCAGCGCACAGGCTGCCACACTGCCCGACACGGCTGTGATCGTGATCGGTGAAAACGCAAGCGAAACGGACACCTATGCCGCACAAATGTTGCAGGATTATCTGCGGCAGGGGGGGCTGGAACTTCCAATTGTGACGGACAGCACCGAAAAAGCCGATTTTGAACTGCTTGTCGGCAACACTGCCCGCACAACCGCCGCGTTGACAAACACCACCGACGGTGCCTACCGCATTGAAAGCACGGACGGTGCGATTGAAATTGTCGGCGCCGGCAACCGCGGCACCCTTTACGGCACCTACGCTTTTCTTGAAAAGCTGTGCGGTTTTCATTGGTATGCAATCGATGTCACGGTGATTCCCGATGCCACAAAGATCGACCTGCCCGATGACATTCTCATTGAATACGAACCCGCATTCGAATACACCGATACCGACTGGCTCAGCCCCCGTGATGCACAATATTCCCTTGCCAACGGACTCAACGGCGGCCCTTACCGCACACTGTCAGCCGAACAAGGCGGCACGGTGGACTATATTTCCAACTTCTGTCACACCCTTGCCACACAGTTCTGTTCGGCAGACACGTATTTTGCAGATCATCCCGAATATTTCGCATTGCACGACGGGCTTCGCACACCGAAACAGTTGTGCCTTTCCAATGAAGATGTGGTGGAACTTGTAAAAACGGAAGTCTTTGCGATTCTTGCCGAAAAGCATGATCCCACGGCGGCGGTGCAGATCGTTTCCCTGACACAGCACGACAATCAGGAATACTGCGAATGCGAAAACTGTAAGGCTGTTGACGATGCAAACGGCTCCCCGTCGGGCTCGATGATCACCTTTGTCAACAAGATTGCCGCCGCTGTCAAAGAAGCGGGATACGACAACATTGCCATTGACACATTCGCTTATCAGTACACCCGCAAAGCCCCCACGCAGGTCGTGCCCCTTGACAATGTCATTGTGCGCCTTTGCACCATCGAATGCTGTTTTTCGCATCCGCTGAATGATGAAACCTGCGAACAAAATGCGGCACTCAAAGCAGATCTCGAAAACTGGAACGAAATCTGCGACCGCATTTATGTGTGGGACTATGCCACCAACTATGCCTATACCCTCGGCATTTTCCCCGACTTCGGCGTTCTGCAGAGCAATATGCAGTTCTTCCGTGATCACAGTGTGAAAGGTGTTTACGAAGAAGGTAACTATTACATGGCTTCATGCAATACCGAATTCGGCGACCTGCGCTCCTATCTTCTTTCAAAACTGCTGCAGGATCCTGACTGCGACATGGCAGCCGAAACCGAAGGCTTCCTCAATGCTTATTACGGCGGGGGCGGCAAGGCCATCGGCAAATTTTTGCAGCTGATCACCGAAAACAGTGCAAAAACGCACCACGGCATTTATGTTACAATGACCGACACATTGTCGCTGACAAAAGAAGAAATTGAAGCCTGCGACAGCTATTGGGCAGAAGCCAAAACCGTAACGTCAGACATCATCACTGCACTTGCGCGCATTGAACGCAGTGAGCTGTGCTGGCGGTTCTGGAAGGCCTGCAACAAGGAAAGCGAATTTTCGGGACTTGGCGCATTCAAAGAAAACAGACAGTTGTATCTTGATATTCTTGCCCTCGGCACAACGCAGTATTGCGAGGGCTCAAGTGTGTTTGCTGACTACAACAAAATGGTGACTTACACCAACCCGACCGGCTGGAACAGAGCCTCCTCCGCCCCGACGGCAAACCTGATCGCAATCGCCATGTATACTGCGGTTGTGATCTTGGCGCTGGTTATTTTCATAACAGCAATCAAAACCAAAAAATATATGTATGTTGTGCATCTTCCGCTGTTGACAGGCTTTATTGAGGTGGTGCTGTGGAACCGCAGAGCCTATCTTGCATGGAAGGATCTCGGCCAGCTTGCCATTACGGTCATCCTCTTCGCCGCGGCATTTGCCTTTGTTGCGGCCGCCGCTTCCCTTGCAGCAAACCAAAAGAAGAAGATCGCAGCCATTGCAGGCATTGTCGGCGGTATTTCATTCCCCGTTGTATACTTTGCAGCCTCCTACATTGTCAATATAGTAATTTACAAAGAACTGGGCAATCAACAGGCCATTGCGGTTGCCATTATTGCTTACAGTGTATTGCTTCTTATCATGCTTGCAATCACCGAACTGCGCCTGAAAAAGGCAAAACAAAAATAAAAATTAAAATCAAAACCAAAGAAAGGAGGCCCGGCTTATGGCTTTGCTTTGCACACTTTTGTTTGTTGCTTTTCCGTCTGTCATCATTTTTGCAAGCACCAAAATCAAGTTGCTTGAAAAAATCGGCGTTGTGCTTTTGTGCTATTTGTGCGGCATGATCGTGGGCAATCTCGGCATTCTGCCCGAATCGTTCACCGCATCGACTGCCGACGGCGGCGACAGCATTTTAAGTTTACTGCAAAGCCTTTCCATCTGCATCGGTCTTCCTTTGGTTTTGTTTTCGCTTGACATCAAAACATTCTTCAAAACAGCCAAAAAAGGCATGCTGTGCATGGCTTGTGCCTGTGTTTCGGTGGTGGCTGTCACCTTTGTTCTGCATCTTGTTTTCCGCACGTCCACCCCCGAAAGCGCACAGTATGCCGCAGGGGCGGTGGCAGTTTACACAGGCGGCACGGTCAATTTCGGTGCATTGCGCAATTCCATCGGCATTTCGCACACCGATTACATTATTTTCAACACCTATGATTCCATTGTTTCGGTGGTCTATATTTTCTTCATGTCCACCATGGGAAGAAAATTCTTCACCAAAGTGATGCGGCTTCCCGCATATAATAAAAACGAAAAAAACAGGATTCAATTGGACAGCTCCGTCATCGATGAATCCGTTCACACATACAAGCAATTGCTCAATAAAAAATACATTCCCGGTCTGTCGGCGGCATTGGGGCTGTCCGTGCTCATTTTCGGCGTATCTTATGCACTGAATCTGCTCGTTTCCCGTTTTGACCCGTCACTCGGTATGACCGCCATGATGCTTTCCGTCACAACACTCGGCATTGCTTTTTCCTTTGTGCCGAAAATCCGCAACATTGCAAAAAGTTTTCAGCTCGGCATGTACATTATCTATATTTTCTGTTTTTCCGTTGCCGCAAGTGCCGATTTCAGAAATCTGCTGACATTCAATCTGCCGATTTTCTGCTATGTTTTTGTGACCATTGCGGCGGGTGTGCTGTTGCACGCACTGTTAAGCAAAATTTTCAGAGTGGATGCAGACACGTTCATTGTCACATCCGTTTCCGCCGTCTGCTCCCCGCCGTTTGTACCTGCGATTGCGGCGGCACTGAACAACCGCGAAGTCCTCGTTTCGGGGCTTGCCACGGGTGTGGTCGGCTATGCGGTCGGCAATTATCTCGGCAACGCAGTCTATTGGTTTTATAATCTGCTGTAAAGGAGGTCTTTTGCGTGAAAACAATCCCCGAAAACAGAAGATCCTATGAGGAAATATTGCAACAACTCGATGCCTTTGCCGCAGAAGACCCTGCCTATAAGGACGGCAAAACATGGAGTCTTGTGTATTACAAAGACGAAGAATACACGCATTTTTTGTCGCAGGCACATGAAAAATACATCTCCGCAAACGGACTCAATCCCACTGCATTCAAAAGCCTGAAACGCTTTGAAAACGATATCGTTGCCTTCACTGCTGAATTACTTCATGCGGATGAAAAGAGTGCGGGCTGTGTCACAAGTTGCGGTACGGAAAGCTGTATGCTTGCCGTGAAAACCTACCGCGATTGGGGCAAAGCCGAAAAAGGCATCCGACATCCCGAAATCATTGTTGCCCAAACCGCACACGTTGCATGGTTCAAGGGTGCGGAATATTTCGGCGTGAAAGTGCACACCGTCCCCGTCGATCAGAATCTGAAAATCGACATTAAGGCAGTCAAAAGAAAAATCAACCGCAACACCGTTCTTCTTTTAGGCTCTGCACCCGAATATCCGCACGGCATCATTGACGACATTGCCGCACTCGGTCAACTCGGTATAAAATACAATATTCCCGTACATGTGGATGCCTGTGTGGGCGGGTATCTGTTGCCGTTCATGAAAATGGCAGGTGCTTCCGTTCCCGATTTTGACTTTGGAGTAGACGGCGTTACCTCCATGTCTGCCGATATTCACAAATACGGCTTTGCGGCAAAGGGTTGCAGCTGTATTCTTTATAAAAATCTCGATTATTTCAAATATCAGTGCTTCGTGCATGCCGATTGGCCGGGCGGTCTGTTTGCCTCCCCCGCCATGCTCGGCACCCGTCCCGGCGGTGCGTATGCCGCCGCATGGGCAGCCATGCAGGCACACGGCAGGCAAGGCTATATTGAACTTGCCAAACAAACCATGAAAAATGCCGATCGCATCCGTGAAGGCATTCGCAATATTCCCGAACTTGAGATCATCGGCAATCCCGTTTGCTCGCTGATTGCCTATCGTTCCAAAGATCCTTACAACGTCAATATTTTTGCCGTTGGTGACGAAATGCAGAAAAAGGGCTGGCACATTGACCGCCTTGTTCACCCCGACGGACTGCATGCAATGGTGACTTCTTCGCACACGGATGTGATCGACACCTACCTCGCAGACCTGCAAGAAGCGGTGCATGCAGTCAAAGGCAAACCCGAACTTGCTTTGCAGGGGGAAGCCGCAACCTACTCCACGGTGGGGCACATTCCGCTGAAAAAAATGGTGCACAAATCAGTGCTTGATATATTCTCGCAGTCCTACGAAGTTTCCAAAGGACTCATTGACCTGTCGGATTCCTCGCAGGTCACAGGCGGCGGCACAATGGATAAAATTGTCAATAAACTGGTTATGAAAGATATAAAGTCCCCCGGTTTTGCAAAAAAACTCGTGACGGGGGCAAAGGTTGCGGGCAGTGTCGGCTTGTCGCTTGCCGCAACGGGCATCACGAATGCGGTTATTAAAAAAATCAAAAAATAACAGGAGGAAATCACAATGGGCGAATCGGTTCTGTTTGTTTTTCTTTGCATCATTGCCATGGCATACGGCTGGGGCATGCGGGGCAGCATTCTCGGCGGTGAAAAAGGAGCCATGCTGCCGGGTGCGTTTGTCGGCTTGCTGATTGCACGCTTTTCGGGCATTCCCGCCTTGCAGGAAAACTGGTTTTTCCTGACCACGGCAGGTGCATGCGGATTTTATCTCGGCGGTTGCCAGACCTACGGTGAAACGCTCGGACTTACCTTCGGCGGCTTCGGCACACCGGGATTTAAAAGAGGCTTGGCGGGTGTTTTCATCAAAGGCTTCACATGGTTTTCCGTGGCAGCTGAAATGCTCGGCATCTGCATCGTTTCGGGCGGCGGCGAACACTATTCCGCAGGTGATGTAATTTTCACCTATCTTGCAACCATTCCCGCTTATATTTTAGGCAGGGCACTTTTAAACCGTCCGCACAGACCCGATGAAAACGTGTTCCCGAAGTTGTATTTTTCCAAGACCCGTCCCGAATGGTGGGGCGGCACGCTGTTTGTGTTCCTCACCTTTTTCATTCTCAACCTTGTGCGCGGTGATTGGTTCACGGCAATTTATGCCCCTATAGTTGGTCTTGTTGCGGGCTTTGGCTGGGTTATTGCACAGATCGTGCATGTTTACACTCATCCCCGCATGAAACTGAAAAACGGAAAATATCTGCTCGGCAAACTGCAGGAAAAACGCTTTGTTGAATCCTGGAAATTCATGGAATGTTTGATCGGCGGGTTCGGCGGCCTTGCCATGTCGGCAGGATTTTTACTGCTGAAAGGCTTTTTGCCCTATACAGCGGAGTCGACCGTTTATTCCGTTCCGTTTGCGGAATATGATGTTCCCATGAGCGTGGTGTGGACGGTGCTGTTCCTTATCAATGCCCTGCATATCATTGTGGAACCCATTCCGAAAAAGAAAAGGATAGACGAACTGTATTCTTTAGATCAGCTCACAAAAGAAGAATTTGACACCGCAACCGCAAAGCTCGGCACCCCGCCGTTTTTGATGAAATACAGATCCCTCTTTGTTGATATCTTCGAGGGTGCGGATTTCATTATTCTCGGCTTTTTGCCCACGCTGCTGGGCATGCTCGGCTCGGCACAGACCGCAAGACTGTGTGCCGTGTTCGTACTGTTCTGGGTGCTGACGGATGAAATCTGCTTCGAGCAGTTCATTTACCGCAAATCGCGCTACATTTTCCGCGTTTGCATGCTTGCATTCAGTGCATTGCTGCTGATTGGTGTGCACCTCAAACCCGACTTTTTCAATGCGGGAATCACCCTTCTGCTGTATGCGGTCAGTTATGAATTATTGCAATTTTTGTGGCAACAGCGACCCGCCATCATCAAAAAACGAATTGAAAAAACAGGCTCTCTCAAGGGTGCAATTCTGTCCTTCGGCGGTCAGCTGACCATGCATGCATTTTTTGTGCCAACCTGCATCATCCTCGACATCGTTGCACTGACGATCATCTGACATGGCAAACATTTTAATGCTCAACAAACCCCGCGGGCTGATCACCGCCTGTCGGGATGAGAAAAACAGAACCGTCATGGAGTGCCTGCCCGAGCAATACAAACATTTGCGCCCCGTCGGCAGACTCGACAAGGAAACCGAGGGCTTACTGCTTTTTACCGATGACGGCAAATTCACCCAAACCCTGCTTGACCCTGCATCGGGAATTGCCAAGACCTATGCCTTTTTGTGCTTTGGGCACCTGACCGAAGACGGGATAAATGAATTGCAAAACGGCACTTGTCTTTATGCAAACAACCGCCCCGCCAAGCCCTGCGAGGTCATTTTGCAACGGTATCTGACGGTAGCGGATGTCGGAGATTACATCAGTGAACGCAGACGGGAGCACCACCTGAACAACCCCACGGGCAATGCTTCGCAAGGTATTATCCGCATTACGGAAGGGCAAAAGCATGAGGTACGCCTGCTTCTTCGCACGGTGCGCTGTGCGGTGCTGTATTTAAAGCGACTGTCTATCGGCAATTTATTACTCGATGACACCCTTGCCCCCGGTGAAAGCCGTCTGCTGACACAAGCGGAAACAGAGCAGTTGTTGCAGCCCGCCCCGACATTGACACAAGACATTTATAAACATCTTCTTCCCCCTATCAATCTTCCCTGAAAGGACTTTTTTGTATGGAATTCACCCAGGACTGGATCATGCGGCAAGTACAGATGCTCGCACAGATGCTTGCAAAAATTCTGTTCGGCAAGGACACGACCGATTATATTATTGAAGACGAAGACGACCTCAACGGCACGGATCTTTTATACAAAGCACTGTGCGCAAAGCTCGAAAAAGGCGACATCTGCGGCGCGGAAGACCTGCTGTTTGAAGCACTCGAAAACGGCGGCAAGGAAAATTTAGAAGTTGCCATCGACTTCTATGCCCGCCTTAACAAAATGAGCGATGCCGAATTGGAAAACGCAAATTTCAGCCGCGAAGAAGTGGAAGAAGGACTCAAAAACGCCACCGCTATGTTCGGGTTGGAAGGAATACTGTGACAGATAAATTACGGTTTATCGAGATGTTTGTGCTGTCGCACAATAGAGAACCCCCGGCGAGGGTTCTCTACGAAAAACAGTCCACCGGACTGTTTTTCTACTCTCCTGCGCTATTGGGCGGAATGGGGATTTCGCCCGTTGCGACGGGCGACGAAAGGCTCCGCCTCTCGACACCGCAAACTTTTGAAAAAGTTTGATCAAAACTTTTAACGACTGACGATCAACACACACCGACAAACCGCAATTTATACAACAAAAAAGGAGCTGAAATCAATCAGCTCCTTTTACTATTTATATATTTACCTTTTCCATTCTTTGGGGTCATCCAAGCCGACACTTGCCCGCAGAATGCTTCTTGCATCGGAAGCACTCACACCCATAAAATCATCCACGTCGCAGGCTTTGTACTGCACACTGTCGGGAGCAAAATCTTCAAGATTGACCGATAAACGAAGTGTCAGCCTTGCATCTTCCGCATTGATGATACCGTTGCCGTCGCAATCCCCTGCCACAAGCACATTGTAAGTTGTTCCGTCTGCAAGGGTCAAAGTCATCCCCGTGCCGACAAAGGCATCCTCCGCGACGGTATTGCCGTCCTTGTCAGTCAGAACAGCGCTATCCCCCGCTTGGTGCAACAAATCCGCCGACGGAATTTCAGCCACAACGGAAAGATATCCTTCCATATTCACCGTGGCTGTTTCATTGCCGGGAAAAGCGGTTTTTTCCATTTTTGCGGTCTGCAAAGCATGGCATTGTTCGCAATTGCGTTGTGCAATGCCCTCGGTTTCGGGGCCGGGATAGGCTGTCACATCCCACTTTCCCGCGGTGTGCGTGTGTTCAAAAACAACCTCAATATTTTTCGGAATACCGTCGGGGTAAGCCTGGATCCATTGCTCTTTGTTGCCGCCGAAATAAATCTTTTTCAGGTAATAACACTGATTGAATGCAGAATCATCAAGGCTTGTCAGGTTCGCGGGAATATACAACGCATCCAAAGTCTGACAATAGCGGAAAGCTTCACTGCCGATCATCTGCAAGCCTTCGGGGAGGGTGATCTTTGCAAGAAACAAACAAGCCTTGAATACGCTGTCCTCAAGTTGCGTAACAGCAGGCGGAAGCACAACTTCCGTCAAGGCTTCACAGCCGAAAAACGCATATTCACCGATTTTTTCAACCGTGTCGGGCAACCGCAAAGAATCAAGCGCAATGCAATCATAAAATGCATATCTGCCGATGCCCGTCAGAGCAGACGGAAAGACAACCTCTTTCAGATTATAACACCCGTAAAACACCTGTTCGGGCAGATCGGTAATTTCATCGGGCAGGATCATTGTCGACAGTGCCGCACAGCCGTAAAATGCAGAAGTGCCGAGTTTTGTTACGGTTTTCGGCAAGGTGATTTCCTTGAGATTATAACAACCGTAAAACGCATTGTTGCCGACTGAACGCAGTGTTTCGGGAAGATTGATTTCTTCCATGCGGACACAATCGGCAAACACACCGTCTGCAAGGGCAGATACTGCTTTGGGCAAGGTCAAACTGCGAAAATTTCGGCAGGATGCAAATGCATATTCGCCAATCTGTGCAACGGTTTCGGGCAAAGTGATTTTTTCAAGACGGATACAGCCGCTGAAAGCACGGTTTCCGATGGCGGTGAGTTTGTCGGAAAAAGTCACATTTTGCAGATTTCTGCAATTTTCAAACAGAAAATCAGGCAATTCGGTAATTCCGTCAGGCAGGGTAATGTCCTGCAAAGCAAAGCAGTTGCGAAATGCCCCTGCCGTAATCTGTGTGACCGTTTCGGGAACAACAATTTCTGCCGAAACATGTTCGGTTGCACCGATCAATACTGTCCGGTCTGCATTATAAACCACACCGTCTTTTTCACTCAACTTCGCTTCAAAGTGCACGGTCGCATTTTTGATTCCTTCACTGTGCACGGTACCCCACTGTTCTTTTGTGCCTGCAAAAAAAACATCGGTCAGATTCGGACATTCTGTAAACGCATGTTCCGCAATTTTCTCCACGCTTGCAGGCAGAATCAGGGCAGATAAATTTTCAAGTCCTGCTCCTGCATTCTCTGCAATGGTTTTTGTGTCGTCGGCAATGCTGACAACCGTCGAAGATGCACCGATTTTAATCAATGCATCATCCTTTGTGTACACTTTTCCGTCAACAAGTTTATTTTCTCCGTCGTCCAGGCAAACAAAAAGGTCTTTCCTGATTTCTGTGTTTTCACTTGTGATTTTCAGCATCTGATCGACGGTGCCTGCACAACAAATTGCACGCAAAGACGGGCATTGCGAGAATGCATCTTTCCCGATGGCGGCAACTTTGCCGTGCAGATTGATTCTTTCAATTGACTGACAACCGTAAAACTGATAATCCCCAAGTTTTGTCAAAAAATCGGGAACGGTAACCTCGGTCAGAATCTCGCCGTTCAAAAGAAGATCCCCACCGTTGCAAAGCGGGTTTGCGTGATTTGACATAAACACAATGCCGCACCAAAGTGAAGCATCCGCAATATGTACATCCGATAAAAGCGGACACATGAAAAATGCCTGTTCGTCGATTCTGCGCAATGATTCCGGAATGGTCACACTGCGAAGAGAGTCGCAGTAATTGAAACTGTATTTCCCGATTATCAGAACAGACTCCCCGATTTCGACCGTTTCGAGATTGTCGTATTCTTCAAACATGTAGGTGCCCACATTCTGCACACCGTTTTGTATTTTTACGGCGGTGATTTGGTCGGCATAAGAATACCACGGGTAGTCCTGCACATACTTGTCCTGCATTTTTCCTTTTCCCGATATGCTCAAAAGACCTGTGTTATCCAGCACCCAGGTCAGGTTGTTGTTTTCTCCGAACGTGCCGTCCGCCACAACCGCGGCAAAACTTGCATTTGCGGGAATCATCCCGACAAACAGAGATATAACAAGCAGAAAAACTGCAATATAAAATTTTGCTTTTTTTGATTTTTGCATGCGATAGCCTCATTCAAGAATAACGGATAAACTTATTTTATAACATTAAAAGTCTTTTTTCAAGCATTTTTCTGACATTGACGGCATAGAAGTACGGGCTGTTATTTTTGCAAAAAAGCTCAACATCACGGTCGGCACATTCGTTATGATCTATAACTGCATTGTGTATATCACGGCAGGATTGATTCTGCAAAGCTGGGTGTTACCGCTGTATTCCATTGTTGCATACGGTGCAGGACTTAAAATGGTAGACTTTATTGTGGAGGGCTTCGACCGCAACAAGGAAGTGATGATCATCACCGAACATCCCGACGACATCTGTAAAGCCCTGACCAGCGTGTTTGAATGCGGAGCTACAAAAATTGCCGCAAAGGGCGGTTATTCGGGGGCAGAAAAATCGATCGTCTGTTTTGTTGTCAACCGTTTTCAGATCTCCCGCATGCGTGACATCGTTCATTTTGTGGACCCGAAAGCCTATGTGACCATCAGCGAAGTCGCAGACGTGTTCCACGGAGCAAAAATCGACCAATCGGCAACATAAAATATCAAACCGTCCCGTTGAAAACTGCGGGACGGTTATTTCCTTTTTCTTCGGCGGTAAGATAAATAATCAAATTTCCAGGACGACGGATCGGAACCGAATTTGCGGGTGAAAACACAAACGAAAAGGTAAATTATAACAGCAGCAACATAAATGCCGAAAAGAATAACAAATCGGATGGATTCACTTTTGTCTGCAACTGAATCTGTCAGCAACGGCAAAGCAAATGCAAGCAGCAAAACAAAAGAAAGCAACACCGGCGCAAGAAGTGCGAGCCGGCTCGGATGCAATAATTTGTATTTTCTGACAATCAAAGCAATTCGCATTTTTGCGGTTATTCCTTTTCCCTGTAATCGGGCATTTTTGACCGTGTTGCGACACTTCTGCGCAAGCAGAATGAGAATATCCATCAGCATTTTGTTATCTTCCGGCGATTGCGTAACGGGCAAAAACAGAAACCGCTTTTTGGAAAGATGAAGTAAAATGCCTTCTTTCATTTCCACCACTGCCTGAATCCCGTCATAAGCGCAATCCAATTCCATTTGCACACTGTCTTTTTGATAAGACAAATAAACGCGGTCCCATGTAAAATGCAACAAAACTGTATCCCCGACCACCGATGCAGGAGCAAACCAACTGCGGCACTTTTGCAGTTGTGCTTCATTTTGCAACCACTCCACCTGCGCAGAGTATTTCGCAGTTACAGCAATGCGAAATTGCAGGTTGGTCTGCTTTTCTTTTTTTCTGCGGCTTTGATTGTCAGTCACAACATGACTGACAACGGATTGTGTAATTTTGTTCATTTTATGGGTTCAAAGTCGGATGCAGGATGTTTGCACAGCGGACAGGTGAAATCCTCGGGCAGTTCTTCACCCTCATAAACATAACCGCAGATTTTGCAGACATAGCCTTTCTTTTCATCCGTTTTCGGCTGAGGCTTGGGCTTGATGTTGGCAAAATAGTAAGAATAGGTCACACTCGGCACAGAAGACAGCACTTTTGCTTCTTCGACCTCTGCGATAAACACCGTATGGGTGCCGACATCCTGATACGATTCGATCTTGCCTGCAAACACGGCATTGCTCACCCCTGCGACGTAGGCGACACCGTTTGCACAGCGAAGCGGCTCACCTATGAATTTATCCGCATCTCTGCCGCTTTGGAAACCGAAATGCTGAAACACTTCAAAGGGTGTTTCTTCGGTAAGCACCGACAGGGCAAACACGCCGCTTTCTTTGAGCATTTCGTTGGTGAAATTCTGATTGTTGACGGCAAACAGCAGTCTTTTAGGGGTATCTGTTACCTGAATGGCGGTGTTGATGATGCAGCCGTTGTCCTTGCCGTTCAAAGAGGTGCTCAGAACAAACAGCCCGTAAGAAATCTTGTGCATGGCGGTGGGGTCGATCATATTCATAACAAAAGGCATCCTTTCACTTTATACTACTAATATATTACATCAGAACCTGCAAATAATCAAGAAATTTTCACGCAGAGAAAATATTTTTACAGAAAAAATGCACCGTCAGAACCGGCGGTGCATTCTTGCTTCGATTAAACGGTTTCGTCGGGCAGTCCCACTGCTCTGCGAAGAATTCCGCGGGCATCCACGGAAGAAACACTGCCGTCGGAGTTGAAATCGGCAGCCTTCAGCTGCGCATCGGTCAATGTGTCAAGACCGACTGCATTGCGAAGAGTGTTGCGGGCATCAATGGAGCTGACTTCTCCGTCACCGTCCACATCCCCGATCACAACAAGCTCAAATTCAATGCCGCAATCCAGAACCAGCTTCGTGCCCGTGCCGGGCTTCTTGTCTGCTTCGAGGTCTGTGCCGTCGGCATTTTTAACAACAGCCGCATCATTTGCCATGGCAATAAGCTGTTCGGCGGTCAGTCCCTGTGAAGCAACGATATTGCCGTCTTCGTCCACCCTTGCTATGCCGTCTTCGGCAACGACTCCGAAGCCGCAACCGTTGCACAGACCGTTCTGCATATCGGTATGCGTGCAGACCAGACCGCAGACACAGGTGTTATTTTCAAACGCATGCTTGTGAAGATCGACCTTGATTTCAGCATAATTTACATCTTCAACCGCATCGGCAACATCATAAACGGGCACAAAATCCGACTCCGTATCGAATCTGACAAAGAAAGAATAGTCCGCACCGAGGCCTTCTGCTTTGGAGAAGGTGGACGTATGATAGAATATGCCGTGCTGCGAGCTGACGGTAAGCAGAGCCCCTGTGTTCATAACAACTGCATTGTTGATTGCTTCGCAATCGGGTGAGGTGCTGATGAGGTTCATTCTGCCGCCGTTGAGGGTAAAATCTCCGCGAGAAACATAATAATAGTCATTGGAAAATGTTGCGGTACCGCCGTTGAGAATAAAAACGCCGCAGTTAAGGGTGGGGTAATTGTCATCCGTCACAAGATCCATTTTCAGATTGCCGCCGTTCCAGACAACAGTGTTGTTTCCGCCGTAGGAGTTCAGCTCAGGGATAACCAGCGTTGCATCCTCGTCAATCGCATTGAAAACAAAATTCTCATTCCGGAACAACATTCTGTCAATAATTTCATTTTCGCCGTCGAGCGTGATATATACATTTTCCGTATCTTCTCTTGCATCCAGATTAAATATCGTCAGATCCTGAAAGGTGAGATAGCTGTCTGCGCAGATTCCGAGAGAGGTATCTTCTTTTCTGCCGATCATAATATAACCGTCTTCATCGTAATACGTCTTTTCGGGACCAAGGTATATGTATTTGGAAAGGGATGACACATCCAGTGTCAGGGGTGTACCGTCCGATTCGGCAAAGGCAGTCACGACCGTTGCGGCAAGCAGCAGTAACACAAGGGTAAAAGTCAATAGTTTTTTCATTTTGTTTGCTCCTTTCGGAATTGTTTGACATAATTATAGCATACTGTATGCAAAGTGTGCAATAAGCAAAGGGGAATTTAATTTTTTTCTTTACATTTCTAACAGACAAATGTATAATAAGGTCATGAATTTTCTTGAAACGGAGAAGTTTATGGAAAACAGCACTAAACTGCAAAAGAAATACGGACTTGTAACTGCGATCTGCATGGTCGTCGGCATTGTCATCGGATCGGGTGTCTTTTTTAAGGCACAGAACATTTTAGTTGTCACCGAAGGCAACATGAGCATCGGCATTGCCGCATGGCTGGTCGGCGGCATTATCATGTTGTTCAACATCCTTGCATTTGCACAACTTGCGCAGAACTATTCCAAAGTCAACGGACTGACGGACTATGCGGAAGCTACCGTCGGCAACAAATATTCCTATTATGTCGGCTGGTTCATGGCTTTCATTTATGCCCCGACCATTTCGTCGGTGCTTGTGTGGCTGACCGCAAGATACACCCTGACATTCATCTGTTCCGTCAATCCCGATTTTGCCATGCACATCAGCAATTCGGACGGCGGTACGGTATTCGGTCCCGAAACCATGGCGTTTGCCGCGCTGTTCCTGTGCCTGAGTTTTGCAATCAATGCCCTTTCCCCGAAAATTGCAGGCAAGATTCAGGTCAGCACAACCGTTATCAAGCTCATTCCGCTGGTGCTGATGATGATCGTCGGCACGATCTACGGTCTGACCCACATGTCTGCCGAACAACCCGAAATGACCATTCTTGCACACAATTTTGCAACGGGTTCGGGTGCGGGCGACACATTCTTCAGTGCCATTGTTGCCACGGCATTTGCATATGAAGGCTGGATTATGGCAACCTCCATCAATGCAGAGCTCAAAAACGCAAAACGCAATCTGCCCATTGCGCTCATTGTCGGTGCCGCCGTTATTGTTGCGGTGTATGTATTCTATTTCATCGGCATTGCAGGCGGTGCAAGCGTGGAAGACCTGCAAACAGAAGGTGCAACGGTCGCTTTTGTGCACGTATTCGGGCCCGTTCTCGGCAATATTCTGAATCTGTTTGTTGCCGTTTCCTGCTTCGGCACCCTCAACGGCCTGATGCTCGGTTGCACAAGAAGTATGTATGCGCTTGCTGCACGCAACCACGGCCCGTCCCCGAAAATCTTTTCGCAGGTCGATTCCGCCACCAATATGCCCGCAAACTCGGGCATTGCGGCCTTGTTGATCACAGGTATCTGGTTTGTTTTCTTCTACGGCGCACAGCTCGCTCCCGAAAACTGGTTCGGTGTGTTCGGTTTTGACTCCTCCGAACTGCCCATTGTCACCTTGTATGCTTTCTATATACCTATTTACATTGCATTCATGAAGAAGGCAAAGGGCTTACATCCCGTCAAACGCTTTGTGTTCCCGATTCTTGCCTGCATCAGCTCGCTTATGATTATCTTCTGCGCCGTTTATGCCCACGGCTATGTTCCCTATCTGAACGCAAAAGAAAACGGCACATTCAGTTTCCCTGTACTGTTCTATTTGATTGTTTTTGCAGTTGTGATGATCATCGGTATCTTCTTCTATAAAAGTAAAAAATCGGATGCAAAAGAGGTGTCTGCGGAATGAAAAAAGCAAAACTGAGAAGACCGCATGAAATTGAACACATCGCAAACAAAGGATCAGACAAATTCTGGTTTTATTTCGTGCAATGGACCTGGGGTGCACCCGTCAATCTCATCGGCGGGCTTGTGCATCTTGTCTTACGCAGAAAATTCCGCCACGAAAAGTTCTGCAATGCAATCATTACCTATGTTCCCGGCAACTGGGGGGGATTATCGCTCGGACTGTTCATCTTCATGGCAGAAGGCAGAGAAGAAGGCTGGACGAAAAACACACAGATTCACGAATACGGCCACACCATTCAGTGCCTGCTGTTGGGACCGCTGTATTGGTTTGTGGTTGCCATTCCCAGTGCATTCTGGTGTAACTGCATGAAAAATTACAGGATCAAAAACAATGTGTCCTACTACAAGCTCTATTGCGAAAGCTGGGCAAACAAGTGGGGACAGACATGGAGCCGCAGAAAACAATACGGAATAAAATAAAAACTACGCATCACACAAACCGCGGAAACGGAGCGTGTGATGCGTTTTTCGGTTGCAATTCAGTTTTTGTTACTCGTTTTGTAAGGCGGGAACGGAGGAATCGGGATCTTCTTTATGTTTCGCTTTGATCTTACGGATCCCGGCGATAATTTTCACGGTAAGATCTGTCAGCAAGTTCTGCAACACCTGTAAAACATAAGACAACAGCAAGGACAATACAATGACAATCGGAACAATCGCAAAGATATACACAAATCTGTCTTCAATAACGCTTACCTTTTCCTTGAGAATCGGATAAAACAACTGATCAAAAATCCACGAAAGAAGATAGGCATTCATGCATAATCCCGACACCTTTGCAAGGCCTTTTCCGAGGATTGCGGGCAGTTTATCATATTTGAGGTTCAGGAAGAACAGGAAAAGCAGCATCGTCAGGAAGAAACTGAACAGCGAGTAATAATGTGACCATACACCCCAGATAAATGTACCCTGAAAAGAACGCCAATAATTATAGACACCGAAGATAAAAGCGACATAAACGATCAAAAACAAATTAACCCATTTGTTCATCCGTATTTTATATTCATTCAGATAACAACCCAAGAAGTAATAAATAACCGGATACAGAATCGTGACCCACCAATTCGGAATGATTTCAACAAAATCCGAACCGGAAGAGGGCAGACGCCACCAATCAACCGAGTCAAAATTATAAACATTGACCACCGACGGTAAAAATACAATACACGCACCGATGATCAGCAAATTCCGCTTCCATTTGCGCGAAGGGATGTTATTGTAAAGCAGATTCAGAAACGGAATCAGCAAAAACAAGCCTATATACATTTCGATATACCATGCATACGGCGCAGCAGTGAATTCAAGGATCCCGATGATGGTACTACGCAGCGTCCATTCCTTTTCCAGCAGCAAAACAGAAAAAACAACGCAGGCAATGCTTGCCAACACGTAAGCAAAATAGGTCTTGCCGAGTTTTTTGTAATATGCCCCACTGAGCTGTTTTGTTCGTTGCAGATAGCCCGACAGGGTCATAAACAGCGGCACACAGATAATAAAAAATGATCTGCCGATCAACATCATCAATGTTTTTGTGCTTTCAACGGTAACCTGATAAAACCCCGAATCCCGCAGAAAATGCACACAAACCACAAAACTGAATGCAAGACAACGCAAAATGTCTGCGGCCGGATTTCGTTGTATATTTTTTTCGATACCCATCAAAATTCCCCCTTCTTACCTTGTTGCCACTGTTTTTACCAACAACTGCAGTTGCGGTGTGGCAAGGTATGCTTTTTCGTACGTATAATCATAAAACAATTCTCTGTTTTCATCGCTGTATTCCATCTGTTTGGAATACAGCTTGCTTTTTTCGATCCACGAAGCGCATCCTCCTTCTTTCCCGCACAGCAAGCGGATAACAAGCGGGGACACAACGGCAAATTTCACTTTGGACAGGATTTCCCCGTCGAAAACGCCCTTGAGAAAATATCGCCACAAAAAATAACGACAGAGATTGATAATGTAGTTTTCTTCCCGTCCGGAGAGAGCCGAAAAGGAAATCGGCAACCCTGCCTGCATTTCTCGCAAGGAGGTTGTCCATGCGGCATCAATCGGTTCAAAATCAGAAAACAATTCTGCGACCGCACAAACGGGATCCCCCGCAAACGATTTCGCAGTCTGCACGAAATCGCTTTCCTGTGCCTGCGGGTTATCCATAATAAACTGCAGTTTTTCGGCAAAACTGAGAATTTCACAAAGTTTATCAGCCGGAGGCATATCTTCCCTTGCAAGCAAATCAAAAATCTGTTTGCGGGATACACATAAGAATCGAAAAAGTTCTTCGTCGATTTCTTCTTCATTCTCATCCGTCTGTGATTCGTTCAACAAAACACGGTCGGTTGTAAGAATCAGCCGTGCTCCTTCTTCGCACGAAAGCCCGATGCCGCCTTCTTTCACATTGCCGTACCATTCAAAATAGCGAGGGTGGTCGCGGCAGATCTGACAAAGATGTTCCTTGCCGCAGTGTATAATGATATCGCACAGATTTTTGTTATTGAGGAAAGGACAGCGTTCATCCTGCAGAATAAAGGTGTCATCATCGGCAATATTTTCGCATAATCGCTTCCCGAATGCCCCGCCGAGTGAACGATAATATGCGGCGGTATCGCTGTCGATACCGATCTCCCAGCCGATACAGCAGTTGTCGGTGCATTTGTCGGCAACACATTGAAATTCGTCATAATAAGACGGTGTTATAAACTTCATACACCACTCCCCCTTACTTATGACCTGTATCTATTATACATAAAAAAATATTCTTTTGCAATAAAAAAAACAGACTCCGCATTCTGCAACGCGGAGTCCGGAATTTTTATTCAGTTCACCAGAGCTCGTAGGGTTCTGCAAGGAAGACATCAGTAGCGGTCTTGGTTCCGTTGATGATGGCATTGGTGTTTTCGGAATAGGTATAACCGTAAGCCCCGTAGAGGTCATTTTTGATGTAGTTTACGATTTCATCCAGTTTTGCTTTCTGCTCGTCGTTCGCATCGGTAAACAAAGCCGCATAAACTGCAATCGTTTCGCATTCCTGCATCGTTGCAAGACCTCTGTCATACATGGCAACAACACTGTCGTATGCATCGGCAAAGTTACCGCTCAGCATGCTGAGAATGATGTGCTGACGTTCGCACTCGTAAGATTCATTTGCATAAGCGACACCTTTTTCAACATGAGCAGCAGCCGCTTCAAGATCGCCTTCCATACGGGCAAGCATTGCAAGACGGCTCAGCGCAACATCGTCATATGCATTGACGGCAAGCATTTCATCGACAAGAGCCTTTGCTTCTTCATAATTGCCTTCGGCAATGGCAGTCTGAAGCATTGTGTAACCGTAAATGAAGATCTGTTCGGGAATCAGTTCACGGACTTTTTCAAGATATTCGATCTGTCTATCGGAAGATTCCGGATCATCACCAAAGAAATAAATTTCACAGACATAACGGTTATAATAGTTGAAAGCTTGGTCATACTTATTGCTGTCTTCCGTGAGCAGTGCGTCAAACTGTGCGGACACTTCTTCAAATGTTGGAACAGTGCCGTAATAACTTGAATAGTAAGCCTGCTGCATGACTGCGCTTGCTTTCTGCATGGCGGCATCAGAAAGTTGCACGGTTTCACAAAGGGTCTTGAATTCGCTGGCAGCAAGAGTTTCCATATCAACATAGTTAGTGCAGTAGGTAACAGCCGTCTGCAGGTCGCCGGAGTTGAATGCGCAGGTAATGATACCTTCAAGCAGTGCATTGGGCAGTGCTACATTGTCATCTGCAAGCAGGGTGGCAAGTTCCTGATATTTTGCAACGGCAAGGGTCAGATTCTTATCTTTTTCGGCAGCAATTGCTTCTGCGAGCGGATTGAAATAAGCTTTGTAGAAATCAGCAACGGCAGTGTCAATACCGCTTACGGAAACGACATCAGCAATATTGATGGAATCGGCAGTGCCCGTTGCAAGGGCATTCTTTGCATTTTCAATGAAGGCATTGACTTTGTCGGCACTGAACGCACCTTTGAGAGTGGTCATAAGGGATGCAAAGTCTTCGGTCAGGGGCTGTGCATCTTCGTTATCTGCGTTGAAGAAGTCTGTATTTTCCGAAACATAGACATAAGCGGCATGCAGGTCGTCGACCTTACCGGTCAGCACGGCGATCTTTTCAATAACAAGAGAACCTTTCTGTCCGACTGCTGAAAGTTTTTCGGCAACAGCTTTGTAATAATCAAGTGCAGCTTTGCTGTCGTTGTTGTTTTCGCTGATGATTGCACGGGCAAGATCAGTCAGAACGGCCTGTGCATCTGCGTGCAGGAATTCGGGGATATCAAGTGCTGCAACCACACCCGACAAATCAATGGCGGCTTCGTCTGCAGCGGTAAGGGTGGCAACATTTGCACTGACGGCATTATACTGTTCGCTGTCGAGAGTCGCAAACACATCGGCCGCGGCAAGGAATGCGGTATATTCCTCGGTTGCGGGGGTGTACTCAGCGGACTTGATATTCATCTTTGCAAAGCTCAGTGCTTCCGCATAACCGTTTGCATAAGCAGTGGCAATAACAACCGTTTCGGTAACGGCATTGCTCGGACAACCGTAACCTGCAAAACTGTCAGCCGCGGCAGTCAGCATTTCAACGGCAGATGCATACGAACCGGCATTGATTCCGGCAAGACCGCCCGTAACATTGGTATACAGGGCCGTGATTTCGTCGCTGACATAAGCGGGTGCATTCAGTGTGGCAATTTCCTCCGCAAAATCAGCAGGTGCTTCTGCAGATTCACCGACTTTTTGCTTTGCGGTGTCATAAATGCTTGTTGAAAGATCTGCCAGAATGTCGGCAACACCCGTAAAGGTTGCAAACTCGGCAACAACGGGCGCGGCAAGTTGCTCTGCGGTCAGGTTGTTGGTGGCATAGGTGAGTGCGGCGGCATAGCCCTTTGTCTGTGCAATGCAAAGCACATAGCGTTCGGTCAGCACCTGACTCTTTGTGCTGTATTCTGCAAGACCGGAAAGAGCGGCTTCATAAGCGGCTCCGGCGGCGGCAATGTTGTCTGATTTTTCGGCTTCGAGAGCCTTGGAAACATGTTCGAGAACCGCAGTGATGGCGGCAGACAGAGTTTCATCCGTTGTGTAAGAAGCGGCAATGGCGGCAAAATCGGCATCTGCACCTGCGGCTTCAACCTTGGAAACACATTCTGCGGCAACGGTTTCAAACACGCCTGCAATCTGCATGAAGGCTTTGAATTCAGCAGTCAGGGGAGCTGCAATCTGTTCTTCGGTCAGATTTGCGTGCATATAGGTCATGGCGGCGGCATAGCCTTCGGTTTCAACGGTACAGGCCGCAATCAGTTCATGAACACGCTGAATTTCATCTTCATAAACAGTGGCTACAGAAGGCATGTTTGCAATATCTTTTTCAAGATAGGCCAGGCCCTCATTGTAATATTCGATTTTTGCGGCGGCGTTGTCCACGCTGTCGGCGCATTTGATGCTGTAAATATAACTGTCAAGATCCGTAAATGAGGATGCGTAGAAAGAAATACCCGCCGTTACAAACATCAACACAATGACAAGCAGGAAAGAAATGATCGAACCAATGATGGAAGATGCTTTTTTCTTTTCTTTCTTTTTCTTTTCTTTTTTCTTTTCGGGGACGACGGTTTCTTCTTCGTCTTCCTCTTCGTCTTCTTCCACGATGTCTTCAAGTTCCTGAATCAGCGGTTGTTCTTCCGCTTCGACAGCAGCCTTGTTGTATTCATCCTGAAATGTGGCGGCAAGATTTTCCATTTCATTCTGCAGAGTATCGTTTTTGTTTTCGCTCATCTTGTTACCTCCGTCTTGCGCAGATCAAAAAAACCTTTTGAAATACGCTTAATAAATAAGTATTATACCATGCGTTATTTCAAAAGGCAATATTTTTATTCATTCAGAAGCAATTTTCTTGTGCGTTGGGGCTTAAAAAGAATCACGCACACCAACAGCGTCAGAAGCAGTTCCGGCAACAGATAGGTGCCGTTGTAAAGCAAGGAATAAATATAAGGACCTTCGTCGCCTGCCCACTGTCCCCAGATGACAACACCCGTGATATAGTGGCAGATAAAACGCAGCATAATACCGCATGATACTCCGAAATATATTCCCGCATTCTTAAAACGCACTGAATCTTTTTTAATATTTTTAAATAAACAGGCAATGCCGAGTCCAGTGAACGGCACAAGGTAGTCGAACACAACGCAAATGATGAAGGTAAAAGCGGTGGTGCAGTACACAAAAACATTGCCCGACACGAAAGCGAAAGCCAGTTGAAACAGCGAATAGATAAAAGCCGTCAGCAGTCCCGCTTTCGGCCCGTTGCGAAAGCCTGCGAGCATGATGGGCAACATACTGACGAATGTGATTTCACCGCCCATGGGCATCCGCCAAATTATAATAAAACTGAAAACGATTGCCATGGCAAGCAAGACCGCACATTCGGCAGAAACACGCAGATTCTGTTTTCTTTTCATGGCAGAATGTCCTTTCTTCAAAAATTATTCCGTAAAAACAAAAAAGCCTGCGCCGATACGCAGACTGCAAAAAGTCTTCCTACATCGGCATTATCCGTACAGGTTAAAAGGGTTTGAAGCAAATCTTCATCTCAGCCGTTTGACAGCACCCCTGACAGATATTCATTTGTCTGTATTCTATAGCCTCAAAAATCGTTTGTCAAGAGGAAACATGATTTTTTACAATCACCAGTGTTCCCTCTTTTACGGCGATTCTGCTTTTTCTGCCTGTAAATTCGTTGCTGACACCCAGTGCGGTTTTGTTTTCAAGCGTTGCATTGTCGAGCGAATACAGCAAGCCCTCCTCGCACACACCATGCACCTGTTCGTCGGCAGCAAACACGGAAATGACACCTTTTTCGTGCTCGTCAAAGCAGATTTCGCCGTTGGTGACGGCTGTGACAGTATAATCACGGTCACAAAGATATGCTTTTTTTCCCTTGTGTGCAAGGCCAATGAGCAGGGCGATATTGGCAAGCGTGTGGTCGAGCCGATTGCCCGTGCCGCCGTACAGATAAAATATGTCGCATCCCTGTTCTTCTGCCAGATTTACTGCCGCCGCCATGTCCGTAACATCCTTTTGTACGGGCAGAACCACGGCATTTTCGGGGACAAACCCCAACGAATCAAAATCCCCGATGATGAAATCGGGGGTAATTCCCAATTTTTCGCAGTATGCAAGCCCGCCGTCTGCTGCCCATACAAGGCAGTTTTCAGGCAGGGTGAGCTGCTTAATATTCTGTTCTCCTGCGCCGAAAATAACAGCGGTCTTCATACTTTTTTCCTCAGTTCAGAATATAATCTGCCAGTGCAGACGGGCTTGCAAACAACTTGTCTGCTCCTGCATTCAAGAGTTCCTCATCCGTACCAAAGCCCCATTTTACCCCTGCGGCAAACACATCGGCACTTTTTGCCGCTTCCATGTCATTATGGCGGTCGCCGATCATCAGCGTTTGCGCTTGGGTTGCATTGCAATCAGCAAGGCTTCGTTTTATAAATGTTACTTTGTCACTTTCATGGTCTTTAAAAGTGATACCGTGAATGCCGCAGAAGTACTTGTCAAGATCAAATAAAGGCAGGATTTTTTCAATGAACTGCAGTGGTTTTCCCGTGGCGATCGCCATTTTAAGCCCATTGTCCTGCAAGGTTTGCAACATTTCTGTTACGCCGTCATACAGTTTCGTTTCGGCATAGCCTTTAACGGAGAAGCGTTCACGGTAAAGTGTGACAAACCGCTCGGCATTTTCGTCGTCAAGCATCAGAATTTTCTTTCCGCTTTCAAACAAGGGCGGACCTATGAACGGCCGCAGTTGTTCGTCCGCCATGTCGGGAAGTCCCATTTTGGCGAGTGCATGGCGGATGCAATTGTAAATACCTTCGGAATTATCGATGAGGGTACCGTCCACATCAAAAACAGCGGCTTTGAATTTCATATTTATCCCTCCAGAATCGGGGTGAGTGCGATCATAATGCGGTCTGTGACTTCTTCAATGGTGCCGTCGGCATCAACAGAAATAATGGTGTCGCGGTCTTTGAGCATGTCGAACACATCCGCAAATCGTTTTTTGATACGGGTCAGGCTGTCCGTGTTTTCAAAAATTTCAACGGCAGAGGCATCCCTGTTTGCATGAATGCGGGCAAGGCATTTTTCAATATCCATGGTCAGGAACACGCAGGCATCGGGCTTTGTGACTTCGGGACAGTTAAAATGGCTGTCCGAAATCCATTGCAGGTCGGTGTCCGTTCCCTGATAGGCAAAAGTGGAATAATAATAACGGTCGCAAAGCACGATATCTCCGTCCGACAGATGCTTTATGATACCGTCTTCGGGGTCGGTGTTGTGGTTGATGCGGTCGGCTAAAAACAGACTTGCCGCCGCCCACGGCGTGCTTCGCTCCTTGCCGCCTAAGAATGCACGCAACAGTTTTCCCGTTGCCGTGCCCGTAGGTTCGGCGGTGGTGTAAACACTGTATCCTTTTTTGCGTAAAACATTGGCAACACACTGTAGTTGTGTGGTTTTGCCCGTTCCGTCAATGCCTTCAAAAACAATGAATCTTCCTGCCATATTTTTCACCCGATCAATTTGTGTAATTGCCTTGTTAATTCTGCCAATTCTTCCAATGACAGACTTTCCGCACGCACCGTTGCAGACAAGCCTGCATTTTCAAGTGCCAGTGCCGCCGTCTGTTTAGAGATGGAAAGTCCGTTGGAAAGACCGTTCTGGGCGGTTTTTCTGCGCATGGAGAAAGCTGCACGCACCACTCTGAAGAAAAATTCTTCGCTCGGAACATCCACGGGCGGTTCTTTCCGCAGATCAAGACGAAGCACCGCACTGTCCACATTCGGGGACGGCAGAAAAGCCGTTCTCGGCACATCGAAGAGCCGCTGAGCGGTGGCATAGTAGTTGACCGCAACCGTGATGGCACCCGAATCTCTGCTTCCGACGGGTGCACACAGACGGTCGGCGGCTTCCTTTTGTACCATAACCGTGATGGCTTCGATGGGAAGACGGTTTTCGAGCAGATACATGATCACAGGCGAGGTGATATAATAAGGCAGATTTGCACAGACGTATGTTTTTCTGCCTTCAAATTTTTCTGCAATGAGTTTGTGCAGATCCGTTTTGAGCACGTCTTCGTTGATAATTTCCACATTGCGGCAGTCCGTCAGCGTTTCGGCAAGAACGGGCAGAAGTCTTGTGTCCAACTCCACACCTGCCACTTTTGCCGCACGCAAGGAGAGTTCTTTGGTCAGAACCCCGACACCCGTACCGATCTCAATGACTGCGGAATCCCGGTCGATGCCGCAACTGTCCGCCATGCGGGGACAGACGGTCGGGTCGATGAGAAAGTTTTGCCCCATCGACTTTGAAAATGTAAACCCGTGCCGTCCGAGCAGGCTTTTTATGGTGTTGATATCGGAAAGATCGTGCATTTTGTCACCTTTTTATACAAGATATTTTTTGAATTCTTCGTAAGCCGCATCCCACACGGCGGTGTTTTCGGGGGTGTAACAGATGAGTTTTTCACCCTCTGCGATGATGCTTCTGGCTTCGGCAATATCCTTGATTTCACCGCTTGCAAGAAGCTGAACGGCAATGTTGCCGAGCACGGTTGCTTCAATGGGGCCTGCATATACGGTGGTGTTGCAGCTGTCGGCAGTCATGCGGCAAAGCAGTTTGTCCTTGGTACCGCCGCCGACCACATTGATGTGCGGATATTTCTTTTCGGTGCAGTCTTCAATACCGCGGAAGATGTGGCGGTATTTGAGTGCAAGGCTTTCATAGATGCAACGCACCACTTCGCCGACGGTTTCGGGCACATACTGTCCTGTTCTGCGGCAGAAGTCACGGATGCGTTCGGGCATGTTGCCCATGGGGGCAAAGTCGTCGGCATCGGGGTCGATGAAACACTTGAACGGTTCACACTGCAGTGCCATTTCTTCAAGTTGTGCGTAGGAATATTCCTGTCCTTCACGCATCCACTGACGGCGGCTTTCCTGAATCAGCCACAATCCGCAGATGTTTTTGAGGAATGCGGTGGAATAATCGTAACCGCCCTCGTTGGTAACATTGAGTGCACGGGCTTTGTCGTTGAGAATGGGTGTTTCAAGTTCTGTGCCGAACAGACTCCATGTGCCGCAACTGATGAATGCAAAGTCCTTTTTGTCGGTGGGCACGGCGGTGACGGCACTCTGCGTATCATGGCCGCAGACGGCAATGACATCCACAGCGGGAACACCTAATTCTTCGCACAATGCGGGAGAAAGTTTGCCGACAACCGTACCGGGTTTGACAAGCGGACAGACAATATCACGCGGGAAACGCATTTTTTCAAAGATCTCGTCGCTCCATTCGTGGGCGGCAAGGTCAACAAGCTGGCTTGTGGTGGCAATGGAATATTCCGCTGCCATGTTGCCCGTCAAAAGGTAGTTGAAAAGATCGGGCATGAACAGCATTTTGTCGGCACGTTCAAGAAGTTCGGGTCTGTTTTCACGCAGGGACAAAAGTTGGAACAGGGTATTGAAATAAATAAACTGAATGCCCGTGATGTCGTAAATTTTATCTCTGTCCATTTTCTGACAGGCAAGCTCGATCATGCCGTCGGTGCGTTTGTCGCGGTAATGAATGGGATTTTCAAGCAGGTAGCCGTTTTTATCGATCAGACCGAAATCAACACCCCATGTGTCCACCCCGATGCTGTCGAAACCGCCCGCCTGTTTGGCTTTGAGAATGCCCTGTTTGACCTCGTGGAACAAACGAAGCACATCCCAGAACACCGTTCCGTTGACGGTGACGGGATCGTTGGTAAATCGGTGAATTTCTTCAAGCTGAATGGTCTTTCCGTCGAATTTGCCGAGAATGGCTCTGCCGCTGGAAGCGCCGAAGTCAAAAGCAAGAACTCTTTTCATGGTAAGTCCTCCGATTTATTTAATAACGCCTTTTTTGAGAATGATGTTGGCATACAGTGCGCTTTCGCCGGTAGCGATTACGGCATAGGCACTGCGGGTACGTTCATAGAATGCAAAACGCTCGATTTCGCTGAATTGGTAGTCACCGTATTTGTCGGCAATATCTTTGTAAACTGCCCAGATTTCGGGAGTGGGATCCCCCTGTGTGGTCGCCATGAGCATGGCAGGGCTTTCTACATAAGTATCAAGGGGCATCAGCTGCAGAATGGCATCAAGAAGCTCGGGCACATTGTGGCCGTCGCAACGAACAAGACGCTGTGCATTGGAAGCTGCCGGGAAGTTGCCGTCGCCGATAACGATTTCGTCGCCGTGACCCATTTCGCAAAGGATCTTCAGAAGTTCGGGGGATATAATTTTCGGAATACCGTTGAGCATAATTTTTTACCGCCTTTAAAAGTATTTTTTTACAGTTTACCCTTTTTTAATGGATTTGTCAACATATCAAAAAACCGTACCGGATTTATGTTCCGCTACGGTTTCGTTCTTACACGGTATAATATTTCTGATGTTTGCTTTTTGGCTTTTCGGGAATCGTCATGGCAAGCCGGCCTGCTTCAATAAGCGGTTTCAGATACTTGGTTACCACATAATACGGTGTTTCAATGTTCAATATGTCTGCAATTTCTTCTTTGGTCTTTGGGGTCTTGCAGAATTGCAGAATTCTGTCCTGTGCTTGGCCGTTGGTGCTGACCGCAGCATCAACCTGTTTTCTTTCGTTATACAGCGTAACCTTGAAATTGCCTCTGAAGCTTTCAAATACGGGTGGTTGCAAGCCTGCTTTTTCCATTTCCGCATATACCGTTGGAATGCCGGAAAAACGGTTTTCGGTATTGAGCAGCACCTCAAGATTGCCTGCAATAAAGGGATTTCTTGTGTCGGCAGGCATTTTGCCGAGGTCATTGACGGTTAATCTGCCGTAAATGCCGCCCGGATTTTCCACAACCAACCGATCGCTGTACAGAATAACACGAATCGGAGAGTCTTCCGTGTGCACACTGTAATCGCGGTGAATGAGTGCATTCAGAATAATTTCTCTGACTGCAACAAGCGGATATTCCGGCTTGTCCGTGCGTTTGCCGCTTTCATCAATGATAACGGCATTTCTGATATTTCTGCGCACAAAAATGAGTGCATCCTCCAGCATCTGCGGAATCGTGCCTTCCAGTCGCTTGTTGTCAACAAAGCGCTCGCCGTTGTCACCGGGAATGCCGATCTGTGTGCCGTTCACAACCATCGCCGTGATACTCATCTGCGGAAAAAATGCCTGCGGATAATCGCTGAACAGCATCAAGCCTGCCACAGTAGGAATATTGTTATCCGTCAATCCCTGCAATTGCATAATGCGGTCTTCGTTATGTTTTGCAAGCTGGGGTTTTGCAAGCCGGAGCTTTGAAAAATAGCCGTTGAGTATATCTTCATTGAAATCATTGCGTGTTGCACGCTCGATGGGTCGAAGTTCATCGCGGATTTTGCGTTTGTAGACCTCATAGCTGTAAATCTCATATTCGGTCATCGGCACATCTGCTTCGCCGACTCTTACATAGGAGCCGCGGATTCTGCCTGCCGCTTTATAAAAGCAAGGCTTGTTTTCGGGTTCGCATTCCGAAATTTCCGCACAAACAACCATTTTTCCGTTTTCCCATTGTGTTACGGTGAAAACAGGACGAACAACCGGTTCCATCTGCAAGGCGGCATTGGTGACCTGCACCTGCAAGTCCTGCGCATCATAAACGCCGCAAATGTCGTAGTTATTCTTTTCATCAATGCCGAATACAAGGATACCGCCGCCGGTCTGGTTGGAAAAGGAGGACAGGGTATCATACAAACGTTCAGGGTTTCCTTTGGCGGCTTTTTTTATTTCGATTGTTTGTTTTTCACATTTCTGATTGCAAATTTGCGTTATCAACTGTTTCAGTTCCGCTTCTGTCATACAAACACCACCTTGTTTTAATATTAGCATTTTTCAAAACACTTGTCAAGTTTTCAAAACAAATGTTGCATTTTTCAAAACAGTTTTCTGATTTTTCAAAACAATTTTGAAATTTTACAAAACACATTTTTGAAAAATTGCATTTTTCAAAACAAAACCGTACCGGATTTGTTTTCCGATACGGTTTTTGGGGATTCGGATATAGTTTTTAATAGTGTGCTCTGCCGCATTCGCAGACAGGGTTCATATTAAACAGTTTACGAATAAAGCGGAACTTTATGATAATCAGATAGTCTCCAGGCCGACCGAACAACGCAGGATGAGTCGGGCATCGCCTGCGGTGATTGCGCCGTCCGCATCCACATCGCCGACAAGCAACTGACGGGCATCGAGCGTTTCCAATCCGACCGAAGCGCGCAGGGCAATCCGGGCATCGCCGGCTGTGATTGCGCCGTCCGCATCAATGTCGCCCATCAGAATGTCCGGCTCCTCAGCATTCCCGAGGTCTTCCACATCCGATTGAAAGATTGCAGATGACAGATTAAAATTCAAAACGGGGCGCACGCCACGGCTAATACAGTCCGTATTATGGCTACCATCGATGAGGTCGTAGATGATGCCCTCATAGTAGACTCTGCAGCAATTACCGGAATGAAAGCCGGCGGACCGGAGAAGCCAATCTGAGTTGCCGGTTTCGGAATTTACACATAAGCCCTGACATTCGGCGTAAGCCGAGCCTTGCGCCTGACGGGCCAAATCGCCGAAAATGCTGCTTGAAAAGCCGTAACTTGTATTCAGTGCATCGGCATAAGAGAGAAGATAAATTTTGTCACTGGTGGATGCGGAATCGTAAACGGAATGCGAAGTGCTGTAAGCGGAGTTATCAAGCGTGGTAGACACAATGATATTCTGCTGTGCGGCTGAAAATGCGGTGTTGTAAAAATCATTATTCAGCCATGTACGGATACTGCTTTTTTCATAATTGTTGGCATAATGCGTTTTGGCAGCATCGCCCCAATAGTCCGTTTGGCCGTTTTCACCGGTGACGCTTTCGAGTATGTAATTATTATAAGCCTGTGAATCCAAAATTGTTTCCGACATCACCATGCCCGTTGCGGGGTCAAGCACGCGCCATTTGATGGGGTCAAATTTGAACCAATAAACGGTATTGGTGCTGTAGCCGTTGTCGTCCTGGCATGTAGAGGATGCTGACAAAGCGTAACTCGTTAAAGACTGTCTGTAGGAATCAAAAACCACCCCGCGGTATTTGTTACCGTCAAGCAGCACATCTTTGTAACGCATATAGTCGGAAGCGGTCATTTTGCCGTCATACCGATCACCTGTGCCGCTGTAATAGTTGTAGGAAATCCATTCGTCGCCTGCGGCATTCAGTGCGGCAATGGTGTCGGCATCCGTCACCTCACTCTGCGGGTACCAACCGAATTCAATAATGTCGCCAACGGAGTAAGAGGTGATGGTCTTTTCTTCTGTTGATGTTGCAACGGTAATCGGCACGGCAGAGAGCAGCATCAGCACGGTCAGGATGAGAGCCGTAAGTTTTTTGGTTTTCTTCATTTGTTTTTCCTCCAAATTAAAAAAGTGTGTGCAACCGGAGTTACACACACCAAAAAATGTATGGCTCCCATTGCTACCACACAAATTGAATTTGCAGACTCATTCCTAACAGGGCAAAGCATACAAAAGCGGAGCATACATTTTTTTATAATTAAAAAAATGTACACTTCACCTATGGCAGAAATGAGTTTTCTTGTATTCAATTTGTGTGGTAGTTTCATTATATCATTGCTTTGTTTTTCTTGCAAGCATTTTTTTCGCAACAGAAAAACGGCATTACATTTCCGTCAGTATCCTCCCAAAAAACATTGACAAAAATTTTTTCTTCTTGTATTATATAATAAACAAAATAACATTTCAGGGAGGTATAAATATGAATTTCTGTCCGAATTGCGGTGCTGCCCTGCAGGCCGGTGAACGCTTCTGCTCCGCTTGCGGCACACCCGTACAGCAGGCACCTGTCAATCAATACGCACAGCCGCAGGAGAATTACAATCCGTACCCCGAAGCAAACCAAGCGCCTGCTGAAAAGAAAAAAGCAACGACACCCATTGTTTTAGGCATACTCGGCATTGTGTTTGCATGGCTGTTTGCCATCATCGGGCATGTTTTGTCCATCGTCGGCATTGTGCTGGGTGTCAAAGAATACAAAGCCAACAAAAATATTGCCGCACTGGTGCTGCCCATTATCGGTGAGGTCTGTGCCGTTGTTTCTTCTGTTATCGGCATTATCTCCACATGGCAAATGATGGGAATTTTATAAAACAGAATGTAAAAAAAAAGCGTTGCAGGGAGAGCCTTGCAACGCTTTTTATTATCTTTAACCCAGAGAGTCTGCCGTGGTTGGTTCTTCCGTTGCGGGTTCAGCGGGAAGATCGCGACTTTGCACATAAATATACTGCAACCAGTAATCTTCATAAAAGTCCCCCGCAAGGAACACACCGCCCGTGCCAAACAGATCTGCATGTTGTGTGACGATCGTTTCATTGTGCAGATACTGCCATCCGTTATCGGCACACATGGCCTGCAGGGCGGCATTGTAAACAGCACGGTTTGCATATTTCGGGTCTGCATTCTGTGCATCATTCGTCACGGGAAAAATCGAACTGACAACGATTCTGATCCCCGGCAGCAGATACTGAATCTGCTGAATGATGCTCTTATAGCGGTCAATGAATGCGGTCTGCATCTGCAACACATCCGCCTGCAATTCATACATACCGAAATGCAGAATCAATGTTTCGGGCTTGTTTGCCACGATGCTGACAAGTTGTTCACTTAAAAAGTCAAGATTGGCATCCGTTCTGCCGATGCACTGCCGTTCGGGAAGCAGGTTATACATACGGATGGTAGCCGCCGTATAATCCCCGATCAGCAACGTGCCGTCAAATAGTTTTTCATACGTCAGTGTACCGTCTGCAATCCCTTTTTCCACATATTCGGCAAGGGATTTTTTATCCTGAAAACGATTGGCAATTTTATCCTGCGACTGGTGCATGGTCAGTTCCCTCTGTGCTTTTTCGGCTTCGGCCGCCATGGATGCCTGTTCATAAACCATCTGTTGAATGAGTCGTGATGCTTCTGCCGCTTCGGGCGTCAGTGTCGTGCCCATTGCAGCGGTCGGCCGTTCGGTGACGATTTCCTCAGTCGGGGCTTCATAGGGTGTCAGGGTGACAAAAACACGGGTCGAAAGGATCGCCGTCAGCAATGTAACCGCCATCAATGCAACCATCAGCAACAAGGATCTTCTGTTCATCTGCACCCCTCCTTCACTTCATTTTCTTTATCATACTATAATTATTTGCTTAAATCAATCGGAAATTACAAAAGTCCTGCATATCGCAATACACATACCGTTATAAATATAGTAAAGATCGACAGCAGACTTGACCAGACAACCAACTGTCCCGCCAGTTGCTCGTCGTTGTTCATTTCTTTTGCCATAACGGCACTTGACACCGCAACGGGCGAACCGAACAGGGCAACAAAAGCGGCATATTCCGCAACACCGAAATCAAAAACGGACGTATACTTTGACAACAGCACCGCAGCACCGAGAATCAGCACGGGAGCCGCGACCACACGAAGCAAAGTTCCGCTGACGATCTGCCCGAACATTCCTTTGATCGCTTTGAACGAAAACTGACCGCCCAGCACAAGGAATGCAATGGGCGAAGCAATCCCCGCCACCTGTTTGAGAGCCGTATACAAAAACGGAAAAGCCGTCTGCAACATAAACACCTTTTCACCGTCGGCATTTTCGGGAATAAACGAACGGACGGCAAGCACTGCCAATCCGCAGAAAATGGCAATGATAAGCGGATTTTTGACAATCCCCTTGATGACCTTCTTCCAGTCGGGATGTCCGTTTGTGCTGAATATGCTGAGTGCTATAACGGCAAACACATTGAACTGTGCAATGGTAAATGCCGACAAAAGCGAAATACACTGCAAGCCCGCCGCGCCGCCGAGGGTTTCTGCCAACTGATAACCGATGAGTGCGGAATTGGAACGGAATGCCGCCTGCCAGACAACACCTTTCTGTTTCGGGTCTTTGACAAACAGAACCGCAAACAGCAGTCCGAGCAAAAACAGCACCGTTACTGCACCGACACCGAACAAAAGCGTGGAAAACCGAATGTCGGCAATGCTCTCTATGTTATAAATGTTATAAAACAGCATGGCGGGCAGTGCCACCTTAAACATCAGGCGGTTTGCATCGGCAAAGAATTTTTCGCCGAGAAAACCCGACTTTCGCAGAAAGAAACCGAGCAGAATCACGGCAACAATGGGCAAAACGGCATTGGCGGCAAACAGGAAAACAGAGAGCATAAAAACCACTCCTTTGAAGTGATTATACTATAATAAAGCAAAAAAATCAACGGCTTGCCGTTGCATATCATCAATTCCGTAGGAATTGCATATCATTAACTTCGTAAGAAGTTGTATATCATCAAGGCGCAAGCCTTGCATATCATCATTGCGAAAGCTTTTTTGATACACGCTACGCGTGATGATATGCAGTCCTGACGGACTGATGAGATACAACGATAGCAACGCTATCGTTGATGATATGCCATTGCTTTCGCAATGGATAAAAAAATGCTGTTCCGCAGAACAGCATTTTTTCTGGGGTGGGTAGTCGGATTCGAACCGACGACCTCCAGGGCCACAACCTGGCACTCTAACCAACTGAGCTATACCCACCATATTCAAAACAACTGTCTTCAGACAGCATGAGAATTATATATGAAAAGTGCGCACTTGTCAAGACCATTTTTTTGTTTTTACCCGAAAAAGTTAAAAAAATGAAAAGAATAAGCCTGTTTCTGTCGGCACATCATTCTTCAGAGGGAAATAATTTTGAGTTTTTTACAAAAAAGGTCTTGACTATTTATGAAAATGGTGTAAAATAGGTTTAGCACTCAACAAACGAGAGTGCTAACTCAAAATTCGACAATTATTTTATCGGGAGGAAACGATAATGACATTAAGACCGCTTGGCGACAGAGTCGTACTCAAATTCGTTGAAGCAGAAGAAACCACCAAGGGCGGCATCATTCTTGCTGCAGCCGCACAGGAAAAACCCCAGATCGCAGAAGTCGTGGCAGTCGGCCCCGGCGGCGTGATTGACGGCAAAGAAGTCGTGATGGAACTCAAAGTCGGCGACCGCGTAATCTTGAGCAAATATTCCGGCACCGAAGTCAAACTCGGCAAAGATGAATACACCGTTGCCCGTCAGAGCGATATTCTGGCAATTGTAGAATAAGATTTTTCAGGAGGCTTTTCAGATATGGCAAAACAGATTCTTTTCGGTGAAGATGCACGCAAGGCATTGCAGGCAGGTATTGACAAACTCAGCAATACCGTTAAAATCACCCTCGGCCCCAAGGGCAGAAACGTTGTTCTTGACAAAAAATACGGCGCACCCCTCATCACCAATGACGGTGTGACCATTGCAAAAGAAATCGAACTTGAAGACGCATTCGAAAACATGGGTGCACAGCTTGTCAAGGAAGTTGCAACCAAAACCAACGACGTGGCAGGCGACGGCACCACCACCGCTACCCTGCTTGCACAGGCACTCGTTCGCGAAGGCATGAAGAACGTTGCCGCAGGTGCAAATCCCATGGTCGTCAAAAAAGGTATTCAGAAGGCTGTTGATGCCGCTGTTGCAGGCTTAAAAGAAATTTCCGCACCCGTTAAAGGCTCTTCCGACATCGCCCGCATTGCAACCGTTTCTTCGGCTGACGAAAATGTCGGCGCTCTGATTGCAGAAGCCATGGAAAAGGTCAGTGCTGACGGCGTTATCACGGTTGAAGAATCCAAAACTGCCGAAACCTACTGCGACATCGTGGAAGGCATGCAGTTTGACCGCGGTTACATCTCCCCCTACATGGTAACCGATACCGACAAAATGGAAGCCGTTATCGACGATGCTTTCATCCTTATCACCGACAAAAAGATCACCAACATTCAGGAAATCCTTCCCCTTCTGGAAGCCATTCTGCAGGCAGGCAAAAAGCTTGTGATCGTTGCAGAAGACATCGAAGGCGAAGCACTTGCCACCATCCTTGTCAACAAACTGCGCGGCACCTTCACCTGCATCGGCGTCAAGGCTCCCGGCTTCGGCGACAGAAGAAAAGAAATGCTTCGTGACATCGCCATCCTCACCGGCGGTGAAGTAATTACCGAAGAACTCGGTCTTGAACTCAAGGATGCTACCGTGGCACAGCTCGGTCGTGCAAAGCAGGTCAAGATCAGCAAGGAAAACACCATCATTGTTGACGGTGCAGGCTCCGAAGATGAAATCAAAGCCCGCATTGCACAGATCAAGAACCAGATCGAATCCACAACTTCTGATTTCGACCGTGAAAAACTGCAGGAAAGACTTGCAAAACTTGCAGGCGGTGTTGCTGTTATTCATGTCGGTGCCGCTACCGAAATCGAAATGAAAGAACAGAAACTGCGTGTGGAAGATGCACTTGCAGCCACCAAGGCAGCCGTTGAAGAAGGCTACGTAGCAGGCGGCGGTGTTGCACTGCTCAACGTCATTGACGAAGTCGAAAAACTGCTTGCCACCGTTTCCGGCGACGAAAAGACCGGTGTGAACATCGTTCTCAAGGCAATCGAAGAACCCATCCGTCAGATCGCAACCAACGCAGGCCTGGAAGGCTCTGTTATCATCGATGCCATCCGCCGTTCCGGCAAAAAGGGCTACGGCTACAACTTCGCAACCGAAGACTACACCGATATGTCCGAAGCCGGCATCCTCGACCCGACCAAGGTTACCCGTTCCGCACTGCAGAACGCAGCTTCCGTTGCCGCTATGGTGCTGACCACCGAATCCCTTGTGTCCGACATTCCCGATCCTAAAGCCGAAGCCGCACAGGCAGCAGCCATGGCAGCCGCACAGGGCGGCGGAATGTATTGATTCCAGCCCCGTAATAAATGTTCAGAGCCGACCCGCAAGGATCGGCTCTGTTTTATTGTTCCAACAAAGCATCAGGCACACAGCCGAGCACTTTTGCCATTGCTTGCAGGTGGTTATATTGCGCTTTGTTGATGTCGCTTCTTCTTTGCTCATACAACTGCACAGAACGAACGGATATGTCTGCCGCTTTTGCAAGCTGTGATTGGGATAATCCCCGTTCCTTGCGAAGTCTTGCAAGATTGGTTTCGATGTCCTTTTGCACAATACCATTGAAAACCTCCACGGCTTTACTTGGGTCTGCTTCGTGTAAAGCACCATATAAATTACAGAGATTTTCATAAGAAATTCTTTTGCAGATGGAAGCAAAAGTTTTACCGGTGTACCACTGATAATATGCCAGAATCCAACCGATCCAATATTCGGGAGGATAATCAATATATGGCATCTCGGTAATATCACTTGCTTTTTTGCCGCACTTTTCCAAAATATATCCAGCAAGTTCAATGCCGGACATCCCCGAAATGAATTTCACATTGCCTCTTGCGAATTCATCGGCAACACCGCTTACAAGAAATAAATCAAGAAATTCCTGCCCACTTATATCGCAGAAAAGAACAGCATATTCTACAGCACCGCCTAAAGTTTCCATTGCATCGTCAAGATGTACTTCATCGTAAGCGTGGGTCATCGTTTTTCACCTGCCCTGTCAAGATATCACGCACATATAAATCATCGGGATTTATTAAAAATGACATACCGTGATTATCCAGATATGCTCTTTTGGCTCGATTTTCTCTTTCCGCGCGTTTTGCATTATAAATACTGCTGTCTGCAATTTCATATCCGATAAACTTTATTTTATCAAACGCATTCTCGGACATAAGAACAATTTGCTCACCGAGTTCACCAAGTTTCATTGCCTGTGACAACTGACTGACAGAGATTACATTATTCAGAAAATCTTTTGCATAAGAAAAATAGGAATCATCGGCTCTGTATCCCCAAATAACATCATAGCCTGTAATATCGGGAAGAAATTCTTCAAGAATGTATTGACTTGCCTGTCGGGAAATCGGAGACCGCTTCTGAAAAGTACGGTTGTCAAGCAAAATTGCTATCCAGTTGAGTATATTATATCCGTCTTTGTTGAGATATAACACATTCAGATCAGAAATATCCAATTCATACTTGTTTGCAAAACCGTCCTTTACGGTAGGACAGGCCCATTCTTTTGCCAGTTCAACTTCTTCTGTACAGTAAAAGCCTCTGCCGTAATCGTTTTTATCAGAACCAAAACCGTAAAGCGGTTTTTCAACTATTTCAGATGAACCATGATATAAAATCATACCGTATTCCCCATTGTCAATAACTATATCAATATATTGATACATTTATACTATATCATTTTATTGATACAAAATCAACCCGTTTTTTTGGATTATTTTTTATAAAATGTCATTTTGTCAACCACCGTCTGCATATCCTGTGGCAAGGAGGCTGAAAAGGACATGGGTTCTTTGGTGACGGGGTGGATGAAGGTGAGTTTTTCACAGTGCAAAGCAGCTCTGTCGGGCGGATTCACCGTTGAACCGTACATATCGTCCCCGATCAGCGGTGTGCCGAGCGAGGAAAAATGAACTCTGATCTGATGGGTTCTGCCTGTTTCAAGGCAAACGCGAAGCAACGAGCAATTTCCGTCCGTAGCAAGTGCTTTCCAATGCGTGACGGCGTACTCCCCTGTTTCGCCGACGGCACGCAGGGTTTTCATCGGGTCGGGACGATAAATGGGTTTGTCGATGGTGCCCGTACCTTCAAACACACCGCCTGCAATGGCAAGATACTGCTTTTCATAATTGCCCGACAAAGCGGCGGCGGCAAGCTGATTCATGGCACACAAAACAAGACCCGATGTGCACTTATCCAATCTGCCGACAGCACGGAAGACCGCATCGGGACGGTGTGCCGCAACGCAATTGGCAAGCGAATCATCCTGATGATTATGGGTCGGGTGCATGGCAAGCCCTGCAGGCTTGTTGACGACTAAAATATCCGCATCCTCATACACAATGTCGAGTTGCACAACGGGCACGGCGGATACCGTACTGTTTTCTTCGGGCAGATTGACCGTCAGCACATCCCCCGTTTTCAAAAGGTCGATGGTGCGGATGTGCTCACCGTTGAGCAGGATTCCGTCCGGACGGTATTTAAGAGAAATGGTAAGCCGTGAAGACAAGCCCGCTTCCCCACGCAGATAATGGATGACTTTTCTGCCGTTGTAGCTTGAAGGAATCACAAAATCCAGTCTTCTTCCCATTTTCGCACCGCCTTTCTTAATCTTTTCTTCATTTTGATATGGTATACTTTTTGCACTTTCAAGTCAAGTGCTTGACAAGTCGAAATATCTGTTTTAATATAGAATTAAGAACACAAAAGGAGGAATCTGTATGGCTGAAAATAAAATTATGATCCCAAGAGCTTCGTGCCCCGAAGAAGTCGGCGTTTCCTCAAGGGAAATTGCCCGCTTTATGCAACATATCAAAGACGGCAATATCCGTTTTCATTCCTTTATGGTCATCCGTCACGGCAAGGTTGCCGCCGAGTGCTATTTTGCACCCTACAATGCCGACACACCGCACCAGATGTATTCCGTCAGCAAGTCCGTCACATCCACCGCAGTCGGTCTGTGCGTACAGGAAGGGCTTTTGTCGGTCGAAGACCGCATTGTTGATATTTTTCCCGATTATATTCCCGAAAATGCAGATGCTCGGCTTTATAAACTGCAGGTCAAACACCTGCTGAGCATGACTTCCGGTAAAAATGTGTCCTTCATGGAGGACAAAACGCAGAATGACTGGATCACATCTTTCCTGAAAGCACCGTGGTACAACGACCCGGGTGCTGAATTCCGTTATGTCAATGAAAATATCTATATGCTGTGTGCCATTGTGCACCGTGTGACGGGACAGACCGTTCGCGAATTCTTACAGCCCCGTCTGTTTGAGCCGCTGGGCATCGACACTCCGCAATGGGAAACCGATGCTTACAATGTGGAAGCAGGCGGCTGGGGTATTTTCTTAAAAACAGAAGACCTTGCCAAACTGATGCTGATGTATCATCAGGGCGGTGTGTTCAACGGACAACGCATTCTCAACGAAGAATGGGTAAAAACCGCCACAAGCAAAGTTGTTGACAATTCCAACAACCCGGGGCGCGACAGCTCCAACGGTTACGGTTATTGCTTCTGGCAGAATCCGTTTGCAAATTCCTACCGTGCCGACGGCATGTTCACACAGCAGGGCATTGTGTTCAGCGATTATGATGCACTGTTCATCTGCACGGCAGGCATCAGTTGCGAAGACAACGCGCGCACTATGATCTGGCCGTATTTTCCGCGGGCATTCTTTGATGAAAATGCGTTGCATGCAGACACTTCATTTAACGGACTGGATACCTTGCTACAAAATGCTGTGATGGACACCCCGCTGCCCGCCTCGGAAAGTGCATGGGAACAGCGACTGGAAGGTACGGTCATCCGTCTTCGTAAAAATGTTTTGCTCAATCTTGTGGGATTTCCCGTCAGTATGCTGCCAATGGCGGTTGTGTATATGGCTTGCGACAAAGCAGGCAATATTGACAACATTGAATTTTCGTTCCGCGAAAAGGAATGCAGCATGACATGGACCGAGGGCGACGAAAAAAATACCGTCCTCTGCGGAATGGACGGACATTACCGCTACGGCACAATGCGTCTGGGACAGCTCAATTATACCGTATGCTGCAGTGCATATTGGAACAAAACAAATAACCTGATCGTGGATGTGCGCCCCGTCAACACCATCGGCAAACGCAGACTTTCATTCACTTTCTCGCTGAATGACCGCGTGGTGATGAAGCCTTCAAGCGAACCGCCCGTTTCCGAAATCGCAGCAAACCTTGCCGAGGGTGTACCGGGCATGTTCAAGAACAAAGCATTGGTTTACATTGCACAGCAGGCACTGTACTTACTGCCCGCTATCGTGGAACCCAAGCACAGAGGAAAAATTATACGCAAAAAATAATCACAATAAAGGAGCTGTGAAAACACAGCTCCTTTCGTCTTTATTCTTCCGTGAAAATCACATCGTTTCCGCTTTCATCGGTCGGCAGTTCCGTAGGACGGGGCTCTGCCGCAACGGGTTCATTGTCGCCGTAAACGAGTTCTTCCCATGTTTCGGTATTACTTTCAAAATCATAGATCCGCTTGACACTCATGCCGTACACATAGGTGTCGCTGTAGGTGCCTTCCATGGGTATGCAGTGCTGTTCGATGTTATATTCCTGCAACATTTTATAAGCGGAGAACAGCAAGGAAATACAGGTTTTGGAATCAATATCGGTAACAATTCTGGGCATAAATTCTTTTACAAGGTCCAACAACTGTGTCAGATCCATGCTCAGCACACGGTCCTTTGCTGCAAGCAGAAGTTTGCGCTGACGTTCGGTTCTGTGCACATCGGAGTCCATTTTGCGGATGCGGGCATAATAAAGTGCCTGCACACCGTTGAACTGCGTCAGTTCGTTGGGCGTTTCAATGAGCAGATCTTCACGATCAAGAAGCACCATCAGTTCATTGATATATTCCGTTTCATCCTCGGTCGGAGTCAGATACACACCGCCGATGGCATCAATAACATCCTTGAACAGCGCAAAGTCGAGCATGGCATAGTTATCAACATGAATGCCGAAGTTGGATTCAATGGTTTCCGCCAACAGCGACACACCGCCGTAAGGAAGTGCGGCATTGATACGGTTATACCCGTTGTCGGGAATTTTGATATAACTGTCGCGCAGGATGGATGTCAGCACAATGGTATCCGTGTAATGGCTGACGGACACAAGAATCATGGAATCCGAACGGGCCGTGCCCTCGGCAAGCGATTCGTCCGCACCAATGAGAAGCACATTCCACACATTTTCATCTGAAAGGACAATGCTGTTGCCTGCGGCATTGGCATCGAGCAGTTCAATGAGCGTATCATATTCCTCATCCGCAAGCGACAATTCGGGATTTTCAATAATCATCGTGGGTTCTTCAATCTTTCCCTGTGTGGTATCTGCCGACATCCCCGTTTGTTCTTCCATGGGAACATAGGAAAACTGATCAAAAAAAGAATGCAAAGCAAAATAACCGCCGCCGACAAGAACCGCCAGCACGATCACAACGGCAAGAAGCACTTTGCCTGCTTTTCTCTTTTTTTTGGGATTAACGGGGTCAGCATAGATTGCAGCTTCACCTTGCTCCACCGTTGATTCCTGTTGTGTGTTCTGTTCTTCTTTGCCTGTTTCAACTTCCGTTGCAGGTTCACTTTCAGCAGTTTTATTTTCGGCAGGTTCGTTTTGAACATCTGCATTTGCATCGGCAACAACATTCGGTTCCGTATGCTCTGCGGCATGTTCCGCATGACGCATTTTATCTAAAAAAAAGTCAAACGAATCATTGTTATTTACAGAATCAGACATTTCGGACGCCTTCTTTCAATGTATCTGAATACATATAATAATAAAGAATATTTAACTTGTCAAGCAAATCATTTACAAACACGTTTTTTATTGCCAACGATTGCCCCGTAACGTGCAACTTTAAAATTCTATGTTGCTACTGTAAATCTCATTCCTTAAAAAAACAAAAAAAGCAGAGCCGGCAAAACAAGAAAATCAATAAATAAGGAGCCGTGAAATCAGATCTTCACAGCTCCTTGGCTTTTGTGTTTTTATCGTGCGACGATGAAAGTCATTCTTTCCTGAATGGTCAAAAAACCGTGGCCTGTATTGTAGCCGCCGTGATCGGAAGTGAGAATGATGAGCCAGTCTTCCGTTTCGTAGGTGTCGCGGCTTTCAATTGCATCAATGATCAATTTGCACTGTGCATCGTTTTCTCTGAATGCGTCAGCATAGTCGGGATTTTCAATGCAGAAGCCCGTGTCGTGGCCGTTATGGTCGGGATATTCAAAAATGGTGAAGATGAAATCGGAACAATCCGCGTTTTGAACATCGGCAAGGGTGTTTGCAAATGTGCCGTCATCGTCATCCGCATCCGAGAATGTGACATCGAGATTCTTGTCGGCAATATACTGCTTTTCGTTGACATAAGTTGAGTCATCATCAACAAAATGGCCGTTCCAGGATACATAAAATGCACTGTCTGCAATGATTTTGTCTTCCACAAGAGAAGTAAGAAGACTCAGATGATCGTTGGACTTGGGAACGCCGTTGCCCTTAACCCCCGTAACATCTGCCCATTGCCCCGTCAGAATTGCCGCCCAACCGGGAGCCGTAGAGGTGTCCTGCTTGTGGAATTTGGGATAATTGACACCGCCGCAATAGCCGATCTGTGCCGTGCCGTCGGTGGAAAGCAAGTAACTGATTGCGGAATTTTCAACCGCACCGTCAAGCAAGGAAAGAGCATCGGCTCTGCCGCCGTCAAACCCGAGAACAATGACTTTCTTTTCGGTTTTGCCTGCGGGCAGTTCGGCTTCAAAATGATTTTTGATCATAGCATAAATGTCGGTCTGCGGAATTGCTGTTTCAAGAGTGTTGGAATAACTTTCCACGGAACTGACATTTTCTTTGTACTTTTTTACCGTGTCACCGAAATTGATACCGGCAATCATACCGTACAGCATCATAAAAAAGGTGATAACAGCGGCAATTGCAGATTGGAACATTGTAAACATGGCAAATACCCTCTCTTTTTATTTGTTATTTACATCATACCATTTCTTTACTGCCACGGCAAGAGGCTAAAACAAAAAAAAGAGGACAGCCGGAACTGTCCTCCTATGTTATAATCAATCAGCGGGCAACGCCTTTTTCAATGACTTCGCCTTCGAAAGACCAGAACGGAGAAAGAACGTCAAGTTCTTCGCCTTCTTCGACAATACCGCCGACAACATTGTATTTTTCTGCAAAATCGTCTTCAGCAAAAACGGAAACATCTTTATCGCGAAGGATGCCTGCTTTTTTGAAAGCCTTGACAAGCTTACCTGCTTTTTTGACGGCTTTCTTTTCTTTCCAATCTTCATAATCGCCGTATGCTTCACGGAAAGCAATGACAAATTCGCTGTCATCGTCCAGTGTATCAACACGGTTATTCCATGCTGCAAAGCCTGTGCGAATCTTTGCACTTCTGCCTTTGCTGACAAGGTACATTGCTTCATAAAGCTGACCGAACAGAACAGCATTTTCACGAAGACCGACAACAATGGGATCGGTGGGTTGGGCCTTTTCGACCTTGGTAATGGTAATAACACCTTTTGAACGCAACCAGAAGAAAGCAACTGTAGCACCGACAGCAGCAGCGATGACGCTGGCTACGATGACATCGGACATGAAGAACAGAACCATATTCAACTCTCCTAATTCAGTTTGATAACATCCATAGTGTCAAAAAGCGACACTTACAAACAGTATCATTATAATCAACTATTTTCTGTTTGTCAAGGTTTAAGCCAAAATAAAGCCGTAAAAAATTATTAAATTTTTGTTATTTTGCTTTATGCTTGATTTTCTTATCGGGAGCAATGGTCATATAAACCACGGCGGCAAGGCCTGCACCAAGCAAAGGTGCCGCAATAAACACCCACACGACCTTGAGTGCATCCGTGTTGCCTGCCAGTGCCTGCACAAGCGCGGGACCGAACGAACGGGCGGGATTGACACTCGTTCCTGTAAAGAAAATACCGAAAATATGCACCAGAGTCAGAGTCAGACCGATCACAAGTCCCGCAACGGATGCATTGGAGGTATAATTGGTGACACCGAGAATGGCAATGACAAAAACAAAGGTCAGAATCATTTCGACCAGCAAAGACTTTATAATGTTATCATCATACAATGCGTTTGCACCGAGACCGCCGCCATTGCCGACAAGAATCGACAAAAGCACAGCACCGACAATACCGCCCGAAACCTGCGCACCGAGGTACAGCAGAAAATCTTTCACATTCATACGTTTGGAGATGAGCATGGCAAGCGAAACCGCGGGGTTAATGTGACAACCCGACACATTGCCGATGCTGTAAGCCATGGCAACAATGACAAGACCGAATGCAAGCGCGGTCAGCAAATAAGAAACCTCACCGACTTCGCATCCCGTCACAACCGCTGTTCCGCAACCGAACAGAACAAGCGTTGCGGTACCGATGAATTCAGCAATAAACTTACGCAACATATTCAACATCCTCCTTTATATCTTTATTTCATTATACTGCCTTTGTTTTTCTCCGTCAATCGAAACTTACCATCCTGCTCATTTTTAGCAATATGCCTAAAAACGGCTGTTATTTTTTTCATATTGAGCAATATTTTGGTCTTGCAAACACCGTTTTGTTGCGTTAAAATAAATGAGTATAAAAAGAAAAGGATGGTTCATACTTATGAAAAAGACCCGTCGTATTATTTCTTTATTGCTTGCATTGACAATGCTTTGCAGTTGTTTTCTTGCTGTAACGGCCAACGCAGTCGAAAAAGAAGAAATGTATCCGTCTATCGTCATTCCCGGCCTGTTCCAGGGCAGAGCCACGCTGTATGAAAACGGTGAAATCGCCACCACTGCAGACGGCGAACCTCTTGAAGCACCGTTTTTCCTGAGCGGCACGGAAGACATTATCGGTACGGCCCTTAAAATTGCAGGCATTCCGCTTCTGACCACGCTGATGACCCAGCGCGACCATGATCTCAAATTTGCAAACGCACTCGGCACAGCACTGGGCGAAATTCTGCTCGGCAAAATCAAGAGCGACGAAAACGGCAAATTCATTTATGATGTACGCCCCGAACAGCTCAACACCGCTGTCAGCAATCTGACCGAAGAACAGAAGAATTATGTTTATGACACCATTCCGCTGACGACCTACAAAGAGATCGCAGGCGAAGACAAACTGTATTTCTTCACCTATTTTTCTTTTGAAAATATGGACACCGTCACCGAACGTCTTTACAACCTGATTCAGACCGTCAAGGCAGAAACCGGATATGACAAAGTAAACATCGTTCCCATCAGCCAGGGCGGTTCCATCTGCAATTCCCTGCTTGAAACTTACAAGGATCAGGGTATTTTCGATGACCTGAACCGTATTGTTTACGTCATTCCCGCACTCGATGGCAGCTACACCCTTGGTGACATCTATTACCACGGTCTGCTTGACGATGACGAAGCACTTTACAACTATATGTTCCCGCTTCTTCTCGATGGTGATCAGGAATGGCTGGGCTATCTCATCAACACCCTCATCAAAATCTTCCCCAAGAAAGTGCTCAACGACGTGCTTGACATTGCGGTCAATATTCTGATTGAAGATTATCTTGAATACTCCACTATGATGTGGGGGCTGATTCCGAGTGAATACTATCCCGAACTTCGCGAACGTCACCTCATGGACGAGGACAATGCGATTTTGCGCGAACAGACCGACCGTTATTATCAGGCACAGTGCAACCGTGAAGAAAACATTCTCACAGCCATTGAAAACGGTGTTGAGGTATTTGACATCGTCAACTACAACGATGCACTTTATCCCATCTGCGACAACTGGAACAAGTGCCAGGCAGACGGTATCATTCAGCTTGAATCCACCTCCATCGGTGCATACGGTATCGGCGTGGATGTGCAGCTTCCCGAGGGCTATGTGCAGCAGAATACAAACCCCACCTGTTCGGATCCCGAAAACCATGTGCACATCGACCCCTACAACCTGCTTGATGCTTCCACGGGTCTTATTCCCGACACTACTTTCTATTTCTACAACGGTGACCATGAACAGACCGGCAGAAACGACATTGTCATGCGTCTTGTTGTTGACCTGCTGACCGACCCCAATTTCAAGGATGTTTACACCTATGAAAAATATCCGCAGTTCAACACCGCAAGAAAAACAAGAGGCGCACAGGATAAGATCAATTCCATGAAAGTGTATCTTACGGATGAATCGGTTGATCCGGCTGTCAAAGAACGTCTTGCAGGTGTCATTGACAGAGCACAGGCACTCTATGATGACACTGCCTGCACCCCCGAAGAAGTTGCAGAACTTGAATCCTGCCTTGCAGAATTTGATGCCATCCGCAGACTCATCACCACCGGCAGCGAAGAAGTACCCGTTGATTTCGGCGAAAAGCTGAAAAATGCATTCCTTGCATTCCTGACCAAGGTTCTTAAGTTCTTCAACGATGTTCGTTTTGCCCTTGTCGGCGGCCGCGGCTTTGTTGACATTCCCGGTTACAATGCATAAAAAATAAATACCAATTTTACAGCCGGGGTCATGCACTCCGGCTGTCTTTGAAAGGATTCCTTTGATGTTTGAACTCATACAAACAGGCGCGCACACCTATTATTTTGACCTGCCGAGCAAAATCGGAGTTTATGTCCGCGACCCTGACCATGTGTATCTCATCGACAGTGGGCCGCACAAGGACAACGCCAAAAGGGCGCTTCGCATTCTCAAAGAAAAGGGCTGGACCCTGCAAGGCATTATCAACACCCACGCCCATGCCGACCACATCGGCGGCAACCGTTATTTGCAGGAGCAGACGGGCTGTGCCGTGTTTGCATCGGACAAAGAGATTGACCTGACCCGCCACACATATCTTGAACCGACCACACTGTATGCGGGCAATCCGCACAAGGATTTGCGGCACAAACTCTTATTGGCACAGGAAAGCGATGCGGTCGGTTTTTGCGATGCACGGTTCCCGAAAGAAATTGAAGTCATATCCCTGCCCGGACACTCCCCCGAAATGGTTGCTTTCCGCACACCCGACAACACAGTTTTTCTTGCCGACCTTTTGTGCAGTGAAAACACGCTGACCAAATACGGCATCACATTCCAGTTTGACATTGCCCGCCATTTGCAATCATTGGAAGAAGCAAAAACCTTAACTGCCGATGTGTTTGTATCTTCCCACGCAGAAACAACGGATCATATCATCCCCATGCTCGACATGAACATGCGGGAAGTGCACAAAGCCGCTGATTTCCTTTTGCAGCAGTGCAACCGGAAGCAGACCTTTGATTCGCTCCTGCAATCGGTATTTGTGCATTATAACCTGACCATGAACCACGCACAGCACGCACTTGTGGGAAGCACGGTACGGTCGTATCTGTCATATCTGTATGACAACGACAAAATACAGATTCTGTTTGAAGACAATATTTTGTATTATCAATCCAATGAGAAGGAGTTGTGATTTTTGAAAACGCTGATTATTTTAGTGGACGGCATGCGACCGGATGCGATTGCCGATCTGCCGCAGGTGAAAAGGGTATTGCAGAAATCCGCTTACACCATGCACGCGCAGACGGTTATGCCGTCGGTAACTTTACCCTGCCACATGTCGCTGTTTCACAGTGTGACACCCGAACGCCACGGCACAACCACCAACACCTACGCCCCGCAGGTCAGACCTATCAACGGCATCTGCGAAGTCACAAGAAAATACGACAAGACAAGTGCTTTTTTCTTCAACTGGGAAGAAATCCGCGATCTGTCCCGCCCGAATTCCCTTGATTTTGCTTACTTTTTCCGCGGCAGAACGGTCGGTTATGACATCGCCAACGAGAAAGTCACCCAAGCCGCCATTGACTACCTGTCAACCACTCCCACCGATTTCGCCTTTGTCTATTTCGGATATACCGACATGGCCGGCCACCGCCACGGCTGGATGAGTGATGAATACATGACCGCCATGAACGCAAGCTGGGACTGCATTGAACGCATTCTCGCCGCCCTCGACGACGATTACACGGTTATCATTACCGCCGACCACGGCGGCCATGACCGCACCCACGGCTCGGACCTGCCCGAGGATATGATTATCCCCGTGATCATCACCGGCGGTGCGGTTGAACAGAATTTCACCCTCGGTGAAACACTGGGGGATGTCAACATCATCGACCTTGCCCCGACCGTCACCACCTTGCTCGGCCTCCCCGCCGACGAAGACTGGGACGGAAAGAGCATTATCTGAACAAAAAAAAACACCTGCGAAAATCGGGTGTTTTTTGTTTTATATGACCGTGATGATTCGTTGGACGATGTCCTGCAGGGGGATTCTTTTTTCATGAGGAACGGTGGCGAACATGGCTTCAAGCTCGGGGAATTTTGAGCTCTCGCAGCCGAAGACAATGCTGTCTGCCGAAGTATGCAAGGCAGTGCAGATTTTATGCAATGTAACCACGCTCATTCCCTTTTTTCCCGTTTCGATGTCGGCTAAAAACTGTGTTGAAATGTTGGACATTTCCGCTAATTTCTCACGCGAGAGGTGCTGATATTCCCTGATATTTCGTATCCGTTTTCCGTATTCTGCATTTTCCGCATTCATGATTGACCACTCCTATAGATATAGTATAGTGCAATCAAAAGTTGCTTAAAATCATCTATAGTTATTGACAAGCAAAATCTATTGTTATATAATTGTGGAGAAAGTAACATTTTCGGGAGGTTTTTTATGTTTTGTCAAAAATGCGGAAATCAAATCGAAAACAATGCGCAGTTCTGCATCAAATGCGGTACAAAAGTATTCATTCAGCCGACGGTAGCAGAACCGCCGAAACAGCCTGTTGAGCCGATCATCGCCGAACCGGAAACCACGGAAAAGTCGAAATCGAAAAAAAAGAAGACCGGCAAGGCAGTGCTGATTTGCCTGCTTGTCTTTTTGTTTATTGCCGCACTCGGCGTGGGTGCTTATTTCATGTTCCTTTACACTTCGCCGTCCAAGGAAATCGTGCAGACCATCGAAGCGGGCGATTTTGCGACAGCCGCGGAGCTTTATGATGCCAACATTGCCGATTCAGCAGTCGACACACAGGATATTGAAAGGGCAATTGAAGACAAACTGACCGCGATTCAACAGCAATATACCGATCTGACAACGGATTACACAACCGCCGTCACGCAAATCAATGCCATTCTGCGTTTTTCAAACGAAAACATTCAGCAAAAGGCGCAAACGGCACTCGCTTATGTGGAAGCACTCAATGCATCCCGCACAGCTTTCGACACAGCAAAGCAATTTGCACAGCTGGGTAATTATCCGTCCGCAATCGAAAACTACAGGCTCGTTATTGACACGGATGAAAACTTTGATGCGGCACAGGCGGAAATTGTGAACATGATCAATCTCTACAAGCAGGTAATCATGGCAACTGCGCAGACTTGTGTGGAAAACAACGATTTTCTGACTGCCGTGCAGACTCTGATCAAGGCGCAGGACATTACCGGCAACGATACGGAAATTGCACAGAAGATCACCGTATACAAAGAACAGTTTATTCTGCAGACACTTGAACAGGCAGAATCGCTTGCAGGAGAAAAAGAGTATGTGCAGGCACTTGAACTGCTGACACAGGCACAGAACACCTTTGCAGACATAAGACTGGAAGATATGCTCAAAAAGTATGAAGGCCATTACATCGATTCCGTGCTTGCACAGGCAGATGCCCTGATTGCCGACATGAAATACGACGATGCAAAAGCACTGCTGAACGAAAGTCTGAATACAGTCAGCGACAAAACAAAGCTGACCGAAAAGCTCAACAGCGTCGACAGCTACAGACCTGTTGCATTATCATCTGTGCATTTAATAGATTCACGCCGTTATAAATGGGCCAATGAAACGCTTACTGATTCATTCGGAAACACATATGACACATATTATATGCTTGATGGATTTGGTAGCGGCGGAACCTATGCCGTCTACAACCTTAACAAGGAATATACAACTTTTTCCGGAACTATCGTAGCCTGCAGCAATACAGCTTCCGATGCAAAATTTGTAGTACGGATTTATGTTGATGATGTTCTGCAATATACAAGTGTGCAGTTTGGAAAAACAACAGGAAAACTCGATTTCAATATTGATACAACAAGTGGAACAAAATTAAAAATCGTTGCAGAATTAATTAACGGTAAAAGCTATTACTCCGGTTACAACAGTGCACTTGTCAATTGCACCCTCACCAAAGATCCTTCGGTGGTAACGCTTGAACCAGCAACCGATATTACTCAACTGGCAGAGGGAGAATAAGCAAGCTGACAATTTACACGGATATTAAGTAAATACGGAAGGAGAATTATTAATGTTTTGCAAATATTGCGGTTGCAGGTTGGATGGCGAAACTACCGTTTGCAGTACTTGTGGAAAAACTCTGTCTGCAAATATTACTCCTGTTATAAATGAGGATGTTCAAATTTTGCAGGAGGATGAATTGAAAGATTCAACCGAAGAAGCAGCCGAATCGTCCTCGGATAATCTTCCCAGTATGATGGACGAAGATGCGTCCTTGTGTGCCGTTGAGGATATGCCGGTAGTCACGGCAAAAAAGAAATCCAAAACACCGGGAATTGTTATTCTGCTTCTTCTTGTTTTGTGCATTGCTGTCGGAGGCGGTTATTATGCTCACATCAACAGCGACGAATATAAAACAGAGCAAGCACAGATGTATTTTAATCAGCAGGATTATGAACAGGCAGAACAGTATCTGACGGATGTGAACACACCGCAGGCAAACGAACTGAGAAATCAGATTGCAATTAAAAAAGCAATCATTGCAATTAAAAATGAAAAGCTTGAAGAAGCTCTCAGTTTTCTGCAGAACATAAACACATCCACCGCAAATACAATTGTCAGTTTTCTGAATGTGGAAAATGCAAAACTTGCATTTTTTAATGAATATACATCAACCAGAACAAAAACACGCATTGTGGTAGAGTTGAACAAGGATTCCCGTTTTCCGGAAATGCTGGATTCTTATGATGATTTCAGTGATGCCATCATGGAATTTGAGCTGCATGGAAATGCAATTGAGCTACCGACTGAATTATATCAGCGGTATCTTTCATATGCAACGGCAGTAGATTATGCAAGCAACATCAATCCACCTTTTATTGATATGATTGACGTTTTCCGCAACATTGTAATCAGAATCACATCGGGCAAAGGAGACTATTACACGTACAGATCTTTGAAAAAGAGGTTAACGGCAGCGGAAAACGCATTGGATAAAATAGACGTTTTGCTGATTTCCAAAAATCAACGCTATTATATTTCGGATGCAACCGTAATCAAAAACTGCAGGACCGAATCCAATGCAACCGGCACATACATCACCTTGTCCGATGATTATTTTGCAATACTTCGCGGAGCATACAATGCCTGCTCTTCTTTTGCCGAAGAAGAAGCTGCACACATTCAGGAAAGACTTCAGAAATGGGATCTTGACGACGAGATTTACAACCGTGAGCCAGATCCGGATTATGAACATCCTCTATGGGCAAATACAAATTGTTCTGCGCTTGGAGCTATTTCCGATTATGAAAGCGTTTTCAAATCAGCCCGTACTCTGCAATTTCATCTTGTTTATGATGTCCTCTATTACCTGCTGACCGGCACATATTTACAATCAACAGAATAAAAAATCAGGTGATCTTATGAACGATGATATTATGTTTTGTTATCAATGCGGCAACAAGCTGATTGACGAAGCTCTTTTTTGTCCTTATTGCGGCACCGCCGTCCGCAGTGCCCAACCCGAACCCACGCCTGCACCTGCACCCGAACCCGAACCCAAACCGGAACCGCCGCAACCATCTCCACTGCCGCCTGCACCGCAGCCGATCGTCATAAAGGTTCGCAAATGCTGCATCTGCGGCAATAAATTGGACGATAACAGCGGTATCTGCACAAATTGCGGTTGCGATACTGCGAAAACAGTTTTTTTTGAAAGCGAAAAAAACGTCATGACGATTGTTTCCACTGCCCCTTCCTCCGAAGCCGTTGTCGCACCCGCCTTGTCTCTGCCGAAAATTCGTCTTTGCAAGGTCTGCGAAAGCGTTCTGGACGATGATTCCATATTCTGCGCACACTGCGGCAGCAACCTCACCGTAACAGGCTTCACGGAAAAAACAATTGAAAATGCAACCGAAGCGGAAGAACAGGTTTTGGCTGATGTCACATCCAGAATCATTGCAACCAACGATCCCCCCTCGCAGGATGCCGCTAAAAACAATCCCTTGTCTGCCGGATTCAACAAAAACCTGCTGAAAGAAAAAAGATTTCAGATTCCGATGGTTGTTATTCTGATAATCCTTTTCGGGGTCTACTATTACTGTGTTTCAGATGCAGGCAGAATCCATCGAGCAAGCCTGTATGTGCTCGGCGGTGCACCCGAAGAAGTTTATTCCATTCTGCAGGATGTCAGTTCCATGCAGGCAAAAACCCTTATTGCCTTTGCAAATGTGGAAATCGCATATCAGAAGTATGAGAATGCATATGAAAACTCGTCCGATCTGCAGGATGCCACTACTGCCTACACTGCTCTGCACAAGATATTCAACACATTCAAAGAAGAGCAGGATACTTTTTATCTGCCTGACAATATTTACAACCGTTATTGCATCTATGAAGCAACATTTGAATATATTGATCAGCTGAACATTCCCCTCAAAAACATGATGCTTATATATCTGAATTATTATGAGGATGAAACGGCAAAAGAGGGCAACACCTTCACCATACAGACCTGGCAAAACCGTCTTGAAACGTGCGAAGAAGCATTGGAGGAATTCAATACACTCTTAAGTTTTTCATCCCCACAGACCATCAACATAAGACAAAATGCCTATTACCCTGTACAAATCGTGTCTCTCAATCCCGGATCTGATTTCCCTGAACTTGACAATTTACGGTTGGGAGTTAAACTCAGCCGTGAATTGGATGAGTTCAAAGACGGAGTTGCTTCCGAAATTGAGCATACGAAAGGCAGAATTGACACGCTGCTGGAGGAATGGGATGTGGATGCCAGACTGTACAACAAGAATCCGGAAACAGATTTTTCCGTTTCGCTGTTTTCGGATATTCTGCAGGACATTGACGGTATCTCATCCATCAACAAAAACGTAACCGTTCTGCGAAATATGATCAACGAAGATATTCTGTATTTCGCATTGAACGAAAAAATAGGACGATAAAAAGGAGAATATGAAAAATGATCTGTAGAAACTGTCAGAAAGAAAATGCAACCGATGCGCTGTTCTGCAAATATTGCGGCACAGCCATGAACCTTTCAGAAGAAGTGACACAGCAGGCTACACCCGAAGCCGTTCTCCCCGCCCCCGAACCGACGGCAGAACCCGCAAACGACCTCGAAGCACAAGCCAAACCGATTGCACAACCCGTTGCCGAACCGATTGCAGAACCTGCAGAGGCGGTCGGACAGCCTGCACAGGAAATTGCGCCCGCAACGGACACAACCGTAAAAAAAGAACCGCTGATCACCATCAATCCTGCCGTTGTGGAACAGGCAAAGATGTACAAGGACGAAGCACTTGCACAGGCAAAGGTTTATACGGGAGAAGCTCTCAAGGGGGCGCAAAAAGGTGTCTCCGCAGTCAAAGGTCTCGACAAAAAGAAAAAGCAGCTTCTGCTCGGTATTGTCGCGGCAATTCTGCTGATTGTTGTGCTCATAGGAATCGGCGGAAGCAGTCCGGAAGAAAAAATCATCGGTCAATGGCAAATTACAGAAGAAAGCAAAAAAAATGATTATTTCTCAAAAAATGTACGTTTTTCAGACGGAGGCATCTGTGTCGCAGAGGGAATAACATTTACATATTACATTGACGGAGATTGCTTGTATATGGATAGCTGGATCGGTGATTATACATACTACTTCAAATTTCAAGGCGAACAATTGCTTATGAAAGAAGACAGTGATGACCCCTGGGCATATTACGACAAAGTTTCATAACAAAAAACTGCAAACCTGCCGGAAAAGGTAAGTTTGCAGTTTTCTCATATTGCAATTTTTGTCAATTTATGTTATATTATTTTTCGGGCAAGGCAGACCATGAACGGTAGGCGGTTACCTTCCTTCCTGTATTTTGGAGGGATCGATTCTTTCCCTCCGGAAAGGAGGGGATTTGCATGGTGACATTGGGAGAACTGATTGCATTATTAGGACTTCTTGTTGCAGTTGCTGCACTTGTCAACAAAAATTGGACACATAAATCAAAATATTAGACCTGAAAAATGAGAGAAAGCACAAGTCCGTCCGTCACCCTTGACATCGCTCCGAGAAATGCCGGACAAAGTATATTGATGGCGATGAACTCATGAGCAGATTTTGATATTTCGTCTGCCATCGAAAAAATCAGTATAGCATTTCT
>SVOJ01000050.1 GCA_015066385.1 Oscillospiraceae bacterium
TGAAGATGAACCCCGTCTTGCGGAAGCGATTGCGCAAATTCTGAAAGAAAAAAAATATATGGTCGATATTGCCAATGACGGCAGGGATGGTTTTGATCTTGCGGTCAGCGGTGCTTATGACTGCATTATCCTCGATGTGATGCTGCCGCTCAAGGACGGTTATCAGGTTGCGAGTGACCTGCGCAAGGAGCATATTGCAACCCCCATTCTTATGCTTACAGCCAAAGATACCGTTGCCGACAAGGTCAAGGGGCTCGACAGCGGTGCCGATGATTACATGACCAAGCCTTTTGCACCCGATGAGCTGCTTGCACGCATCCGCGCCATGACGAGAAGACAAGGCGAAGTGGTGCTGGATGAGCTTTCTTTTGAAGATCTGACATTGAGCTTGTCGGCATACAACATCACCTGTAAAGACAAAAGTGTGCATCTGAATTTCAAGGAATTTGAAATTCTGCGCATTCTGATGTCGAATCCCGCATCGGTCGTCACAAAAGAAGACCTCATTGTAAAGGTATGGGGTTATGATTCCAATGCGGTGGATAACAATGTGGAAGTGTATATTTCCTTTTTGCGCAAGAAACTCGAATTCATCGGTTCTTGTGTGGAAATCACGGCATTGCGCAAGATCGGTTATCGTCTTGAGGTGAAAAAAAGTGCTGAATAAACTTCGCAACCGCTTCATTTTTATCAATATGTTGCTTGTCGGCATCATTCTTTCCGCCTTGTTTATTATTGTGCTTGCCATCAATGTGGTAGGCAATTACAATGAAATCAATGAGGCTATGGAAGATGCGCTTGAAAATGAAATTGATATCCCCGATGTCTTTTTTATCGGTGATCACGAACATGACCGCAAACCGATGGATGATCGCACAAGAGATGTGTATGTGGTCAGCGTAACACCTGTTACGCAAAGTGACGATGAAGGGTATGTGATTTTTAAATCTGTCAACAACCATGTCACCATGGCTGATGACGTGCTGACAACAGCAATCAGCCGCGTTATGTCAGCCGATGCCATTGAAGGTTGGCTGGATGATATGAGCCTGATGTACCGTACGGCACAATATTACAATTCGACCCGAATTGCATTTGCAGATTCAACAGGTTTTGTTGCGTCTATCAAAGCAGGTTTTATCAACCTCGGCAGTATATGTATTATTGTTTTTGTTGTGTTTTTCTTTATTTCCAATTTCCTGGCTTCCATGGCATTCAAGCCTGCCGAAAAAGCATGGGAACAGCAACAACATTTCCTGGCGGATGCTTCGCATGAACTGAAAACACCGCTGACGGTTATTCTTGCAAACAATAATATTCTGCTGTCGCATGATGATACAACCATTGCCGAACAGCGCAAATGGGTCGAAAGTACGCAGGCGGAAGCGGAACATATGAAAAAACTGGTGGACGAATTGCTTTTCCTTGCCAAATCCGATGCCGCCAAGAGTGAAATTCCCAAAGAACCCGTAGACCTGAGTGAACTTGCATGGAGTAATATGCTGCAGTTTGAACCCGTAGCCTTTGAACGCGGGGTGCAGTTTGACGGAAATATTCAGAATGATATTGTTACGCTCGGGGATCGTACACAGCTCAATCAGCTCATTCATATTCTGTTTGATAATGCAATTAAATACGCGGGAGTCGGCGGACAAGTTGATTGGACGTTGGAAAAATATACAACAGGTAAAACAAAACTGCAAAATTATGCACGCTTATGCATTCATAACACAGGTAAGCCCATTCCCTCGGAAGACCTGCCGCATATCTATGAACGATTCTACAGAAGTGACCGTGCCAGAAGTGCAGGAAGCGGATACGGACTGGGACTTGCCATTGCAAAATCCATTTGTGAAGTACATGAAGCCGATATTCTGGTGGAAAGCACCGCCGAAAAAGGAACCACGTTCACGGTGAAATTCAAAATCTGAAAAAATAAATTGTAATTATATGTATATTGGTGTTGACAAACACAGAAAAGTATGTATAATTATACTGAAATATGAAACCTAAGGAGATTCTTGAAAATGGCAAAGGAAATCAAAAAAATCGTTCTCGCTTATTCCGGCGGACTTGATACATCCATCATCATTCCGTGGTTGAAAGAAAATTATCCCGGATGTTCCATCATTGCTGTTTCCGGTGACGTCGGACAGGGTACGGAACTCGACGGTCTTGAAGAAAAAGCAAAGAAGACCGGTGCTGACAAGCTGTATGTTCTTGACCTGAAGAAAGAATTTGTTGAAGATTATGTATTCCCGACCCTCAAAGCAGGTGCTGTTTATGAAGGCGACTATCTGCTCGGTACTTCTTTTGCACGTCCCGTTATTGCAAAGGGTATTGCCGAAATCGCCATGAAGGAAGGCGCAGATGCCATCTGCCACGGCTGTACCGGTAAGGGCAACGACCAGGTCCGTTTTGAACTGACAATCAAGGCTTTCTGCCCCGATATGGCTATCATTGCTCCCTGGCGTGTTTGGGATATCAAGTCCCGTGACGAAGAAATCGACTATGCCGAAGCACACAATGTGCCGCTGAAGATCAGCCGCGAAACCAACTACTCCAAGGACAAGAACATCTGGCATCTTTCCCACGAAGGCCTTGACCTTGAAGATCCCGCAAACGAACCGCAGTACAACAAGGAAGGCTTCCTTGAAATGGGCGTTTCTCCCGAACAGGCTCCCGACGTTCCTACATATGTTACCATTTCTTTTGAAAAGGGTGTTCCCGTTGCAATCGACGGCAAAAAGATGGGCGGCGTTGAAATCGTTGAAACCCTCAACAAACTCGGCGGCGACAACGGTATCGGTCTTGCTGACCTTGTCGAAAACCGTCTTGTCGGCATGAAGTCCCGTGGTGTTTATGAAACTCCCGGCGGTACCATTCTTTACAGAGCACATCAGGTTCTTGAAACCATCACCCTTGACCGTGACACCCAGCACTACAAGGAAATCATTGCAAACCGTTTTGCAGAACTCGTTTACTTCGGTCAGTGGTTCACCCCGCTTCGTGAAGCTCTTTCCGCTTTTGTTGACAAGACCCAGGAAAACGTTACGGGCGATGTCAAACTCAAACTTTACAAAGGCAATATCATCAACGCAGGTGTTACTTCTCCCTACACCCTGTATGACCCGGAAGTGGCTACCTTCGATGCTGACGAAGTTTATAACCAGGCTGATTCCGCAGGCTTCATCAATCTGTTCGGACTTCCCATTTCCGTCCGTGCAAAGCTCGAAGCCAAGCGCAACAACAAATAAAATACATACACAAGCAAGACGGCGATTTGCTTCGCCGTCTTTTTTGAGAAAAAGGAGACTTTTTTATGGATAAACTCTGGGCAGGCCGTTTTGCCAAAGAATTAGACAGCCGTGCAAACGATTTCAATTCCTCCATCCGCGTGGACAGCCGCATGGTGCGTCAGGACATCAAAGGCTCTATCGCCCATGCCACCATGCTCGGTGCAACGGGCATTCTGCCGCAGGCGGAAGTCGATATGATCGTCGAAGGTCTGCAGGGCATTCTTGCCGATATCGACAACGGCTCTCTTCCCATTGATATGACCGCGGAAGACGTGCACATGTTTGTTGAAAACGAACTGACCCGCCGTCTCGGTGACACGGGAAAAAGACTGCACACCGCAAGAAGCCGTAACGATCAGGTGGCAGTCGATGTGCGTTTGTATCTGCGTGACGAAGCGGATGAAATCAAGGAACTGCTTAAGAATCTTATTCTGGTGCTTGCCGACCTTGCCGATGAAAACAAAACCGTCATTGCTCCCGGCTATACCCATCTGCAGAGAGCACAGCCCATCGCATTCGGCCATCATCTTGCCGCTTATGCTATGATGTTCGTGCGTGACTATGAGCGAGTGGTTGATGCCGTGCGCAGAATGAATGTATCTCCTTTGGGTTCTTGTGCACTTGCAGGCACGGGCTATCCCACCGACCGCCGCATGGAAGCCGCCTTGCTCGGCTTTGACGGCATTACCCTCAACAGCATGGACGGCGTTTCCGACCGTGATTTCTGTGTGGAACTTGCCAATGCCTGCGCACTCATCATGACCCATTTGTCCCGCTTCTCCGAAGAAGTCATTCTCTGGGCATCGTGGGAATTCAAATTCATTGAACTCGACGATGCATTCTCCACCGGTTCGAGCATCATGCCGCAGAAAAAGAACCCTGATATTGCAGAACTCGTCCGCGGCAAGTCGGGGCGCGTTTACGGCAACCTCATGGCACTGCTTACCATGCTCAAAGGTCTGCCGCTTGCTTACAACAAGGATATGCAGGAAGATAAGGAACTCATTTTCGACAGCATCGACACTGTTAAGGATTGTCTTGCCGTGTTTGCTCCCATGCTTGCCACCATGCGCGTTCTGCCCGATAATATGCGCAAAGCCGCCGCAAACGGTTTCATCAATGCCACCGAATGCGCTGACTACCTGACAAGAAAGGGACTGCCGTTCCGTACCGCATATAAAATCACAGGTCAGATCGTTGCATACTGCATTGCCAATGCAAAGACGCTCGAAACCCTTTCCATGCCCGAATACAAGGAATTCTGCGATCAGTTTGAGGATGATATCTACGCTTCGGTCGATATGCAACATTGCATTGACATCCGTGTTTCCGAAGGCTGTGCAGGTACTTCTTCCGTCGAACAGCAGGTCGCATTCCTGAAAGACTATTTTGCAGAATAAACAGCAGATACAATTACAGCCGCACCCGAACAAGGTGCGGCTGATTTTATTATATAGGAAATTGCTCGCGTTGTGAGCAATTTGCATATAACAAAAACACCTTTTCGCCCCCAAGATTGGGGGCAATGTCATTAAGTTAATAACAAAACAAGAACAACAAAAAGAAAAATGAGCATCCAAAGCAGTAAACGAACTGTTTTAGGGTGCTCTTTTAGCAAAAAAAAGCATGACAAAACAGCGGATTAAAT
>SVOJ01000028.1 GCA_015066385.1 Oscillospiraceae bacterium
TTAAACAATCTGTGTCCAGACTGGTAAATATACTTTTCCCGGAACTTGAAAAACTTGTTTCAACGCTTCACGGTAAAGCTGTTTATTCTCTTTTATCAGAGTTTCCGAGTGCACAGCACATTGCATCGGCAAACTTAAAGCACCTTACACATCTTTTAGATGCAGCATCTAAAGGTCGTTTTAAAAGAGCATCCGCAGACAAAATCAGAGAAACTGCGAGACATGCATTTTATCAGCCTGCGGTGAAGCAGGTCAAAATGCTAAAATTAAGGATGTAAATATTAAGGATGCGATTATTGGTGAATGGCATCTTACCGAAGAAAGCAAACAGGTTGATCAAAGTGATTATTATCCGGAAGAAAAAACATTGATTTTTGCTATCGACGGAACATGGAACAACAAATCAACAAATACATATATCATTACCGAAAACAGCATAACCATGGACAGCAGATGGTGGCTTCATCAGTATACATATAATATTTCGATAAATGATGATGTTTTGATGCTTCAATACCCCGGCGCTGAAGCTTTATATTTTACAAAAGCCGCATAATTGCGTAAATTTATTATGAACACCCGCACCAAAAAAAGTGCAGCAACCCTTGTGGTTGGTGCACTTTTTTCTTTTCGATGTAAGGGCCTTGAAGCGGCCTGAAAGTAAATAAACGTCCGGCGAGTCATCCGCCATTGCGTTCCTCCATTTTTCGTATAATTGACGACGATGATGCCAAAAATAAATACAATAATGGAGGTGACCTGATGAGCAATCGTCTGGCAAAGGAAACAAGTCCGTATTTGCTTCAACACAAAGACAATCCCGTTGACTGGTATCCTTGGTGCCGTGAAGCATTCGACCGTGCAAAGCAAGAGGACAAACCCATCTTTTTAAGCATCGGATACAGTGCGTGCCATTGGTGCCATGTGCTCGCGCACGAAAGTTTTGAAGACGAAGAAACAGCCGGGCTGTTGAACAAATATTTCATATCGATCAAGGTAGACAAGGAAGAAAGACCGGACATCGACAGCGTATATATGAGCATATGTCAAGCCTTTACGGGAAGCGGTGGATGGCCAACCAGTATTTTTATGACGGCAGATCAAAAACCCTTTTTCGCGGGGACTTATTTTCCCAAAACCTCGCGGGGCGGGATGATCGGTTTTCGGGAGCTTTTGTTCACAATACACGAAAAATGGGTTTCTCAACGCGACGTCCTGCTGCGGCAGTCCGACGAAATAACCAGACATTTGAACCAAACACAGGAGTCGACCGGATATGCCGATATTGAATTAACACACCTGGCAGTACAGCAATTCGAGCGCATCTATGATAAAAAATACGGTGGTTTCGGACGTGCCCCGAAATTTCCAACCCCACACATTTTGCTGTTTTTGCTCGAATATTACGAGCATTACAAAACAACCTCATGTCTGCGCATGGCGGAGCATACACTTCTGCAGATGTATCGCGGCGGCATTTTTGATCACATCGGATTTGGTTTTTGCCGATATTCTACAGACAAAAAATTCCTTGTTCCTCATTTTGAAAAAATGCTCTACGACAACGCTCTCCTGATTCTTGCCTACTGCAAAATGCACACGGTTGCAAAAAACGATTTGTTTCTTGAAATTGCAGAAAAAACGGCAGGTTATATTCTTCGCGAAATGACCTCACCGGAAGGCGGATTTTACAGTTCACAGGATGCTGACAGTGAAGGCGAGGAAGGAAAGTACTATCTGTTCACTCCGCAAGAGATCACCGAGGTGCTGGGAAAAGCGGACGGAGAACGCTTCAATCGTCATTTTGACATTACGGATACGGGTAATTTTGAAGGCAAGAATATTCCCAATCTGCTTCAAAGTGACCCTTCTGATAAAAATTCGGATTCTTTTCTGCCCAAACTGGATCAGTACCGTAAAAAACGCAGTTCGCTCCACCGTGATGAAAAGATTTTAACAGCATGGAACAGCTTGATGATTGCCGCAATGTGCGAATTGTATCTTATCAGCAAAAAAGAGATATACCTTACCGCAGCACGGAATGCCGACCGTTTCATACAGCAGTATCTGTGCGAAGACGATACGCTATATGTCAGTTTTCATTTGAAAAAACGGGGTGTAAGAGGATTTCTGGATGATTATGCCGCCTATATCTTTGCACAGCTGTCGTTATATCGCGCTACATTGGAATGCAATTATTTAAGCCGTGCAGAAAATTTGTGCGACAAAGTTATTTCGGATTTCGGCGACAACACAGGAGGGTTTTATTTATACGGCAACGGACACGAAGAACTGATCCTGCGCCCTAAAGAAACTTATGACGGTGCAATCCCAAGCGGAAATTCGCTTATGGCCTGTAACCTTGTTCGACTGTCTCTGCTTACCGATGAGGAGAAATACCGGACCGCAGCGGAATATCAACTTGATTTTCTTGCGCAAAATGCTTCAGAATTTCCCACGAACCACGCCATGTTTTTGAAGGCACTTCCGGAGCACTTCAACCCACCTGCAAAAATCACCGTTGTACCGGATGCACAGACAGACAAAAGCAAATTGTCTGTTTCCTTACCGCCTGATGCGGCAATCATCCTTTTGCCACAACCCACAACGGAATATCCCCTCAAAAACAACAAAACCACCTATTATGTGTGTCAGAACCACAGTTGTCTGCCACCGACCAACGATCCTGACAAATTGTTTTGAATTGCAATCACGGCATAGCAGAAAGCCGATATCACGGTCGTTTGTGACTTTGATATCGGCTTTCTTATTATTAAATTTCAGACTCTTTTTTTCAGTTGAAGATCATCTGTAGCAGGGTTATCGATAAGTTCACCATTCTCTGCGAAGCGTGAACCATGACAAGGGCAATCCCAGCTATGCTCGGCTCGGTTGTATTTGAGAGCGCAACCGAGGTGAGGACATCGAGGCACGGTAGGCGTGAGCAGCCCTACCGTTGAGTCAAAGACATTAACAGCAAGTTGCGGGTGCAGGACACTGCGTGATGGCGAAAAAACCTCCGCCCAAGGATTCGGTTTGCCCTGAATCAGGTCGCTGAGGATATCTGCAGCTACCATAGAGTTTGTTATCCCCCATTTGTTGAAGCCGGTTGCCACATAGACATCGGGTGTGGCCTTGGCATACTGTCCGATATAGGGAACCCCGTCCAGCGTCATGCAATCCTGTGTTGCCCATTTGCCTGCGATTTGGTAGTTTTCGTAGTGCTTTTTTGCGAACGCTTCGAGTTCCTGCCAACATCCGCCCTGTTTGCCCGTTCGATGTCCGCCACCGCCGAGAAGCAAGATATCTCCGTAGTGCCGAAAGGAAAGCCCCGTATCCGCTTCGTCCACATACATCCCATCCACGTTGCGTGCGGATTGCAGCGCGAGGACGTAAGAACGATGTTGATAGAGCTTTAAAAAATAGCCGCCGTGCTTATTAAGAATCGGAAAATGAGTCGCTATGATCAATTTTTTGTATCTGATCTCGCCGTGGGTTGTTACCGCTTTGCCGGGTTGTAACTCCACAACCTTGGTGTGCTCAAAAATCGGCAGATCTTTTGCGATAGCGAATATGAATTTCAAAGGGTGGAACTGTGCCTGATCCTTGACACGCACCGCTCCCGCAACCGCAAAAGGAAGTTCGGGCGCATCTGAAAATTCCGCTTTGACACCGAGTTTATTGAATGCCGCCACTTCTTTTTCTATCTTTTTTCGGTCATGGAGAGAATAAACATAAGAATCCTTTTTTTCGTAGTCACAATCGATATTGCGACACATGCGGGCATATTCTTCACCCGCACGGATCTGCGCCTTTAAATAAAGCCTCGCCTCATCCTCGTCAAAGTGTTTTATCAGGTTGTTGCAGATCAATCCGTGTTGCAAAGTTATTTTGGCGGTGGTATTTTTTGTGACGCCGCTGCAAATCTCCGCGGCTTCCGTCAATACACAATCCACCCCCGCATTCTTCAATTTGCAGGCGCACAAAATTCCTGCAATACCACCTCCGACAATCAACACGTCGGTGTTTTTGTTACCGTCCAACGCTTCAAACTTCACGTACGGCGCGTTATCCACCCAAACCGATTTCATTTACATTTCCTCCCTCATAAAATATAATTATTGTTTGCTTTTCGCGGTGAAATATGCACGTACCCTGCAAGTTTTCAGCAAGCTGCAAAAGTATAATAATCAGTATATTTTTTCAGATCACGGGAAAAGTATATATGAAAAAATGCGGAGGTAGTAATATGTTTAAACACGAAAAAATGCTTTTTCATCCCGTGGCAGTAGAAAAGCCAAACCCGCAATATGCGGCACTTTTGCAGGAACAGCTTGGCGGCGGCAATGGCGAAATGAAAGCGGCCATGCAGTATATGTCGCAAAGTTTCAGAATCAAAGACCCTGAAATCAAGGATTTATTTCTTGATATTGCCGCAGAAGAACTCGGGCATATGGAAATGGTGGCACAGACCATCAATCTTTTGAACGGACACGATGTTGATGCCGAAAAAGTGTCCTCGGGCGAAATTCAATCTCATGTAATTCTCGGGCTGAATCCCGGACTTATCAATGCTTCGGGTTACTCCTGGACTGCCGATTATGTAACGGTTACGGGGGATTTGTGTGCAGACCTGTTAAGCAACATTGCATCCGAACAGCGTGCAAAAGTAGTCTATGAATATCTTTATCGCCAGATTGATGACAAAAAGGTGCGTGAAACCATTGATTTTTTGCTGAACCGCGAAGAAGCACATAATCAGATGTTCCGCGATGCCTTCAACAAGGTGCAGAACTCCGGTTCGAACCGTGATTTCGGAACAACAAAAGCGGCAAAAATGTATTTCTCTTTGTCGGATCCCGGTCCCAATGCTTTTTCTGCAGGCGAAACAAAACCCGTGTCTTTTGATAAATAAAAAATGATAAAAAACAGCCTTGCAGTGTTGGCTTTTCAACCCTGCAAGGTTGTTTTTTTGAGATTGACGTATTTAAATTTGTACTATATAATTATAGCAAAAATTGTCGGTCCTTTTTTGCAGGATATGCAACTTATTTTTCAAAAAAACATAATCGTGCAGAATTGTTCGGAGGGTGTATGGTTTTTTTATTGATCGTAATCTATGTTGCATTTATCGGACTCGGTGTGCCCGATTCGCTCCTCGGCTCTGCATGGCCTGCCGTGCATACGCAAATGAACATCCCCGTTGAAGCGGTGAGTATGCTCACATTCATCATTTCCGGTTGCACGGTGCTCTCAAGCATGTTCAGTGCGGGCATCCTCAATAAATTCGGCACGGCGAAGGTTACGGCATTCAGCACCGCCATGACGGCACTGTCTTTGCTCGGCTTCTCTTTTGCACCGTCTTTTTGGACTATGATCCCGTTGGCGGTTCTTCTCGGACTTGGTGCCGGTGCGATTGATGCGGGGTTAAATAATTATGTTGCCCTGCACTTCAAGGCAAGCCACATGAACTTTCTGCACTGTTTTTACGGAGTGGGGGTATCCTTAAGCCCTTATCTTATGTCGCAGGCATTAAGTGATGCGGGATGGCGAAGCGGTTATCGTTATGCTTTTTTTGTGCAGGCGGCGATCACCTTGTTGTTGCTCATCTCTTTGCCCCTGTGGAAAAGGACGGCTTCGGCAGAGCCAGCAGAAGATGAAAAGAGTGTTAATCTCAAGCTTTTGCAAATGGCAAAAATGCCGCAAGTACGGCTGGTGTGGGTCATTATGCTTGCAACCAATGCAATTGAATATGCCTGCGGGGTATGGGGAAGCACTTACCTTGTAACCGAAAAAGGATTTGAAGCAAAGCACGGTGCACTTGCACTGACAATATATTATGTCGGCATGTCCGTCGGTCGTTTTCTTTCGGGAGTACTTTCCGAAAAAATCAACACATGGAAACGCATTGCATGCGGTTGTGCCATTCTTGCACCCGCCGTTGTGCTGCTGCTTCTTCCTCTGAACGGTGCATTTGCTGTGGGCGGATTGTTCCTGATCGGTTTGGGCAACGGCTCGGTCTATCCGAATATGATCCATCTGACACCGCACAACTTCGGCAAAGAAGTATCACAGTCCGTCATGGGTTCGCAGATCGCCTTTGCTTACATCGGTGTGATGTTGGCACCGCCCATGATCAGCCTGGTAAGCAGGCTGTGCGGTATGGCGGTTTATCCCGTTGTGATTGCCGTGCTGTATGGTGTTATGGTCATATCTCTGCTGCTGTTTGTAAAAAAACTGAAAAATCAGAATAAATACAATGCAGATGTCTGAAAAAGCGAAGGACTACAACATGATGAATAATAATGATACGTTCGATATAAATACTTTTCGCACCCCCGATGTTTCTTATGCTCCTGTGTATGTGTGGGTCTGGAATGATATCTGCACCCGCGAAATCATAGACGAGCAGCTCGCCGAAATGGAAAAACTCGGCATCCGTGCCTTTTATATTCTTCCCGAACCGAAGAATTTCCGTCCGCACAGCATGCCCACCAATCTTGCACCCGACTATCTTTCCGATGACTGCTTTTCTCTGTGTGCTTATGCTGTTCGAAAAGGAAACGAACGCGGCATGCGTTGCTGGATCTATGACGAAGGCGGCTGGCCGTCGGGCGGTGCTTGCGGAAAAGTTCTGCGGGATCATCCCGAATATGCCCGACAGGTTCTCAAATTTTATGAAAAATCTTTTTCGGCAGGCGAGGTGTATAAAAAAACAAGTCCTGCCGTGCTTGCGGCTTTTGTGAATGACAATGAACTGATTACGGAGGGGGTTGTGTTTTCGGCAGACACCCTTGTGTGTGAGTATGTCGCAGAAAAAGAAAGCTACGGCACTGCAGATTATCCCGATCTGCTCAACAAAGATGCAACGCAATATTTTATTGCAATCACGCACGAACAATATGCATCCGCAATGAAAAAATTGCCGGGCGGTGCCGTGACGGCAGTGTTCACGGACGAACCGAAAGCTCCCTTGCATCCTTTCAATCGGGAATTGGCAGACAGGTATGAATCCCTCTACGGTGAATCCATATTGCCGCATTTGCCCTTGTTGGCACAAAAAATCCCCCCGACAGAAGAAAATGTGCACATTCTGCACCGTTGGTATGATCTGTGCAGTCGGATGTTCTGCGAAAATTTTCTTCTGCCGTGCAAAAAATGGGCAAACGAACACGGTATGGCTTTTACGGGGCATCTGGATAAAGATCACGACCCGCTTGGCTGTATGCACGGCGGCGGCAACTTCAACCTGATGCGTGCTTTGCGGTGTTTTGATATTCCGGGTGTGGATGTGATCCGGCGTCAGATCTATCCTGAAAACAGAATCACAAGCAAAGACGATATGAATGCTTACAACGGATTTTTCCCGCGGTATGCGTCCTCTGCCGCCGCACACAACGGCACAAAATTTGCCATGAGTGAAATTTTCGGTGTAGCGGGTCCGGGACTGACGTACGATATCATGCGCTACACAGTCGGTTATCAGGCTGTCCGCGGAATCAACATCTTCAATCCGTTCAATTTTCCGCTCGGCCGAAAAGATGCCTATCTTGCACAGGAACTGCCTGTTTTTACCGAAAATCAGCCGTATTATCACTTTCTCGGCAGATTTAACCGTTATCTTGAGCGATTGTCGTATATATCGTCCCTCGGAGATCGTATTTGCGAAACAGCACTTTACTATCCCGTACACGATTTTCAGGGCGGTCTGCAAGCAGAAAAAACGGCAGAAATTTTCGATACCCTCGGCAGAGCACTCGAAGACAAAACGGTCGATTTCGATATTGTTGACGATGATGTTCTGCAAGCGGCACACGGTATCGACAACGGTTGTCTGTGCCACGGCAATGCGGTGTATAAGCATATCATCATCCCCGACGGTGCATTTTTGCCGCAGAAAACTCAAAATGTGTTGCACCGTTTTGTTGCAGGCGGCGGGTGCGTTTCGCATGACCTTTCTGATCTCACCCCTGTTCTGCAGGTGGAGGGGGAAGGTCTTCGTGCCATGCACAGAAAAGCAGAAAATGCAGATCTGTTCTGTCTGTTTTGTGAAAAAGGCGAAAGCGGTGACTATCGCCTACACCTGCCATCGTCAAACGGCTATCTGCTTGATTTGGAAACGGGCAAGTTGCAGCATCTGAAAACTGAAAACGGGGTTCTGAAACTCTCTCTTGCCATTGGTGAAACGGCTGTGATCTTGCTGACAGACGAAACACTGCCTGCAGAAAACAAAAAAGAATACAGACAAAGATTTGATATCCAGAATGGGTTCCTGTTTTGCAAAGAACTGAAACTTATCTGCAATGAAAACGGATTTGAAAATATTGAACACTCCGAAAAAACAACGCCCGTCCCCTTCGGTGATTGGGCAAACTTAATCGGCAGTGCTTACTCCGGAAGCGGTGTTTATGAAACAACATTTACGCTCCCCGCTGAAAAAGTCGGCAAAGAAGGCGAAATTGATCTCGGTGATGTGCATTTTGCGGCTTGCGTTTATCTCAACGATCAACCTTTGGGAACGGCTTTGATGCCGCCGTACAGGTTAAAAATACCTGACGGTGTGCTGGCTAAAAAAAATAAACTGAAAATTGTTGTGACGAATACATCTGCAAATTGGTATCTGCACACCGATTACTTTGACAATCGGAAAACAGAAGAATTATCGCCGTATTTTGCCGGGGAGTTGGATTATGCAAAAGATTTTGTATCAGGCGGCCTGTACGGCCCTGTTGCCCTGTATACAGAATGATATTGAATCCTCTGTATTGCTTTTTTACGGCAAATTAACCCTTTGCACCGTTAAAGGCTTATCATGTTTTAAATACTACACTTATTTTAAATGTGTCGTATTAAATCATACGCAAGGATGCCAATGCAATACAATGTTGCAATATTTACAATTTGTTCACAAAAGTTACAATTTATAAATATATTATACTGTATAATGCAAAACAGGAATCAATGATAATCTGTGTCACGTTTTGCTTTCAGGAGGATTCAGGAATGACAGAAATAAAACTTCCGAACGGAGATGTTGTAAAGGCATATCCGATCACCGGTTCTCAAAAGATGATGTATCTGATGTCGCTGAAATACGGTTCAGGCTACCCCGTCAACAACATCGGCTGCGGTGTTTATTGGAAAGGTGAAATCAACAAAGGCGAAATGAAAGCCGCCATTTATGAAGCGGTTCACCGTTGCGACACCATGCGACTTCGCTTTGTGATGGGTAAAAAACTGCAATTGCATCAGTATGTGACCGCATACAGTGACCTTTCGATTCAGGAATGGGATTTGAGTGCATACACGATTGAAGAAGCAAAGGAACAACTTCTTGCCTTTTCAAGGCAAAGCATTCCGATGTTCAATTGCGAAGTGCATAAAATTTTCCTCGTCCGCTTCAAGGACGGCTATCAAGGTCTTTTTATGCGTTTGCACCACCTTGCCATGGATGCATATTCGCTGAAGGTGTTCATCAACGACATTATGGAAATTTACAAGCACAGAACACAGGGAACCCCCTACCCGAAACCGATGCGAGATTATATTCCCGCACTCGAACAGGAACTGGCATACGAAACAAGCACACAGCACGAAGCGGACAAGCAGTATTGGTATGACTCGCTTGCAAAAACAAGCGAGCCGATCTTTACGGACTTCATGCTTGACAACAGACTCAAACAACAGCAAACAAAATACCCCGGCAGACGCTTTGCAGACATTCACGCGGGACTTCCCGATGCCGATGCGGTTCGTTTCAGCATGAGTAAAGAACGCAGTGATAAAATATTAAAGCTTTGTGAAGAGAAAGATCTTTCCGTTTTTGCCGTAATCTCAATGGCTGTACGTACGGCATTGTCCTGTTTCAATGATAATCAGGAAGATGTGTCTTTTAAAATGATCATCAACCGTCGCGGCACGATTGCAGAGAAAAAATCGGGAGGCCTTCGCATCAATTTTTTGCCGATGAGAAGCATTATCTCCCCTGACGAAACCTTCTGCAGTGCCACCCGTAAGATTTCGGAAATTCAGAATGAAATGTACCTGCATGCAAGACTGTCTTTCCTTGAAACACTGAAAGAACGGCACAAATCCATGTCCGAAGATGCAAAATTCGACTCCACTTACGACAGTTTCGGGCTTTCCTATCAGCCGTTGGTGCCCACCGTTTGCATTGATGACGAGATGAAGAATACACTCAAGAGCATCTGGTACAACAACGGTGCAACCATGATCCCGCTTTATCTGACCGTCAGCCACCGCAGCGAAGATGCAGGTCTTGACTTCAATTTTGAATACAGACGCGAACAGCAGGCTGCATATGACCTGACAATCTTCTACAACAAAATGGAAAAGATTTTTGACCTTGCAGTAAACAATCCCGACATCACGGTCGGTGAAATACTGAAAGAAACAGAGATAACACTCGACGAAAGGAACGGAAAACCCGCATGCAATCACTCGAAAAACTTATCGGAATCCTTGAAAATTACGTGGAAGTTGACGAAATCACGGCTGAAGACCATTTTAAGTCTGATCTCGGCCTGAGTTCGTTTGACCTTGTCTGCGTGATGGCAGACATAAAAACACAATTCGGCATTGCGGTAACCGCCGCCGATTTCATCAACAACAAAACCGTCGGGCAGATGGCTGAATTCCTTACTTCAGAAAACTGACAAAGCAAAAAAATAATGCGACCAAGGGGCTGTTAAAAAACAGCCCCTTGGATATTTTTGTAATTTATTTTCTTTTTACACTTGCATACCCGCATCGGCGGCAGAGGGTTTCTGTGACATTGCGTTGTTCAAAGGATCGCTTGATTGCCTTTGCACGGGGGCTGTTGAGAATGGTTTTAATATCCGATTCAAAGATATTGCCTAAATTGATATCCCCTTCCGCATCCAGACAGCACGGTACGACCGTGCCGTCGCACAGCACACCGACCTGATCGCGAAGCCCGTAGCAGGAATGATCTGCACCGTAATCAGGTGCATCCATGTCGGGCCATTCAAACAGATCGCCCCATTCCAGAAAAGCCTTGTCTTTAAGTTGAAACCCCGAATGCAACTGTTTCCATTCTCCGCTGAAGGCAGTGTGCATTTTATCAAGAATATAATCATTCATACTGTCTGCACCGCCGTTGTTCCACAATCGCATAACAGCAATGCGCCCTTGGTCGGAAAATGCTTGACAGAACGAAAAACACTGTGCAAGATAATCATCCAACGAAATGCCGAGACTGTTGGCTTCGTAGCAGTGCAGAGAAATACTCACCTTGCGCAAGGACTTTGCCTGCAACAGCATTTCTCCTTTTTCGGCAAACAGTGTACCGTTGGTTGTCAGCATGGACTGAAAACCGAGGTCAGCGGCAACGGCAAGAAATTCCCCTAATTGCGGGTGCAACAGCGGCTCGCCGAGCAGATGATAATACAGATAATCCGCAAAGGGGCGCAATCGCTCTGCGGCGAGGGTGAATTCCTCTTTTGTCATAAAACGCCCTTCCCTTTTCGTGCCGTGGCAGAAAGAGCAGGACAGGTTACAGACATTTGTGATTTCAAGAAAGGCTTTATTCGGCATAAATAACAATCACCTTTTCGTTTATTGTTTTTTATTGTAACACAATGCGGACAAAAAGTAAACGCAAAACCGTTTTTAAATTATGCAAAATCCACTCTTGCAAGATATATTATTTTCTTGTATACTTTTTATTTGGAAAAAACAGACGGAGTATTGTAAAAATGATAAAGAATAAAAAGAAAAAGGAAAAACAGAAAGCGCATATTCTGAAAAACACTGCTTTTATGCTCGGCAGTGCATTCAAATGTGCGCCCCTTTCATTGCTTATTATCTACATTTCTTATATTACAGAAAATGTTTATTATTCGGTGGTTATCAATGTTATGTTCCTCGAAACGGCACTGTCGATCATCGAAGGCAACGGCACATTCAAAGAATTTGCGATCAGGATGATTCTCATCGTGGTCGGCAAACTGCTCATTGACCTGCTGGCCTATATTGATGTTTACACCGTCAGAATCAAATTTGAAATCAAGTGCGAAAGTTATCTCAACAATCTCATTTTCAAAAAAGCACAGGAAGTGGAATTGGGATGCTACGAAGATCCTGATTTCTTCGACAAATATAACCGTGCCACATGGGTCGTGGACAAGGGCGGCTTCAAACGTATCATCGAAGGTTCGGCATGGACCATCGGCTCATTGGTCAGTTTTGTGCTTCTTGTCAATTATCTGATTTCCATTGATCCGTTTTTGCTTGTCTTCATTCTGTGTCCCGTCATCGTGATTGCACTGCGTATAAAAAAGAACGAGGTTGAATTGGAAAAAGACAAGGAAATGACCCCCTATGAACGGCAGAAAGATTACATCCGCCGTACCATTCTGCTGAAAGACTTTGCAAAGGAAATCAAAACCACCGACATTTTTACCGTTGTAAAACGCAGATTTCAGACTGCAATTGACAACAACATCGGCGTGATCAAAGAATACGGTTGGCGGGTCGCGTTGCTGGAAGTGGTTTCGGACTTTTTCGGAGAAATTATCCCCGTGGCGGGCGGCTTCGGTTACGGCTGTTACCGCCTCATTGTGTTGCAGAATCTGCCCATTTCGGAATTTTCTGTTCTTATTTCAGCCATTACAACTGCAAGAAACAAACTCAACCACCTTGCCCACTATTTTGCCATGCAGCAAAAGCATTGCCTGTGGGTGCAGAATATGCGTGAATTTTTGGAATATGAACCCAAAATTCAGGGTGGCAACCGCATTCCCGAAGATTTTGAAAGCCTTGAATTCAAGAATGTTTCTTTCCGTTATAAGGAAAAAGACAATGACACCCTTGAAAACATTTCCTTTACCGTCAAAAAAGGTGAAACCGTTGCCGTAGTCGGGCACAACGGCGCAGGCAAAACAACGCTCTCAAAACTCATTATGCGACTTTATGATGTGACTGAGGGTGAAATTCTGTATAATGGTGTTAATATCAAAGAATATGATCTGATAAAGTACCGTGAAAAATTTGCAAGCGTATTTCAGGATTACCGCATTTTTGCCATGACGGTTGCAGAAAACGTGCTGGTGGAAGAAGTGACCGAAGAAAACGCAGCCCTTGCCAGAAAAGCCCTTGAAATGGGTGGTGTGTACGATAAAATTGACACATTACCGCAGAAAGAAAACACCATTCTCACCCGCGAATTTGACGATGAAGGTGCCCTGCTTTCCGGCGGACAGGCACAAAAGGTTACCATTTCCCGTCTGTTTGCGAGAAACTTTGACATTGCCGTGTTGGACGAGCCGTCCTCGGCACTCGACCCCGTTGCGGAAAGCAAAATGTATGACAGCCTGATGGAGGGCACCAAGGGAAAGACCGTGCTTTATATTTCGCACCGCCTTTCGAGTGCCACCCGTTCGGACAAAATTCTTGTTTTTGCAGGCGGTAAACTGATTGAATCGGGCACACATGAAGAACTGATGCAGGCAAACGGAGAATATTGCGAAATGTTCACCCTGCAGGCATCGGGTTACAAGGAGGAGGCTGTTTATGAGTAAGCAAAAAAAGACAAAAGAAAAATCAAACAGCCTGCGCAACTATCTGTTTATGCTCGGCTTCATCTGCAAGCACACCCCGTTTTATCTGTTCGGTTACCTTGTGTTTGATGTGCTTGCCAACATCCCCTGGATCCTGACCAATGTTGTGTTACTCAAATACATCATTGATGTTGTGACTTCAGGTGTTGACCTTTACCGTGCCGCCGTTGCGTGCGTGGCTTTTGCGGTGTTTATTATCATCGGTAATCTGCTCAATACCGTGTTTTATGAAATTTATCTGCCCAAAGAGCGTGAAAAGCTCTATTTCAAGATGTATTCCGTCATTTATGAAAAAGCGGCAAAGATGGACTACGAAGCCTATGACAATCCCGCTTATTACAACGACCTTGTGCTTGCCATGACGTCCATGAGCGAGCGAGCACAGCAGGTTATGTCCAACACAAAGGATATTTTAACAAACATCGTATCTGTCCTGACCATCGGCACGGTCATTGTCACCATTGACCCGATGTGCCTTGTGTTCGTATTTTTGTGCGTGGCATTCATGGTACCTGTCGGCAGACTGATTGCAAAAGTCAACGTGCAACGCACCGAAGCCATGACCCCCTATGACCGCAAAAACTTGTATTTCAGCCGTGTGTTCTATCTGCAGGATTACGCAAAAGAACTCCGACTCAGCCGTGCAGGCACGATGATCGAGCGCAGATATCAAAAAAATATCCATGATCGCCTTGCCACCATTTCGCCGTATCTTGCAAAGCAATGGAAACTGTATTTCTGTCAGGAATCCATGCCGCTGACCTTGCTGATTTATTTGGGAATTACCCTGTTCATGGGCTACAAAGCCATTGTGACAAAGGAAATTTCCATGGGTGACTTTGCCGCCACCTTCAACGGTGCGACCGCCATCAGCAACAGTGTGTTTGCAATCACAAGCTGGTTTGCCATCAGTTTCCGCGAAAACGGATTGTATGTCGAAAAATTCAAACGCTTTATGAATGCCAAGGAAAAAATCATCGGCGGCGACAACAAGACCGTGCACAAAAAACCCGTCACCATCCGTTTCGAGAATGTGTCGTTCACCTATCCCGGTACGGATAAAGCGGTGCTCAAAAACATCAATCTCGAAATCAAGCCTTATCAGAAAATTGCATTGGTCGGTTACAACGGCGCGGGCAAGACCACCCTTACAAACCTGCTTCTTCGTCTGTATGACGTGACCGAAGGCAGAATCACCGTAGACGGGGTGGATATCCGCGAATGGGATATTCCGACCTACCACCGCAATTTTGCCGCTGTGTTTCAGGATTTTTCACTATTCGGTGCAACGGTCGGTGAAAATGTTGCCATGAACGATCATCCCGATGCCGAAAAAGTAAAAAAAGCACTTGCAAGCGGCAATTTCCAAAAAGACCTACCCGAAGACACGAACACCATTCTGTTGCGCGAATTTGACGAAAGCGGACTTTCGCTGTCGGGCGGTGAGGCACAGAAGGTTGCCATTGCCCGTGCGTTCTACAAAGATTGCCCCTTTGCCGTACTCGACGAGCCGAGTGCCAACCTTGACCCCGTTGCCGAATATACACTCAATCAGGCCATGACCAAGGCCGCCGAAAACAAGACCGTTATTTTCATTTCCCACCGCCTTTCCACAACCGTCATGGCAGACTGCATTTATATGCTCGAAAACGGTGAAATCGTGGAAACCGGCACCCACGAGCAGCTCATGCAGCAGAACGGCAAATATGCCTATATGTTCAACCTGCAGGCAGACAAATACAAAGAGCAGAATTAAATAAAACTATTTACCAAAATCAACATATTTTCAAAATTGGTAAATAGAAATCCGCAAAAAAACACAACCGTCGCTTTGAATGAAGCGACGGTTGTATCCTTTTAAAATGATTATCTGTTGAGAATGAGCTTGGTCAGTTCAACGGGATCGACAATGGTGCCGTCCTTGTAAACACGCATATTGCCCGAAGCAATTTCGTCAATGAGGATGACTTCGTCATTGTTGTAACCGAATTCAAACTTGATATCCCACAGGTCAAGACCGATGCTCTTGAGATCATCAGCAACGACCTTGGTGATCTTGAGGGTCTGTTCTTTCATGGATTCAAACATTTCAAGGCTCATAACACCGAGTGCTGCAAGACCTTCGCCTGTGACAAGCGGATCGCCCTTTGCGTCATTCTTGAATGTGCATTCGACATAGCCGCCTTCAAGAACGGTGCCGTCAGCGATGTATTCGCCGTATCTGCGGATGAAGCTGCCGGTTGCAACCAGACGGCAGATGACTTCCAGACCGTGGCCGAATACCTTACCGGGAAGAACTTCCATGGTGGCATTGTCGATGTCTGCGGAAACATAGTGGGTCTTGATGCCCGCTGCTTTGAGCAGTTCAAAATAGTGGATGGAGGTCTGCAGGTTTGCCTTGCCGATGCCTTCGATGGTAAGTCCTACCGTGTTTTCACCGGGATCGAAAACGCCGTCTTTGCCTGTGCAATCGTCCTTGAACTTGAGCATGACATTGCCGTTGTCAAGAGCGTACACGTCTTTGGTTTTGCCTTCGTAAATCTTTTTCATTTTCTCTGCACTCCTTATTTTTCTTTTACTTTTCTTTTTTACCACTTTTTTGACCGTTTGTACAGTGTTTTTTTTAATTTTTTTTACTTTTGTTTAATGTCCTGTTTCGGGTGTTCAAATTGCATGCCTTTTTTATTCATTTTAGCAAAAAACAGATTTCTTCTTTTTGTAAAAACACAAAAGAAGACGGATTCCCTGCACAAGAACGAGCGTTGCAAACACGGGCTCAAGGATGGTCAGCACGGAGTTAACAGTGCCGACGCCGTAGACAAAGGAAGACGAAAGCGAATTGCTTTCCGCCAGTTGCATGTAATAAGATCCGACCATTCTGCCGATGATCAGATCGGCAAGAAGATACACCGCACCGACAACACACAGTGCAATCGACTTTCCGATTTTTTCAACGGGTCTTTTTGCAAATTTAACAACACTCCACACCATGATGCCAAGCATGGCAGCAAACCACACCCAGGCAATGATAATGATAGCGGGATTGCCGTTGTAAGGTCCTTGCAGGGTGTAACGGATCACTCTCCAACTTGAAACGGCCGTGGCAAAGGACAAAAAGCCCGTGACAAGCAAATACACAAGCCATGTGCAGTAAAACGCGGTATCTTTTTTGCAGACAAAGCAGACCGCCCCGCACAAAAGCACAGGCAGAGCATAAATACAGCCCAAGCCGGTCAACAGTAGCAACAACAAAAATGCAAGGCCGCCGAGACTCAAAAGAATGATACCTGCAAGAATTCTCTTTTCCATGGGTTCTCTCTGTACCACCTGCACCACAGCAGGAGTGGGTTCTTGTTGTATTTTTTCTTCTTTCGGCTGTGCGTTTTCTTTCACAAGCTCGTCCACCGTCACACCGAAAATCTCACTCATGCGGATGATTTTGTCAAGCTCGGGCACAGCGGAATTATTCTCCCATTTTGAAACGGATTGTCGGGAAACATTGAGTTTTTCTGCCAAGTCCCCCTGTGAAAGATTCTTCTGCGTGCGCAGTGTAAAAAGTCTTTCTCCTAAATTCATGCAAAAGCCCCCTTTCATGCTTTCAGTATAGCAAAATTACAGCATAAAATCTACATACACAACTTGAAAATTTAGCAACCGACGGTTGCATGTGCGTTTTTTGTGACTTTGTCACGGAAATGCAGACAAAAAATGTGCATAATAGAGTCAACAAAGAAAATTTACGGAGGTAATTTAAAATGGCACTCAATATCAACAAAAACAATTTCGAACAAGAAGTATTACACAGCGACAAACCCGTTCTGCTTGATTTCTGGGCTTCCTGGTGCGGTCCGTGCAGAATGATCGCTCCGTTCATTGATGAAATCGCAAACGAAAGAAGCGACATCAAAGTGGCAAAGATCAACATCGACGAAGAACCCGAGCTCGCCGTCAAATATCAGGTTATGAGCATCCCCTCGTTGCTCGTTATCAAGGACGGCAAGGTGGTCAATCAGGCAGTCGGCGCCATGCCCAAAGACAAAATCCTGAGCCTGCTGTAAGGGTAAAAAATTATGCAATACGCAATCTCCTTTTTAGAGGGCATCATCACTTTTGTTTCCCCATGTCTGCTGCCGATGTTGCCCGTTTACATTTCTTACTTTGCCGGCGGCGGTGAACGCAACACCAAAACCACCCTCAAAAATGCACTCGGTTTTGTGCTCGGTTTTACCCTTGTCTTCAGTGCCATGGGTGCACTGGCAGGCACACTCGGTTCATTTTTGAGCAAATACCAGACCGCTGTGAACATTGTGTCGGGTCTGATCGTTATTTTCTTCGGCCTGCACTATTTAGGCGTTTTCAAATTCAACATTTTCAAAGGATCGAAAAAAGCATTCAAAACAGATAATCTCGGTTTCTTTTCATCCCTTGCATTCGGCGTGGTCTTTTCGATCGGCTGGACACCCTGTGTCGGTACATTCCTCGGCTCGGCACTGATGATGGCTTCGCAACAGGGACAGGTGCTGACGGGTGTGCTGATGCTTTTGGTGTACTCCCTCGGCCTCGGCGTTCCGTTTGTGCTCAGTGCGGTGCTCATTGACCGCTTCAAATCCACCTTTGACTTCATCAAAAAACACTACAAGATCATCAACACCGTCAGCGGCATTTTGCTCATTCTCATCGGCATTCTGCTTGCAACGGGCATGATCGGCAAGCTCATTGCAATCTTCAACTAAAGAGGTAATCTCTATGAAAAACAAAAAAACAACCATTATTCTTGTTATTCTTACGGTGCTTGTTGTTGCCGGGGCGGCGGTACTGTATAATGCATTCTCCGACAAAGTCGCGCAGGATCTGAACACCCCGATCGCAGGTACACAAAATGCAAACACCGCCCCCGATTTTACTGTGTATGATGCCGACGGGAATGCACACAAACTGTCTGACTACAAAGGCAAGCCCGTGGTGGTCAACTTCTGGGCAAGCTGGTGCGGTCCTTGTAAAATCGAACTGCCCGCTTTTCAGGATAAATGGGAAGAATACGGCGATCAGGTGGAATTCCTGATGGTCAACCTTGTGGACAACGCAAGCGAAACACTCACAAGTGCACAAAATTTCCTTGCCACCACCGACTACACCTTCCCCGTCTATTTTGACACCGAACAGAGCGCGGCTTACACCTACTCCATTTACTCTATTCCCACCACCATTTTTGTGGATGTCGACGGCAACCTCGTCAACACCGCTAAAGGTATGCTTTCGCATACGACACTCGACCAATATATTCAGCAATTGCTGTGAATAAAATAAATAATTTTGGAAACACTGAAAAATAGCGATTTTGTCGCATTGACAAAATCGCTATTTTATACTATACTGATAACAGAAACAAAATGAGAAAGGAGCGAACACAATGACCACCGCAACCGCCACCGAAGTGCAGAACAATTTCGGTAAATTTTTGAAAATGGTACAGGACGGACAGGAAATCGTGATTATGAAAAACGGCAATGAAGTCGCACGGCTGATCTCCAAAAATCAGACGGTATCCTTTCTTTCCGACAGCCTTGTCGGCGTGCTTTCTTCCGATGCAGATGAAAAAAGCGCACGGGCAGAAAGGATGATGCGTTATGAAAATTCTGATTGATACGAATGTGCTGCTCGATGTACTTTGCAACCGTGCCGACTTTGTGCAGGATGCGCTGAAAATTTTCAAGCTCTGCGAGGTCAACCGCATAAAAGGGTGCATTTCGGTTCTGTCCGTTCCGAATATCGTTTATATTATGCGTAAAGAACTCGACCGCGACAGAATCAAAGAAATTATTAAAATTCTTACATCCATTTTTGCCGTTGTATCTCTTCGCGAACCGGACATTCTGAATGCAACGGGCTTGCAGTTTTCGGATTATGAAGATGCTTTGCAGGCTGTTTGTGCCCAACGCATCCGTGCAGATTTTATTGTGACAAGGAATATAAAGGACTTTCCAAACAGCCCTGTTCCTGCCATCACTCCGACAGAGTTTTTGGAACAATTTGATTTTTAGTTTTCGAACAGACTGCATTAGTGAACTGTCCTGATTTTTTCTTGCAAATTTTGTCGGAATATGATACTATGTTTTCGGGCAAGGCAGACCTTGTGCGGTAGGCGGTTACCTTCCGAAGTTTCGGAGGGTGTCTTTTCCCTCCGGAAAGGAGGGATTTGCATGGTAACATGGGAAGAACTGATTGCATTATTAGGCCTTCTTGTTGCAATTGCAGAGTTTGTTTTCTTTGTGTGTAAACATATTTTTGAAACAAAAAAGAAATAACCGCCCTCAACTTTCCAACATCAGGGCAGTTATTTCTTGATTAAATTGGAAGGTTAACCGTCTATCGGTCTGCCTTGTTCACTTATATTATATCAATCTTTCTGCATTCTGTCAACACCTGTTTTTCAGGTGTTTTTTTGCAATTTACCCAACAATCCGCAAAATTCTTTATCCGTAAATCCCCTCATCCCACCAGATTCTGTTCATCAACTCATAGCGTTCCAGGGGTAGTCCCGTGTAGGCGCAGTTGGAGGTGCAGAACACAAAGCCCCAACCGTCCATACCGTCACGAAGGCAACGGCGCACATCGGCGATGACTTCTTCTTGCGTACCCGTCTGCAGCAATCCGCAGTTGACATTGCCGCAAAGGGCAACCTTGTCACCGTACATTTTTTTAACCGTTGCAAGGTCAACACCTCCCTGCGGGTCAAGGGAATGAAGTGCATCGGGACCGCACTGCACCATCTGGTCGAGAATGGGCATAATATTGCCGTCGGTGTGCTTGATGGTGTAAAATCCCATATCACGATAACCCTTGCAAAGAGCCGCAAGATAAGGAGCTATGAAAGTTTCAAACATGGACGGAGAGAAAAAGGGATTTACATTGAAGCAATAATCCGAGCACAGGGCAAAGCCGTCGAGCAGTCCTTTGTGCTTTGCCATTTTTTCAGCATATCGCAGTTTATCCTCCAGACGGTGCTGTGCTTCTTTTTTCAAGCCTTCTTCGTCTTCATACATCCGTTCGCTGAACGCAAGCATATTCTCCCCGTTGGGGATTTCAAATGTGCAATCGCCGTGCATCATCAGAAAATACTTGTCCCCTGTTTTTTCACGGATGCAGGACAAAAGCCGCAGTGTGTTTTCAAAATCTCCCGGATTGGGATGCACAAAAATGGCACTGTGGTGGTATTTTTCGGCAACCTCAATGTAGCTGTCCGCCATGTAATCCATGTGCAGCTTCTGTTCGGTTTTGCTCATCTGCTTCCACTGGTCAAAACGTTGCTGGGAGGGATGAATTTTGCCGATGGCTTCGAGTGTCAGATAAAAAACAAGCTCAAAAGTCGGGCAATGCCCATCAATCGGTTCTCTTCTGAGTGCTTTGATAAATCGCTCGCGTTCTGTCATAATCACACCTCCGGGAATATCATATTTTCAATAAACATCTGCGAAAATACAGGGTCGGTTGCAAGGTCGGTGTAGATTGATTTATTGACGATTTCGTCAAGATCATTCTGCTCGCAGGCATAGTGCACCGTGCCCAGAAGACTGCTGTTGTGCAAGACTGCACATTTATCTTTGAGTTCCGCAGGCAGCAAACCGCAGAATACGGCATTTTCAATGTTGATTTTAGCGGAGAACCCGCCCGAAATATAAAGTGTTTCCACATCCGACGGACGGATGTTTTTTTGTTTTAACAGTGCCGTGACAGCCGAAAACACCGCCGATTTTGCAAGCTGAAACTGCCGCACATCGGCTTGCTCAAGGAACACATCGGGTGCGACCTCAAAGCAGTCATCCTCCATATAACCCGATTCGTCGATAATTTCATGCTTTAACAATTCGGCTATAATGTCAATCAACCCCGTTCCGCAAATGCCCTTGGCGGGTGCATTGCCGACGGTCTGCGTTTTCGGAATCCCGTTGTCGAGCGAAAATGCGGTGATCGCCCCTGCGGTGGCAGGCATCCCCTGCGAAATATTTGCCCCCTCAAAACAAGGGCCTGCCGCGGCGGCTGTGCAGAGAATTGACGTGTTTGAAAAAAGAATCACTTCCGCATTGGTGCCCAGATCCACAAGAAGGCTGTATTTACCGTCGGCAGGTTCTGCGACAAGGTTCAACCCTGCAACAAGATCTGCTCCCACAAAAGCGGAAATATTCGGCAATGTAATAATTTCCGCAACACCGTTTATGCCGAGTTTTTCTGCCTTTACACACTGACTTGCAAGAAATGTCGGGGTGTAAGGGTGCACGCCCATAGCGGTACAATCCGTATTCAGAAACAGATGCAGCATCGTGGTGTTGCCTGCAACATACATTCTGTTTACGGTCGGCACATGCAGTTGAGCAATCATGCGGTTGATTTCTTTGATGAGCACATCAAAAAGCGGCTGCACACCGTTGTCACAACAATAGGCAATCCGTGAAATCACATCCGCACCGAATGCAGTTTGCGGGTTTGTGCGGGTGATGACCTGCTGTATTTTATGTTCATCCAACGAAACAACCGCCAATGCAAGGGTGGTGGTGCCGATGTCAAGTGCAAGACAGATATTGTCTGTCTGCTTTTCTGCAAACGCACCACCCGTCACGGATTCAATATTCGCTTGTTCGGATAAAATGACCGTAATATTTTCATGCACACGGTATTGACAACTCAATTCCTGTTTGCCGTTGACAAGCACCGTGCATTTTTTGCAAACTCCCCTGCCCGCACACGGATGTGCAACGAAAAGCCCGGCACGAAGCAACACCTCCGACAGTTTTTCACCGTCAGAAGCGTGTAATATCTGATTGCCGAGCGTAATTTTATGCATAAAATTCTCCGACCGTTCTGAAATAAGCATCTAAATTTTCCCACTTTGCATCGGCAGGAATGTCACAGCCCGATGAAAGCATGCAGTTTTCAAAGACACTGCATTCTTTTAAAATGCCGAGGGTCTGCGTTGCAACGTCTTGTACCGATCCTGTTTTGAACAACACGGGATCGACATTACCCATCACAACTTTGTCTTTTAAAAATGCGGGCAGCATTTCCGATAGTTTCACCGCATTGCCGAAGTGAAACACATCGGCAGGGATTTTTGCAAGGCTTTCCTTCATATCGGCAACCGCATTGCCGCAGTTGTGATACACCGTCACAAAATTTTCATCGTTGACAGCCTCAAAAATACGCATCACAAAGGGATCGGAAAACTGCTTTGCAAGGTTGGGAGAGAGCATCCCCGCAACAGGTTCTGCCAGCACAACGCCGTCTGCACCCGCCGCTTTGAATGCCTTTATGTAAGAGATAATAAACTGCGTTGCTTTTTCGAGCAACAACAATGTGTTTTCTTCATCATCAAAGCAGGCATACATGAGTTCTGTCATATCAAACAGTCTGCTTGCCAGCGAATACGGGCCGATGCACCCGCAAAAAACGGGAATATCCGTGATTTGCTTTTTTGCCTCGCACACGGCTTGCACATACAACGCCGTTCTGCCCGTGCCGATTGCGGGTACGACAATATCTGCAGCCTGCTCAATATCATCTATAATGCCCTTGGTGACAACGGGGACTTCATCTTCAAAAAAGTGCACCTGTGCACCGAAGGCTTCCGCTTCCACGGACAAGTCCATCATGCTCACGCTTGCAGAGATCGGACAGCGCTCTTTGACAGCAAGCATTCCCTTTGCCTGCATTTCGGGCGAAGACAAAAGTTCACTGACGCTGACTCCTAAAAGCTGTGCCGACGGAAATGACAGGATCGGCATGGTTTTTGCCTTGTCTGCAAGCATATTTTTTACAATTCTTTTCATTTGTTTTACCCTGCTCAATACAAAATAATGCTGAAATAGGTCACGGTGTCCGATCCGTTGTTGTATCGGATGCCGACATTTTTTGCAAGTTTTACAACATCGATGCCGCTTGCTTCCATAGAAATGAGCGCACGCTCGGGAAAACGGCACGGTGCATCGGGATAGGTGCATTTTGCACACAGATCGCAACTGCCGCAACCCATTGCCTGAAAATGTACACCATCCGCACGAAGATTGTCTGCAATTGCAAACAGCAAGGCTCTCGCCTTTTTCGCCGCATCCTGCATGCCCTCAAAATCGAAACAATCTTCCAGATCATACTTGCAGGTAAACAAAACAGCATTTTCAAAAGACAGTGCACAGCTTTTGCGTTCTTCAAGTGTTCCCACACCGGGCGGACAGGTCCAGCAAGTGCCGTATTGCCCGCAACGATTGTCACGACAAGCCTGCACAACCGCTTCCGAAAACGGGATTTCCGCAGTGGAAAAAAAGGCTGTTTCAAAAATGTCGGACGAGGTCAGATATTTTTTGATTTCCATTTTATTTACACAGTTCAACCACCATATCTGCGGCAGATGCGGCATCGGCACAGTAGCAATCCGCACCGATTTTCTGACAGTATTCATCACTCAACGGTGCTCCGCCGATCATAATCTTTATTGTATCGCGCACGCCTGCTTTTTCGGCTTCTTTGACAACCTCTGCCATGACCTCCATGGTCGTTGTCAGCAGTGCCGAACAGCAGATGACCTGACAATTGTGTTCGATTGCCGTCTGCACAAAGGTTTCGGGTGCAACGTCCGTGCCGAGGTCAACGACTTCAAGTCCTTTGCCTTCCATCATCATTTTTACGAGGTTTTTACCGATATCGTGCATATCGCCCTGCACCGTACCGATACAGACTTTGCCCTTGGCAGGAGCGCCTTCTTCGGTCAGAAGCGGCTTTAAGATCTGCACCCCTGCGTTCATGGCACGGGCGGCAACCAGCACTTCGGGCACATACACTTCGCCCGTTTTGAATTTTTCACCGATGAGGTTCATGCCTTCCGACAAGCCGTTGTTGAGGATTTCCACAGGGGAAATATTCTGCTCAAGTGCCGCTGCAACAAGCTCCTTGACGGCTTTCATTCTGCCGTTTTGTACATTCTCGGAAATTTCAATCAAAATACTCATATTCTCACCTGTTATATTCTTATTTTTTTGATTTCGTCTGCGTAATACTGCACAAGTTCAAACTTGGTACCGGGCATCAGACGGTGATCGGGACACGGAATAAAACCGCCCATACAGGCAAGTCTTTTCAAGCGTTCTATCTCTTTATCAACCGCCGCTTTGTCTTTTCGCAGTGCCGTTTTGTCCATACCGCCGACACCGAGCATACCTTTTCCGTATTTCTGCCTTGCCGGCTCAAACTGATCTCCCCAGACACCGATTTCAATGGGGAACATGGTGTTGACCCCGTTATTGAACCATGTCGGCAAGAGTTTTTCGGTCACGCCGTCACAGTCAAGAGAGATCACATCAATGCCGTATTGCCGGCACAGATCATTCCTCTTTTTATAGTGTTTTGCACACAGTTCATCAAAGATTTCGGGTGACAGCAACGGTCCGTTTTTGAAGCAGATATCCTCCCAATAATGGGCAAAATCGAACTTTGCACCCGTCTGCAGAACGGCTTCGACACATTTATACTGCATATCGGCAAAGGTGTCAATGATATCCGCAAACAGGTCTTCGTCTTCGTCATACATCAGATAACTCATGCCGACCACGCTTGTCATGTTGCGGATACTGCCCAATACACTGCCGAGATTCAGCCCGATGGGTCTGCTCTGATCGCGGGTTTCGTTGAATGTGCTGAAGTATTCGGTATTCACACGGTCGGGACTGAACTGCATTTTCGGTTTATACAGCGTTTCAAATGCCTCGCGGTCTTTGAGCAAATAATCATCTTCCGACGGAATGGAAGTCGCGCCCGGCTTGATGCGCTCAATCAGACCGTCACCATTTTGCACACGGCGGCTGCCGTCGGCAAGCACTTCGATTTCCTTGTGTTCAAACCCGGGCTTGAGCCCCATGTGTGCACCCGCAGTGCAAGACCAGTTAAAGTCCCAACCAATCAGTTTGTCGAGTTCTCTGTCCTTTTCATTTCCGTCATAATTGCGATCGGCAAGATGGGCAGGGATTTTCCCCTGTTGCGCCCATTCAACAAGCAATTCGCCCCAATAGCCGAAATGCACGGCAGGCAGACGGTCTGCATCTTTATAATGCAGAATATTCATGGCACGCTCTCTGTTGGTCACAAATACAGCCCCCTGTCTTTCATATATTACTTTCACTATAGCATAACACGCTTTCTCGTGCAAGAAAAAAGTGTCTTTGTTGCAACACAAAAACACTTTTCCGTTCATAATTCTTTTTTTATTTTTTCGAGCAGACTTGCACAGCCCTTTTCAATATCACGGTAACAGGTTTTAAAATCTCTTGTAAACCACGGGTCGGACACATCGCCGGGACGGTCGGTGAAATCCATGAGTTTGCAGAGTTTGTTCTGTGGGTCAGCACCGATGATATACATGGCATTGCGGATATTGTTGCCGTCCATGCAGATGAGTAAATCATATTTGTTATAATCGCTTTTCTGCAGCTGCACACTGCGTTTTCCGTCGCAGGAAATGCCGTGCGAAGCCAATTCCTTTGCCGCAGGCGGATAGACAGGCTCGCCTTGCCCGTGCCATATTGTTTCAGTGGAAGTGGCACAAGATGACACGAACACACGGTCGGAAAGTCCGTTTTTGGAAAGCATTTTCTTAAATATAAACTCTGCCATCGGTGAACGGCAGATGTTGCCGTGGCAGATGAACATGATTCTTTTCATACCGTTTTCTCCGTTTTTACATATCAAGGCTGTCTTTGTGCAACAAAAAATCATACACACTGATAACCAGAATGCCGTCGTCTGTATACCAAGGGGCAGGTGTGTCTTTTACGACTATAATTTTTTTAAAAGAATCATCAATATTCAACAAGGACCCTGTTTCCTGACGCATTTTTGCTTCGTCCGGAATTGCAAAAGCAGATTGAACATAATACCGTTTGGTTCCTTTGTTGCAAACAAAATCCACTTCTCTTTGCTTGCGGATGATTTTTCCGTCCTTTGCTTTTTCAGCAACGCAAATCACACCTACATCCACATTGAAATCTCTTGCGATCAATTCATTGAATATAATATTTTCCATTGTGTGATTCTCTTCAATTTGCCTGAAATTGATTCGGGCATTGCGAAGTCCCACATCCGTAAAATAGTATTTTCGTGGCGTGTCAATATATTTTTTTCCTTTTATATCATATCGTATTGCACCGCTGACAATAAAAGCATCACATAAATAATCCAGATAACTTTTTACCGTATTGACACTGATTGTTTTATTCTTTTTTGATCTGAATGTGTCCGACAGCTTTTTCGGATTTGTCAATGACCCGATGCCGGAGGACAGGATATCGATCAACTCTTCAAATTCATCTTTATTTCTGATCTTATGCCTGCCGACAATGTCATTCACATAAGTTTCGTCAAACAGACGTTTCAGAAATTCGATTTTCCGTTCCGCTTCGGAAAGTAACACCACGGAAGGCAGTCCGCCATACAGCACATATTCTTTCCAACCATCATATTTATTCCCGTCATAAACCGACATAAACTCTGCAAAAGATAATGGGTTCATGTGCAGTTCATCCCCTCTGCCTCTGAACTCGGTAATAATATCTTTGGAAAGAAATTTTGCATTGCTGCCCGTCACATATACATCTGCATTCGGAATGCGGATAAAACCGTTCAAAACCGCTTCAAATTCGCCCAAAAGCTGCACTTCGTCCAGCAAAATATAATACATCTGATCATCAAGCAACTTTTCTTTTACATAGGGATAAAGCACTTCGGGATCGCGGAGCTTTATATTTTCAAAAGAATCAAATGCAATTTCTATAATATGGTCTTCCGGAACACCGGATTCCAGCAGATGCTTTTTAAACAGCATGAAAAGAAGATAAGATTTTCCACAGCGGCGCATACCGGTGATAACTTTTATCAGTCCGTTGCGCTTTTTTGCTATCAATTTATTCAAATAGTAATCTCGTTTAATCTCCAATCTGCTCACCTCTATTGAAAATTTTTGCAACCTTCACATTGTTTTTTCAATAGTATTATACCGTCAGACACAAAATATGTCAACCTCTATTGAAAATTTTTGCATATTTGTACAGAAATTTTCAATTGGTTAAACAGATTTAACCAATTGATTTTTTCACCAAATAAGAGTATAATGGAATTAAATTAAATAAAAAAACAGAAAAGAGGAACGGCTTTTATGTTTGTCAGGGTTTTTGATAAAGAAAAAAATGCGTTTTATAAATCCATGGTATATGCAATCATCGGAACCGGTTGGTTTGAACAACACATCGTGCTGAATCCACATACAAACACATTTGATCTCGTAGAATACCTAGACAAAAATACAGAACCGGCAAAACCGTTTATAGAAATAATTCAGAACGATGCAACCGATTTTGTTGTCTGCACAATCAGTCAGATGCAACAATATGATCAATTGTTTGAAGCAAACAACTATCAAAAACCATACGAAAAGCAACTGAAAGGCTATACGGATATAGTTGATAATTATGCTTTTCTTGCAGATATCCTTAAAAATAAATCTGTTTGCGTTGATGCTTATAACATTCCTGTTCGTCATCCCGATGATGTATCTGAATGGAACTATATTCTCACACAAGCAGATGCCGATGATTTTATGCAAAAATTTGTGGGATTTCACGACAGTACACTTGACAAAATCATCTATTCGGAAAACTTCAAAACAACCTCTGCCAATGCAATTTTTGATAACAGCGGTTGGTTTGGCATTGCTGAGCTGTGTTTTGAAGGTGTGCAAATGTTAAAAATAATACCAGCACCGGAGAATTACAGCAATGAGATTCTTGATGCATCTTTGATTGTTGAAAATGAAAGTATATTCTGGGCAGATACAATTATGGAAAAGCCCGATCTTACATATGAAGGAAGTATTATCAAGGCATTGAGTTTAAAATGGAGAAAACTCTGAATTTTATAAAAAATCGTCTTCGACGAATCAACCCCCCGTCCCCCAATCTCAATGTCATTAAGTTAAGAAAAGACCGAATTTCACTTTTGTGAGGTTCGGTTTTTTTGTAACTTTTTTCAAAAAAGTACTTGACAAAAGAGAAAAAATGTGCGGCTCCACTGTTGCCACGGAAACGG
>SVOJ01000029.1 GCA_015066385.1 Oscillospiraceae bacterium
GCACAACAGGATCCACACTCGGTCTGCCTATCTTACTGTACTTATGTTCTACTATCGGATATATTTTTCTCCAATCTATTGATCTATCTATCTTTCTTAACAGATGAAATTTCGGTACGAGTGCATCTAAACTTACTATCTCGCCCTCGTTTCTGTTTTGTCCTGTTCGCTTTTCTTCTAACATTTTCATCACCATATTCATTATACCATAAATATGACAAAAAGCCCAGTAAAAACTGGACTTTTTCGACAGTCTGACTCCTTGTTCTTGCGAACAAGGAGTTTTTTTTATACAATGTATGATCTTACCAATGGCATTTACGGTAACGGATAGTTACACAATAGGGGCCATAGTGATAATGCGTATAGCGGCGGAAAGGAGGACGGCGATGCGGATGATAATAGCAACCACCGGTAACTTCATCAAGATCATCTGCACTGAGCTGGTTGTTTTCTTCAAGGAAAGCATAAACGTCTTCTGCAAAAGCAGCAAGTTCTTCAGCGGAAAAATCAAAGCCTTTTGCATTAAGAGCCTTTGCAGCATCCTCAGCTTCCATTTCGATGATTTCGTTTGCGAAATCAACATCATTCATAAGAGTTTCAGCAAGCAATTCAATTCTTTCGTTGGTGATAACCATGGTAATTACTCCTTTAAAATTGATATAAGGTTTATGACACGAAGGATTCATGCCATAATGACAAGTTATCATAAAAAAACACAAAAGTCAACAATCCTGCAGATTTTCTCACTTTTCAACCATTTTCTCTTTGTTTTTTGTGCAATTTCACTTATTAAATACAGACTTTTATTCTTCGGCAACGTCTTCTGCACATTCTGCAACTTCGGAATCCGCCGCATTCGCCTGTGCTTCGATGGTTTCTTCATCACATCCGACTGATGCATTCTCAGGTATTTCAGTTTTATCCTCTTGCGCTTCGGACAGTTTGTTTTCTTCTTCAAAGCCCTCGCCTGCTTCCAGAACCTCCAGACTCTTCTTCTGCCGGTTGTCGCGCGGATTTCTGAGTTCACGTTGCTCGTTCGGATCAATAGGATCACGCTGACCACGCATGGCAGATTGAGGAACAGGATCGGTTAGTTTCAGGAAATCAATTTTCGCCATTTTTGTACGCGGAAATGCATCCAACACAACAACTTTGCGCGGCACAGAGAATTTATCAAGTGTCTTTTCACAATACTCGCGAATTTCTTCTTCCACTTTTTTGGTATTGGCAACAGGCTCGCGAAGGGTAACATAAAGTTTTACAATCGGCTTTTCATCTACATAACCTTGTACGGCACAAGCCTCGGATATGTATTTAAGCTTCAATACTTCCGATTCAATATTATAAGGATATACATTATAGCCGGAAATGACGATCATTCTTTTTTTGCGGCCAGTAAAGAAGATGAATCCATCTTTATCCTTATAACCGAGGTCGCCTGTCATGATCCACTTTTTGCCGTTTTCATCCGTGTAAATACCGTCATCCTGTACAGCATCATCCTGAAAATAACCATTCATCATAGTGTCACCAGTGACAACGATTTCACCGATGGTATTACGGGAAAGACTGTTCTGGTTTTCGTCCCAGATTTCGATTTCCATCCCTTTCAACGGCATACCAATGGAGTTTTCACGATAGGCATTGTAGTTATTTACACAACAGACAGAAGCCACTTCCGTAAGCCCATAACCGCGCATCAATCTTCCCATGCCGCCGTATTCGGCAAGGGTTGCATTGAAGACATCCACAAAACTTTCGCTTACGGTATCACCGCCACTGAACAACAAACGAAGTCTGCGCAGATGAGGCCCTTTGAAGTTTGCTTCCTGATGCATTTTTTTGAACATATTCGGCACACCGACAATAAATGCAACAGGATATTTTTTTATAAGATCATTTGCTTTCTTTGCATTAAATTCATGCATGGTAATGCAACCGTAACCTGCACAAAGGCTGAAATGCATGGCAACCGCCAGTCCGAAAGCATGGAAAATGGGAAGCACAACAAGCGACAGTTCCCTGCCGACTTCGTGCGGCACATCAAGATCATTGATTTTGAATGCAACGGAGTTAATTGCAAAGGCAGACAGCATAATGGTCTTGCTTTTACCCGTTGTGCCGCCGCCGTGCAGGTAAACGGAAGTTTCTTTTGCATTACACTTGCAAACGGGTACATCTTCAATTTTATATAATTCATTGATAATATCAATGTAACGGATAACCGTGCTTTTTTTGAGCGTTTTTGCAGGACGTTTGCTGATTGCCGCCAATTTATAAAGCGGTCTTTCCGAAAGTTTTGCATAATCAGCCAAAGAGCAAAGAATGACATGACACCTGTGCTTCTTGATTACGCTTTCATAAGGAGAAATGAGCATATCAAGAACAAAAACAAATTTTGAACCGACATTTGTAAGGATACGGTCAATAGCTTCGGGCGGCAGAAGCGGATGCACAATGTTTGCAACAGCACCGATTTTGCTCAGCGCATAAAACGCAACAAATGCCTGCCCGCAGGTAGGCATAAAAATGGTGCATACATCACCCTGTTTAACACCTGCCGCAGACAAATATGCCGCAACAAGGTCCACATCTTTAATAAAACGGGAAATTCTGACATTGCCGCAAGTTCCGGTCAATGCAACAAAATCACCTATTCGGTTGCTGTTTTGCACAAGATATTCGTAACAAGATTGATTCAAAGGTGTTTCCATGCAGTTTTCCTTGCGGCAAATGCGCCGCAATCCTTTCCGTTTAATGCCATAAAAAAGTGTTAAAATCGAGATGATTGATCATGGTGGTCTGTGCTGAAAAATCACTCTCGGTCAGCACAAGATCAAGTTTAACATGCATATTCACTTGCGTCACCATTTTTTGGGACAAGGATAAAATATGACCGCTGTTTTTGTCGATTCTGCAACGGATCTCACAATTATAATACCGCAAGGCGGTATCACAATTGTTTTCATTCAACACAGGAAAATATGCATTCAGATTATGCATCAATATTTCTTGCGAAAACGGAGTCATCATTTGCGCAAATTCAGGTGCAATTCCATCATCACTGTTTTGCTCATGAAAAAGAATAACAATATCATAGGATTGTCCGTTTTCATAGCACAGTGCATCCTTGACAGATGCACCGTCATAGACCTTGCATCCATAATCGGTATCGTACACGGGAAAATAAATGCGGCAAGCAAGGTCATCGTCTTTTGCCACTGTAATAATGCTGTCAGATGAACGATCATCTGCTGTCAGAATGTGTATTACCGCATTCAGAAAAGCGGCGGATTCCCCATCTGCATCCGTTTCATGAATCTCATTTTCAAGTGTTCTCGTAAAACCGGGGCATCGCAGTTTGACAAGATCAACAGCCTGCTTATACATCATAAGCACCTGTGTTTTTGTAAACGGCGCACGGTTACTTATTCTGACAACTTCGGTATCCGCTTGCTCTGTTTGTTCTGCGGTTGCTTCGCTTGTTGCTTGCGAAACCGATGATACTATAAAATCTTCCTGCGTTTTGCCGCAGGAAGAAATCAACAACGCTGTAATAATGAATATGATAAAACAATTTGCTTTATTCAGGTTTAAACGCCTCCGAACAACGGCGTTTATTGCATTTTTGCCTTTCCGCCGTCCCTGTAATATTGGGTATGTGTCAGCGGATGCTTCGTGGCAGCCCAGAGTTCATCGGCAACGGGTTGCCATGCGAGAGCAAACTCATCACAGCGACCGCAAAGGGTATCTACATCTTCCTTCACAAGGAAGTCTGTGGACTTTGCGTCCGTTTCTTTGATCATCTTGCGCAGTTTGTCCGGATTTTCAAGCATAGGACAAGGACGCAGATGATTGTCATTGAACGGCTGTCCTTTATAGTAAGCCGTAAACAACGGATTTTTGAGGCCTTCAAGAAGCGTATGTGTACGGATATTTGCATCCGAATAGTGGATAAACACGCAAGGTTCCATATCCCCTGCGGAATTGATGTGAAAATAGTTTCTGCCGCCGGCAATGCAACCGCCGACATATTCGCCGTCATTCTGGAAGTCAAAGACAAACATGGGCTTTCCGGTATCGCCGTTTCTTGTCTTCTTGATCCAATAGTACATATATTTACGGTCAGCAGGAGTCGGAATCAATGCTTTATCGGCATCGTGACCGACGGGCATATAGTTGAAATAGAATGCAAATTTGACACCCTTTTCAACCATGCTGTTCAAAAATTCATCGCTTGTGACGTAAGGAACATTATCATGCGTATAGCAAACGGAAATACCGAAGAAACAGCCGTTTCTTTTCAGAATATCCATTGCATTCATAACTTTATCGTAGCATCCTTCGCCGCGTCTGGCATCAGTGGATTCACAAGAGCCTTCTACACTCAATGCAAAAGTCAGATTGCCGACATCAACAACCTGCTTGCAGAATTCATCATCAATAAGCGTCGCATTGGTATAGGCGAGAAATACACAATCGGGGTTGTTGCGACAGAGGGTCAGAATTTCATTCTTTTTGATCAGCGGTTCGCCACCCGTCATCATGTAAACATGTGTACCAAGTGCCTTGCCCTGATCGACAATAGACTGCATTTCGGCAGGTGTAAGATTCAGAGAATTTCCGTATTCTGCTGCCCAACAGCCTTTGCAATGCATATTACAGGCGCTGGTCGGGTCGAACAACAACAGCCACGGAATATTACAACCGTATTTTTCACGATTTGCACGAACGGTTCTGGTTCCGTAAAGACCGGCATCAATACCTGCAGTCAGCAAGAGATGCTTCAATTGCTTGCGATTGACATCCTTGAGAATATTTTTACCGAATTTAACATAGGCATTCTCGGGATTTCCTGCCGCTTCTTTCATTTTTTTCAGATTTTCTGCAGGAAAAAGACGATCCGCAAAATATTTTTCCGCGAATTCAAGAATGTTCTGAAATGCTTTTTCGGGGTCTTTGTCGGCATACGCAATAACACGGTCAAAAACAACACCTGCAGCGGCACGTGTTAACTCGTTTTTAATAGCCATCTGAACTCTCCTAACCAACATTATACTATTTTACAGTATAACAGAATTTTTATGCAAAGTAAATAGAAAAAAGATATAAGATTCAAGTCAAAAAACATCGTTTTTTGTTCTATTTTTCCGTTTTACGGACTTGCGTTCTTTTACATTATATGTTAAAATTTTAAGTAAAGGTTAACTATGCAGCAATTTTGATCTATTTGAGGAGATTTTACGATGATTTTGAAAATTTTATTCGGTACCTGTTTTGTTGCAAGTCTTGTTCTGACCCCTTTGTATCTTGAGGCGCAGAAAAACAAAGGATTGAAATCTCTGACCCTTAAAATGCTGGATTCAAACTGTTTTTTAGGTGCCGGAATTCTTGCCATGTTTATCGCAGACAACCATTCTCCCTTTTCAAAATACATGATCATTGCTTTGGCGATGTCATGGGTCGGTGACTTTTTGCTGCATGTCATCAAACCGAAAATTCTCAACGCGGTCGGTTTTCTTTCCTTTATGGTTGCCCATGTGTTTTATATTATTGCCTACAATACAGCCGTTCAATCTCTTGTCCCCGGCAGAGCATTCCTGCAACCGTGGGGATATGCAATTCCCGTTGTTTGCATCATCGGCTATGCCATTTTCATCATAAAGAAGATGAATTTTGAAAAATTAGGTCTTTTTGCAAGCATTGCTTATGGTATTGTTATTCTTATTATGTTCGCAAAAGCAGCAGACCTTGCCATCCTCGGTTTACAGACAGGTGTCGAAAATGCCGGTATTTCCGCTGTTTTGCTTTTTGCGGGTGCCGCATTGTTTGTCGCCTCGGACTTCACGATTTCATTCCTGATTTTCGACAAACGGTTCAAGAAAAATTATCCGTTGAAGATATTCAACATTGCAACCTACTTTGCCGGGCAGTTATTGCTGGCTTCTCTGATTCTGACCGTCCGCTGATAAGGAGTATTCATTATGAAATATGATTTTACAAGTATTCCCGACCGCAGAAACACCGGTTCGTTCAAATGGAATTTTTCATCCGAACATAAAAATGCATTCCCTTTTTCCGTTGCCGACATGGAATGGAAAACCGCTCCGCCGATTACTGAATCCATGAAAAAGTTTGCAGAAAACGGATTCTTTTGTTATACCGCTGCGGATGAAACATATCGAAATGCGGTTAAAGATTTCTTGGCACGCAGGCACAACTGGCAGATCGAAAATGATTGGATTGTGTGCACTCCTGGTGTTGTTGCAGCTGTCAACACGGCTGTGCGAGCATTCACCAATGAAGGTGATGGTGTAATCATTCAGCCGCCTGTTTACTATCCTTTTGCAAATGCTATCAACAATAATAAACGAAAACTTGTTGCAAATTCGCTTATAAAAACCGAAAACAGTTATCAAATGGATATTGACGGACTTGAGAAACTTGCAAAAGACCCAAACAACAAATTGATGATTCTCTGCTCACCACACAATCCCGTCGGCAGAGTCTGGACCAAAGAAGAATTGACAGCCGTTGCAGATATCTGTCTTCGTAATAATGTGATGCTCGTGTCAGATGAAATTCATTTTGACATCACATGCACTGAACATACCTGCCTGCCGACACTCGGAAAAGAATATGCCGATAATTGCGTGGTCTGTACCGCTGTTTCCAAAACATTCAACATTGCGGGGTTAGGTACTTCCAATATCATCATTACAAATGAACAAGTAAGAAATACCTTTTCTTCACAGCTTGCAACCGATGGTTACACCTGCATCAACTGCTGTTCTTATCCCGCAACCCTTGCCGCTTATACTGAATGTGACGATTGGATTGACGAGATGAATCGCCATGTGAATGATAATTTCAGTTTATTGGACACATTCCTGAAGGAGAATCTTCCGCAAATCAAACTGTTTGAACGTGAAGGTACATATCTTGCATGGTTGGATATGTCCGCATTGGGCATGGATGATTTTGCCCTTGAAAAGTTTATGATTGACAAATGCGGCATCATTCCCGATCCGGGTTATTGGTTCGGCGAAGAAGGAAAAGGTTTTACAAGACTTGATATTGCCGTACCTGCATCCGTCCTTACAGACGCATTGCAGGAATTGAAAAATCAGATTGAAAAACTGTAACAACCTGTTGCAAAAAAACTCCGCTGTCATCACGTGACAACGGAGTTTTTTGTATGCTTTTATTCAGCACCGATTTCTTTTAAAATACCGTGCAAAGCAGTTGCAGCAGCATTGAATGCATCGCGGTTGGTCGGATAAGTATACAATTCATTGACCGATACCTCTCCGCCTTCTTTTTCAAGAGCCCGTAAACCGTCAAACACTTTCAGATGCGGTTCCAGCGTCAGGAAGCGTTTTCCGTCTTTCTTTGCAAAACGGGAAAGAAGTTCCTGCAGACAGCCGTCACCCTTTCCGGGCGGCACAACAAAACCATCCGCAAAGCGACAATCCTTGATGTGCATATACTCAATATAATCCGAAAGCAAATCATAAGCGGGCAAGATCTGCACACCGCACTGAATGAAATTGGCAGGATCAAAAATACCTTTCAGTTTTCCTTCAAAAGTTTTCAGAAGATCAAAGCAACGAACATCGGTATCACCATAAATATCTTTTTCATTTTCATGGCAACACCAGATACCGCTTTGCAAGGAATAATCACAAAAACGTTCCACCCTTGCAAAAACTTCATCCCTGTAATCTTCCGGTTTTTGATCTTCATTAAAGAAGAAACTGAACATTCGGATATTTGTTGTGCCGAGGATACAGGCATTTTCCACGCATTGTTTGAATTTTTCAAAATGCGGCTCAAAATCATCTTCAATATTGATTTTACCGAACGGTGAACCGACAGATGAAACACCGATTCCGTGATAATCGAGTATCATTTTCATTTCGCGGCAATCTTCAGCAGAATAATCTGCAATATTGCCGTAATCCAATCCGCGGGGTTCAATATGGGTCAAGCCGTTTTCTTTGAGGGCTTTGATCTGCGGCAGCAAACCGCCGCCCGCTTCATCCGCAAATGCGGAAAGTAAAAATTCAGCCATTTAACTTCCCTTTCTTACTTCAAAAGAGATTTATACAAACGGATATAATCATTTGCAGAACGCTTCCAGCTGTAGTCACATTCCATGGCACGTTTGCGCAGGATTGCCCAACCTTCTTTGTCTGCATATCCGCCGATGGCTCTGCGAATACAATGAAGCATATCGTGTGCATTATAATTGGCAAAAGTAAAGCCGTTTCCTTCTCCGAGTCCGCTGTCAAAGACAGAATCTTTCAGACCACCTGTTTCACGGACGATCGGGATGGAACCGTAACGCAGTGCGATCATCTGTGACAGACCGCAGGGTTCGCTCTTGGACGGCATCAGGAAAATATCCGTACCGGCATAAATGCGTTTCGCAAGTGTGGGAATAAAGCCGCAGCGGAAAGCAAGTTTATCCGGATAACGATCAGCCATATCGCGCATAAAACTTTCATATTCCCAATCCCCTGAACCGAGAACGGCAAACTGCACATTTTCAGTACAAAGCAATTCTTCAAGCACTGCCTTTACGAGGTCAAAGCCCTTGTGCGAAACAAGACGGCTGCAGATACCTACAAGCGGAACATCTTTAAATTCGGGAAGCCCCATTTCCCGCTGCAATGCAAGTTTATTGGCAACTTTCTTTTCGCTGTTTTCGGAGGTATAGTTTTCTGCAATATCTTCATCGGTTTCAGGGTTATACATATCATAACTGATACCGTTGAGAATACCGTGCAGTTTCCATTCACGCATCAGAAGAATGGAATCAAGACCATGTGAATACCACGGATCAAGAATTTCTTTTGCATAAGAGGGGCTGACTGTTGTGACCGCGTTGGCACATTCAATTGCACCCTTCATAAAATTGACACAACCGTCATATTCAAGCAATGCGCCTGCTTCCTGCGGAATACCGACCACATCGCTGAGAATTTCGGGGCCGTATTTGCCCTGATACTGAATATTATGAATGGTGAAAACGGTTTTGATATTTTCCCAACCGGGACGATTTGCATAAAATTCGGAATAGTAAACGGGAATCAATGCCGTTTGCCAGTCATTACAGTTGATAACATCGGGTTTAAAATCAATGTGCGGAATAATTTCAAGAACGGCTCTTGAGAAAAATGCAAAACGTTCGGCATCATCATAATGACCGTAAATACCGTCGCGCTTGAAATAATACTGATTATCAATAAAGTAGCAGATAACACCGTCCACTTTTGTTTCAAAAACACCGCAATACTGCCTGCGCCATGCAACAGGAACGGTAATGTGTGTAATGAATTTCATATTTTCGCGGAATTTTGCAGGAATCCCCTCATAAAGAGGCAAAACCACGCGGCAACCGATCAGGCGTTTGCGCAATGCCGCAGGCAGAGAACCTGCAACATCGGCAAGACCGCCGCTTGCAATAAACGGGCGAGCCTCGCTGACTGCATATAAGACTTTCATATTTTTCCTCCCCTTTTATACTCTGATTCCCTTCGCAAGGTAAACGGGATAGGTATCGGCACCCGACAGTGCTCGACCGGAACGAACAGTGATATCTTTATCGAGAATGCAACAATTCAAAGAAGCATCATCTGCAATGAAACCACTGGGCATGATAACACAGTTTTTGACAACAGCACCTTTTGCAATGCGGCAATTGCGGAAGATAATGCTGTTTTCAACGATACCGTCAACAACACAACCGTCTGCGACAAGTGAATTTTTTACATCACTGCCAAGACCGTAGATAACGGGCATATCATCGTAAACCTTTGTATAGACAGGTCTGCCGCAACCAAACAGTGATTTCTGATTTTCAGCATCAAGCAAAGCAAAGTTTGCATCGAAATAAGTCTGAATGGAATCAATGATCGGGCAGAATTCTTTGAATTCATAACCGAATACACGCAAGTTGGAAATATTTTTGAGCAAAACATCGCGTTCGAAACTCGCCGCTCCGGAAGCTGCCGCTTCACGAAGCAGGGATTCAAGCAGAGATTTACGCATAATGGTGATATTGGCAGCACAATCGGCTTCACCTTCCGCACCCGAAACGATGCTCATGGCACACACTCTGCCATCGGTGATTTTATCAAGAATCAAGCGGTTGTTCAGTTTCGGAATTACACCGTGACGGTAGACCATAGTAATGTCCGCATTCTTTTCGACATGAAAACGGAAAACATCTTTCAGATCGACATTCAAAACGGCATTGCAGTCAGACATGACAACATATTCTTCATTGGACATTTCAAGGAACTGTGTGTTGTTCTGCAACGCACCGAGTCTGCCGGTGTTATAACGTTCAAGTTCCTGCGCACTGAACGGAGGCAGGAAGAAAAGTCCGTCATGTTTGCGGGCAAGATCCCAGGGTTTTCCGTTTCCGAGGTGATCCATGAGGGACTGATAATTGTTGCTTGTAATGACACCGACTTTGTCGATGCCTGCATTGACCATATTGGACAGCGTAAAGTCAATCAGTCTGTAACTGCCGCCGAACGGAACGGAGCCCATCGCACGCGGAGCGGTCATACCGCCAAGCACACTGTCATACGCATTTGCAAAAATAATACCTAAAATGTTATTTGCTCTCATTGTGCGTCACCTCCCTTGACATCTTCCGCAATCATTGCTTTTGCGGGAATATTTACATTTTCACCGATATTGACCTTTGCACCGATAACGGTGACACCCCAGTTATCAAGATTTTCTATTCTTTCAGGATCTTCACCGACCACAGCCCCGCATTCAATCACGGCATCTTCTGCAATCATGGCATACTGTACGGTTGCACCCTTCTTGATCGTTGCACCGGGCATAACGATGGAATAACGAACATTGGCACCTTCTTCAACCGTAACATTGGCAAACATAACCGAATAATCAATGTTGCCTTCAATTTTACAACCACCGGAAACGAGCGAATTCTGCACAGTTGCATCCTTGGAAATATAGTGCGGGGGCAACGCGGAATTCTTTGCATAAATTCTCCAATCAGGGTCGGTCAGGTCGATATTTGCCTTGGGATTGAGCAGATCAAGGTTTGCTTCCCACAGGCTGTCGATGGTTCCGACGTCTTTCCAGTAACCGTCAAACTGATAAGCAAACATTCTCTCTCCGGCATTGTGCATAGCGGGGATAACATTCTTACCAAAGTCATTGCTGGAACCTTCTGTTTCTTCGTCAGCGATCAGATAAGCACGCAGTTTCTTCCATGTGAACATATACACACCCATGGAAGCCTTGTTGCTGCGCGGGTTCTTCGGTTTTTCTTCAAACTCGGTAATAACACCGTCATCATTGACAAGCATAAGACCGAAACGGGATGCTTCTTCCCACGGCACTTCCATCATAGCAATGGTGCAGTCTGCATTGTGATCCTTATGGAATTGAAGCATTTCGGCATAGTCCATCTTGTAGATGTGGTCACCGGAGAGAACCGCCACATATTCGGGGTCATACCGGTCGATGAAGTTGATATTCTGATAAATGGCATTGGCTGTGCCTTTGTACCATTCACTGCCCTTGATCTGCTGATAGGGGGAGAGAATATGCACACCACCGTCCATGCGGTCGAGGTCCCACGGCTGACCGCTGCCGATATATTCATTGAGAGCCAGCGGCTGATACTGTGTCAGCACACCAACCGTGTCGATACCGGAATTGGTGCAGTTTGACAGCGGGAAGTCAATAATGCGGTATTTGCCGCCGTAAGGTACGGCGGGTTTTGCAATGGAATGGGTCAAAATGCCGAGTCTGGAACCTTGTCCGCCGGCAAGCAGCATGGCGATACATTCTTTTTTAGCACCCATAATAAATCATCCTTCCTTTGAAGTTTTTTTCTTTGTTTGTTTTTTTGCTTTGGGTTTGAATTTTAAATATATAACCGACATCGGCGGAAGCGTCAGCCGGAATGAATACGAATAGCCGTGCATGGGATTGTCTGTGACAGAGATACGCTTTTTCAATTCAAGGCCTTTGCCGCCGAAGCGTTCTTCATCGGAATTGAATAAAGGAGTTAATGTTCCTTCTTCGGGGAATCCGATGCAATAATCATCGCGTTGAACCGGCGTAAAGTTACAAACGACTGCAACCGTATCCCCTTTTTCATCCTTGCGTGAAAATGCAATACAGGAATTGTTGTTATCATCACTGACAAGCCAATTGAATCCTTCCCATGAATAGTCAATCTGCCAGAACGGTGCATTATCTTTATATATATGATTGAGTTCTTTCACATAAGACTGCAATTTCTGATGTTTTTCATAATCCAGCAACAACCAGTCAAGTTGCTGTTTTTCATTCCATTCAATGAACTGCCCGAATTCCTGCCCCATAAACAGCAGTTTTTTACCGGGATGTGCATACATATAACCGAGAAAAGCACGCATGCCGTCAAATTTCTGTTCATATTCACCCGGCATTTTATTCAGCAATGACTTCTTCCCGTGCACCACTTCGTCATGCGAAATGGGTAACACAAAGTTTTCGGAGAAGGCATAGAAGAAAGAAAATGTAATCAGATCGTGATTGTATTTTCTGAAGTAACCGTCCAATGAGAAATAGCGGAGAATATCATTCATCCAACCCATATTCCACTTGAAGTTGAATCCGAGACCGCCGATATTGACAGGTTTTGAAACGAGCGGCCATGCCGTGCTTTCTTCGGCAATCATCAATGCATCGGGATACTCACGGAAGATTGATTCATTCAGGAATCGAAGAAATGAAACCGCTTCGAGGTTTTCATTTCCGCCGTTGATGTTCGGCATCCATTGTCCGTGTTCTCTGCCGTAATCAAGATAGAGCATGGAGGCAACGGCATCCACACGTAGTCCGTCAATGTGATATTTATCGAGCCAGAAGAATGCAGACGAAGCAAGGAAGCTTCTGACTTCATTTCTGCCATAGTCAAAGACCCGTGTTCCCCACTGCAGATGCTCGCCCTTGCGAGGATCCGCATATTCATAACAAGCCTTGCCGTCAAACTCATAAAGTCCGTGCGCATCCTTGGGGAAGTGTGCCGGCACCCAGTCAAGAATCACGGCAATGCCGGCTGCATGGCATTTATCGACAAAATACATAAAATCATGCGGTGTGCCGTAGCGTGAGGTCGCAGCAAAATAGCCTGTTACCTGATATCCCCAGCTACCGTCAAACGGATGCTCCATAATGGGCATCAGTTCAATGTGGGTATAACCCATTTCCGTCAGATACGGAACGAGCTCATCGGCAAGCGCACGATAAGAATAGAAGTTTCCGTCGGGATACTGCTTCCATGAGCCTGCATGCATCTCGTAAATATTAACAGGAGAATCATAAACACGGTGATTCTTTTTGTCGGCAAGATATTTCGCATCATGCCATTCATAGCCTTCAAGCTCGTAATATTTGGATGCATTGTCCGGGCGGGTTTCGCAATGATAGCCGTAAGGGTCTGCTTTATAACGCTTCTCACCTGTCGGCGTTATGATGCAATATTTGTAAGTATCATACAATTGCACCGCATCCGAAACCGCTTCCCAGATTCCGTTTTCGCTGATTTTGGTCATCGGACAGGCATTTTCATCCCAGCCATTGAATGAACCTACAACGCTGACAGCCGCCGCATTCGGTGCCCAGACACGAAAAGCAACCCCGTTTTGCACACGGTGTGAACCGAGGAATTCGTAACTGCGGCAATTGCTGCCCTGATGAAACAGATAAATCGGTACATTGTAATTCATACCGGCATTATCGCTTTTGGTTGCTTTCTTTGGCAAACAAACCACCCCCATTTGACATTGTAGCAGTATTTTTATAATTTTGCAAGTGTTTTTTGACTATTTTGTTAGAAACGATGTTACAAAATTTTTGTAATTTTTGTCGAATATGACGAATCATTTGCAAAATATAAAGCGGGGTTGCAAAAAACCCCGCCAAAATCAAATATTAAAGATTCAAAAAGTCTTTTCTGTAGTTTACACCGAAAAACTCTGCAAGTTCAACCATTTCGCTGTCTTTGATGGTGTTGACTCTCGGTAAATGTGCTGTCAACATATAAATCTGTGCGGCTTTTTCAACCGTTTCAATCAGGCCGAATGCTTCATCAAGGTTTTTGCCGACACCGTAGATACCGTGCATTCCCCACACAACAAGACGGAATTCTTTCATTTTTTCTGCCGTTGCCATACCGATTTCATTCGTACCGCAAAGCATCCACGGAAGAACACCGATGCCATCCGGGAACACAACAATACATTCCGTGCACATTTCCCAAAGCGTATGTGTAAAGCTCTTTTCGTCAAGTTCATGTACATAATTCATAGCAAGTGTGTTTGTGGGATGGCTGTGCATGACAACACGATTGGAAGGATCGACCGAAAGTCTTGCCATGTGGCTCATCAGATGTGCAGGCAGTTCGCTTGTAAATTTGCCGCCGTCGGCATACCCCCAGAGAAGTTCAGCCGTTGTACCGTCTTCGGCAATACGAATGATGCCGAGATTGTTTTCGGGATCATCCTGCACATTCTTGAAATACTTGCCCGTCCCCGTAACGATAAAAATCTTACCGATGAGAGCGGTTGCATCAAATCCGGTCGGAATGGTGCGGATAACCTGATTCAGATCAAGATACTGTGCAACTTCAGATTCTTCAAGCATGTAGCTGATATTGCCGCCGTTTCGCTCATCCCAACCGAGACGATACATATTGGCGGTGGTCTTTTTCATTTCCTCCACAAACGGGGCTGTCAGAATGTCTTTCATTTTCATACCTCACAATTATATTTCAGTTTTATTTCTTCTAAAATTTCTTCATCAGCCGGACAAAATGCATATCGCTCGATCTGTTCGGGAGTAATCCATTGTATATCGGCGTGCTCAAGTTTTTTCGGACTTCCCTGTTTGATCGTGCAGTTGAACAAAGTCAACTCAATTGTAAGATCAGGATATTCATGCACAAGCTGCATAAACACATCACTCACCTGCACCGTGACATCCAGTTCTTCTCTACATTCGCGTACAAGTGCCTCTTGTTTTGTTTCCCCGGCTTCGACTTTACCGCCGACAAATTCCCACAAAAGACCTCTTGTTTTATGTGCAGGGCGCTGACAAATCATAAATTTTTCATCCTGCCATATTAAAGCGGCAACAACCTGTGTCATAACCTCACCTCAACCACAGGCAAGTTTAATAAGTAAACGAACTATCTGCTCCATGGATTCAACACAGATATATTCAAAACGACTGTGGAAATTATGTCCACCTGTGCAAAGATTCGGACAAGGCAGTCCCATGAACGACAGAGCGGCACCGTCCGTACCGCCTCTTACGGGACGGATCAGCGGATCAATTTCCAATTCTTTCATGGCAGAAACCGCATTGTCAACCAGAAAAGAAAACTGCGGAACGATTTTTTCTTTCATATTAAAATAAGAATCTTTCACATCTGCAATAACGGATCCTGCACCATATTTTTCATTGAGTTTATCGGCAAGAGAGAGAACAAGTTCTTTGCGTTGTGCAAAAAGTCTGCTGTCGTGTTCACGAATCAGATAATGCAATGTCGCTTTTTCAATATCGCCCTGCATATCGGACAGATGATAAAAGCCTTCATAGCCATCGGTACATTCGGGAACCTCACATTGCGGCAACAAAGAATTAAATTCCATTGCAATGCGGTTTGCATTTTTCATTTTATCTTTTGCACTGCCGGGATGCACACTGACACCGTTTACCGTAATGACTGCTGATGCTGCATTGAAATTTTCATATTCCAGTTCACCCAGCTCGCCGCCATCCACTGTGTAAGCAAAATCAGCACCGAAACGGGCAATATCAAAATGCTCCACCCCTGCGCCGACTTCTTCGTCGGGCGTAAAGGCAACAACAATTTTTCCGTGTTCAATTTCCTTGTGTGCAAGCAAATAAGCCGTCATGGTCATAATTTCTGCAACACCTGCTTTGTCATCCGCACCCAACAAAGTGGTACCATCGGTAACAACAAGCGTATTTCCTGCATACTTGCGGATTTCAGGAAATTCATCGACCTTTAAAACAATATTCAGAGCCTTATTCAGAATCAAATCTTCGCCGTTGTAATTTTCAACAACTGTCGGCTTCACATCTGCTCCGCTGACATCAGGTGACGTATCCATGTGAGCAATAAATCCGAGCACATCTTTTTTTCTGCCACCATCGGTAGCCGGCACCACCGCATAGACATAGCCGTACTGTTCGTCAAAGTAAACATCGGCAGCACCTATAGCGTTCAATTCATCTGCCAGAATACGGGCAAGATTCTTCTGTTTATCGGTACTCGGAAAACAAGTTGCATTCTCCTGCGACTGCGTATCAATTTTAACATATTTTAAAAATCTTTCAAGAATTTCAGTTGTCATAAGCAACACCTACAGCATCTTTAATCAGCAGATTCATTATATTCTTCTGTCAATCCTTTGTCAACGAAGAACACAAAAAAAGCTGTTTAAAAAAATATTAAATTTTTTCAAATTACCTATTGACTTTTAGATTAAATGGTGCTATTATAAGTGCCGTTGAATAAATCCGGGTGTGGCGCAGTTGGGAGCGCGCTTGACTGGGGGTCAAGAGGCCGTGAGTTCAAGTCTCGCCACTCGGACCAACGCAAAAGCCTTTCAGATAGCCGTTTGTGGCTTCTTGAAAGGCTTTTTTCTTTCCCGTCTATCCCCTTACAGGTGACTACAACGATTTTCCATCGTTGTTTTGTCACACTTTTTGCCCGTGTATCAACAACAATTTGTATTGCTCAAATGCTTGTTCAACAGAAAAAATCAAAAACCGACAGATTGAGTCCGTTTGATCGGACGCAAATTGTCGGTTTTATTGCATTATTATATTGAAATATTATTCAGGTGTGATATAATGTAATTTGTATAATTATATCACAAAGAATCAGAAAACGGAGAGAAACGCATGATTACCGGTGAACTGAAAAACAAAATTGACAAAATCTGGGACACGATCTGGACGGGCGGCATCTCGTCGCCGACGACGGTGCTGGAACAAATCACCTATCTTATGTTCATGAAGCTGCTGGACGACAACGAAACAAAAAAAGAAGGCGGTGCAGCGGCACTCGGCATCACCTATCAGAGCAAGATCTTCAAGGAAGGCGACTTTCTGGTGGACGATGATCCGAACATGGCAAAGCCTTATTGCGAGCTGCGTTGGAGCAAGTTCCGCAATGCAGACCCGACAAGCATGTTCGAACTTGTCCGCAATTATGTTTTTCCGTTCATCAAAACCGTCAACGGTGCCGGCAAGGACACCGCTTTTTCCCGTTTTATGACCGATGCCGTTTTTATGATTCCGACACCCAAGGTGCTCGCCGTGTGCGTGGACTGCCTGAGCGACATTGACATGAGCGACAAGGACATTATGGGCGACGTGTATGAATATTGCCTGAACAAAATGTCTTCTGCAGGCAAGCTCGGACAGTTCAGAACCCCCCGCCATATTATAGACCTGATGGTCAACCTGACCAAGCCTGCCGTGACCGACCGCATTCTTGACCCTGCCATGGGCAGTGCAGGCTTTTTGCTGGGTGCGGCGAAGTACATCAACGAGCATTACGAAAAGGAACTGCTGAACACCAAAAACAGAAACCACTACAACAAAACCATGTTCAGCGGCTTTGACACGGACCCGTCCATGCTTCGCATCGGGGCAATGAATATGCTGCTGCACGGTGTGGAAGAACCCACCATTGCACGGCAGGATTCGCTGTCCGACGACAATACGGTGCGGGAAGAATATGACCTGATTATGGCAAACCCGCCTTTCAAGGGCAGCGTGTTTGAAGAAGACATCAGCAAAGACATTCTTTCCCTGTGCAAAACCAAGAAAACGGAGCTTTTGTTCCTTGCCCTGTTTATTAAATCCCTGAAGCTCGGCGGCAGATGTGCGTGCATTGTTCCGGACGGCGTGCTGTTCGGCTCATCCTCTGCACACAAGGCAATCCGCAGGGAAATGATTGAGAACAACTGCCTGAAAGCGGTTGTTTCCATGCCGTCAGGCGTGTTCAAGCCGTATGCAGGGGTTTCCACCGCCATTCTGCTGTTCACCAAAGACCCGTCCGGCACGAAGGATGTTTGGTTTTATGACATGCAGGCGGACGGATTTACCCTTGACGACAAACGCACCCCGACACAAGAAAACGACATCCCCGACATCATTACAAGATTCAACAATTTGGCAGCGGAACAGGACAGAGCAAGAACAGAACAGTCTTTCTTTGTCCCCAAAGACGAAATTGTCGAAAACGGCTATGACTTGTCTGTCAATAAGTACAAAAGGACAGAATACAAACCCGTCGAATACCCGTCCACAGCGGAGATTATGGCAAATATCCGCGAGTTGGAAATGCAGATCACGGCAGGATTAGCAGAACTGGAGGGGATGCTATGATGGCAACAACAAAAGGCTTATGTGAAATCTGTTTTCCAAAACAATGGAAGACCATTTCTGCAGATATGCTAACAGATAGCGGATATCCGGTTTACGGTGCCAATGGTGTTATTGGATGCTATTCGGAATATAACCACGAAGAGCCGACACTATTGGTTACTTGCCGAGGTGCGACTTGTGGAACTCTGAATATTTGTGAGCCGTATTCATATATAAATGGCAATGCTATGGCACTTGATAACCTTACGGATGAGGTTGATATCAAATACCTTTATTATTATCTTCTAAATAGAGGTTTTGAGGATGTTATTACTGGATCGGCTCAACCCCAAATTGTAAGACAATCTTTGCAGAAAGTTAAAGTTACATATCCGGATAAAAAAAAGCAAGCGGAAATAGTAAAGGTATTAGAAAGTATTGAAAGAATAATAGAATCGAGAAAGCAACAACTCCAACTGCTTAACGATTTAGTAAAAGCCCGATTTGTCGAGATGTTTGGGGATCCTGTACTCAATCCGTATGGCTGGGATATTGTGACTATTGGCGATATTGTTACCGATGTTAGATATGGAACGAGTAAACCCGCTATCGAAGGTGGTAAATATCCTTATTTGCGAATGAATAATCTTACCTGCGACGGGCATTTGGATTTGTCTGATATGAAGTATATCGACATTCCTGATGATGAAATTGAGAAATGCATTGTTCGCAAAGGCGATGTTCTTTTCAACAGAACGAATAGCATTGAATTGGTTGGTAAAACTTGCATATTTGACTTGCCTGATGAAATGGTTATAGCAGGATACATCATCCGTATTAGATTGAATGAAAAACTTTTGCCTGTTGTGCTATCAAATTATATGAATTTGCCTTCGCTAAAAGAAAAACTTAGAAGTATGGCAAAAGGTGCTGTAAATCAAGCAAATATCAATGCACAGGAATTACAAAGAATTAAAATCTATTTGCCACCTATTGAACTTCAAAACCAGTTTTCAGCCTTCGTCGAACAAGTCAACAAATCAAAATTTGTCGTACAAAAAGCCCTTGACGAAGCACAACTTTTGTTTGACAGTCTGATGCAGAAATACTTTAATTAAGGAGAAAATAATGTCCTCGATAAGAACAGCATACATGGATGATCCTTTTGAACATTATTACAATCTGATTGAAAAATTAAATAAGATATATGATATTACAGAATCTACATTTTTTACTTTGGCATTCTCAAAATCAGTGAGAAATCAGTTTGCACAAGACACTGTAATCTCTTCACCTACAGCACTGTCTGCTGTTATCAATAATTTAAATCAAAACAACATATTGGGCAACATTTCAAGTGCTTTTGATGTTATCGCAAGCAAAGGATTGGCTTCAATGTCTGCTATTGGAAATATAAATTCAGTTCTGCAAAAATTAGCAGTCAGCAACATCGCCAGTCTTTCATTTGCTGATGCGTTAGAATACAAAAATAGCATTGAAACAGTTATTCCAGTCGTTATTGATGCAATTGAAGAAGCAGAAGAAGATACAATATTGGAAACTGAAATTGCAACAGAGGAAAACAAGCAAAAACAACAAAAGATTTCGACATCACTTTTGCTTGAATATTTGAAAGTGCTTGTTGCAGTTCTTCAAATATTAACAAACATCTTCTTTCATGATATTCCTGATATTACTTTTAACATCAACATAACCAATGATTATTCAACAAACTACTATATCCAAGAGGTTCAAAATCAATACGTCAATTATGTTACAAATGGCAATATAACCATCAACGAATCTATCTGCTTTGTAGCAGAAAAAGAGGTCAAACCACGTATTAAGCCGGATTGTTCATCGCAGGTTATTGAGAAATTACCACTCGGGAAAATAGTAAAAGTAGTAGAAAAATATAAAAAATGGGTACATATCTGTTGGTTAAATGAAGACGGCACACATTTATACGGGTGGGTGCAAAACTATAAATTAAGGGAATTTAAGGAGTAACATTTTAAATGAAAAAAGAAAAGGTCAAATTATTTTTTGTTCAAAATAAACCTTTAATGTACACTCTTATTATCACAATTTTAATTAATATTGCTATTCCTTTATTTAAGAATTTCAACATCAGAACTATTTTTGATATATCCAATTTAAGCACAGATATAATTACGATGCTTTCAGCAATTTTCGGTGCCATCGTCGGCGGCATTTTTACCTTAATCGGAACAAGTTATTCCAATAAGCAACAATTAAAAGCTAAAACGAATACAAAAAAGAAAAACCTGATTTACAAACCTCTATACGACGAATTAGCCGAAATACACTATGTTCAATTAAAAGAAAAACCATTTCCCTCTCGTATAACATATGTAAAAGCACCATATAAAGACATTGATTTAATACAATATACAGCATGGGATCGAATTAAAACAGATTCAAGATATATTGAAGTCCCTAATCATTTAAAAGAATCAATGGAAAGTCTATATATCACAGTCGAAAACTATATTGATTCACAAAAAGAGTTAAGCAAAGAAATATATAGCATACTTAATGAAGTACTTAAAAATCAACTAAATACAAAGTGTAACATAGTAAATTTTGGAAATTATTTCGCAACTTATGTATTATTAGATAGCCAAGAAAATATATTTGATCACATCGCAGAATCCCTTACTCCTAATGTTGATATAGATGAGCTTACAAAAACAAAAGTGAATAATATTTTTTATGATACTTGTGCCAGAAGCAGTATTGTTCAAAATGTAAAAGCAAAGCATAGTAATTGGATGAAACAACAGCAATCAACATTAGAATTGTTAGAAACACTTATTAAATACATTAACATAAAATATGAGGAGTAAAATTTTATGCAATATGGATTGCAAAAACATGAGATTAAAGAAATCATAAATTACAGCCTCAACAATAATCCAGATTTAAAATACTACATTGATAACGACTATTTCGATGAGTTTATGGAATTATTGCTTGAAGGTATTTGCAATGCAATTGAGCAAAATAACAGACAGATATATAGAGATATTGAGCAGTCTCCTATAACAAGACATCGATAAGTCAAACGCAAGGATGATGTTTATGAAAGATTTTAATTTCATACAAGAAAAAGCCGAACATCAAGCATTGGCAATGTTTTCAACAATTGCCGAAAAAGCGGCATCCCCTGCCGAAAAAGCCATTGCCTGCAGGGCAGCTTTGGGTGAACTGATCGCATTCATTTACGATCGGTACGGTATTGCCATGCCGCAGAGTGCCACCATGCTGGAACTGATTGACGGCAGGGTGATTGCGGATTTTGCGGACAATGCCGTTCTGCTGGCAAGCCTACACTTCATCCGCAAGGCGGGCATGAATGCCGAGCATGGGCTGAAGGTCACCAAAAAGGAAGCACAGACCGCCTTTGAAAACCTTGTTTTCTTCGCACAGTTCACGGTACGGAAATTCGACTCCCCAGAAACGGTCAAGAATCTTGTTCTGCCCAAATACATGAGCGAGGCAGAAACAAGAAAAATTTACATTGACAATTATCTGCGTGAAGCAGGGTGGGAGATCTGCTTGCCGAACACCACACGCACCCTTGCAGACGGCAAACAAGTTGCCTGCGGAACGGTTTTTCCCGGCAAAGCCTGCTGCGAAATCCCCGTGGAGGGTCTGCCGCACGGAACAGGTGTCGGCTTTTGCGATTATGTGCTGTACGGCAAAGACGGCAAGCCCCTTGCCATTGTGGAAGCCAAAAGGACAAGCGAGGAAGCCCTCAAGGGCAGCGAACAGGTCAAGCAATACGGCGATTGCATGTGCAGACAATACGGTTATGTGCCGGTGCTGTATTACACAAACGGATACGACATTTTTGTGATTGACGGCATCTACCCTGCACGCAGGGTGCTTGCGTTCCACACGGCGGACGAGCTTACATACATGCTGCAAAAACGCGAACGCGGTGACATCACCGACCTGAAAGTGCGTGACGATATTTCAGGCAGACCCTATCAGAAAATGGCAATCACAAGCATCTGCGAACGCTTCAACCAAAAGCACCGCAGAGGGCTGATCGTCATGGCAACGGGTACGGGCAAAACAAGGGTTTCAATCTCCTTGGTTGAGCTGCTGCTTCGTAACGGTTGGGTCAAAAACGTGCTGTTCCTTGCCGACCGCACAAGCCTTGTGCGTCAGGCATTCAACAATTTTCGCAACATACTTGATGATATGACCTATTGTGTGCTGTCGGATCGCTCTTTGGCAAACGAGCCGAATGCAAGAATCACATTCAGCACCCACCAGACCATGATCGGCTACATTGATGCCGAAAACAAGGAGTTTTCAAGTGCCCGGTTTGATCTGATTATCATTGACGAAGCACACCGTTCGGTGTTCAACAAATACGGTGCTATTTTCAAATATTTTGACTGTCTGCTTGTCGGTCTGACTGCAACCCCCAAGGACGAAGTGGATGCAAGCACCTATCAGCTTTTTAACTGCGAAAACAGCGAGCCCGATTTTGCTTATTCGCTTGAAGAAGCGGTCAGGGACAAGTACCTTGTTCCGTTCAAGGTCTGCCCGAAAACCACGCAGCTTTTGAGCCACGGCATTCAATACAAGGACTTGTCCGAAGACGACAAAAAGAAAGTAGAGTCCATTCTTGTTGACGAGGAAACACCCGACAACGACACCGTTATCGGCAAAGAAAAGCTGTTCAAGATCATTTACAACATCGACACCTGCCGCAAGGTGCTTGAAGACCTGATGCAGAACGGTCTGCGTGTGGATTACGGTCAGAAGCTCGGCAAAACCATTGTATTTGCCTACAACCATAATCATGCAAAGCTGATTGTGGATGCATTCAAGGAAATCTACCCTGCTTACGGTGAAAACTGCTGTCAACTCATTGACAATCAGGTCAAGAACGCAAATGATCTGATCACCAAATTTGAAGAAGATGAAAATTTCAGAATTGCCGTTTCGGTGGATATGCTCGACACGGGTATTGACGTGCCTGCGGTGCTGAACCTTGTGTTCTTCAAACCTGTCAAGTCAAAAATCAAATTCATGCAGATGATCGGCAGAGGTACACGCCTTTGCGAAGGTGTGCTTGACGGCAAAGACAAAACGCACTTCCTCATTTTTGACTACTGTGCAAATTTCGAATACTTCGGCAGCAATCCCGAGGGTGACAAAACCGCCAACGGCAAAAATCTTTCGCAAAAGCTGTTTGATGTCAGACTGGATATTCTGATTGAATTGCAGAAATACGAGCACCAGATCGTGGATATCAACAAAGCCTATTACGACAAACTCAGGCCCGAACTGTTCGGCAAGGTGCAGGAGATCAAACGCAACAGTACAAGAATCTCCGTGCGTGAGCAAATGGCGTATGTGGACAAATACAACGATTATGAAAAATGGTCGCACTTGTCGCTGCTTGAAAAGAAAGAAATGCAGCTGCATCTGACTCCGCTTGTTGACAGTGACGCCGACGAAAACAAAAACAGCCTTGCTTTTGACCTGAAATTCATGGATATTGAATTGTCCGTCCTGTCGGTCGGCGGTTTCACTGCAAAAGCACACAAGCAGGTGGAACGGGTCAGAAGAATCTCAAAAGTTCTGCTTGATACCGCCGCAGGTGTTGCAGATGTAATGGCAAAATCGCAGACACTTCTGGAGCTTGTGTCGGTTGAGTTCTGGGAACACCCGACGATTGACAAGCTTGAACAATACCGCTTGGAAGTGCGTGATCTGTTGCAATACATAGAAACAAGAAAAAATCCTGTTACAATAGATCTTATTGACACTGTGGATGACGATGAATATTCGGGCGACGGACTGATCGACATCCGAACCTACAAAGAAAAGGTGCTTGACTATCTCGCCGCCCACACCGACAACGAAACCATCCGTAAGATTCAGAACCTGCAGCCCATCAATGCACAGGATGTGCAGGAGCTTGAACGCATCTTATGGCAGGAGCTTGGCACAAAAGAAGACTATGAACAGACCACCGAAATTGACAATCTCGCGGCATTCATACGCTCCATTGTCGGCATTGAGCAGGAAGCCGTCAACGAAAAGTTCGGCGAATTCCTCAGCGGCAATGTGCTCAACTCACAACAACAGGAGTTTGTGAAATCCATCATTGATTATGTGCGTGAAAACGGCGACATCCGTGCCGAAGACCTGATTGAAAAATCTCCGTTTGACTCTTATGACATCGTGGAGTTGTTCGGTGCAAATATCACCGTTATCACAAGCGTCATCCATGCCATGCACAACAGCATCGTTGCGGCATAAATCTCTGCATAACTTTTTTAACAATCCCCGAACCGATTTTTTTGACCGGCTCGGGGATTGTTTCATTCTTTCCACACAAAATGATAGTTTATCGACTCGCCGCCGTCCACCAGAATATTCTGTCCTGTGCAGAATGTGTTTGTTACCGAGAGAAAATATGCCCACTGTGCGATCTCCTCGGGTGTCGCCCATCTTTTCAGGGGTGTTTCATCCATAATCTGCTTCCACAACTGCGGATCGTTCATTACACACTCATTCAAAGGTGTCAGAACCCCACCGGGATCCAGACTATTGCAGGTAGCGCCATATTTAGCAACTCGCATGGCTACATTCTTTGTGTAAGACAGGACTCCGCCCTTGCTTGCACAGTATTCAGGAAACTCCGATCCTGTATGCGCACTTGCGGAGCCGATATTCAAAACAGATCTGATTCTTTCCTGAATGCCGTATTTTTCGGTTATATAGATCAAAGCCTTAAGATTGACATCAATATCAGCCTCGTTTTGTGTTCCGGCATTGTTAATCAGTATATTTACATCCTTGACATCGGGAAGATTATCCGTATCCCTGACGTCGCAGACAAAATGGGTATAGGAAGAATGTTCTATGCTTGTCTTTTGTCTATCTATCCCGACAACCGTATGCCCTTTTTTCAAAAACAACTCTGCGATTGCTTTACCGATTCCCTGCGATGTTCCTGTTATTAAAACTTTCATTTTGCTTTGACCTCTTCTATGTAGTTCAGGTAATCTGTTCCGACAGATTCAGCCTGCCATTTCCTCATAATGCGGTATCCGATCGGCGAAAATGCAATTTCCATTATAAGTTCAGCCACAGCGCCTGTCAAAGCACACATTGCACATTGGATGAACGTCCAGTGGAAACCATCCCAAAAGATCGGTGCAAAAAACATAAATACGATGCCTGAAAAGATGAGATTATCAAGAAACTGGCCGATAAATGTTGATATGTAAGCTCTCATTGCAAATGCAAGTTTTCCGTCAGGATTCTTCTTAAAACTTCTACCAATCATCCAATTCATCGTATTGTTGATTACCGCTGATACAAGGAAGGCAATCGTGCTTCCGAGCAGAATAAACCACGTACCGCCAAAAATTCCGTCAAATGCGGTGTAATCGGCGGCAGCGGAAGGAATAATACTGGCAATGAAGAAAATAAGGCAGGTCAGCAGATTGATCCATGCAGCAAGAAGCGATATTTGATTTGACGCCTTCGGTCCAAAATGTTTCGTAATGATATCCATACACATAAAAGACAGCCAAGATATCAGAATACCGCCGTCAAGAGCGATCCAATCAAGCTGCAACAAGGTTTTGTTTGCAAGCAGGTTCATACATACTACGCTGACTACGAACAACGTCACAACAGTAGCGGGGATTGAGCGCAGAAGTATCTTAAATTCTACTATTTCTCGTTTGATTTTTGATTTCATTTCTGATCTCCAACAAATTGTTATCATAATTGTACCACAAAAACGGTATATATTCAATATGTTTATGTAAATAGGCACAACAGACATCCCTGTTCTGTTTTGCAATACCATATAAAATTAAAAATCTGCAAAAAAACTGCTGTTTTGAAATGGATTCAGTTTCTCTCAATTTCTTTGTTGTTACGCAAGAGTACCCCCCGGTCTCAGCCGGAGGGTACTCTTACATAAATGAGAATCGCATGCAAAAGATTACAATTACAGCAAACAAAATCAACCTTTGCCTGCAGCGATAGCTTCGTTTTCCTTGTGGCGTTCTGCACGCATAACTTCGAGGTCACGGTACATCTGTTCTTTTCTTTCACCCTCAACATCATACATCGTTTTGAGAATGATGGCCTTGAGCAGGTTGCTGATTGCATAGCCGAACACCAAAAATGCAAGCAACCACAGGCAGGTCTTCAGGTAAGTCGGTTGAGCCTGCATGGTGGCAACAAGGTCGCCTTCAGCAGAAGACTGATAACCGATCCATGCGATCATGAACGGAACGGCAAGCTCCTTGAGATAGTTAATAGCTGTATTGATCCAACCGGGAATAATGCCCTGGATGGCTTCGATGCGCTCTCCTGTTTCCCATTCAAGATAGTCATAATATTCGACGTTGAAGTGGGAGTTTGAAAGTTCCTGCACACCGATACCGACACCGAACAGAAAATAAAAAGCATAGAAGAAAATACTGTTCCATCCCTCAAAGAAATAGATGCCGAATTTGGCTTCCACTGCACAGATCGCAAACAGAATACCGGCAGAAATCATGGAATACGGACCGCAGAATTTAAGCAACTTGGTAGGTTCGTACTTTTTGGAAAGTTTGGTGGTAATAAGATTGCCAACGACCGTGCCGATTGCCGTGGGAAGAGTCAGAAGCAGGTTCTTTGAAGAGCCGACGGTGATAGCAGCGAGATAGGTGGACATTTTTCCGAGCATTGCAAAGTTGTTGACCCATGCCATAATCTGATATGCTCGGTAATTTCTGAGTTTGAAAAGCGAGAAAAGGGTCTTCGAGATCTTGACCTTTTCCTTTTTGGGAAGTTCAATACGTTCTTTACAGAACAGCCCGCACATCAGATTGCCGAACAGGGTAACAACAGCGGCAAGGGTGCCGAGTATCATATACATCTTGTTCTTGTCATCGCTGAACATACCGTACACAAAAGTGGACAGATAAGCTCCGCCGTAACCGAGATAGTAGGACAACTGCCAGATGGTGGCAACTGTTTTCTTTTCTTTGGGATTGGGGGAAATGACCTGTGCCACATTCTGTCCGAGGTTGTTAAAGGCATTGAAGATGGTCTGACAGCAAGCAATGCCGTAACGAAGCATCGTCATCTGCTGAACCGACCAGCTTTCGGGTACATAGAAATAGAAAACGGTCAGAAAGAAAATCGGAAGTAAACAAATAATGTACCACTGTCTGTAGCGCCCCCATTTGGTCTTCCATTTCTGCACCACAATGGCGGAAATAAAACCGAACAACAGACCGAGTACAGTGGTAAGCGTGGTCTGCACGGCAAGAATCTCTGCAATTTGTTCTGAATCAACGCCCGAAGGTCCATAATACAGTTCATGCAGGAAAGCCGTTGCAAGCGTACCTGTGAGAGTGGTACCAAACATACCGCCGACACGGGCAAGCATCAAACAAAAATATTCGAACTTGTTGATATGTTTGCCATGCTCCGGTGAAAGTGCGTTTGCGGGCGGAATATTGTTAGCCGCTTTTGTTTTTTGCATAGAATCAACTCCAAATTCATTTTGTACAATATTAACATATTATTCTGCAAAAATCAAGTAACAAACAACAGTATTGATAAAATTTACACAACTATTTCTGAATTGTAAAATACCATGTTACAAAAAGGCATAAAAAAACAGCCCTTCACCGGGCTTGAAACTATTGCAACAAAAATAGAAATGACCCTTGACAGTGTTTCTTCACACATCTGTCAAGGGTCATTCCTGATCAAATTTGGTATCTAACATCTTTTTAACCTCTCTCGTATAATAAAGTAGTAGTTATTAGAGTCCCTCTCCAAGGACTGTATGCTATACTGTAATGGATACTGTGGATCGGTTTCACCTCCTACCGCAAGACGGTTTAAGAAAGGCTCCGACCACAGACC
>SVOJ01000030.1 GCA_015066385.1 Oscillospiraceae bacterium
TAATCATTGTGCATTCTCCTTGCTTTCGAATTCATCTTCCTATTAACAAGGGGCGATTTATTAACTTTGGTTAATAAATCGCCCGCACATTTTTACGTATTTGTCAAGTCTTTTTGCAATATTTTTTCAAAAAACAAAACCGGGCTCTTTTCAGAACTCGGTTCGTTTCTTAACTTAATGGTATTGCGCCGAAGAATCGTTTTTTTTATCCATTGCGAAAGCAATGGCATATCATCAGCCGACAGGCTGTATATCATCACCGAAGGTGCATATCATCACGCGTAAGCGTGCATAAAGAAGCGTGCACAATGATAAAAAGACAGAACACCGAACTTACGATGCTCTGTCTTTTGTTTCAAGTTCAATTTTGAAAAAGTTTATTTGCTCACGACCCATTCAGAAGGAACAGCTACGAAATCGGGATTTTCGGCAAGGCGACCTGTGTGCCTTGCATTGCTGATCATCAGGGTTGTGATTCCGAAATGCACCATATCGTTATAGAGTTTTTCGTTTTCTTCTCTGCGATTACACTCGTTAAAGGAGGAAAATTCACCTTTCTTCATGTTTGCTTTCCAGTATCTCCAGCAAATCTGCGAGCGCTTCACATTTTCCTTCTGCCAATCGGCTTCAGCTTGTGCGATCGCATTTTCCCACAGCGCATCATATTCTTTCAGCTTTTTGTTATCAATGTTAAGAATGGTTGTAGAGTAATATTTATCGAAGCAGCCCATGCCGTATTCCATATCAATATGCTCCGGGAATATAAGCCAATATTGAATTATATTGAAGCCGAAGCCGTTGTTTTCGTCAATTCCGTTGATGAAATCTATTATATGCTGATAGCCTGCGCCGTAATAAGCTTTGCAGAAATCGTACATCAGTTTATCGACATCCTGATATGGATCCCACATAAGGCGGGAAAGCATATAACAACGAAGTGCCGCGAATTCACCGTCTCCACCCCTGCCGCTGGTACCTTCTTCAAAAACACCGATGACATCGTGTTCGGCAAAAATCTGAAGATTGCGTTGAATGGAACCGAAGTTTCCGAACGGAAGCAGGAAGCCGCTGTAATTGGTGGTGTAGTCCCAGACGAAAAGATGGTCACTGATTGCAGACCAATCTTTCAGGTCCTGAATGAAGCGATCGTTGTCTTCGGAATAGCCGCTGTCCATCGGGGCGGAAAACTTGCACTCAATGGAGCAAAGACGGATCACAACATTATCTCTCGGAACAGTGATTTTGGGAGCCTGTCTTGTGTAGCCGTCGAGATATGCAAAGGTGTCAACGAGCACATCGGGGTAATCGTCCCTGATATCATCTGCAATTGCATTCACAAAACGGATCATCGTGCCCGCATGACTGCCTTCCGCGTCATCAATTTCTGCACAGGCATCGCAGACGCAGTAGTTGGAATTATCGTTCTGCGTGACGGACACAAAAGCGGCATCGGGATTTTTTGCCAACCATTCACGAACGGTTGCCTTTGCGATTGCAAGCGTTTTCGGATTGGTCAGACAAAGCTGGTCTGTGGTTCTTTCACCGGTTTGCACGCCCAGCGCAAAGAGTTCGGGCTCGGTTTCGATGAGCGAAGTCGGCACAAGGGAAGAAAAAGTATGGCAAAACGGTCCTGCATATTCAACACCGCCACCGAAATTTTCAGCCATAGTGCCGTCATTGAGTCTGTTTGCGACCTTGTAGTCCTTGCTGGTGTTGCTGTACCAGTCGGTCTGTCTGTACATAAAAGGCGGAACATATGTATAGTCAACTTCAACGGGAACAAGCAGTTTTTCAGCTTCGGGAATAACGATCAGATCGGGTGTGAATCTGCGATATCCGAAATATTCTTCAAGGAAGGTATAGGCAGAATAGAGCGTTCCGCGCTTTGCGCCGCCTGTGATGGCAATATCATCTCCTGCTGTTTTAATGCAGATACCCTCATCGCCGAGTGCTGCATAATCAACCGTATCGTCGTATTCCCGGGAGGTTTGTCCGACTGCAATTTCTTTTTCGGTTTTTTGTGTGCTGTCGGTGATAATAGCGAGTTTCGTTCCGTTTATTTCAAAGAAGGTATCCTTGAGCAGGTTTGCGGCGGTGATTTCCGCTTCGCTTGCAGTTTCGGAAACAACGATCACATATTCATCCGTTATTTCAAAAACCTCTGCTATTGCGTTCTGCTCTGCGGGCGGTGTAAAAATATGCCCCTGCGGCTCGGCAGGAATAAAAAAGGAACAAACAGAAGTCAGAAATATGCTCAGGGCTGTAAAAAAGGGCATGATGTAGCGCGGATTGACAGAATTAAAAAAAGCAACAACAGAATCCATAAACATTTCCTCCGACACATTCAATTTCTTTGACATATTTCGTAATATGTACAATTATATTATATCCTTTCAGTCCGCACATGTCAATTCCGATACGGAAATTTCCGCAACACCGTGTCTTCTTTCGGCTTTTTATTGAAGTTGAAATTGTAAACCGTTTGTGATACAATACATGTATCACCACAGGTGCTGTCAGGAGGATTCCTATGCAAATTTTACAAACCATTATTTCTTATCTTGCAATAGCGGCGGCTTTTATTTCTTCTTGTTTTTCATGGGGGGAAGCGGAAATGATACCTTTTGCAAATGATTACAAGATTCCCGACAGTATTCCCGGATACAGCAGCATTTCTACCGAAGAGAAAACCGATTGGAAGGCCAGATGGATTTGGGATCAGGAAAACCTCACGCAGAAAAATGTATGGATGTGCTTTCATAAAAAGGTCAATATTGAAAAGAAGCCCGAAGAACTTACCGCTTATATTGCAGGCGATTCGAAATATTGGCTTTACATAAACGGAAAAACCGTTGTTTTTGAGGGAAACGTGAAACGAGGCCCCGATAAAAACAGCGGCTATTATGACAGTATAGATATTGCCCCTTTCCTCAAAGAAGGTGAAAACGCAATTTGTGCTTTGGTGTGGTTCTGGGATAATGAAACAAGTTATTCTTATTGCGGCAGCGGTCAGGGCGGCTTCCTTTTTGAAGCTGAAAATTCGGATATCACCATCATTACCGACAAAAGCTGGAAAGTAAAAAGAAACAGTGCTTTCGTTGACAGTTCTCTTTATCCGCCCAATTACAGACTTCCCGAATACAGTATTTATTTCGATGCAAGGAAAGATGCGGGCGATTGGACAAATGAAGTTTATGATGTTTCTTCCTGGAAAAATGCAACCGAATATGCCGTCGGCGGCGAGGGTGTTTACGGTAAACTTTATCCGAGAGGAATCCCTTTTCTGAAGGATTACGGTCTTAAAGAGTATGAAAATGCAAAGGATTTCGAAAACCATACCGTAAGTAAACTTTTCGGTGAAAAAATCACCGTTGATGTTCCTTATAACGCACAGCTTACGCCCTATCTTAAAATCATAGCACCTGCAGGAAAAAAGATTCGCATAACAACGGAAAACACTTTAATCGGCGCAGTTTCAACGACCTATATAACCAAAGAGGGCGAGCAGGAGTTTGAGGCTTTAGGCTGGTTTAACGGAGAGCATATTACTTATAAAATACCCAAAGGTGTTACGGTTTTGTCATTGAAATACCGTGAAACGGGCTATGACAGCGAATTCAGCGGTGACTTCAAGTGCGACGATGAATTTCTGAATTCTCTGTGGCAAAAATCCCTGCGGACTCTCTATGTTACCATGCGCGACAATTTTATGGATTGTCCCGATAGAGAAAGAGCCCAATGGTGGGGCGATGTTACAAGTGAAATGATCATGACCATGTACTCTTTGGACAGCAATTCCTACCTGCTGTATCAAAAGGGTGTGCAGGCGATGCTTTCTCACATTGACGACACAAAAGTGCTGCAGACTGTAGTCCCCATAAACGGTGATTATTTTGAGCTTCCCGTTCAGCAGCTTGCAGGAATCGTAGGCTTCCTTACTTACTATGAATATACCGGCGACAAGGCTTTTGTCAAAAAGGTTTATGATGCATCCCTTGACTATCTGAAACTTTGGGAAATCGGTGAAAATAATCTTGTCGTTCATCGCGGCGGCTCATGGGATTGGGCTGATTGGGGCTCGAAAGCAGATATGACAGCGATCGAAAATGCCTGGGTTTACTATGCTTTTTGCGCCACAGAGAAAATGGCACAACTTTCAGGCAAAGACGAAGACATCTCATTTATTTCCGAAAGGAAGGAAACCATCGCAAAGGGCTATCAGACTCTTTGGACAGAAGAAGGCTTCAAAAGTGAAGACGTAAAGAAATGCGACGACAGAGCCAATGCCCTTGCAGTTTTGTCCGGTCTTGCTCAAAAAGAGCAGTATGATACGATTGCAAAAGTGCTTACAACCACTCAAAATGCAAGCCCGTATATGGAATACTATGTTCTGGAAGCCCTTTGCGAAATGGGAAAATATGAAGCGGCATATGACAGAATCAAGGACAGATATGCGGATATGGTGAACGAGGATTACTCGACCCTTTGGGAATTCTGGGACTCCTGGCGCGGCACGAAGAATCACGCATGGAGCGGCGGACCTCTTGTTATCATGAGTAAGCATTTTGCAGGCATCACCCCCCTTGAAGCCGGCTATGAAAAGGTTAAAATCGAGCCTCAATATACGCTGTCCGACCATATGACCTGTACCGTTCCGAGTGTAAAAGGGTTGATCACTCTGGAATATGAAAAGGTTGACGGAAATTACAGGATCGACCTTACTCTCCCGCAAGACATAAAGGCTGTTTTATATGTGCCTGCCGGTGCTGCAGTAAATATCAATGCAGAGCCTTTTTACCAAAACGGTGCATATGTAAACGGTGATAAAAGCGCGGAGATTGTTGAAAAAGCACTTGATAACGGATAAGGTAAAATTCGATTTATCGTAAATACTTGCTTTTGTCAGAATTTTATGATATAATAGAAACACAACGCAAAAAAGGAAGGAACACTTATGGGATTATTTGATTCTTTTAAGAAAAAGCAAGGTGTGCTTCAATTGGACCTGCGCAATGATATTCTGACCGAAGAACAAAGACAGAAATATGTTTTTTCCTGCCTGCGGGAAGGTATAACCCCGGATCATAGTATGGTTACGGATTTATCTTTGGCTGAAATTATGTCGGTTGTGCATGCCACTGTCTCTTGTCCGCTCTGGGGTTATCCGGACAATGCAAAGCAAACACAGGAAACCAATCGGAAATTCATGCTTTCCATGGCGGCCGATTGGCTGAAACATAATGACTTTTTTGTGGTTGTCGATGCTGTAGGGAACCCCGTCAGAATGACAGAAAAAGATAGTGTTTTTACCTGCGTTTTTTCATCGCGTGAACTTGCCGAAAAAGCAATCAACGGCAATGAGGAACTGTCCGTCAAACAAATCAGCGCGAATAAAGTTGAATTCTGGCAAGTGCTTATGAGACAAGGGGTTTTACAGGTTCTTGCAGACAACAATGCCGAATCTCTGACCGTGCAGGAATGCCTTGTTTGCGCAATTGCAATGGATGACGATGCGCCCGAAACGGAACCGCTGATTGAACAAAAGGATTCTGCAGAATAAATAATAAATACAGAAAAAGGATTGCCGCCGGCAATCCTTTTTGCTTTTCTATTTACTTTATCTTATTTCTTACCAGCGGCAATTGCGGTATCTGACGGTTACGCAGTAGGGGCCGTAGTGATAGTGGGTGTAGCGGCGGAACGGAGGACGGCGATGAAGGTAATAGCAACCGCCGGTAACATCGTCCAGATCAGATTCGCCAAGCTGATCATTTTCTGCAAGGAATGCACACAGATCTTCAGCAAATGCGGCAAGTTCTTCAGCGGTGAAGTCAAAGCCTTTTGCGTTGAGAGCCTTGACGGCATCTTCGGCTTCCATTTCAACGATTTCGTTTGCGAAATCAGCGTCTTTCATAAGAGTGTTTGCGAGCAGTTCGATTCTTTCATTTGTGATAACCATTGTAACGTCTCCTTTAAAAATGTTTTCGTTTTTTGTTCGGCGTTTCGTTGCCTTTCATACATGTATACACATGATCTGAAAAAGTGTTACACAGGTTTTTGAATTTTTTTTGAAAAAGGTATTGACTTTTCGGAAAAAGTAAGTATAATAATGATAGTGATTATTGTTAGCGATAACGCAACAGCCGAAAGGAGAATAAAAATGGTCAGTCAAAGACACTCCCGCCAACGGGACGCAGTGTACGCCCACCTGTGTGCACGGTATGACCACCCCACGGCAGAGGAAATTTATTTTTCCGTCAAGCAGGAATTCCCCGCTTTGAGTCTGGCAACGGTCTACCGCAATCTCACCCAACTGTGTGAAGAAGGCAAGGCGCAAAAAATCGCCGCTGACGGTGTGGTACGGTTCGACGGAAACGCCTGCGGCCACAGCCACCTCATCTGCAATACCTGCCGCACGGTCATCGACCTGCCGCTGGATGCAGAACCGATCATCGAACAGGCAAGAACGATGACCGACAGTGAAATCCTGTCAGGTGCGATCATGCTGTACGGCACCTGCAAAAAATGTAAAGCATAACACGAAAGTGTTATCATAAACAAAAAAATAATTTTATATGTATTTTATGGAGGTAATGAAAATGAAGAAGTTTGTATGTTCCGTTTGCGGTTATGTTCACGAAGGTGACGCAGCTCCCGAAAGATGCCCCGTTTGTAAGGTTCCCGCTGAAAAGTTCAACGAAGTCGTCGGTGAAATGAAGCTGGCAGCCGAACACGAATACGGTGTCTACGCCAAGACCGTCAAGAACAATCCCGACATCTCTGAAGAAGACAAGAAATATATCTTTGAACAGCTCATGGCGAATTTCAACGGCGAATGCTCCGAAGTCGGTATGTATCTGTGCATGGCTCGCATTGCACACCGTGAAGGCTATCCCGAAGTCGGCCTGTATTGGGAAAAGGCTGCTTACGAAGAAGCAGAACACGCAGCAAAGTTTGCTGAACTGCTCGGCGAAGACCTCGAACCCATGATGAAGGCAACCACCAAGGACAACCTGAAGTGGCGCGTTGACTGCGAATACGGTGCAACCCAGGGCAAGTTCGACCTCGCCGCCTGTGCAAAGAAAAACGGCCTGGATGCTATCCACGACACCGTTCACGAAATGGCACGTGACGAAGCCCGCCACGGCAGAGGACTGGAAGGACTTCTCAAGAGATACTTTGGTTAATTTTTTTCAGGGGGAGCAGACAATGCTCCCCCGATTTGCTCTTTTTTCCGCAATACTCTTTTGTTTTTCAAAACGAAAAGGAGGCGAAGCAGCTATGAAATTCGGATTGACACATAAGTTTTCTCTGCAAGTCAGAAAACAACCGGATGATGAATCGCTGAACCGTCTTGTGACAAAACTGGAGGATGACTGCAATACACATTTCTCCTGTTGCGTCAACGATCAGCAATTTCAAATGCACCCCGAACGTTTTGTCCGAATGTATTCAGATGTGTGTTCAAACGAATACTATAACTGTTTTGTGACAGATGTGAAGGGTGAATTCAGTGAAACGGATGCGCAAAACAACCTGCTGCTTACCTGCCGGCCGACCAAAAGAATCCGTATTTTTCTTTCCTGCATGTTCGGTTTTTTGGCTTTTGCGGAATTGTGCCTTGTTCTTGCCCTTGCATTCGGCGGCACGGAAGATTGGTGGGTGTTGCTTTTCCCCTTTGCGATGGGAGCCGTTGCATATCTGATATCTTATTTCGGCACTGCGCACTTTGTTAAAAAAATCATAGCGGCTATTGAAAAGTGTTTATAAAAAGATAAAAATTTTCCAATACCCGTATATGAAAGGAGTCAATAAAAATGTTTGAAAAAGTAATTATTGCCCTGATTCTTGTGTTGGCGGCGATTCTTGTGTTCAGCGGTTGTTCGGATATGGAAAACAAAGCTGAACAGCTTGAAAACGAAATCGAAAGCCGCCTTGATCCCATTGAGGATGCGATGGAAAGCAAGGCTGATGCCGTGGAGGATGCAATTGAAGATGCACTCATCGGCAATGCCACAGAAGCCGTACCGACAAATGAAGCCGAAGTACAGACGGATGCGATCGAACAGGACAGCACAGCACCGGCAGAACCCGGATCCGCTACCAACCCTGCGCAGGAATCCATTGACAAGGTTGCTGATATCCTCGGCGACATTCTCAAAGAGCAGGCTTCGGGTGTAACCGTGCCCGATTCCGTGGTTGACAGCGGCGTTTCCTCATCCCTCGAGCAGCCTGTTTTCATCACACCCGAAGAAGCAAAGCGCATTGCCCTTGACCACGCAGGTGTGGCGGCTGCCGATGCCGTGTTTGACCGCACCGAACGAGATTACGACAACGGCATTTATCATTACGAGGTGGAATTCCGTGTCGGTCTGATCGAATACGAATACGACATCCACGCCGAAACAGGTGAAATTTTATCCTTTGAAAAAGACCGATAATCCTTCCTTTTCATATCTCCAAAAACAGAACCGGCTTCTTTCGAGGGCGGTTCTGTTTTATATGTGATGTAATCAACCGATCACAATGGTTTTAAGCACGGCAGCGAAAAAAAGTAGCCGTTTTTGCCAATTCACTCAAAAAGAACTCCGGCAAAATACAGATCGCACAGAATGAACTCAATCGCCTGCTCAGACAAAAACATTATATGTCTATGGCTTGATCAAATGGTTACTTGATGTTTTAAAAGTTCTGTCATATTTAAAAAGTAGTCCTTCAGATTCTTCCGAGGACTACTTTTTTGTCTTGATCAGACTCTATACTTATTTTGGCTTTTTTTTGGTATGCGAAACAACGGAGGATGCGTCAAAATCTTATTGCAGTACATTGGCACATCCGCAAACGGAGTGCATTACAAAGCTTTTCAGATTTTTTCGAACCACACAACAGGATCGTCAAGACCGACAGCAGCACGAAGGATTTCACGAGCATCCGATGCAGCAATCGTGTTACTGGTGTCTGTATCAGCAGCTTTTTGCCGTGCGGCATTGAGCACATCAAGTCCGACAGAAGCACGAAGTGCCATTCTGGCATCTCCTGCAGTGATAATTCCATCGCCGTCAACATCGCCGAGTATTACAATTTCCATGCAACCAACAACAGTTTCACCGTCCGTAATAACCAACTGCATTCCGGTTGCAAGGACTGTAGCAGCATCGGCATTTTCGCCCGTTGCGGTCAAAACATTTGTTGCATTGGATACAGCCAGCAGGTCTGCAACAGTTTTGTTAACACTTGTAACCACGAAGCCGTCAGAGACTTTTACAGTAGTGTATGGTTCAGCAATAACAATGCTGTCGGGCAGAGGAAGCTTATCAAGTGTGTGCGTTTCTGTTGTGCCGCATTCATTGCATGTACGGATCTCTTCGCCCTCCTGCAAATAAGTTGCAGGAATTGTCACTGTCCATTCGCCCCATTTGTGTCCGAGGGCGGGGATTTCTCTTGTGGTGGTGTAGTCACAAGCTTCGTATTCGTCTGAGCCAACGTGATCACACTTCTGGTTCATTGTACCGGTTGCGGAACAGGTAGGTGCAAGTGCAACGGTGGTATCAACGAGGTTGTGTTCTCTCTTTGCGATTTCAACAACAGAATCAGCGTTCTTTGCATCACAAAGTGCACAGTGGTAAGACTTGGAGCCTGCTGCATCGCAGGATGCCTTCTTGTCAACCGTGTATTCGGTTTCCCACTTATGAGCATCTGCATCAATTTCAACTTCTCTTGTATCGAGAACTGCATCGCAGTATTCGCAGTAGAGCTTTTCTTCACCGACAGCTGAACAGGTCGGAGCAACAGTCTGAATGTATTCAGCTTCTGCCTTGTGAGCATCTGCAACCTTATCCATCACTCTTGTGGTGGTGTAGTCGCAGGCTTCGTATTCGTCTGAGCCAACGTGATCACACTTCTGGTTCATGATACCGGTTGCAGAGCAGGTGGGTGCAAGTGCAACGGTGGTATCAACGAGGTTATGTTCACGCTTTGCGATTTCAACAACAGAATCAGCGTTGATAGCATCGCAGTATTCACAGTGGTAAGACTTGGTGCCTGCTGCATCGCAGGATGCCTTAACGTCAACCGTGTATTCGGTTTCCCACTTGTGAGCATCTGCATCAATTGCAACTTCTCTTGTATCGAGAACTGCATCGCAGTATTCGCAGTAGAGCTTTTCTTCACCGACTGCAGAGCAGGTCGGAGCAATGGTCTGAATATATTCAGCTTCTGCCTTGTGAGCGTCTGCTACCTTATCCATCACTCTTGTGGTGGTGTAGTCACAAGCTTCGTATTCAGCTGTTTCTGCACAAGCACACTTCTGGTTCATGATACCGGTTGCAGAGCAGGTGGGTGCAAGTGCAACGGTGGTATCAACGAGGTTGTGTTCTCTCTTTGCGATTTCAACAACAGAATCAGCGTTGATAGCATCGCAGTATTCACAGTGGTAAGACTTGGAACCTGCTGCATCGCAGGATGCCTTCTTGTCAACCGTGTATTCGGTTTCCCACTTATGAGCATCTGCTACCTTATCCATCACTCTTGTGGTGGTGTAAGAACAGGCTTCGTATTCGGCAGTTTCTTCACAATCACACTTCTGGTTCATGATACCGGTTGCAGAGCAGGTGGGTGCAAGTGCAACGGTGGTATCAACGAGGTTGTGTTCTCTCTTTGCGATATCAACAACAGAATCAGCGTTGATAGCATCGCAGTATTCACAGTGGTAAGACTTGGAACCTGCTTCATCGCAGGATGCCTTCTTGTCAACCGTGTATTCGGTTTCCCACTTGTGAGCATCCTTGTCCACGGGAATCACACGGGTGGATTCATGTGCACAAGCTGCATATTCTGCAGTTTCTTCATTGGTACAGATTGTGTTCATGACACCCTCTGCAACGCAGGTTGCAGAAGTCTTGACACCGTTGTCCTTGTAAACGTGTGCACGTTTTTCAATGACGGTGGTGACCAATGCCTTATCACAAGCGGAGCAGAAAATGGACTCTTCACCGTCTGCTTCGCAGGTAGCCTGCTTGGTTACGGTGTAATCTGCTTCTGGACGGCAAGCTGCATCGGTATAATTCTTGTTTTCGGTTGCATCGCAACGGGAGCACTTGTAGATGTCATAACCCTTTTCGGTGCAGGTGTAGTCAACGGTTTTAACAAATACAGTGAAGTCATGGCCAAGAGCTTCGCCGGTGGTGGCGTCACAGCGGGTACAGGTTGCAGGCTTGGTGCAGTCTGCTTCGCCGTATTCATGACCGAGTGCTTCGACTTCTTCCGTTACGGTGTTGTTACATACGGAACAGGTGTGCGCCTTTTCACCCTTTTCGGTGCAGGTGGGAGCCTTGGTTTCGGTCCATTCGCCGTAGGTACAATCTGCGGTTTCGGTTCTGCCTTCTTCATCGGTACATGCAGTACAGGTTCTTGTATGCGTACCATCGTTATTGGCAGTCCATGCGCCGAACTTGTGTCCGGTAGCAGTTGTTTCGATATCGGTGTAGGAGTAGCCGCAAACGGTACAGGTGTGGGTTGTGTAGCCGCCCTTAGTACAGGTCGGATCTGTTACAACGCCTTCGCCGTAGGTACAATCAACAACATCCGTATGACCTTCTGTGTTTTCGCCACAGTTCTTACAGGTGACGGTATGGGTACCGTTATTGTTGTTCGTACCGGTGGTGAGATCATAATCGTGACCATTGGCTTCGATTGCTTTATAGGTTGTATAACCGCAGCCTTCACGCTGACAGGTTACGTATGCATCCCAACCGATTTCGGTACAGGTGGGAGCCTTGGCTTCCGTTGTCTTGAGATCGTGATTATTGGGGTCGATTGCAATGGTCAGATCAGTGACAACCGTGTTGCAAGCTTCATCGGAGAAGTTCTTGGAGCAATCCGGGCAGGACCAGTATTCGATGATACCGGTTGCTACGCAGGTTGCATCGACCTTTTCATGGTGAACCTTGTTCTTGTGTGCGATTGCCGGAATTTCTTCGTGACCGGAGATGTAAGCCTTACAATCTGTGCAGTAAACGCCTGCGGTGTAGCCGACAGAAGTGCAGGTTTCTTTGACCGCATCGTGGTTTTCGGTGTTGATGTGGTTATTCAGATCGTAACCGATTTCTTCGGGCTTGGTATGGTTTGCGTCATATTCGCAGGTGTAGGTCTTGATACCCATCTGATGGCAACCGGGTTCGGTTGTAACTTTACCTTCATCCCACTTATGTGCTTCGGGATTGATGGCAACGGTCAGATCGGTAGCTTCGGTTGTGCAAGCTTCGTCGGAGAAGTTCTTGGAGCAATCCGGGCAGGACCAATATTCGATGGTGCCGGTCGCGGAACAGGTGGATTCCACTCTTTCGTGATGAACCTTGTTCTTGTGGGCGATTGCCGGAATTTCTTCGTGACCGGAGATCCACTTGTCACAATCTTCGCAGAATGTGCCTGCGGTGTAACCGATATCGGTGCAGGTTGCAGCCTGCTGTTCGTGTTCGGTTGTGTGGACATGGTTTGCGCTGTTAATCGCAATGGTCAGATCTGCAATTTCTGCTTTATCGGCATCAAAATGCTTGTCGCAATCTGCGCAATCATAATGTCCTCTTGTTCCGGTTGCAATACAGGTTGCGGGGATTTCAGCGATCCATTCGCCGTAGCTGTGACCGTTGGCATCCACTGCTTCGGTGAAGGTTGCGCCACAGCCGGAAGCGGTGCAGGTGAAGGTTCTGATACCGGCGTCCTCACAGGTGGGATCGGGAGCAACAACACCTTCGTTCCAGGTGTGGGCGACTGCATCGCTCGTTGCGTCACAGCCTGTGCGGGTACAGGTCTGATAGTGGGTGTTGTTTTCACCGTCACCGTTGGAAGTGCAGGTGGTGCTCCAGGCATGACCGGGAGCAGTCACATCTCTCTGACTTGTTGCTCCGCAGGCGCAGGAGCCTTTCTGTGTACCGTCTGTGGTACAGGTAGCCGGGGTCAGAGTAATCCAGTTTTTGAAAACGTGTTCGCATGTGATCGCTATGGAAGGAGAAGTGAATGTGCCTGCATAATTACCGCTTGCTGTGATTGTCACGCTGATGCTCTTGCCGACATCCGCACTGCGCACTGCATAGGTGGACTGCGTTGCGCCCTGAATGGCAGAGCCGTCACTGTACCACTGACAGGTGAAGACAGCCGTGTTTTCCGAAAGATTTGCGGTGTTCACGCTGAGAATACCGTTTACCTTTGCGTTTCCGTCAATGCTGATTTCGCCTGTGATTTCTTCGGGCGTTGTGTCACTGATATACACGGCAACGCTGATTTTCTGCAGGTCGTTGTTTTTGTCTCTGAATGTGAATAAGAAGGTCTGTTCACCTTCGGCAAGGCTGTTGAGATAGGCCGTGTTGAATGTCAGCTTGTTGTCTGCAAGTGTATATGCAGCGTTGTCAACATTTTCAATACCCTCAAAACTGTTTGTGTTGGCATTCAGTTCAACCGTTGTCACCTCGCCGCCGTTCTTGTCGTAGGAGAAGTGAAGCGGATAAACCGAGGACTGCTTTGCAACCGAGTCCGTATCGATTTCATCTTCGGAAGGATCGAACAACGAAATATATGCTTTGTTGTTGTTCGTGTTGACATCATTTTCGTTTTCAGCCGCAACACAGACAAGTCCGGTTTTTGCATCACCGTCAAAGAAGCTTGCATCCGTGGTAATCTCAAAGAGCTTTTTCTCACCGGGTGCAATGCTGTCGAAGGGCAGGCTGTGGATGACTTCATCTCTGTGGTTTATGCGGATATTGAGCGTGCCGTCGGAAGACGCATTGCCTGTGTTTTCAACACTTACATGGATATATGTCTTTGTGCCGATGATTGTCTGCTTTGCATTCACAACCAGATCGGGATACAGCAGGCACATGGAAACACTGTTGTCGCTTTCATCTGCATCGCTACCGTTGAGAGGCACTGCCGTGATGGTGTATGCGCCTTCTGTGATTTCATCGGGAAGTGTGAATGTGAATTCGACATCCTCGTTTGCGCCCGAAAGAATGACACTGTCTGTTGTGAGGGTATCCACTTCACTGCCGTCAGGCGCGGTCACGGTAAAGCGCAGACCGTTGATTTTTCTGTTCATGCTGTTGTTGATGGTCAGGCTGACGGTCAGCTTATCATCATCAAACAGATCGGAGTCTGCGAAAACAGGATCGCTTACGGTGATATTGCCGTTGAATTCAACGAGGGTAGAATAGAAATCGCATTCTTCCGAATAACCGCTGCCGTCTTCATAGAAGGTAACAAGCGTGCGCAGATACGGAATCAGCAGCTCATCATCCTTGTAGTAAGCATCAAAGGCATTGATGTAGTAGCTGTTGCCGGCATCCGTGATTTTGATGGGATTGCCCCAGCCGTTGTCATAGAAAATGCCGTAGATATCGCTGCCGGGATCGAGCAGATTGCCCTCTTCGTCGGTTTCGGAGTCATTGTTTGCAGAGAAGAGAATGTCATATCTGCCGTTGTTTTCAATGAGCTTGAAATGCGGCGACAGCTTGTCGGAGGGTGTTTCGAGAATTGTGCTGATTTCTCCGTCGGGAGCGGTGATAAAGCAGAGATTTCCGTCCTGATACCACACCAACTGTGCAACACCGTCAAAGGTGGCAAAGGTGGGCATGAAATATGCACCGGCCTGTTCGGTCAGACAGAATATCCCGCTGTTTTCATCAACAAGATAAATATTGCTGTCGCCTTCGGTCAGAAGCTCGTTGTCTTCATCCACACAAAGGGCAATATATGCCTTGCCGTTAAGCATGCCGGCATCCAGGTTTGTGACCAGGCCACAATCGGTAATCACAAGGGAGGTTTCCCACTTGCCGTCGATGAACTGCGATTTGTAAAGGTTGTTTTCACCGTTCACAAGGAAAGGATCGTTGGCGGTATTTTCGATCCACAGAACGGAAGGAATACCATTGATAATATGAACAATCTGCGAAGTATCAAGCACATCGTTGTTGGTCAGGACAGTAAGCTCAGAGAATTCTCCTGTCTGCGTGTCATAAACAACAACCGCTGTTTCCGAAACGGAAGAATAAACTTCCATGGTCTGTGCAATGCCTTCATCGGATTCATCACCGATGTCTTCGCTTGTGATGGCGCGGTTTGCTCTTGAGAATGTGATGTAAATGTATCGTTCGCCGTCAGAAGAAACAGCAGGGGAAGTCTCAAATAAGCCGTCATCCACAACAGACTGCGGTTCGCTCCAGATCTTGCCCTCTTCGCTGTAAATGCTGTAAACAAGCTTCTGATAGTTGTAGTCATCAAGGGAAGCATCATCATCGAGATAGACCATCATGGTCGTGTCTCCGCAGGTTATAAGCTGCGGAGCAAGATCCGTGTATGCCGAGCTCTGCAGCAGCTGTGCAGAGGCTGTGACATCGTCTGTTGCCTGTGCGGATGCACCGACTCTGGGCGGACCGGACGGATACCAGCCTGACCTTGTGTTCAGATATTCTCTGGTAACATAGTCATAATTGGCAGGATCGGTTATATCCGGCATAGAATAAAGCAGGTGCGGATCACCCGCTGAAGCTCCGACACGGCCATTGCTGACGGACCTCGATTTGTCAGGATATTTCCACAATGCCCATTCCTTTGTCCATTTTACAAATATGCCGCTATATTTGACATAAAGTCCGGCTTCAATTTCATAATCTACAGAAACCAGTTTTTGAATCGGAACAATATAGAAATTGAATGCAAGCTTGCCGCTGCCATAGATTCCCGCAGAAACCCATTTGCAACCGACACCGACACGAAGCTTCAATCCCAATTCAAGCACCATCGTAAGCTCTTCGAGGTATATGCCCTGTTCCTCATCAACCGCAAGTGTCAGTTCCATAGTCGAGCCGCCTGTGAATGTACCTTCAACACGCAAGGGAATAAACACGGCAACAACAGTTGTTCCGACATCCAACTGGATGAAACCGCCGATGCCGAGCTTATATTCCTTTATAACAACATCATCGCCGACAATGTCTGCTTTGATATGTCCTTTTATTTCAAAGTTCACATCAGCACCGAACTTTCCTTTGACTCTGAATAAGTTTTTCAGGTCGTATGGTTTGCTGCCTAATGCCTGTTCAAGGGAAATGCCATAAGCCACAGTGATTTCATCGTTGGTTACCTTTGCCGACATTTCGCTTGTGATGTCACCGATCTTGATTGCCAAAACAGTCTTGCCGAGCAAAGGCAAATCAGAAGGTGTTTCTATCACAAGTGCATTGTCATCAGGTATGGAGAGCAGTCCGTCTGCGGTTACATTCACAACAAGGATATTGAGCTTTTCGGTCACGGTTTTGCCGTCTGCGGTGTGCATGGCAACATAGACATCTGCTCCCGGGATGAACAGCTTATTTTCAACTCTAATGGTTGAAGACGTGGAGGTTTTAATCACATTGCCGTTCTGCATGATGTTGTAGCTCTCAATGGGGAACTGCGAATAGCCGGACACCACAATTTCAGCGGTCTCGTTCGCGGCAACATTGATCTGGGCGACACCGGTGTTGATATTTTTACCATTACAGCTCAGCGGAGTGACCGTGGAGGGATCTTCTGTTAACGTGTAGAATGCAAGCGGCACTGCTTCAATGGTATGGTCCTTTTCAATGGGATTGTAACCGAGCTTTGTGATTTTCAGCGGCACGGTCAATTTTTCGGGTGTGGGCAGATAGGCATAGCCGTCTGCATAGGTTTCAGCCGATTGTCCATTCAGCGTGACCGTTGCGCCTTCAAGGGGTTCTCCAAACACATCGTAGATGCGGAAGAAATAAAAATGTATTTCGCCTTCTTCAAGTGCAAGCTGCGTAACGGCATTGAACGGCACAGCCTGATAATCATGCCAGCGTGCATCCGTAACTTTGCCCTGCCAGGTTTCATGCGCAGGCGGGTAGATGACATAAAACTTGTCGTTGGCTGTATCGCCGAAAATGTCCGAGCCAACGGTTTGCGGGTGATTGCCCGTGAAGTGGGCGCCGACAAGCTGCTTGCAGTCTGCAAATGCTTCATTCCCGATGGATGCAATGTTTCTGCTGAGGGTCAGCTGCTGCAATTTGTCGCAATTGTAAAATGCTTTCTCTCCGATTTCAGTGATGTTTTCGAGATTGACGGAAGACAGCTGTTTGCAGCCGTAGAATGCCTGTTCGGCAATGGTTGTAACGTTTGATCCGAGTACAATGCCTTTCAACGAAGAACAGTTTTTGAATGTTGTTTTGCCGATTGCGGGCAGGACATGGTTCAGATATACTCTTTCAAGCCCCGTGCAGCCCATGAATGCATTTGCACCGAGGCTTACGGTCTTGTTTCGGATGTCAAATTCGGTAAGACCCGGGTTTTCCGCAAAGGCATAAGCCCCGATGGATTCAATGGTGTTAGGCAGCAGAATCTGCGTGAGGCCTTTGTTGCGGAAGGCTTCGTAATCAACGGCAGTCACCGTATATTTCACACCATCTTTTTTGACGGCACAGGGAACGGTCACCTCGGTGGCAGTGCCTTCATAGCCGGAGACCTTTGCGGTCATGGTTGCAGGATTGACAATATATTTCACACCGGCGCTGTCCTTGTTGTCGGCATCGAGTGTTTTTGTCACAAGGTCGGCGGAGTTGGACAAATACACATTGTAGCCGTTCCAGGTCGGTTGCGTCCAGCCGGTTTCTTCCGCCAGGTCAAACACATAAATGCCGAAATCACTCTTGGTGTTTTTGAACACATTGCTGCCGAAGCTTGCGGGTGCATTGCCGAAGAAATAGGCATTGCCGAGCTTTGAGCAGGCATAGAACGCACTGCTGCCGACGGAATTGAGATTTTCGGAAAGCATCACATATTCAAGACCGCTGCAGGCATAGAATGCATAGTCGCCGATGGCGGTCACGGAATCGGGCACGGTCACGGCGGTCAGTTTTTTGCAGTTGTAAAATGCATAGTTGCCGATGGTCTGCACACCCTCGTTCATGGAAATTTCAGCAAGACCGGAGCAGCCGGAAAACGCATAGTTGCCGATCGAGGTCACGGTGGACGGAATGGAAACACTGTTCAGCTTCTTGCAGTTGTAGAACACATAATCCTTGATTGCCGTCACGCCTTCGGGCACAACAAGGTCAGTAAGCAGCTCGCCGTTCAGATACAGCTTTTCGGCATAGTAGTTTGGGTTGGAATACATATTGCCGTAGCTGATATTGCACCAGGCTGCAACATCCTCAATATGTATTTCGTCAAGGGAGGTGCATACATTGAAAGCATAACCGCCGATGCTTGTCACGCTTGCCGGAATAGTGATGCTTGCAAGGCTGATGCAAGTAGCAAACGCACGTTCGCCGATGCTTGTCAGTTGGCTGTTTTCGCCGAAGTCCACACTTGCAAGGCTGTCACAATCACAAAACGCCTCATCGCCGATGCTTGTCACGCTGTCCGGAATGTTGATGCTTGCAAGGCTGATGCAAGTAGCAAACGCATGTTCGCCGATGCTTGTCAGTTGGCTGTTGTCGCCGAAGTCCACACTTGCAAGGCTGTCGCAATCTTTAAACGCAGAATAGCCGATGCTTGTCAAACTTGCCGGAATGGTGATGCTTGCAAGGCTGTCGCAAGAATAAAACGCAACATTGCCGATGCTTGTCACGCTTGCCGGAATGGTGATGCTTGCAAGGCTGTCGCAATCTCTAAACGCAGAATTGCCGATGATTGTCACACTTGCCGGAATGGTATAACTTGTTCTTGTTGTGTTGCCGATGGGATATTGAATGAGTGTTGTTTTGTTTTGGTTGAACAAAACGCCGCATTCATCGCTGCTGTAATATTTATTATTCGGATCAACCGTGATGCTTGCAAGGCTGTCGCAAGAAGAAAACGCATTACTGTCGATGCTTGTCACGCTTGCCGGAATAGTGATGCTTGCAAGTCTGTCGCAATCATAAAACGCAGAACTGCCGATGCTTGTCAGTTGGCTGTTGTCGCCGAAGTCCACACTTGCAAGGCTGTCGCAATCATAAAATGCAGAACTGCCGATGCTCGTCACGCTTGCCGGGATGGAGATGCTTGTAAGGCTGGTACAATTATAAAACGCCCAAATGCCGATGCTTGTCAGTTGGCTGTTGTCGCCGAAGTCCACACTTGCAAGGCTGTCGCAAGAATAAAACGCAGCATAGTCGATGCTTGTCACGCTTGCCGGAATTGTGATGCTTGCAAGGCTGTCGCAACCATAAAACGCATCACTGCCGATGCTTGTCAGTTGGCTGTTGTCGCCGAAGTCCACACTTGCAAGGCTGTCGCAACCATAAAACGCATCACTGCCGATGCTTTTCAGTTGACTGTTGTCGCCGAAGTCCACACTTGCAAGTCTGTCGCAAAATGCAAACGCATAACTGCCGATGCTTGTCACGCTGTCCGGAATGGTGATGCTTGCAAGGCTGGTGCAACTCTCAAATGCCCCCTTGTCGATGCTTGTCAGTTGGCTGTTTTCGCCAAACTCTACACTTGCAAGGCTGTCGCAAAATGCAAACGCATAACTGCCGATGCTTGTCAATTGGCTGTTTTCGCAAAACTCTACACTTGCAAGACTGTCGCAACCGTAAAATGCAATGTTGCCGATGGATGTCACCGTGTCGGGCACAGTGACAGCTGTCAGTTTTTTGCAGTTGTAGAACGCATAGTCGCCGAGCGTCTGCACGTTGTCACCCATGGAAATGTCCGTCATGGCGGTGCAGCCGGAGAACGCAGAACCGCCGATGCTTGTCACGCTGTCCGGAATAGTGATGTTCGCAAGGCTGGTGCAAGCATAAAATGCACTCCTGCCGATGCTTGTTAGTTGGCTGTTTTCGCCAAACTCTACACTTGCAAGGCTGTCGCAAAAATCGAACGCAGAACTGCCGATGCTCGTCACGCTGTCCGGGATGGAGATACTTGCAAGAGTGTCGCAACTCTCAAATGCATAACTGCCGATGCTTGTTACGCCGCTTCCGATAACTACCTTTTTAACGGAAGAACGGTAGGAACGCCACGGTGCCTTAGAAGCATTCAAATAATAATTCGTCATGGCACCCGTTCCTGAAATTGTCAGCGTGCCGTCATTGTCCAACATCCAGTTCAGGTTTTCCCCGCAGGTGCCGGAATGAACAATCGGAATGAATCTTCTGCCGTATTGTTCTGCATAGCTCTGCGCGGTGGAATTGCTGAAACCATAAATTGTTGCACCGGAATCAATAGCGGGATCGTAACCTGAATCGGAATAAAGGTAATCATAGCCACCAACCGTGCAATCCGGATTCAGAATAGTGATGCTTTCAAGGCTGTCGCAATAATAAAACGCAGAATTGCCGATATATATCACGCTGTCAGGGATGGTGATGTTTACAAGGCTGTCGCAAGAATAAAACGCAGCAGGGCCGATTTTTGTCACGCTGTCGGGGAATGTGATACTTGCAAGGCTGTCGCAATTCCAAAACGCATAGTTGCTGATTACTGTCACGCTGTCCGGGATGTTGATGCTTGCAAGGCTGTCGCAATCCAAAAAAACAGAAGTGTCGATGATTGTCACGCTGTCCGGGATGGTGATAGTTACAAGGCTGTCGCAATCTTCAAATGCATTCCTGCCGATGCTTGTCACGCTGTCCGGAATTGTGATGCTTGTAAGGCTGTCGCAATTCCAAAATGCAACACTACCGATGTTTGTGACTCCGTTTTCGATAACCACTTTTTTGATGGATTCACGGTAAGAAGCCCACGGTACTTCATTTGTGTACACATAATTCTCCATAGCCCCGGAACCGGAGATGGTAAGCACCCCTTCGCTGTCCAGTTTCCAGTTGGTGTATGTTGAATCACAGCTGCTGCTGCTAGCGCAGTTGCCGGAGGCAACCGTGTCCGCGGCTGCTGCAATTTTGCTGAAGATGTTGCCGAAGTTGAGTTCCGGCCATTCCAAACCCACAAAGCCGGAAAGTGGGACGGCAGAAATCAGCATGACGACCACCATCATGCATGCCAGTGCTTTTTTCAGTGTTTTCATAAAATTTCCTCCTTCGTTTTACACCTGCAAAGGCTATCATGGAATTGCGGGGGGATGCAGTCTCCTTGGCGATTTGCTGTTTTACACCCAAAGACGACTTTATGACATAATTGTATAAATTAATAATAACACATATATAATAGAAAAACAACAAAATAATGCAATATCACGCATAAAAATATGCGGCTTATTTTGTGCAATCTGCCGTAATGACAGACCTGCACTTCCCGGGCAGATGTTGCTTGCTATGAGCAGTCCGCATACTTCAACGCTTCCTTACTAACAAAAAAGTGCGATCGCCAATTCATGACAGGCCACTTTAGGTTTATTTTTTGCAAATAATACTAAAAAAGTATTGCAAACACAATATAACATGTGCTATAATAAATGTGACAACAATATATTGTGTTTTATTATTCCGTTCCCCATAAAATACAGAAAAGATATCAGTTTCGGAGCAGAATTTTATGTATGCAGAGAAAACAAAAAGCCAAGACTTTTTTGTACATAACCTTTTTCATTTTGTGCTGTTTTTGTGTTGAAATGCTTATAAATGCCTATACAAAAGGCTTTCTCGTGACGAAGCAAGCCACGGCCGCGGCCTCGAAGGTCTGCTCAAGAGATACTTTGGTTAATTTTTTTCAGGGGGAGCAGGCAATGCTCCCCCGATTTGTTTTCAGAAGGATAAATTATGTTTTAGTTAGCGGCTTCGCCGCAAACCTTAATAATGATATATGCCTCGTTGGGGTGCATGATATCGCGACTTCGTCGTGATGATATCCGCTTTGCGGATGATATATTTGCGTTGCAAATATTGCGGAAGCTGTCGCCGTTCCGCTTCGCTCTATATTATTATCTATAAATCGGAGCGAAGCGACTCTCCATATTTTCCGTAAGGAAAATATATCATTCATCGTATCGAAGATATATCATATCCGCGAATGCGGATATATCATTATCGAACGCAGTTCGATAAATCATAATTTATCTTTTTGAGCTCTCAAAACAGGAGGTTTTATTATGTTTGAAAAAATCATCATTGCCCTGATTCTGGTGTTGGCGGCGATTCTTGTGTTCAGCGGTTGTTCGGATATGGAAAACAAAGCTGAACAGCTTGAGGACGAAATCGAAAGCCGCCTTGATCCCATTGAGGATGCGATGGAAAGCAAGGCTGATGCCGTGGAGGATGCAATTGAAGATGCACTCATCGGCAATGCCACAGAAGCCGTACCGACAAATGAAGCCGAAGTACAGACGGATGCGATCGAACAGGACAGCACAGCACCGGCAGAACCCGGATCCGCTACCAACCCTGCGCAGGAATCCATTGACAAGGTTGCTGATATCCTCGGCGACATTCTCAAAGAGCAGGCTTCGGGTGTAACCGTGCCCGATTCCGTGGTTGACAGCGGCGTTTCCTCATCCCTCGAGCAGCCTGTTTTCATCACACCCGAAGAAGCAAAGCGCATTGCCCTTGACCACGCAGGTGTGGCGGCTGCCGATGCCGTGTTTGACCGCACCGAACGAGATTACGACAACGGCATTTATCATTACGAGGTGGAATTCCGTGTCGGTCTGATCGAATACGAATACGACATCCACGCCGAAACAGGTGAAATTTTATCCTTTGAAAAAGACCGATAATCCTTCCTTTTCATATCTCCAAAAAGCAGAACCGCCTTGTTCCCGAGAAAGGAACAAGGCGGTTTTGTCAAAAAAACTATGTTAAAATGCGAGTATGAGTTGAATGGCTACCTTTAAATCATCATCGAATTCCGATAAATCATCTATGCCGATAACACCATCGGTAATGAAAGAGATGATATTTTCAACCATTTTTGATCTTCTCATATCACATACTACGCCGGTTTTAAGCTTGTCTGCGTTGATACGCTTTTCCAATTCCCAAAACTTATCAGCAGGAGAATTCGATGAATTCAATATCTCAATATATTCCTGATTCAGTTTATCTATATATGCATCTTGCCAAATGGCTACCTTTTTCCGAAAGAGTTGCCAATCTTTTTCTGATATTTCTTTTGGCATAATGATCTCCTTTATATTTGCTCTTTACCGCAACATCTTTTATATTTCTTGTCGCTGCCGCATGGACATTTGCCGTTTTTGCTCGGAGTTTTCACTTTGGGCTGTATGCTGTTTTCAATAATGGCATCCACTACATAGCAGTCATCAAGCTCGAAAGGTGTATGTCCCCTGTGGGTATGTTTATCGCTCCTCAGAATTATTTTACACACATTGGTTGAATTTTTGTCTTGTAAGGACACATTCCGTTACACGGTCGGCAATGATGCTTCTGTCACGCACGGAGTAATATTCGAGCATCGGGATCAGCAATTCCATTATTTCCGTTCGTGTAAGCGCAGGCATTTTCAGTTGCGCTCCGTAAAGCGTTCGTGCCGTATTGATCTGACGGTTAAAGCTCGTATGAAACGGACGTGCAACAATATCTTTTATAAGTCCTTTGGGATCAATATCCATCGGAGAAAACTGAACATTGGACAGCAGACCGGCACCGTTATCAAAAATCGGGCAGTATCTGAATTTTCCGTTTTGCTCAATGACCGCTATGTTGTTGAGGTGGCGGTCGTCATTCAGAAACAGAGCATCTGTCTCAAAAAGCAATGTGAGATACTGCGGAAATTCTGCAAGCCCCGTATATTCAGCGGTTGCTTCTGCAAGATACTGAATTCGCTTTTTGTCGCTGCTGAGCCGTTCCAGTTTATCTTTGAGCGGAGCACCAAGCTGACGGGAGAATAAATGGTTAAGCGTAATAATAGATTGTCCGTCCTCCAAAAAGTTTTTGCTCGCACAGCCTGTTCTGTCTCTGCCGTGAACATGCATCCGTTCCGGTTCATAACGAACGAATGTGAACGGTGTTTCGGATTCAATGTTGCTTTTTTCAAGCAGCTTTGATATGAAGGTTTCTGCCAAGGCCTCGTAACCGAATTGATCGAGTTTATACCATTTATTTGTCTCTTTATCAAGCCACTTTTCCTGATTGCCCTTTGAAGATGTTTCGGCAACCTTTTCGTTCGTTACAAATTTAACTGTCACTGTATCTCCTCCAATTGAATCCATTGGTTGTCTTCTGCCATTCTGCCGCTTGTTTTTTTGATGATTGCAAGCGGGTTATATTCGTCCACTCCGATTGCTTCCAGATATTCTCTGATCCCGCTGCGGCTTCGCGGCACGCAACGTTCCTCCAGAAAATTCTGAAAATCCTCCCAGGTCGGCACATTGTTGTTGCCAAACGCAGTCTTTACTATATGCTCGGTTGTGTTTTGTACAGACAAGGTTTTGTCTGTAAAGTCTGCAACAATTTTGCTGCATAACACATCTTTGTCATAAAACGAAAGCTTCATCAGACTGTGACCAAGCGATTTTTTGTTTTCCAGAAACTGATCCACAGATAAGTGCGGTGAAATAATAATCCTTTCACCATCAAATGCAATTTCTATTTCAGAATCCGCAAGTCCAAGTTCGGCAATCCATTTGCTCGGCAATGACACCTTATAAGTTTTGGAGTTTTTCCCGGCGGTGCCGCCTGCTTTGCCGACAATTAAATTTGCAATTCTTCTTTCCATAATGATCACCATGAAAATTATATTACATTCGTAACGAATTGTCAATATTATTCTCTTTTAATTTCAGCAATAAATGTATCATTGGAAACTCTGAAAAAACAGGGATTTTTGTGCATAGTGTGACGGGTATAATCCGAACCCGCCCGAAAACGGCTATTTTTAAGTCTTTTCGGCGTTTCACCCTTGAAAGGCGACAGCCTTCCTGCGGTTTCAACCCCAAAAATCCAATAAAAATACCTCGTCTTGGCCACAGGTGGATAAGGACAGTTTAGGTGAAATATACGGTGTAGTCAGTTACGGCTACACCGTGTTTTCATTTTTACGAAGCTTTTTTAGTGTAAGCTTTCATTTCTTCTTTTGTCTTTTCTAACATTTCAGCATCGGGGAACTGTATTATACCAACACCGACAAAGTGTATTTTTATAGGAACATGTTTCTTTCCGTCTACTCCTCTTACTCGGTCAAAGACTTCAATCTTATCAATGAGCTTATTAACAATAGAAGGTGTAAGTTCTTTCAAGTCAGTACATTGACGAATGTTAGAAAGAAAATTTCTGACATCAATGTTTTCTTGCTGTGCGGTATTGATAAGCCTCTCTGCATCCTCAACCTTTTGAATCAAATCTTTTTGCTCTTTTTCATAGTTAGTAAGCATACGATTGTAACGCTCATCAGGTAATTTACCAAGAACATTTTGTTCAAATACCGCCTCAATGAGTTTATCCAACTCTTGTATGCGTTTCTTGTTTTTCTCAAGCTCATACTTTGCTTCTTTAAGGTTGTTCGCTATGCTTAACTTGTGTTCCTTTGCAAACAAGTGCAGAAATACGGGTTCATATTCTGTAATATATTCTGCCGCTTCTCGTATAATTTTGAGAACCATCTTCTCTAACACTACATTTCTGATATAGTGAATAGAACAACTACCTCTGTTTTCCTTGTAAGAAGAACAGCGGAAGAACTCCTGATGTTCTTTTATACTTTTAGCTGCACAAAAATATAATCTTGAGCCACAATCTCCACAATAAACCAATCCCGAAAATATACTTTCTCTGCCCGTTGCAGTATTTCTGCGACGGTGTTTTTTTATTTCCTGAACTCGTTCCCAAGTGTCCATATCAATAATTGGTTCTTGAGTATTTGGGATAACAACCCAATCATCTTCTGAAAAAGATACTCTTTTGTGAACCTTGTAACTGACTGTACTTGATTTGAAATTAACTGTACAACCGGTATACTGTAAATTGTTGAGTATTTTTTCAATGCTGTTTTCTGACCAACGATATGAAGTAGTAATCGGATTTCTCGTCTTTCTTCCTATTGCACTGTAATATGCAGTTGGAGTTAAGATTTCTTCACGCTCAAGTCTGCGAGCAATTTTTGTAACACCTAAGCCTTCAAGAGCCAACTGATAAATATATCTGACAACCTCGGCAGCAGGTTCATCGATTACCCATTGTTTAGGATTGTCTTTATCCTTTTTATAACCAAAAGCAACTGTTGGCGAAACTCTTTCTCCGTTATCTGATTTGGATTTCCAAACCTGACGCACTTTCTTGCTTGTCTGTGAAGCATACCACTCGTTAAACAAGTTGTGAAACGGCATCATTTCTGTTCCCTTACCGCTTATAGTTTCAACATTCTCCTGAATAGATATAAAGTTTACGCCTAAAGACGGATAGAGCACTTGAGTATAGTGGTCGAACAGTATATGCTCACGACCAAAACGGGATAAATCCTTTACGATAACTGTACCGATTTCTCCTGTTTCTATCATGCGTTCCATACGCTGAAAGTCAGGTCTGTCAAAGGTTGTACCTGATATACCGTCATCAACAAAGAACATCGTATTCTTGTATCCATGCTTCTTGGCATAGTCTGCAAGAATACGCTTTTGATTAGTGATGCTGTTGGATTCCGAATCCTTGTTATCTTTGTCCTTGTCTTTATCCTTTATATCGTCAACAGATAAACGGCAGTATAATGCGGTTATTTTTTCGTTTATATTTTTTTCGGCTTTCTTTGCCATAATTATAACTCCTCGTATAATAAAGTAGTAGTTATTAGAGTCCCTCTCCAAGGACTGTATGCTATACTGTAATGGATACTGTGGATCGGTTTCACCTCCTACCGCAAGACGGTTTAAGAAAGGCTCCGACCACAG
>SVOJ01000006.1 GCA_015066385.1 Oscillospiraceae bacterium
TCATGGTAAACCTCCTGTTCTCTATGATGGTATTCATGTCCAGTGGTGTCTTTTATCTTGTTCTTTCATTATACACCATCTGTCCAAAAAATACCCCCTCTGTGTCCAATTTTAGTTTACCATTGCATTTGCAAAGTGAATTTCCCTCTCAAACACTCGTCGCCCCTGAAAGGGGAGATGTCACGAAGTGACAGAGGGGTTAACCAAGTTTGCACAAATTTGGTCAATAAAGTCTGATATAACCGCCTGAACCCCTCTGTCTGCGTTCCGCAGACATCTCCCCTTTCAGGGGTGACAAGTATTTGAGGGATTCCGTCAGTTCGCTAAACCATAATTTATCTGTCTTCAGAAAGGATGTTTTTTATGAACACTGAAAAAATCAAACCCGCACGCGGGTCTTCCGTACACCCCGACCACATCATGCTGTCCATCAACGGCGATGCACGGCATACCATGACCGTGACATGGCGAAACAGCACCGATGTGGAAACGGGCTATTGTTTATACAAAGAAATCGGCACGAAAGATTTTCTTCGTTGTGATGCCGAAAACCATATTTTTGAAAGCGACATTGACTGCAGCCGCATTTTCTCGGCACATATTCCGGATTTAAAGCCCGGCACGAAATATGTTTACACCTGTGGCAGTGACGAACACAGAAGCGAGGAATTCACCTTTGAAACCGAACCTGAAAACTGCACAAAATTCAGTTTTGTCTGCGTGTCCGATCAGCAGTGCGGATGGCCGTTTCTGACCCCCGACTATTCGGGCTTCCATAAATTCTTAAAGGATGTGCTTGCAAAGCACCCCGAGGTGCGTTTTATTTACACAGGCGGCGACAACACCGACTGCGGTCAGCATGAACAGCAGTGGAACGGTCTGTTCAGCGGCATTGCGGGCATTGTTGAGAGCATTCCCTTTATGATGACCATGGGCAACCACGACAACCGCGGCTTCCGCAACTACCGCGAATTTGACTCCGAGGGCAGATTCTATGCCGAGCCTGCCACTTTCTTCAATACTCAATTCAAGGGTGCGTATGCCTGCAACGGCCCCGAGGGATGGACCCCCGAAAATTACACCTTTGACTACGGCAACTGCCATTTCACCGTCTATGGTGTCAATGAACCCGTGCTGGTCAACGAATGGTCTGCAAAAGACCTTGCCGCTTGCAACAAGACTTGGAAAATCGCATCCTACCACTTCCCCATCTGCTATTCCATCCCCGAGGGCAGCAACTACGATGCCTACCCCATGATGATGCAGTGCATGGAAATGAATGACCTGCTGTTCTCGGGCCATGAACATAATTTTGCACGCTCGTTCCCGCGCAGAAACGAGCAACTCTTTGACCGTCCGTCACAAGGGACGGTGCACTACACGCTCGGCAACGCAAACGGCCATCCGCCCGGATCGCGTTCCATCCCCAAAGTATGGCACTGTGCGTTCAACCCGCAGGAAGAATACCGCTATTTCTACACCATCGTGGAAGTGGACGGCAACAAAATGACACTGACTTCCTACTTCGATGACGGCAGAATCGTCGATCAGTGCACCATCGACAAGGACAAAGACGAAATCCGTCCCTATGCCGTGGCTCCCGTGTATTCACAGACGAGAATGATGTACAAAGGGGCAGAGCCGGGTCTTGCCGCCTGCCAGACCCCGCCCGAAAACAAAGACGGCACTTGGTTCATTCCCGCTTCGGTGCTCGCACATTACATCGGTGCGGATGTGCAGACCGACAAGGGAACAATCAGCATTTCGATGTACGGCACCACCGCCGTGTTCACCGAAGACAGTGAAAAATATGTTGTCAACGGCGAAGAAAAATCCCTGTGTACCGCTGTTTACAGAGGAAACCGCGGGCAGTTGTATGTTCCCGTGGACGACTTCTGCAAAGCATTCAACATGAAGTGGTGCTACGCAGAGCGCAACAATTTTATTTCCGTCGAAAAAGAAAGCGAGGACAAACCTGTCCCCGCACAACCGTAACAAACCGAAGAGGTCAACCTGTTTTTTCACAAGTTGACCTCTTATTTTTTCTTATACAGCTTCGGCAATCAGCTCGCCTTTTTCATAAAGCGTTTCGGGGGCGATGTCAATGTCGCCGTCATTCCACACAGGCACACCGTAATCGATGTAGACGGTTGCAAAAACCGCAGGATCTTGCAAACATTGAAAAGCAGGTTGCGACAAAAGAGGTTTGCAATCAAATATTTTGACCTCACCCGTGCTGAAACGAAGCCATAATTTATAATCATCCAATGCACGCACACCGTAAACTTTCAACAGAGGTTTCGGCTGACCTGCATACGCAATATCTCCGATAATATACATACAATTCAACTCCTTTTTTAATGCAGAGGCTCAATTTTTCCGAACGGAACACCTTTGACTGCATTATTCCAGGCGGTTTATTTTATTATACCACTTTTTGAAACAATGTGCAACCACTATGTGAATTGTGCACAAGAAAAAGGGACTGCTTGTTGAAAACAGCCCCTGACAGATTCGGATTTATCCATTATTCTCTTGCGGCAATTGCAAGTGCATCTTCAATGGTTGCAGGCAGGTTTTCTTCGCCGATCTTGTTGACAAAGCCTGCTTTTTGCATGACTTTCATCGGATGGCTGTTGACGTGCGAAAGAATCAGGTGCACATCATTCTGTTTGCAGGTTGCAAGCAGGTCTTCGAGTGTTTTCATAGCACTCGCGTCGATGGTTGCTACATCACCCATACGGATGATCAGCGTGTGTGTGTCTTCCTCAACAGCAAAGCTGTTCAGTTTGTCCGTTGCAGCAAAAAACAGCGGCCCGTGAATTTCATAAACAATTGTATTATCAGGAATGTGCAGGGCGTTTACGTCGTCACATTCCTCTTTTGCATTCCAGCGGCGGATGTGCGTAACATCACTCATGCGTTTCATGAACAGCACAGTTGCAAGCACAAGACCGACTGCAATGGCAACCACAAGGTCAAACACCACCGTCAGCACAAAGGTGAGCACCATAACGAGAATATCACTCTTGGGGGAATGACGGCAGATGTGAATAAAGTGCTTGTATTCGCTCATGTTGTATGCCACCATAAACAGAATGGCGGCAATGACGGGCATGGGAATCATCTTTGCAACGGGCATGAGAACAAGCAGGAACAGAAGCAGAACAACCGCATGCACAATGCCGCTCAAAGGACTTCTGCCGCCGTTTTTCACATTGGCGGCGGTGCGCGCAATCGCACCCGTGGCAGGGATGCCGCCGAACAGACCCGAACAGATATTGCCGATGCCCTGTGCAATCAGTTCGGTGTTGGAGTTGTGGCGATCACCGATCATACCGTCAGAAACCACGCAGGACAGCAGCGACTCAATGGCGGCAAGAACCGCAATGGTGAAAGCATCGGGAAGCACGGCAAGAACGGTTTCGGCACTGAATGCAGGCAAGCAGGGAGTCGGGAACTTGGACGAAAGATCGGGATACAAAGTGCCGATGGTATTGACCTCAAGCCCCGTGAACCGCACCAGAACAATACCTACAATGACCGCAATGATAGAGGGCGGGATTTTGCCGATCACAATACCGACCTTGCCTTTTAATCTTTTGCCGAGCATGGGCCACACAATGAGAATTGCCATGGCAATACCGCCCACAAGCAGAGCCTGCCAATTGAATGTGCCGATGGAATGCATAATGGCCTCCACCTTTTCGGCGGTTTCGATTGCATGGGTGCCGGGGGCAAAGGTCAGCCCCAAAAAGTCCTTGACCTGACCCACAGCAATGGTCACGGCGATACCTGCGGTAAAGCCCGTGGTGATGGTCATGGGAATGTACTTGATGAGTGAGCCTAAACGGAACACCCCTAAAAGAATCAGTATAATACCTGCCAGAATGGTGGCAAGCACAAGCCCCGAAATGCCCTGTGTGGCAACAACCCCCGCAACAATGGTTGCAAATGCCGCCGTGGGGCCTGAAATGTTGACACGGCTGCCACCGAAAAAGGCAATGAAAAAGCCCGCAATGATGGCGGTGTACAATCCCTGCTCGGGGGAAACACCCGAAGCGATGGCAAGGGCGATGGACAGCGGCAACGCAATGATGGCAACAATGACACCTGCTACGATGTCGTTGACGATCTGGCCTTTGCCGTAGTTTTTGAAGCAGGTAAAAAGTTTGGGTTGAAAAGTTTTCATAATATTCTCCCAAAAAATACTTTTTTCGATTTTCTCCGCCGTACAGTATAACGCATGCAAGGTCAGCGGTCAAGGGAAATTTGTTCATTTTTAGCGGTTTTTGTTGATGTAAACCTGCCTTTTTTCTTGCCTTATTATATAAAGTATGGTATATTAAAATGTGGTGATATAATGAGTATTCGGAATTATACGGTCTTTGATGTGGAAACGGCAAACCGTCAGCGCGATTCCGTGTGTTCCATCGGCATTGTTCGTGTGGAAAACAATGAGATCGTTTTTAAAAAAGAATATCTGATCGACCCCGAATGTCCTTTCTGCGCCGACAACATTGCCATTCACGGTATTTTGCCGTCGATGGTGCAAAATGCGCCGACCTTCGGGCAGCTCTGGGGTGAAATCGAACCGTATTTTAAAGATTGCATTCTCGTGGCACACGGTGCCAAGGGGATGGACCTCGGTGCGCTCGTGAAATCACAGATGCGATATAATATCCCCACACAACCGCTGGAGTATGTGTGCACACTCGAACTTGCAAAACGTCTGCTGACAAGGGCTGAATATCCGTCCTTCAGGCTCAATAACCTGTGCGAGCAGCTCGGCATTACACTGGAGCACCACCACAACGCACTCGACGATGCACTCGCCTGTCAGGGGCTTTTGGACTATTTCAACCGCGAATATCCGCAGTTTGTTATGCCGACCGCATATGAATACAAGGAAAAAAAGAAAAAAGTTGCGCAATTATCATTGTTTTAAAAAGGAGTGTTTTTCATGCTTGCAAAAAGACAGGTACATCTTGATTTTCACACCAACGGCACACTGCCTGTGGGTACACATTTTTCGGAAGCACAGTTTCAGAATGCCCTGAAAGCAGGACACGTCAATTCGATTACCGTTTTTTCCAAATGCCATCACGGCTGGTCGTATCATCCCACAAAAGTCAATGAAATACACCCCACGCTGACCTTTGATCTGTTGGGCGCACAACTCGAAGCCTGCAAAAAGATCGGTGTCAGAGCTCCCGTTTACATTTCGGCAGGCTTTGACGAAAAGGAATATGTCAAACGTCCCGAATGGCGTTCTGCCGTTTCGGCTGATCCCCAACGGTGCAAGGAATACGAAAACGAAGTGCATTTTCATCTTCTTTGCTTCAACACGGGATACCTCGATTTTCTGTGCGAACAGATCGAAGAAGTGATGCAGATGTATGATCCCTGCGGTATTTTCCTCGACATCGTCGGTGCCCGCGTTTGCTATTGCGACAAATGCCGTGCCGACATGAAAAACAGCGGTCTTGACATTGAAAACGAAGCCGACCGCCTGCTGTTTGCAGACCGCGTTCTGCAGAATTACATTGAAAAAACCAATGCCGCGGTGCGCAAATACAGCGATACGGCAACCATTTTCCACAACGGCGGCCACATTCCGAAAGGCAATTACGGTTTCATTGAATGCAACACCCATCTTGAACTGGAAAGCCTGCCCACGGGCGGTTGGGGCTATGACCACTTCCCGCTGTCCGCGGCATACGTCCGTTCTTTGAAAAATACGGAATTTCTCGGCATGACGGGCAAATTCCACCACAGTTGGGGCGAGTTCGGCGGATTCAAACACCCCAATGCACTCATTTATGAAACCGCTTTGAGCGTTGCCAACGGTGCAGGCTGTTCCATCGGTGATCAGATGCACCCCTCGGGTGAAATGAATATGGCAACCTACAATCTCATCGGCAAAGCCTATGCACAGGTCGAACAAAGGGAAGCATGGCTCAACGGGGCTGTCAACCTTGCCGACATTGCCGTGCTCAGCGAAGAAGCCGTGACGGGCAGCCGCAATGCAAAAGCCGACATCGGTGTGAACAGAATGTTGCTCGAAAACCATTGTCTTTATAATTTTATTGACACGACCATGGACTTTTCAGCCTACAAAATGCTCATTCTCCCCGATGTGAAAATTGAAAACAAAGACCTGATTGCAAAAATCAAAACCTTTGCCGCAAACGGCGGCAAGGTGATTGCGAGTGCCGAAGCGGGATTGGAAGACGGAAAATTCTTCCTCGATTTCGGTGCAGAGTATACGGGCAAGAGCGAATTTGAACCGACCTATCTTGTGCCGCACTACGAAACCGTCAACGGCGAAACGCAGTATGTCATGCGTTGCACCTTGCACACCGCAAAACATACAGACGGCACAATCGTTGCATCTTCCCGCAATCCGTATTTCAACCGCACCGCCGAGCATTTCTGCTCACACGCACACGCTCCCGACGACCCTGCAAGTGAACAGCCTGCGGTTTTCATCAAGAACAATGTCGCTTACATCGGATGGAATCTTTTCACCGCCTACGCACAGCACGGACACCTGTGCTTTAAAGAGCTTTTCACCCATGTGCTGAGCACCTTGCTCGGCGACGAAAAGACCGTGCAGGCAGACTTACCCGACCGTGCCGTGCTGACTTACACAAGGCAGCAGCAAGAAAACAGAAACATTCTGCATCTGTTGTTTGCACACACCACCGTTCGCGGTACCAACACGGAAATCATTGAAGACGTGGTGCCGCTGTATAATGTAAAATGCAGTGTCAAATGCGACAAAAAACCCGCCGCCGTTGTTCTGCAACCCGAAAACACGGCACTCGATTTTACATATGAGAACGGCAGAGCCGAATTCACCGTCCCGCAAGTGTATATTCATCAGATGGTGGAAATTTGCGACAAATAAACTGATACAAAGGTGATTTTTATGAAAAAGTTACTTTGCACTGTTCTGAGTTTTATTCTGCTTATATCCTGCTGTCTGCCCGCTTTTGCAAGCGTTCTGCCCTCGACATGGGCGGCAACGGACGGACTCGGCAGAACCCTTTCCGACAACACACAAGTCGGAGATGTACGGGAAGATCGCTATGTGGGTATGTTCTATTGGATCTGGCATTATCCGTGGGTCAATGACACCGAACCCATCACCACGGGCAGCGTACTGGATATTTACCCCGAAGCGGTGAATGACTGGGATCATCCCGCATGGAACAACACCTACTCCGGCAGACCCTATTTCTGGGATGAACCGCTGTACGGTTTTTACACCAACACCGACGAATATGTTCTGCGCAAGCACGCGGAACTGCTTGCCGATGCCGACATTGATGCAATCTTTTTTGATGCCACCAATGCAACACAGGTGTTCCCCGACGGTTATGAAGCACTGCTTCGCGTGTGGCATGAAGCCAAAGTACAGGGAGTCGACGTACCGCAGATCGTGTTCATTCTCAATTTCGGCAGCGGGGATGAAACCCGCACACAGCTCATTGACATTTATACAAACCTGTATTCAACGGGAAGATATGATGATATGTTCTTCCGTTGGGACGGCAAGCCGCTTGTGATGGCAGATGTGAAAGCTCTGAAACTGACCGAAAAACTTGACCGGGAAATTTACAAATATTTCACCTTCCGCGACAACGAATCGACCTATTTTGCCAAAAACACATCCCCCGCCAAAGACACATGGGGCTGGTGCTCGGACTATCCGCAGACCCTGTTCGGCAAGGATATTTTCGGCAATGTGGAACAGATCTGCGTTTCGGTTGCGCAAAATGCGAACGAAAACGGACTCAATGCCATGAACTGCCCCGAGGGCACGGTACAGGGCAGAGCGTTCACGGAAGGCTATTTCTCGTATTCCTATGTATACGGCGGTGAGGAGATCACCGTGGATGCCGACACGCAAGATGCCCTGCTGTACGGCCTTAATTTCCAACAGCAGTGGGATTATGCCATTGAAAAAGACCCCGAACTGATTTTTGTGACGGGCTTCAACGAGTGGATCGCAGGCAGATTTGACGAATGGATGGGAACCGAAAATGCCTTCCCCGATCAGTTCAGCCCCGCTTACAGTCGTGACATTGAACCCTCTGCAGGCGTGCTCAAAGATCACTACTATTATCAGCTTGTTGAAAACGTGCGCCGTTTCAAGGGTGCCGATCCTGCCCCCGCCGCCGATGCCGAACAGAACATCGACATACACGGCGACCTCACACAGTGGGATTCCGTTTTTCCCGAATACAACCACTATGAGGGCGGAAAACACCGCGACAGTGCAGGCTGGAAAGGGTATCATTATACCAATGACACCTTCCGCAATGACATTGTGCAGGCAAAGGTGGCTTACGACAGCGAGAATTTGTATTTCTATGTACGCACCGCTGACGAACTCACCCCCGAAACCGACCCCGACTGGATGCGCTTGCTGATTGACACCGATACCACGGGATGTTCGCCCAATTGGGAGGGCTTTGAGTTTGTGCTCAACCGCGAAAATCCGCACAACGGGAAAGCAACATTGGAAGCCGCAGGCGGGCTGACTTTCACAAAGGTCTGCGAAGCGGATTATGCCGTAAACGGAAATGTGTTGCAGGTGCAGATTCCCCGCAGTGCACTCGGACTGACTGACGAAACGATCCGTTTCAACTTCAAATGGTCAGACAATCTGCAGGGGGCGGATGCTATGTCGTTCTACACCAACGGCGACTGTGCCCCCGGCGGCAGATTCACCTTTGTTTTTGACAGCACCGCAACAGAACAGACCACCGAAGATGAACCGCAGAAAACCAATACATTCCGGCAGAAAATCGTGGAAAAATTTGCTTCATTCTGTGCCGCCTGCCGTCAATTCCTGAACTATTTATTCAGATAAAAAATGGAATTTATTAAAAAACATATCAAAATAATCATCATTGCCGTGACGGGCATTGCCATTCTTGCGGCGGGCATTTTGTGCAAGCAGGAATTCTTTCTGATGATCCCGTTGTTCATCTCGCTTTTTGTTATGTCCTTTCAGTCCGAAGCGAACCGTTTAGGGCCTTTGATGGGAGGCATCAACTCGCTTATTTACACCGCCGCTTACCTTTATATGGGTGTTTATGCTTCGGCGGCAAGTGCGTTTTTGTTCAGTTTTCCCATTCAGATGCTTACCTTTTTCCGTTGGCGCAAAAATGCCTACAAAAAAACGGTTGTGTTCAGGCGCATGACGAACAAAATGCGTGCGTTGTGCTGTGTCGGATTCATGGCACTGTGGGCTGTGATGGCGGCTGTGTTTGTGCATTTTGAGTACGAATATGCGGTTCTGGACAGTGCAACCTTCCTTTTGGGCTTCGTTGTGCCGATTCTGACCATGCTCGCCTATGTTGAATACACCTATCTGTGGATCGTGCAGGCTGTGATCGGACTTTTGCTGAATGTGCAGATGGTAATGGTCGATTACCGTCAGACCACCTATCTCATTTACGGCATCTATTCGGTTTACTGTGTCATCTGTGCATTCATCAATGTGCACAAATATTACAAAGAACAACAGGCAACCGCAAACTGAAAAAGTTTTTCATTTAACCGTTCGGCAGTGTCATCAAGTTAAGTTGAATCCGGATTTTACCTGATCCGGTTTTTTGTAGTTTTTCAAAAAGCTTGACAAATGAAAAAATGTGTTGTTTTCTGCCTTTTTACTTTTCTTGGTTTGCATTGCCGTAATGACATTATGTGTAAAATGGTTTTTTTGTTGACATTTTCACTTCAAAATGGTATTTTTTAAGTATAAAAAGGCGTTTTTTGTTGGAGGTATCACTATGAAACGAGTACATAAATATTGCATCGTTCTTGTTATTGCTGTTTTACTTCTTTTTGTTGCACCGCTTGCCGGCACTGCGGGATCTGACCTGCCGGATTCAGTCCTTTGGATGACGGCGGAAGCCGCATATACAAGCGGAGATTACACCTATACTGTATCTGGCGGGAAAGCAAAAATCACAAAGTTTGATTCATCTGTCAGCGGAACTGTAACCATTGCGTCAACGCTTGACGGATATCCGGTGACGACAATCGGGGACTCTGCATTCTCTGATTGCGACCTGCTAACCTCTGTCACCATCGGCAACAACGTAACGAGCATCGGAAACCGGGCATTCTTCGGCTGTGATTCACTGAATTCAATCACCATCGGCAACAACGTGACAACCATCGGAAATTCAGCATTCAGCTATTGCGGAATGCTGACCTCGGTCACACTGGGCAACAAAGTGGCAAGTATCGGCGGGTATGCGTTCGAATACTGCAAAATGCTGACCTCGTTCACCTTCGGCAACAGTATAAAAAGTATCGGGGCGCAAGCGTTCTCCGGTTGTTCCTCGCTATCCTCGGTCATCATTCCATCAAGCGTGACAAGCATAGGAAATTGGGCATTCTCAGGCTGTAACGCACTAAACTCAATCACCTTTGACAACTGTGCTGCAAGCATCGGAGAGTATGCGTTTTACAACTGCGATGCGTTGAATGTGGTCTCACTCGGTAACAACACAACAAGCATCGGGAGTTATGCATTTCATGAATGCGATGCACTGAAATCGATCGTCATCCCCGGCAGCGTAATAGCAATAGGGTGGTATGCATTTTGGGATTGCCCTTCACTATCCTCAGTCACCATCGGTAACGGAGTGGAGAGTATCGGCTATAATGCGTTCTGCGAATGCAAGTCTCTGAAATCGGTTACCATCCCCGGCAGCGTGTCGATCATCGGGATTTCTGCATTCGAGGACTGCAGATCGCTGAATTCGGTCACCATCTGTGATGGTGTGGAAACCATCGGCAGTTCTGCATTCTGGTGTTGCACTTCTCTGCAGTCGATCACCATTCCGGACAGTGTAACAACCATTGCGGGGAATGCATTCTATGCCTGCTCCTCGCTGCAGACAATCACCATTCCGGACCGCGTGACAAGCATCGGCAACCAATCGTTCTACAACTGCAAATCCTTGACATCGGTCACTATCGGTAAAAGCGTGAGCAGCATCGGGGACAATGCATTTCGCGACTGCGATGCATTGTCATCGTTCACCATCCCTGACAATGTGACGGACATCGGGAATCAAGCATTTTACGACTGCGATGCACTGACATCACTCACAATCGGCAATAAGGTGGCAAGCATCGGCGATGAGGCATTCCGTGGCTGCAACGCGTTGAAATCGATCACCATCGGAAACGGCACAACAAACATCGGGGACGGCGCATTCCGGGACTGTACCGCCCTGCATTCGGTCATCATCCCGGACAACATAATCAGTATCGGCTCGGATTCGTTCTGCGATTGCACCGCGCTGAATTCAATCACCATCGGCGATAACGTAACAGATATCGGCGCAGGAGCATTCGCCGGCTGCAAATCACTGACTTCAATCACCATTCCGGACAGCGTGATTGACTTACGGGAGCGTGTATTCTTCGACTGTACCGCACTGACTTCGGTCACCATCGGCAACAGCGTGATTGACTTACGGGAGCGTGTATTCTTCGGATGTACCGCATTGACCTCAATCACCATCGGCAACAGCGTGACGAGTATCGGCGGGTATGCGTTCTCCGGCTGTACTTCGTTGACCTCAATCAGCATCGGCAACAGCGTGACGAGTATCGGGGCAAGTGCGTTCTCCGGCTGTACTTCGTTGACCTCAATCAGCATCCCGGAGCGTGTGACAAGCATCGAGGACTGGGCGTTCTACGGATGCACATCACTGACCTCGGTCGCCATCCCCGACAGCGTAACAAGTATCGGAAGAGAAGCGTTTGCCAACTGTAAAATGCTGACCGTAATCACCCTCCCGGACAGCGTGACCAAAATTGAGTATGAATCGTTTTACAACTGCGTTCGCCTCTGTGAAATCATCTTTGGAAACCCGAATTGTCAGATTGATGACAGTGATTACACCATCCCGTCCGATGCCGTCATCCGCGGCCATGATAATTCTACGGCACAAAGCTATGCCGAACAATACAACCGTGGCTTTGTTTCTATTGACGGCGAAGACAGCGATATCGTTGATTCCGGCTATTGTGGTAACACTGCAACCTGGGTTCTCACACGAGACGGAACATTGATCATTACAGGCAAAGGCGAGATGTATGATTACATAAACGAAAACTACGTCGAGTGGTATAAATACCACAACTTCATTAAAAAATGCAGCATTGCTGACGGCATAACCGCTTTGGGTGATTACAGTTTTTTCCATTGCAAAAATCTGCCTTCGGTCACCATCCCGGACAACGTAACAAGTGTCGGGAATCATACATTCGCAGGCTGTGAGTCACTGACCGACGTAATCATCCCGGACACAGTGACGAGCATCGAATGGCGTACATTCTTCGGTTGCACCTCGCTGACCTCGGTCACCATCGGCAGCAACGTGACAGGCATCGAAAACGAAGCATTCAGCGGTTGCAATGCCCTGCAATCAATCATCATCCCGGACAGTGTGACAAGCATAGGCGTTGAGGCATTCCATGAATGCTACTCGCTGGCATCAGCAACCATCGGAAGCAGCGTAATGAGTATCGGTAAATTGGCATTCGGTGATTGCATCTCGCTGACCACACTCACCATTCCGCAAAGTGTGACTGATATCGATTCTTGGGCATTCTATAACTGTTATTCCCTCATGGAAATTATCATTGAAAATCCGGATTGTCAGATTAACAACACCACGCCTACCATCCCTTCCACTGCCATCATCCGTGGTCACGACAATTCCACTGCACAAAGTTATGCTGAACGATTCAACCGTATCTTTGTTTCTCTTGACGGAGAAGACAATGATGTCCTCTTATCCGGCACTTGCGGCGACAATGTTGACTGGACACTCATGCGGGATGGTACATTGCACATCAACGGCGAAGGTGCGATGTATGATTACGCTCCCGCTGATGCTCCCTGGTATGCACTCCGGGGAATCATCAAAAACTGCAACATTGCTAACGGCATAACCTCTTTGGGACAATACAGTTTTTGTTATTGTTCTAATCTGCATTCTGTCACAATCCCGAACAGCGTGACAAATATCGGAGATGGTACGTTCGGTGTGTGCCTCGCTCTGACCTCGATCGCCATTCCGGACACCGTGACCGGTATCGGACAGGAGGCATTCTACGGTTGCAGATCGCTGACCTCGATCATCATTCCTGACAGCGTGACAAACATCGGACATTGGGCATTTGACCTGTGCTCATCGTTGAAAGATGTTTATTTTTCCGGTGATAAACATGCATGGAACGCGATTGCAATCGGAATTGATAACGAAGAAATTACAAGCGCCACCATTCATTTTGGTAAACAAACCTTATTGATCGGTGACATTGACGGCGACGGTGTTGTGTCGGCAGGCGATGCAAGAACGGCACTGCGTGCTTCGGTTGGGCTGGATTTGTTGACTCCCGAACAGCAAAGCCTTGCCGATGTTGACAGCAGCGGAGAAGTCACCTCCGGGGATGCAAGACTCATTCTGCGTTATTCTGTCGGTCTGGAAACTGCATTCCCCTCTGAATGACATAATAAAAAAAAGAGGTTGCAGAGCACAATCATCGTTTTTGAAAAATCTTATTGCAAATTCGGAAAAATAAGAATATAATATACACATACAATAACGGAGGTGTTTTTGAATGAAAAAGATTTTTGCTGTTTTGTTGAGCGTGCTTCTTGCATTCGGTTGTCTGGGTATCGGTGCATCCGCGGAAGAAGCCTTACACTATGTGGTGCTCGGTGACTCCATCGCTTACGGCTCGGGGCTTACCAATCCCGTGCAGGCATGTTACGGTAAAATTGTTGCCGATACCAACGGCTACATCTATGCAAACCATTCCGTGCCCGGTCACACCACCCGCAATCTGATCAACCGTCTGGCAGACGAAACCGTGCTTGCCGATGTCAAAAATGCGGACATTATCTCCATTTCCATCGGCGGCAACAACTTTTTGATGAACAATCTGATCGGCCTGATGGCGGATGCACTCATCAAAAAAGATTATTCCGAATTCGATGCCATTGCCGCAGATTTCTATGAACAGTTCGGCGAAATCATGGACATCATCAACGAAAACAACGCCGATGCGGTCGTGCTGTTGCAGACCATTTATAATCCGCAGACGGGTCACCTGCGTGATGTTTATCAACAGGGTGCAGACAGACTCAACGGCGAAATGGTACGCTTCTCACAGGAAAATCCCGGTGAAGTCATCCTTGTGGACGTGGCAACCGCTTTGAGCGACACCATGGACAACTTCGCAGATGACGGCATTCACCCCTCGGCACTCGGCAATGAAAAAATCGCAGTTGCCGTACTTGATACGCTGGCCGACCTTTCTCTCGGTACTGTCACACAGCCCGTCATCACCGAAGCGGGACAGGATTTTCAGTTATCCCCTCTGTTCAGCGGTTTTCTGAATGTGTATGCAAATCTCTTCCACTTCTTAGGACTCATTTATGACTTCTTTGCAAGTCTGTTTGTCATGCCGCTGTAAGACATTAAAAAATAAAAGTGCTTTCACCGTTTTGGTGAGAGCACTTTTTTGATTGTCTTTTACAGTTCAATTCCCAAGGCATCTGCGAGGTTTTTGCCGAGGATGCCTTCTTTGGCTTCTTCGGGGATGTCCATATTCAGAATGCGGTTAATGAATCTCTTCGTGTCGTCTGCATCGTTGTAAGGGAAGTCAAGACCGAATGTGCTGTGATCGTTGCCGGTTTGCTTGATAACGGTGCGCAGCTCCTTGTCGGTCAGATGCCAGCCGCCCTGAATTTCTTCATCCTCTTCGCCCACGCTCGTCCAGCCTGCATACACCGTCGGATATTCTGCGGCACGGCGGTTGTTGCAGATGACGGCGAGTGCTTCACGGAAAAAGTGATAACCACCGATATGTTCCATGCTGAAACGAAGACGCGGATAATGCCATGCGACCTCGTCAAACAAAAGCACGTTGTAGTCTGCGAGTCTGTGCCAGTGCAGTCCCGTGTGGAACGACAAAAACAGGCCGAGTTCTTCCGCTTTGGCATAGACAAGCCTTGCTTTGTCGGACATGATATTGACTTCCTGGTAGGCGGGGTGGATCTTGATGCCCTTGAAGCCGAGCGAAGCGATGTACTCTACCTGTTCTGTGATGTCATCGCGGTCAAAATTGACCGTACCGAAACCGACAAGCGAGGGATCATCCTTGATTTCATTATACAGCCATGTATTCGGGTCGCCGGGGACACCGCAACGGTCATACTGATCCTGAAAACAGGTAAAGCAGACGGCTTTTTCAATGCCGCACGCTTGCATGAGTTGTTTGAGGTTGCGGATCTGTGCATTGTCTTTTGCGCCGTCGGGAAACACGTGACAGTGGTTTGCAAACAGTTTATAAGCCATAAAACAGCCTTCTTTCGTTTATTTATTCAGTTTTTCGACTTCTTCAAAAATGTCTTCGTATTCGTCTTCGTATTTTTCTCTGAAATCCTTGATGAAATCTTCCAGATCATCAAAATCCATCTTCGGAACGGTGACGGGTTTGAGCACCTTGACTTTGCCGATGCAGGATTCGATTTCGCCCGTGTCTTCAAAGCATTTGGATGTGCCGCAGATGATGACGGGCACAAGCGGAACGCCCGCTTCCATTGCCATGCGGAATGCACCCGTCTTGAACTTGCCGAGTTTGTGCTTTTCATCACGGCTGCGTGTGCCTTCCATGAAGATTGCCATGCTTCTGCCGTTTTTGAGGTTCTGCACACTGGTTTCGTAGGCTTTGTGCGAAGATTCCTTGTCCTTGCGGTTGACATAAACGCAGTCAAAGAACGAGAACCACAGTCTTGTCAGCGGGATCATACGAAGCTGATGCTTCATGATAAAACCGGGCAGATCGCGGGAAACGCGCACGGTAACGGTGGTGTCAAAAATGCTCTGATGGTTGCAGGCATAGACCACGGGACCCGCGGACGGGATGTTTTCAAGTCCTTCGATGGTGTAAGTAAAACCTGCTTTCTTTTCAACGGCATCACAAAGCATGTTGACTTTGTTGTCCACATACTTGTCGAATGCCTTGCGGTCTTTCTTGCGAAGATATCTTGCCTTGTAGGAATATCCCTCGAATTTGAAGAGCCAGAAGCAAAGGTCTGCCATCCAGCCGAATGTTTTTGCTGTCATGTTTTGTTCACTCCTAAATTAAATATCAATATTCACAAGCAGTTCCACCGGGCAATGGTCGGAACCGAATATTTCGTTGTGTATGGAGGCACCTGCCAGTTTGTCACGCAGGCTGTCGGAGGTAACAAAGTAGTCGATTCTCCATCCTGCATTGTTTTCGCGGGCTTTGTAGCGGTAACTCCACCATGAGTATGCACCCGTGGTTTCGGGTTCAAACCAACGGAACGTGTCGGTAAAGCCCGAATTGAGCAAAACAGAAAATTTTTCTCTTTCTTCGTCGGTAAACCCTGCTTTGCCGCGGTTGGGCTTGGGGTTTTTCAGGTCAATTTCCTTGTGTGCCACATTCAGGTCGCCGCAGAAAATGACGGGCTTTTGTGCATCGAGTTTCAGGATGTGTGCACGGAAGGCATCTTCCCATTCCTGACGGTAGGAAAGTCTTGACAAATCTTCCTTTGCGTTGGGGGTATACACCGTCACAAGGAAAAAGTTCTCATATTCGAGGGTAATAACCCTTCCCTCTTTGTCGTGTTCTTCGATGCCGAGGCCGTAGGTCACGTTCAGTGCGGGCTTTTTTGCAAAGATGGCAGTACCCGAATAGCCTTTCTTTTCGGCATAGTTCCAGTAAGAGGTGTAGCCGTCAAACTGCAGATCAATCTGACCTTCCTGCAACTTGGTTTCCTGCAAGCAGAAGAAATCGGCATCGAGTTGATTGAACGCGGGAACAAAAATATCTTTACCCACCACGGCACGCAAACCGTTGACATTCCATGAAATGAATTTAAGCATAACACACCTCCTCATTATAGCAGTATATCAAATATTTTCCGCTTTTGCAATAGAGCAGAAAAATAAATGCCTCTTCACGGAAAAATATTTTAAAAAAGCGAATAAATCGCTTGCTTGTATGTCAGATCGGCAGTTTCATCACTGCCCCCTGTTTTTTTCATCACTGCTTAAACACCGACAAAGTTGAACAAAGCCCGATGCGAAAGGCTTTTCAGCACATCGTTTTTTCATTTTTAATCACTGATTCATCACTTACCCCTGCATTTTCATCACTGTTTTCATCACCGTACATACTATTATATAAGAAAGAATGATTTAGTAAGAATGTTATAAGAATGGAGAGAAGGGAATCGCACCACGCAAAAAAACAAAAAAATATTTAAATTATTTTTCATTTTTGGTTGCAAACGGGGAGAAATCCGTTTTTGCGTTATGCTAAAATGACGGCAGAACACAAACGGAGGACATAAATGAAAAGTTATTTCAGGATCTACAGAGAATCACTCCATTGCGAACTGATGAAGGATCGGGAAATTTTGCAGGTATGGATTCATCTGTGCGACCTTGCACGGTTCAAGGAAACCGTAATTGACGACATAGAAATTCTGCCCGGACAGCTGCTCACATCTGCAGGTGCAATTGCGCAAGAATGCGATCTGAACAGAAACCGTGTGCTGTATATTCTCCGTTGTCTTGAAAAAAACGGTTTCATCCGGTGGGAAAATATCCGCAACAGCTGTTCGCTGATCACTGTGCTTGAGCCGACCGAAAAGCAGGTAACACAGGTGAAAAAACCGACTTTTCCGCCGAAAAATGCGACTGTTGAGCCAACAAAAGAGATCATTGAGCCGGAAGAACACGAGCAAAAGGACTGCTGCGGCTTGTTTTCCAATGTGTATCTGACGAAAGAAGAAAAACGCAGCCTGCAAGAGCGCAATGTTTTGGCAGACAGCTATATTGAAAAGCTTTCGGCTTACAAACGAAGAACCAATAAAATGTATGATGATGATTTTGCGGTGCTGTGTGAATGGATTTCCGGGGATGAGATCAGCAAATCCGCAAAACAGCAAACAGCAGAGGAAAAGTCTGTGCATGAAAACCGCCCGAAACTGTCTTTATCGCGGTATCAGGATATGAATACGGACTTCTTCACAGCGCCTGCTTCCTATGACCTTGAAAAAGCAGAAGCGCTTGCGCGGTCAACCGTCCCCGTCCTGCGAAAACGGAAACGGTAATTTATCTGCTTGAAATTTTGGGATAAATCCTGTATACTTTTATTATATTTGCAGTTGGAGGTGGGTTTGATGTTGGAATTCCTGAACAATGTTCCGATGGAAGTCCGTCCGTTGATTTCGCTGTGCTTTTTGATTCCTTCTCTGTATCTCTTTTTCAGATTGGCAACAAAGGGACACAGAGTGGCAAACAATTACAAAAAAGTACGACTCGGTCAAACGAGCAAAGAAGTCATAAAATTACTCGGCAGACCAAACCGCAAACAGCAACAAGAAAACGGCAAGATGAAATATGAATGGTATCATGACACACCTGTTACGCGGTTTAAATTTGCAGGTCGCACCATTGCGAAAAACGAATCCATACACCGTTTTGTCAGCGTGACATTCGCAAATGACCGCGTCATCGGTGTCGATGCGGCAAATATGAATTAAGAGGAAAAGTGCTCTCACCTGATCGGGTGAAAGCACTTTTTTTATTCCTGAATCAGGGGAATGACTCTATTGTTCCATGGTTGATTTTCAGTTATTTTTGCACTTTCGCAAAAACTTACTTCCCAAAAATGAAAATTTATTGATTTTGGGAAGTGAATGCAGTATAATACCCTTACGAGGTGTTTTTGCGTGAAACTGATTGAAAGAAAACAATACTTAAATAAATTGATTGGTGTTATCGGCACACCTGATATTAAAGTTCTGACGGGAGTGCGGCGTTCGGGTAAATCCAAGCTGTTGGAAGCATTCAAAGCCTTTGTGCAGGAAAATATTTCAGAATCCAATATTATTCATATCAACTTTAATCTGTCTAAATATGACAGTCTGAAAGAATACAAGGCCCTTAATGAATATATTGAAGCCAATTATGCAGAAGGCAAGGACAATTTTGTTCTCATTGATGAAATTCAAATGTGCAATAACTTTGAGTTGTGCGTAAACAACCTGCACGCAACCGAGATGTACGATATTTACATCACGGGTTCCAATGCCTTTTTGCTCAGTTCAGACCTGGCAACCTTGTTTACCGGGCGAACTTTTGAAATCAAAGTGTATCCGTTTTCCTTTGCCGAGTATGTTCATTACTTTGAATTGACAGACAAATATACCGCATTTGATAACTATATGCTTGAGGGCGGTATGGCAGGCTCTTATCTGTATAAGGAACAGGAAGATAAATACGATTATATCGAAAACGTTTTCGATACCTTGATTTTAAGAGATATACGGCAAAAGTATAAAATCAAAAACCCCGCTTTGATGGATAGAATTTCTCAATTCCTTATGGATAATGTATCCAACCTAACCTCGGCAAGAAGCATTACGGATACGCTTACGTCAAACAAGGATAAAGTCAATCATAAAACGGTTGGTAATTATCTGCAATTTCTTTGCAATGCTTTCGCTTTTTATAAGTTCAACAGGTACGATATCAAAGGAAAAAAATATCTTACTTCCAACGATAAGTATTATTTGAGCGACCATACCTTCCGCTATGCAAAGCTCGGAACCAAAAACGCAGACAACGGCAGAGTGATTGAAAATATCGTTGCTATGGAATTACTCAGACGTGGCTATGAAGTATATGTCGGTGTCTTATATAAAAAAGAGATTGACTTTGTTGCTTTAAAAAGAAACGAAAAAATTTATATTCAGGTTTCGGACAATATAACCCATCCTGAAACCTTTAAGCGAGAAACAGATCCTTTGCTCAGCATTAAAGATGCTTATCCGAAAATGGTGATAGCACGGACAAGAAACCCAAAGTATCAATATGAGGGGATTCAGATTATAGATGTGGCAGATTGGCTGTTAAACAAGTAGTTACTTCCCAAAAATGAAAATTTATTGATTTTGGGAAGTGAAATCCATTGTCACTACAAAAAAACATGAAACGGGATAATAGAATCTCAACGAAGATATTAACTAAAAAGGACGATTTGCAAACGAGCAGATTCTGCATCTGATCCGCCAATGTATGCGTCAGTTTGAAGAAGAACACGGAGAAATCACACTTCCCAAAATCAGGAATAATCCCGGACACCAAAAAAAGTGCTCTCACCCGACGGTGAAAGCACTTTTGTTTTATTCTGCAAAGAGTGTACGCAGATAGTCTGTTCGCAAATCAAGAATTCTGACAATGCGGATGTCCTGTTCTGCAACAACATAAAAAACACCGAAATTACCACTGATAAGACAACGATATTGCGTGTTTCTGTTTACTCTTTCTTTTAAATCAACCCCAAGATTCGGCTGTTCGGCAAGTAAATGTGCACTGCGGACAATGCGGTCTGTCAATTTTTGTGCGGCTTGCGGATTTTGCAGGGTTTGCGCAATATATTGTTTCATTTCCCGCAAATCTGTTCGTGCCTGCGGTGAATAAATAATTTTCATTCCGACAAACCGAACTCAGCAAGAATTTCCGCTTCATCGAGCCATCCGTCCGCCGTCGAGTCTTCCCCTTTTTTCAGTTCACGCATAAGAATCGCAGTCGCCTGTTCCTTCATAGCTTGTTTGCTGTTCTGCGTGACAATCAAAGGCAGACCTTCCACATTCAACGACTGCTGAATAAAAACATTGATTGCATCCGTCAATGTCATTCCGCAACGGGCATAAATATTTTCGACCCGTTCTTTGATTTCGGGGTTAATACGCATCTGAAAAGTTGCACTCTTGGGTGCATTTGCTACTGAAATATAGTCAGACATTTCACCATCTCCGTTTTCTTTTTATTTATTATACCCGAAAACAGCTACTTTTGTCAATACATTGTCACTACAAAAAGTGCTCTCACCCGACTCGGTGAAAGCACTTTTGTTTTAACTTATTTTACAACGATGTTGACGAGTTTGCCCTTGACATACAGTTCCTTGACAACGGTTTTGCCTGCAATTGCTTCCTGCACGGCGGGCTGTTCTTTTGCGAGTGCAATGGCATCGGCAGCTTCGGCATCGGCGGCAATGTTCAGGCGGGCACGGATTTTGCCGTTGATCTGGACTACGATTTCAATCACATCGTCCTTGCACTTTGCTTCGTCCCATGTCGGCCACTGGGCAAGGCTGAGCAGGTCGGTGTTGCCTAAGATTTCGTTGATTTCTTCGGCAACGTGCGGTGCGAAGGGGCAAAGGATGCGGATGAAGGTGTAAAGCTCGTCCTTTGTGAGGGTCTTGACTTCGTAGATCTGATTGAGAAGTGTCATCATGGCAGCGATTGCCGTGTTGAACTTCATGTTTTCAATATCCTCGGTGACCTTCTTGACGGTGCGGTGGAAGGCACTTTCAAGAGCAGGGGTTGCCCCCTCGCCGTTGACCATGTTCACAAGGTCGGCAATTCTGTCGATGAATCTCTTGCAACCCTTTACGGAGCTGTCGGACCAGGGTGTTGCTGCACCGTAGTCACCCATGAAGAGGATATATGTACGCAGAACGTCTGCACCGAAGCCGTCGATGACCTCGTTGGGGTCAACGGTGTTGCCTCTGGATTTGGACATCTTTTCGCCGTCGGGACCGAGGATGAGACCCTGTGCGGTTCTCTTTGCATACGGCTCATCGGTGTTGACTTCGCCGATATCGTAAAGGAATTTGTGCCAGAAACGGGAATAGATCATGTGGCGGGTAACGTGTTCCATACCGCCGTTGTACCAGTCAACAGGCATCCAGTAATTCAGTTTTTCGGGAGCCGCCAATGCCTCTGTATTGTGCGGATCGATATAACGCAGGAAGTACCAGGACGAGCCTGCCCACTGGGGCATGGTATCGGTTTCGCGTTTTGCATCGCCGCCGCACTGCGGGCACTTGCAGTTGACGAAGGAGTCAATCTTTGCAAGGGGGCTTTCGCCGCCCTCACCGGGTTCAAAGTTTTCAACCTCGGGAAGACGAAGCGGCAGTTCTTCTTCGGGAACAGCCACCATGCCGCACTTTGCACAGTGAACGATCGGGATGGGTTCACCCCAATATCTCTGACGGTTGAACGCCCAGTCCTTCATCTTGTACTGCACGCCTTCTTCACCGATGCCCTTTTCTTCAAGGACTTCGATCATCTTTTTGATGGAATCCTTTTTGTTGGTGAAACCGTTGAGGAAATCGGAGTTGACCATGTCGCCGTCACCTGTGTAGGCAGCTTCTTCAATGTTGCCGCCCTTGATGACTTCGATGATGTCGATGCCGAACTTCTTGGCGAAGTCGTAGTCACGTTCATCATGTGCGGGCACTGCCATAATGGCACCCGTGCCGTAGCCCATCATAACATAGTCTGCGGTGTAAATGGGAATTTCCTTGCCGTTTACGGGGTTAATGCCGCAGATGCCGTCGATTCTGACACCCGTCTTTTCCTTGACAAGCTGTGTTCTCTGGAATTCGGTCTTTTTGGCGCATTCTTCTTTATATGCATCAAGCTCTGCAATGTTCTTGATCTGATCTCTGTATTTTTCGATCATGGGATGCTCGGGAGCAATGACCATGAAGGTAACACCGAAGAGGGTGTCGGGTCTTGTGGTGTAGATACGCAGGGTTTCGCCTTCATCGCCGCCTTTGACAGAGAAGTTTACGAAAGCACCGGTGGATTTGCCGATCCAGTTCACCTGCTGCTGCTTGATCTGCGGCAGGTAGTCGACCGATTCAAGTCCCGTGAGAAGTCTGTCGGCATACTTTGTAATACGCAGATACCATACATCCTTGGATTTCTGCACGATATCGGAGTGGCAGATGTCGCACTTGCCGCCCTGCGAGTCTTCGTTGGAAAGAACGACCTTGCAATGCGGACAATAGTTTACGAGGGCTGTATCACGGAACACAAGACCTTTTTTGAACATTTCGAGGAAAATATGCTGTGTCCAGCGGTAGTAATCCTCATCAGTGGTATCAATGGTGCGGGTCCAGTCAAAGGAAAATCCGACACGCTTAAGCTGACTTGTGAACTTTTCAATATTTTTATCGGTCAGAATTCTGGGGTGTGTGTTGAACTTGATGGCAGAGTTTTCGGTGGGAAGACCGAATGCATCAAAGCCGATGGGGAACAGAACGTTGTAGCCTTCCATTCTTCTCTTACGGGAAACGACCTCAAGCCCGGAATATGCCTTGATATGTCCGACGTGCATACCTGCACCCGAGGGATAAGGAAATTCTACAAGGCCGTAGAATTTAGGCTTTGAAAAATCGTCCTGCGCTTCAAAGATTTTTGCTTCTTCCCAACGCTTTTGCCATTTGGCTTCACTTGTTTTAAAATCGTAGCTCATATCTGTATTTATCCTTTCAGGTTATTCACTGATCCAGTTTTCGATATCAACAGGCTCTGCATCACCCCAGAGTCGTTCAAGGTTGTAGGTATCACGCACTTCGGGCATGAAGATGTGCACAAGCACATCGTAGCAGTCCAGAAGAATCCAACCCGTGGCTCTGCCTTCGATGCCGCGGATTTCAATACCTGCTTCTTCCAATTTGAATTCCACTTCTTCGGCAAGAGAGCGCACATGGGTGTTGGAAGTACCGCCGGCAATGACAAAATAATCACCGATGGAGGTCAGGTCCGTAATTTTAAGCACCTGAATGTCTTTTGCCTTCTTGTCATCGAGTGCTTTTACGATGATTTCTAACTTCTTATCCATTTTCTTTCCTTCTTTCTTTATGGATACATATATCATTGAACGCATGGATGGTATCGGGATGCACGGGCAACAAAGCGTTGACCAGTTCATCGATTGTAAACCGCAGTCCTTCCTCCATGCAATATTCTAAACTTACTTTAACACGCTCCCGCATATCATCCACACCGGGGTAATTACGCTCGGCGGAAATAAAATCCGCACAAAAGACAATTTTTTCAAGCAGGCTCATATTTGCTCTGCCCGTGGTGTGATAACGCACGGCACGGATGAATTCTTCATCAAAGCCGTATGTTTTTTGCAGATAGACACTGCCTGCCATGGCATGCCAGAGTTTGGGGGCATTGCGTTCGCAATCGGTCAGCACAATATTATTTTCTGCAAAAAACGCAAGGGTGTTTTCTTTGGTTTCGTTTTTGAAAATATCATGCAGAAGTCCCGTGTACCAGGCTTTTTCTTCGTCTTCGCCGTACATTTTTGCCAATTCACGGCAGGTGTGGGCAACGTTGACACTGTGGGTAAAACGGTAATCATCCAGTCGATTACGAAGATCTGCAAGATAGGTATTTTTATCGTAGTTCACTTGAAATTATTCCTCAATATAGAGATTGTGCGACTGTATATAGTCTTTGACATCCGGGTGCAAAAATGCACTTGTGTCCTCATTGTTTCTGATTTTTTCACGAAGAAGCGTGGAACTGACCACAAGCGGTGCAAAGGGTAAAATCAGAACATTCCCCGCATGCCGTAAATGGGTTTCGGCAAAATCTTCCAGTTCCTGCAAGGGGTCATCATCACAACGCGACACCGCACAAAGAGTGGCAAGTTTCAGAATATCCTGCCAGCGGTACCAGCGGTTGAAAGACAAAAGCATGTCCGACCCGATGATCAAAAACAGGTCATCGTCAGGGTACTGTTCTTTGAGTGCAGTGAGGGTGTTGACGGTGTAAGACGTTTCATTTTTGCCGATTTCAAGATTGCTGACTTCGTAGTTTGCCTCACGGAAAGCGAGTTCACACATACGAAAACGGTCTTGCGCCGTAACACTGCTCTTTTTGTCCGTTTTGAACGGCGACACAAACGCGGGCATGATGATACACTTATCCAATCGCAACTTTTCACACATGGTGTCGGCGAGGTGCTTGTGACCGAGATGTACGGGATTGAACGAGCCGCCGTAAATGCCGATTCTCATTTCTTGCCTCTGCCCGACCTGCCCTGACGGTTGCTTCTGCCGCCGCGGTCGGAAGAATAAGATTTTTCTTCACGCTGTGCCTTTTTGGCGGGTTCTTTCTTTTCAAAAGCACGGCTCTTTTTGACGGCGGGCTTTTTGCGCGGATCGGTCTTGGTCTTTTTGGGTTCGATCTTGTGCAATTCGGGATTTTCACGGTAAAGCACCATGATGTTGCCGATGACCTGCACAACATCTGCATTCAGATGTGCCGCAATTTCATCGGCGGCAGTGCGTGCATCCACGGGAGAGGTTTCACGCAGGATTTTGATTTTCATCAACTCTCTGAGTGCAATGGCACCTTCAAGCTGTGCTAAAAATTCCGGGGTCAGGCCGTTCTTGCCGACCTGAAAAATCGGTTCAAGCGAATTGGCTTTACCGCGCAATTCGGCTCTTTGTTTGCTTGTAAGCATAGGTTTTTCTCCTAATGTATTTTTACTTTAACTTTTCCGCTAATTTTTCCGAAAAACTGCGAAGTGCGTTGCCGCGGTGGCTGATTGCATCTTTCTGTTCGGCGGAAAGTTCGGCGAAACTGCCGTTTTCGGTGTAGAAAATGGGGTCAAAACCGAATCCGTTGTCGCCTTTGGGTTCGTAGCCGATGTAGCCTTCGCACTTGCCTTCGGCAACGAGTTCACTGCCGTCGGGAAATACGCAGACAACACAACTGACAAAACGGGCGGTGCGTTTTTCGGTCGGTACACCGTCAAGCTCTTTTACGAGCATTGCCATTTTTTCGGGGTACGGCAGATCTTCCCCGCCGTAACGGGCAGAATACACACCGGGTCTGCCGTCGAGAGCATCGACCACAAGCCCCGAATCGTCCGCAATGCAGGCAAGAGAACTATCCTTACAACCGCTTGCGGCCTTGATTTTTGCGTTTTCATAAAAGGTGGTGCCCGTTTCTTCGGCTTCAACAAGGTCAACACCGATTTCATCTGCCAACAGCACACGCACGCCTAAGGGGGCTAAAATGCGTTGCAGTTCTTCACGTTTTTTTAAATTATGAGTGGCGATTAAAAAGTCCAAACAGACCTCTCCTCTTCTTTTCTTCGGGTTTCTTTTCGGCAGCAGCAGCGGCATCTGCGGCGGCTTTTTCGGCAGCAAGACGCTCTGCTTCTGCTTTTTCAGCGGCAAGACGCTCTGCTTGGGCCTTTTCGGCTGCCATACGCTCTGCGGCTGCCTTTGCGGCGGCAAGTCGCTCGGACTGTGCCTTTTCGGCTGCCTGACGGGCTTCCTCTGCAAGGCGCTCGGCTTCGGCGGCGATGCGAGCTTCTTCTGCAAGTCTTTCCGCTTCTGCCTGTTCCGCGGCAAGTCTTTCAGCCTCTGCCTTTTCAGCGGCAATACGGGCTTCTTCTGCCGCTTTTTCAGCCGCAAGACGTTCTTCTTCAGCCTTTATTGCAGCTTCGCGTTCTCTTTGTGCTGCTTCAAGTTCTCTTTGAGCTGCGATTTCGCGCTCTTCTTGATCTCTTTCGTTTCCGCTTTGAAGACCTTCTTCGCGGCTTTCTTTGTCAGTTTCGCTGCTCTCTTCGCTTCGATCTTCGCCTGTTTCGCTCTGCGTTTCTTCTGCTCCTTGGTCAATCTCCTGTTCCTCGTCAGCTGTGTCTTCGCCTGATTCATTTCCGATTTCAGAATAGACTTGGAGTATTTCTTCAAAAGCCTGCCTAAGCTCCCCGTCAGGATCGGGATCAAGGTCGTCAAGATGGTATTCTGTTGCTCCGTTTTCTTTGATGTACTTTTCAATTTCCGCATCCTCCTGTGTATGGTCTTCACCTTCCACGAACAAGCTCTTTGCAAAGGCGGCGGGATCAAACGGCTGCAAATCGTCGATTCCCTCACCGACGCCGATGAACTTGACGGGCAGTTTGAGTTCGTTTTTGATGGACAGGACAACACCGCCTCTTGCAGTGCCGTCCAATTTGGTCAGCACAATACCGGTCAGTTCCGCAACACCCATGAATTCACGTGCCTGATTGACGGCATTCTGCCCCGTGGTGGCATCAAGCACAAGCAGAATTTCACGGTCGGAATAAGGCAGTTCGCGGTCGATGACGCGGTAGATTTTTGCAAGCTCGTCCATAAGATTTTTCTTGTTATGAAGTCTGCCTGCGGTGTCGCAGATGATGATATCACAATCTCTTGCCTTGCCTGCGGCAATGGTATCAAAAATAACAGCGGCGGGGTCTGCACCCTCTTTATGCTTGACAATGTCTACCCCTGCACGGTTTGCCCATTCGTCAAGTTGTTCGATGGCGGCGGCACGGAAGGTATCAGCCGCACCCAAAATGACTTTTTTGCCTTCTGCCTTGTACATGGAGGCAAGTTTGCCGATGGTGGTGGTTTTGCCCACGCCGTTGACACCGATCATCAGCAGAATGGACGGAATGGTGATAAGCCCCATATCCTCGCCGCCGTCCAGCAGTTCGGCGATGATGTTCTGCAGTTCCGCTTTGATCTGATCGGTCTTTTTGATGCGTTCGGAACGCACACGCGAACGCAGTTCTTCAACCACCGTAACGGCGGTTTCCACGCCGACGTCGGACATGACGAGAATTTCTTCGAGTTCCACAAACAGGTCATCGGAAAACTCATCAAACGAGTCGAGCATATCGTCGATGGCACCTGCCATCTTGTTGCGGGTCTTGGAAAGCCCGAAATTGATTTTTTTGAATATTGCCATTTATAATTCTCCTTTAAATAGGACTTAATTCTCTAATCCCAATTGCTTTGCCATTTCGGCGGTGTGCAGTTCGAGCAGTTTGGAAACGCCTTCTTCCTGCATGGTGACTCCGTAAAGCACATCGGCTTCTTCCATGGTGCCGCGGCGGTGGGTGATGAGAATAAACTGTGTTTCATTGGTAAGACCGCGCACGAACTGTGCAAAACGGGCAACATTTACGTCATCCAATGCGGCTTCGACTTCGTCGAAAATACAGAACGGTGCGGGTGTGACTTTGAGGATGGCAAACAGCAGAGCGATTGCACAAAGTCCCTTTTCACCGCCCGAAAGCAGGGACAGGTTGCGGACATTCTTACCGGGGGGCTGTGCCTTGATTTCGATGCCGCATTCCAGAATGTCGCTTTCGTCTTCAAGGATGAGTTCCGCAGAACCGCCGTTGAAGATCTGGGCAAAGGTCACTTTGAAACTTTCGTTGATCTGCGCAAAACGTTCGCGGAAACGCACTGCCATGTTTTCGGTCAGTTCCGAAATCAGACGAAGCAGTTCCGCTTTGCTCTTTTCGGCATCGCTGACCTGTTCGGACAGGAAGGTATAGCGTTCGCTGACTTCCTTATATTCTTCGATGGCGGCAACGTTGACACTGCCGAGTGCTTTGATGGCATGCTTGAGTTCGCTCAAGCGCTTTTGTGCCTGCGAATGGCTTTCCAGTTCAATGCCGAGGTCAGCCGCTTCTCGGCGGGTCAGGCCGTATTCCTCATAGAGTTTGCGTTCAATATCCTGCGCATCGCGCTCAATGGCGGCAAGTCTTTCTTCCAATCGGACAAGGTCTGCACCGACTTTTTCGCGGTCTGCGGTCAATCTTCTTTCTTCGGCACGGGAATTGTCTGCCGCTGATTCGGTACGAACACGCTGTTGGGCAAGTTCTTTGGTTTTGGTTCTGGCTTCGACCGCTTCTTCACGCAGTGCTTTTGAACCGTCACGCTGATTGCGTACATCCGAGCGAAGCAGAACGGTTTTCTGCTCAATGGCGGCGATTTCTTTTTCAAGCTGACTTCTGCGTTCGGACAAACCGTTCAGACGGGTGCGCAACATTTCAATGCTTTCTCTGCGCGCATCAATATCCTTGCGGATTTCCATGATGTGCAGTTGCACTTCACTTCGTTCGGCGGTTAATTGTTCGCGTTGTTCGGCAAGGTCATCCCTGCCGCCCGAAAGGGTGTGCAAAGTTTGTGTGAGTTGCTGTTTTTTGCCGAGCAAGGTTTCATGCTGTTCATTGGCAAGGCGGATGGATTCTTTGTAATAATCCGTACGCTCGGCGGCATTTTTCTTTTCGTCTTCCAATGCCTGCACGGCAGAGGAGGCTTCAGCGATACGTCCTTGCAGAATTTTCAGGTCGCTTTCGATGCGCAGTTTTTCTTCATTTGCCCGCATGAGGTCTGCCTGTGCACCTTCGAGTTCGGCACTTGCAAGCGAAAACTCGGCATTTGCCTTTTTGACTTGCTCACTGCATTTTGCGATTTCGCCCGCAAGGGCGGTACTTTCGGTTTTCAGACGGTCGATTTCATTGGCACGGGAGATAAAGCCCGCATTCTGAATGCGTGAGCCGCCCGTCATGGAGCCGCCTGCATTGATGACCTGTCCGTCCAAAGTGACGATTTTAAAACGGTAATTATATTTTTTTGCAATTTCAATGGCACAATCGAGGTCCTCGGCAACCACGGTTTTGCCCAAAAGCGAGGAAATGATCTCGCGGTACTTATCATCACACGAAACGAGGTCGGGGGCAAGGCTTATAAAACCGTAACAGTCATAAAGTCCTTTTTCGTCCAGACTTCTGCCCCTTACGGCAGACAGCGGCAGGAATGTCGCTCTGCCCGCGTTGGTGCTTTTGAGAATGGCAATGGCACGCTTGGCATCGTTTTCGGTTTCGCTGACGATGTCCTGAATGGCATTGCCCAGTGCCGTTTCGATGGCGGTGGTGTAGGCATCCTCAACGCTTATAAGCTGTGAAAGAGTGCCGTGAATGCCCGTTAAGTTTCCTCTGCGAACTTCACGCATGACCGCTTTGACGGAGCCCTGATAGCCTTCCATGCTCTTTTCGGTGTCTTCAAGAATGGCAAGACGGGACTGCTTTGCGGATAATTCAAGTTTCTTGTTTTCGTATTCTTCTTTTTTCTTTTCCGCTTTTTCTTTGCGGGAATTGAGTCTGAGTGTGAAACCCGTTACGGTGTTATTGAGTTCATTGACTTTTTCGTCCTGTTTATGCAGTCTGCCCTGCAGGGCTTCCTCCTGCGTGTGCAGAAGTGCAATTTCTTCATTTCTGCGTTGCATCTGCTCTTGGACAGTATTCATTCTGCCTGCGATTTCATCGACCGAACTTGTGGCGGAAGACACCATGATCTCCACTCTTGACAGTTCAAGAGAAAGTTGGTCAAGTTCACGGCTGACAGCGTTGTATTCGTCGGAAAATTCTTCGTCACGGCTTTTGAGTGCGGTCAGTTCCGCTTCAATGCCTTCGGCGGTACGGTTCTGTTGTTCCTCACGCGCACGAAGCGAGTCAATTTCGTGTTGTGATTCGGCTATGGTCTGCTCTAAATCCAGACGGGTCTGTTCTTCCCCGCCCAATTCTGCCTGCAAGCGGGAAACGGTATCGTCATTGTGGCGGATGTTCGCTTCGCCGACTGCCGCCTGTGCATCGAGTGCGGCGGCCTGTTCTTCATACAAAGATGCACGGTCACGCAGTTCTTCCATGCGAAGGGTGATGTTGCGACTTTCTTCGGCAGATGAGTCGATGGCGGCTGCGGCTTCTTCGAGAAGTCGGCAGATGTCATTGTATTGTTCACGGGCAACGGTGATGCGGTTGGACTGCTCACGAAGCTGATCCTGCGAGCGGTTGAGCGTTGCCAGCCACAGCCCGATTTCGAGTTCTTTTTTTTCTTCGGCAAGCACCAAAAACTTTTGTGCTTTGCGACTTTGTTCGGCAAGCGGACCGACACGGGATTGCAATTCGGTCAGGATATCACGAAGACGCACAAGGTTATCCTCTGCCTGATTAAGCCTGCGAAGTGCATCGGCACGGCGGTAGCGGTAATGCGAAATGCCTGCCGCTTCTTCAAACATATCGCGGCGGTCTGCGGACTTGGCAGACACCATGTCTTCAATTTTACCCTGGCTTACCATGGAATAACCGTCGCGACCGAGGCCCGTATCCATGAACAGTTCATGCACGTCGCGAAGACGCACGGTGTTGCCGTTGATCTGATACTGGCTTTCACCCGAACGGTAATAACGGCGGGTGACGGACACTTCCGTTTCGTCCGATTGCAGGGCATGATCGGCATTATCAAGCCGCAAGGTGACTTCCGCAAAACCCTGCGGACGACGCTCCCTTGTGCCGCTGAAAATAACATCTTCCATTTTACTGCCGCGAAGGCTCTTGGTGGACTGTTCACCGAGAACCCAACGCACGGCATCCGAGATGTTGCTCTTGCCCGAACCGTTCGGACCGACAACACCTGTCATGCCTTTATCGAATTTGAGGACCGTCTTGTCCGGAAAGGACTTGAAGCCCTGCATTTCCAATGCTTTTAAATACATTCGTTTTCCTCTGTTTCACCGTGTACAAACACACGGTATTTTTCTATGTTGACATCCGCTTTCACACGGCAGATAAAGCCTTGTTCGGAAAGTCGGATGAGGTTTTTTCTTTTTTGTCCCACGGCTTTTGAAAACTCTTTCAGGGACACAAAAACCGTGTATCTGCCCTGTGTTTTTCCGTCAAGGGCTTTGCACATTGCATTATAATAGATTTCGCCCTCGCACAGTTCACCGAATGCAGGGTGAAACACACCTGCAAGCAGATTGCCCTGCACATCACCGCCTGCGTGCAGTCCCGTACGGATGACACGGATGTTGTTTTCATAAAACAACTGCAACAGCTGTGAACAAAGTGAAACCGCTTCGTCCAAGGTCTGCGGACGGTATATGCCTTGCCTGTAAAGGTCGGCAAGGACGGTGTGCTCCAACACTGCGGTCGGATAAATTCGTACCGTGTCGGGCTGTAAACGCACAAACTCGGTTGCCGTGAACAGGTCGGTTGCGGGGGTGCTTTTGTAAAGTCCCGTCATCATCTGCAAACCGACACCGAAGCCGTGTTTTCGCAACAATGCGACGGCTTTTTCGGTATCTTCTGCGGTGTGTCCGCGGTGGTTTGCCGTGAGCACATCATCGGACATACTCTGTGCACCTAATTCGACATTTTTGACGTTATATTCTTTTAAAATTGCAAGAATTTCTTCATTGATGCAGTCGGGACGGGTCGAAATGCGAATGCCGCCGAACTTGCCGTCGCCTATGAATTCCTGCACCGTTTCAAGATAAAAATGTTGTTTTTCAGTCGGGATTGCAGTGAAACTGCCGCCGAAAAAGGCAATTTCGCTGTGTTCGGGCAGATAGCCTTCGCTTTGCAGTGCCGTCCGGCAGGCAAGACGGATTTCTTCTGCCGTCAACCCCTTATTCTGCCCGGAAATCACTTTCTGATTGCAGAATGTGCACGCATGGGGACAGCCCTCATGCGGGACAAACAGCGACACGTTGCGGTGCTTCATCCCTCACGCACACCCATCAGCAACAGTGCTTTGCGTGCGGCATCCTGCTCGGCTTTTTTCTTGCTGGAACCCGTTCCCTCTGCAAGGCAGTTGGAATTGAGATGCACTTCCACCACAAAGGTGCGGTTGTGTGCAGGGCCGCTTTCTTCGACCGTGACATAAGACAGTGCTTCACCGGGATTTTTCTGCACGATTTCCTGCAGCTCGGTTTTGTAGTCGATGAATTCTTCGGTCTGCTTGTCGCCGTTCATTATGTAAGGCAGGCAGAATTTTTTGGCTTCTTCAATGCCGCCGTCAAGATAAATCGCGGCAAGCAAGGCCTCAAACGCATCGGCAAGAATGGATGCACGATTTCTTCCGCCCGTGAGTTCTTCCCCTCTGCCCATGTAAAGGTACTTACCGAGTCCGAATTGCCTTGCATAGCCTGCAAGTGCTTTTTCACAGACAGCAGATGCACGGCGGCGGGTCAGCTGTCCTTCGGGAAGTTCGGGGTGTGCATTCCACAGATATTCGGCTGTAATGAACCCGAGCACCGAGTCCCCTAAAAACTCAAGACGTTCGTTGTTGTGTCCCGCCGTTTTTTCGTTGCAGGCGGAAGAATGCGTCAGCGCAAGCCTTAACAATGAACGATCGTGAAATGTGTAGCCGATGGCTTGTTCTATACTCATAATTGTTCCTTTTCGATATAAGCATCGAGTGCGGCAAGTGAACGGTCTGCAATGGCGGCGTACCGTTCGGCGCGATCTCTTATTTTTTCTCCGATGGGGGGCAATAATCCCATTGCCGCACCCATAGGTTGATAATTTTTTACACTTTCATCCGCAACATAAGCACTCAAAGCCCCGAGCATGGTGACTTCGGGCAATTGCAGAGGATCTTTTCCGTTTAAGTACCGCACGGCATTAAGCCCTGCTAAAATACCCGATGCGGCAGACTCCATATAGCCTTCCACACCCGTAATTTGCCCCGCAAAGAAAATATGCGGATGCTTTTTGAGCTGAAAACCGCTGTTGAGAAGCCGCGGGGCATCCATAAATGTATTGCGGTGCATAACCCCGAAGCGTTCAAACTTCGCATCATGCAAAGCGGGGATCATGGAGAACACACGCTGTTGTTCCCCGAATTTCAAGTTGGTCTGAAAACCGACAAGATTAAACAAAGTGCCCTTGTCGTTTTCTTTTCGCAGCTGCACGACCGCCCACGGACGGTGACCCGTATTGGGGTCAATGAGTCCGACGGGCTTCATCGGACCGTAACGAATGGCATCCTTGCCGCGTTTTGCCAACACTTCAATGGGCATACAGCCCTCATAAACATCCTTTTTCTTGTCCACATCATGCAGATGTGCACCCTCGGCGGTGATGAGTGCTTCATAAAAACGCTCATATTCCTCTTTGTTCATGGGGCAGTTGATGTAATCATCCTCGCCGCCGCGGTCATACCGTGACTGTGCAAAGCTGAACGCGGGGTCGATGCTGTCTGCCGACACAATGGGTGCCGCCGCATCGAAGAAATGAAGTCCCTTTCCGCACAGTTCGTCCAGCACGGGGGAAAGTGCATCGCTTGCAAGCGGACCTGCGGCAATGACAATACAATCTGCTTCGGGCAAGTCGTCCGCTTCTTGCCGCACGAGGGTGATGTTTTCCTCATTTGCAATGGTTTCGGTGACCAATGCCGAAAAACGGTCGCGGTCAACCGCCAGTGCACCGCCTGCGGGCACTTTGGTCTGCTTTGCGGCATACACACAAAGAGAACCTAATTTTTCCATTTCCGCCTTGAGAAGTCCTGCGGCGGAATTGAGCCGTTCGGCTTTAAAGGAATTGGAGCAGACAAGCTCCGCTAAATTTTCACTTTTATGTGCGGGGGAAAAACGGTGCGGCTTCATTTCGTACAAGGTGACTTTCACTCCTGCACGGGCTAACTGCAAAGCCGCTTCCACACCCGCAAAACCGCCGCCGATGACGGCTGCTGTTTTATTCATCGCTTTCCGCCTTCTTACTGCGGCGGGCTTTGGTTTCGTAGCCGCATCCCTCTTTGTTGCACTTGATGACACCGCCGCGGGTGCGGAACAAAGACGAGCCGCACTGCGGGCAGGATTCCTTGGTGGGGGTATCCCATGTCATAAATGTGCATTCGGGATAATTCGAGCAACCGAAGAAAGTATAGCCCTTTTTGGTCTTTTTGCCGATAACCTCGCCGCCGCATACGGGACATTTTGCATCGGTTTTTTCAACATAAGGCTTGGTGGTTTTGCAATCGGGATAATTCGGACAGGCAAGGAACTTGCCGAATCTGCCGACTTTGATAACCATCAGCGCACCGCATTTTTCGCAGGGGATGTCGGTCTTGTCTTCTTCAAGCTGAATCTTGACACCGTCCATGGCTGCCTTTGCCTTGTCGAGGGTAACAACGAAATCGTCATAGAATTCGTGCAGCATCCTGACATAGTCGTACCCTTCCTGCTCGATGCGGTCGAGGTCACTTTCCATGGTGGCGGTGAATTTGGTGTTGACGATTTTGGGGAACTGTTCACGAAGCAGATGCGTGGTGGCGAAGCCCAGTTCCGTAGGTTTCATCAGTTTCTGTTCGCGCACAACATAGCCTCTGTCCACAATGGTGGAAATGATGGAAGCATAGGTGGACGGTCTGCCGACACCTGTTTCTTCGAGGGTCTTGATCAGACTTGCTTCGTTGTAACGTGCAGGCGGCTGGGTGAAATGCTGTTCATCCTTGAGTTCCTTGAGTTTGAGAACATCGTTTTCGGCAAGCACGGGAAGTGCACCCGTTTCGGCATCGTCGGCATCGTTATAAAGCACGGTGTAGCCGTCGAAACGGACGGTGTGACCGGCGGCTGTGAACAGAACATAACGGTCAGTGCCTGCATCGGCAGTACCCACGGCACGGATTTCCGCTTTTGCGGTGTCCTGCACGCAGTTTGCCATCAGGGAAGCCAGAAAACGCTTCCAGACGAGGGAATATAATTTATACTGATCGGGAGTCAGTGAGGATTTTGCTTCTTCGGGGGTAAGGTCCGGCATGGTGGGACGGATGGCTTCATGTCCGTCCTGTGCATTGGAACTGGTCTTGAAATAACGCGGTTTTTCGGGCAGATATTTTTCGCCGTAAAGGTTGCGGATGACTTCATTGCCGGCGGCTCTTGCTTCATCGGAAATACGAAGCGAGTCGGTTCTCATGTAAGTAATCAGACCGACCGTGCCTCTGCCTTCCACATCCACACCTTCATACAGTTCCTGTGCAACTTTCATGGTACGCTTGGCTGTAAAGTTCATGCGTTTGGATGCTTCCTGTTGCATGGTAGAGGTGATGAACGGCGGTGCGGGCTGTTTGCGGCGCACACCTTTTTTGAGTTCGGCCACGGTGTACTGTGCACCCTCCAGACGGGCGAGAATCGCATCCGTGTCTTCACGGGTTTCGAGCTTGATTTTACCGTTTTCATCACCCACAAAAGAGGCCTTGAAGGCTTTTCTTGCGGGAGGATTTGTGAGCATGGCATCGAGTGTCCAGTATTCTTCGGGCACAAATGCGTTGATTTCTTCTTCACGGTCCACAATCAGGCGCACCGCCACGCTCTGCACACGGCCTGCGGAAAGACCGCGGCGGATCTTCTGCGAAATGAACGGACTTAAACGGTAGCCCACAAGGCGGTCGAGAATGCGGCGTGCCTGCTGTGCGTTGACAAGATCCATGTCGATCTTTTCGGGATGGGCAATGCCGTTCTGCACGCTTTTTTTGCTGATTTCATTGAACTTGACACGGTTTTTCTTTTTCATATCAAGCCCCAGAACCGTTGCAAGATGCCAGGAAATGGCTTCGCCTTCGCGGTCCGGGTCGGTTGCGAGAATGACTTCATCGGCTTTGGCGGCGGCTGCCTCCAACTCTTTGAGAAGTTTCTCCTTTCCCTTGATGATGGTATATTTGGTTTCAAAATTCTTTTTGACATCCACACTCAGTTTGGACGGATACAGGTCACGCACATGACCCATGGAAGCCTTGACTTCATAATCCGCACCGAGGTATTTTTTGATGGTTTTTGCCTTTGCAGGCGACTCTACGATAACAAGTTTAGACATGGACTTGATTTGGCTCCTACTCTGAAAATTTATTTTAAAGTGACTTTGCCGAACTCTTTGACGGCAAGACCTTTGAATTCAAGTTTTGAAATGGATATCATCACCTGTCGGGCTGATAATCCCGTGGTTTCCACCAATCCGTCCGGGCTTTTGGGACCTTCGGCAAGGGCATTCCAGACGGCAAGCACATCTCCCTCAAGATCGGCAGGTACCGATCTGCCGTTGGCGGGCGGCGGTGTATCTTTTTTCTTTTTGGTGTTGCGCTTTTTGGGTGGGGTCTTTTTTTCAACAACGGCTTTTGCCGGAGAAGCCTGTTCTTTTGTCGCTTCATCTTTTTTGCCGTGCAGAAATTCTTCATAGCCGGCAATGGGTTTTCCGGGCGGTTCGGGATGCAGAACCGCTTCATAACCTTGTGACCAGTCGTCTGTGTACTGCATTTGCAGCATACGCACGACCGTGGCGGCATTTTCAGCCGGAAGTGCTTTTTTTTCGCGGATAAGCCGATCCGTTCCGCTGTAAAAAGAACCGGATGCGGCGGCAGGAACGGCAAAAACCATGCGGTTCATGTGAAAAGCATCCCCTGCGGTGATAAACGAGCCGCTTTTTTCGGCGGCTTCCACCACAATCGTAGCCTGAGCCATCCCCGCAAGAATGCGGTTGCGTGTGGGGAATGACGATTTGGTGGGTGGAGTACCGGGAAAAAATTCGCTGATGACAGCACCTTTTTCGGCGGCTTTGCGGCGCATGGGTTCGTTCTGCATGAGGTATTCATACCCGATGCCGCAACCGAGCACCACGACCGTGACTCCGTCTGCCGACAAAGCACCTTCGTGTGCCGCGGTGTCAATACCGAGCGCACCGCCGCTTGCGACAACAATCTTCGATTCGGCGAAATCTTTGCACAACTGACGGGCAAAGCGGTCACCGCCGACGGATGCCTTGCGCGTGCCGACCACAGACACAAGCACGGGGGCATTGAGTGCCGTTTTGTTGCCACTGACATAAAGCACCATGGGGTAGTCGGGAATATGCAGTAAGTTTTGCGGATAATGCGGGCTGTCGGGTGTGACCACATCGAGGTCATATTTCAGGCAGTCCATCATCACGCTGAACGATTCGGACGGGCTGTGACGGCAGAGTTTGTCGCACTGTTTTTCGGTCATCAGTCCGCTTGCAAGCCATGCTTCGCGACCTGCACAGTATAACTTTTCCGGATCACCGAACTGTGCTACAAGTTTACAGGCAAGGGGGGATGCAAACCCCAGTGTTTTCTGCAACCATATCCAGTATTCTGCACCCGCCATGCGGTCTTTACACCTCCCGCCTCATACTTTTCGGAAATTTATTTCAGGAACTCCCAGAGCAGAATGGCCGCGGCAGCGGCGGCATTGAGGGATTCTGCCCTGCCTGCCATGGGAATGGTAATGCGTTCATCTGCGGCGGCAATCACCGCATCGGACACGCCGTTGCCTTCATTGCCGATGACAACGACACAGCCCTCGCCTTTTATGACACTCTGCACGGGTGCGGCATTGCTGTCCACAACAGAAGCGAACACACGCAAGCCTTTTCCCTGCAAGGCATGCACAAGTTGCAGTGCATCGTCTGCCACAAAAACATCCAGCCGCAACAGCGAACCCATGGATGCACGCATGGCCTTGGGGCTGTAAAGATCACAGCCGCCGCAAAGAAGCAACCCGTCTGCACCGAGGGCTTCCGCAGTTCTTGCAAGTGCGCCGAGATTATCTGGATTCTGCAATCCGTCCGCAAGGGCATATATACCATTATACTTTATTTTATCTATATTGTTTGTTTTGTCAAGTGTTTTGCACACACAAAATACACCCTGCGGATTTTTTGTGTCCGCAAGACGATCGGAAAGTGCTTCGGCAATCAGAAATGTTTTCTCTGCCGAGACCTGCAAAGCCATACATTCGTCTGTATATTTATGCATGGCATTTTCCGTCATAAAGGCTTTTTCGATTTTTATACCGCTTCGTACCGCGTCATAACAAAGACGGGCACCTTCCAACAAAAATAACCCCTGTTCACGCCGTGCATCCGCATTTTTAAGGGCCGCGGCGGCTTTGACGGTTTCATTATTGCGAGAGGTCAGAACTTCCATAAAAACATCCTCTGCTTACTCAATATAAAATGAAATTTTATGTAATTTTTTGCATTATATATCCATTTGAATCCACTGTCCGCAGACAGAAAAGCCCATACCTTCGTACCATTTTTGTATGCCGCTGTCAGAACACGCAAGGCAGGGAATCTGTCCGTTTTTAAAGACACTGTCTGCTGCGGCAAGGGTGCAATCCCTGCCGAAACCGCGATTGCGATATGCAGGAAGCGTTTCGACCGCACCGATGCACCCGTATTGTGCATTGCTGTAAAGCACGCTTGCACACGAAACGGCATCATCTGCATCAAACACCGCAAAACACTCGGTCAGACCGTGGCGAACGCGGTGCGACATATCTGTATACCAATCCGCATAACAGCGACGTTCGAAGGCTCTCGGTCTGTCTGCGGCAAGAACACGGAACAGCAGATTCAACTGCTCACTGCCGACAGATTGTGCATATACGGATTCGCCTGTCCGTGTCGGGCAATCCATCAAAACCCCTTGCGAGTGAATCGCAAAGGGTAATTTTTCCATATGTGTGCGTTCGCCGATCACCGTTTTTGCACCTGCAAACAGAAGCAATGCGGAAAGGCTGTCATAATCGGTTTCATCCGTACAGCAAACTGCCGCCGCACCTTCGGCAACCTGCACAACCCCTGTGATGAGATTGTTTTTTTCTTCATACCATGTACGCACAAAACGGTCATCCGCACCGTAAGCGGCAATGACAGTGTTTATGCGTGCACCGAAATAGCCCTTTGCACAGAATGAGCGTACTTTTCTGATTTCCTTATCGGATTCAATAAGTTTATACACCTGCAAGTTCCCCGATCAACAGTCTGACAAGTTGTAACAGACTTTCATAGTCACGCAGATCCGCAACGGACGAACCGGAATGGATATAACGACAGGGCACATTGACGGTGAGAACCTGCACACCCGCACCGGATTTATGGATAGCACCTGCATCGTTGCCGCCTGCAACCATGGTTTTGGTCTGCACGGGAATGTTGTTCATCTTTGCAAGTTCCATGGCAAGTTTGTAGAGTTTCGGCGGATAGAGGGTCGATCTGTCCATAAACGAAACCGCCGCACCATTTCCCTGGATGCAGACTTTTTTCTGTTCATCCGCATCGGGCAGGTCTGCCGCCGTGGTGCCTTCAAGCACGATTGCATAATCGGGTGCAACCTGAAAAGCCGCCGTGCCTGCACCGCGAAGCCCGATTTCTTCCTGCACGGTGAATACAAAATACGCATCTGCCGTGATTTCTTCCTGCAAAAGGGTCAGCAAAGCAAGACAACCCATGCGGTCATCGAGTGCTTTGGAGCAGACTTTATGTGTGCCGAGGGTGATGAATTCTTCATTAAAAACGGCAACATCGCCCAAAGAAACCTTCGTTTCGGCTTCTTCACGACTGTCGGCACCGATGTCAATATACATTTTATCGATATCGGGCAGGTTACCTTCTTCGCTTTTTTCGGTCAGGTGAATGGGTTTGATGCCCAACACACCGACCGTACCGTTTTCAAAACGGACACATCTGCCTGCAAGCACGGCGGGGGTAATGCCGCCGACGGTGGTGAATTTAAGATACCCTTTTTCGTCAATATGAGTCACAATGACACCCACTTCGTCCATGTGGGCGGCAAGCATGACTTTGTTTTTGGCTTGACATCTGCCTTTTTTGAACACAATGAGATTACCGAGTGCATCGGTTCTGTGTTCGCAGTCTGCGGGCAGATGTGCGATGATGTATTCTCTTATTTTATCTTCATGCCCCGAAGTGCCGTCCATGGTGCACAGTGTCTTTAAAATTTCAAGCATCGTTTCTGCCCCCTCTCATTTTCACATAAGCCGCCATAAGCTGTGCGGTGGCTTCAATGTCTTTCATATCAATGATTTCTGCCGCGGTGTGCATATTTCTCTGCGGCAGGCTCAGAAGTGCCGTTTTTACACCCGTGCGGGAAACGGCAATATCATCGGCATCCGTACCCGTGCTTCTGCCTGCCACTTCCACCTGGTAAGCAATTGTTTTTTCCTTGGCAAGCGACACAAGGGTATTGCTCATTTCTTTGCTTAAACCGGGCGCAAAACAGATCATGGTACCTTTGCCGAGATCGGCATAAACACCCGATGTGTCGGGGGCTTTTGCAAAACTGACATCAACGGCGATGGCTTCTTCCGCCTGCACACCGAAAGCGGCGGTCTTTGCCCCGCTGCCGCCTGTTTCTTCCTGCGAAGCGAAGACGGCAATGAGCTGACAGCCATGGTCAACATCCTTGAGAATATCAAGTGTACGAAGCACGGCAAGCACACCTGCGCGGTCATCGGAAAACGATGCACACACGCGGTCGTTAAGAAGCGTTTCAAAACGGGGATTGACGGTGATTCTGTCCCCTGCATGAATGTATTTTACGGCATCTTCGGGAGAAAGTCCCGTGTCAGCACTCAGTTTGTCAAACGGCAATGCCTTGTTTTCATCTGCCTTGTCAAGCAGATGCGGCGGGGTACTGATGATGACGGCGGGAATGTCTTTTTCGCCGTGGATGGTGATCCGTTCAGCCGCAAGCACACGCCTGTCCGTACCGCCGCAGCGGTCAAAACGGACAAAGCCCGTTTGCTCGTCCACCGCCGTGACAATCAGCCCGATCTGGTCAAGATGGGCTTCGAGCATGATTTTCGGTCCCGTATTTCCGATTCTGCCGATGACACTGCCGAGTGCATCGGTACTGATATCATCCGTATATTCGTTCAGCAGCTCTTTGGCAACAGCCGCCGCCTTGGTTTCGTCCCCCGAAACACCGACTGCTGTGGTCAGGCGATGCAGAGAATGAAGCATATCCATTTCTTTTTCCTCCTTATTCACTCAACTCATCTAAAGTATGTTCATATGCACCCATGAATTCATCCATGAACAGTTTCACTTCGGGCACATCCAGATTTTCAATTGCCGTAAGGGTGCTTTTTTCCGCACCCGTGAATTCGGTATTGCCCGCCTTGCGTTCTTCAATGCACTTGACGAGTGCCGACAATTTATCAGCTGCCTTGACGAGTTTCAACAATTCCTTGTCATCGTCTTCGGTCAGCAGAGGGTAAAAATCAGCCTGCAGATCTTCGGGCAAAGCCTGCAGAAGCCGCTGCTGCGACACCTTTTCCACCGCACCGAAGGCAGAACGGATATCGGGACTGAAATATTTGACGGGTGTGGGCATATCGCCCGTGATGATTTCGGGCATATCGTGATAAATACCCAGCAGGGCTGCCCGCTCGGCATTGTAATTTTTACCCAGTCTGCGGTTGCCGAGCACCGCCAAAGCATGTGCAAATGCCGCAACCTCAAGTGAATGCTGGGAAAGACTTTCGTGTGCGGTGTTACGCATGAGTGCCCAGCGGTTGATGTATTTCATTCTTGAAAAAAGTGCAAAAAAACGACTTGCCAAGGTGAATTTCTCCTTCTAATTTTATGAATGAATCTCTTCCGGTTTGTTCAGCGTACTCTCCAGCCGTTTTCCGTACCAGACGTTTTTATGTGCATAATCAACCCAGTTATCAGCGGAAGATCTGTTGATTTTAAGAATCTTTTCTTTGGGTTTTACCTGTGTGTAGTCCGCATTGAAAATATTCTCAAAATATTCTTTCCAATCATAAGAAATCCGGATCTGCTTTTCTTCTTTTCCGGGAAGTGCGATCATTTCTTTCTGATAATAAAACAGTTCCTCAAATAAATCCTTATCCCCGCAAACTTTTTTCAGATAAGTCTTGAGTTCATCAAAAACAACATCCAGCTCTGTGGCACAGCAAAGAAAAAGACCTTCGTAAAAGTCCCAGAAAATATTCCCGAACCGTTCATCCGCGAAGTGAAGATTGCCTTCCCCTTTCAGAAAAACATCAAAACTTTCACAGACAGTATCCAGAATCCGCTTCACAATCACACTTTCATTTTCAATCCACTTATAAAGATTCATATAGAAATCATAATAAGAAATTCCTTCGGATTTTCTGAGATAGATTGCAATATATTTCAGCAGCCCCAGACTGTGAAAACTCTGCACACAGATTGCAAAACGGGATGCTTCTTTCCACTGTGCCGCACTCATTGTGCTTGTTTCAACCACAATATCCGACCGGGATGCATATCTCATATCCGCATCAATGCAAGTGTGTGTCTGCGACAAAAGCGAGCGTTGCGTTCTGATTTTATATTTTTCAACAAATTCTTTGGTATGCATGATGGTATTGGGAAAAAATTCGCATCTGTAAACACTGATATTATTGTGTTGTCCCGCTTCGATGACTTCACAAAGTCCCTTGCAGAAACTTTCAAGTGTTTCGCCGGGCAAAGCCAGAATCAGATCGGTATAGGTATGCATTCCGTTCACACGATATTTTTCGACCTGATGTGCAAAACTGTGAAGAGACATATTTTTTCTGCCGATCTTTTCAAGCACCTCTTCGGACATACTCTGCACCGCAATGGAAATACCTCTGTTCAGACCTGCCGCTTCCAGTTTTTGCAAGAGTCTGAAAATAAGGTCATCTTTGTTTTTTGCGGCAAGGGTTTCGAATTTCTGCGGATAGCCGTATTTGTTTTTGCATTCGATTATATAATCCGCAATCGCTTCATCCCTTTCAAGAATTCCGAAATTGGAATCCGCACAAAAACAGTAAGAGATTGCGTTGGTTGCCATCCAGTCAATTTCGGCTTTTATTTTTTCAAGCGGAAATGTTCTGAATCCGAGTTTATTAGCCCCCCAGACACAATACACGCAGGAATACGGACAACCTCTGTTGGTTTCAAGCACCGTATCAAACTGCACACCGGCATATGCAGGGTCGCGGATGATATAATCAAAAAGTCCCATTGTATACGGGGACGGGAATTGATCAAGACTGCATTCCATTTCTTTCACAGTCTGCACGGGAACACCGTTTTTTCTGTAAGAAATAACAGGAACCGTATCAAGCGTTGTTCCGTTTTCAAGTGCAACAAGCAATTTGTAAAAAGGAACTTCCCCCTCGCCGTGAATCAGAATATCGATAAACGGATAGTTTTCAAGATACTGTGTATCATCGGGAATCTGCACACCGCCGAACAAAATAATACAGGCAGGCCATTTCTCTTTCACTTCCCGCGCAAGTTCCAGATTGTACTCTATATTCCACATATAGTTTGAAAACGCAACCATAAACGGGTCAACAAGCACCTGCAGAACATCTTCCACGGGATCTTTTTTGAAAATGAAATCGCAGAGCGTATAGTTCTGCCTGATCTCTTCGTGAGAAAATGAATATGCCGCAATTGTTCCTGCCGCATACGGCAGATGCACGGCCGTCGGCAAATTGGAGGAATTTGAAAATACGTTATTGGGTTGCACAAAGTATATTCTTTTCATCGTACATACTCCTTCTCATTGTCCGCAAAACAGCGAAATCCTCTTAGGGTGACGGGGGTAATCCGAACCCGTTTTTCTGAACACCATTTCAGTATATAGAATAATACAAATCTGCTTTAAAGTCAAATAAATAATAAAAAAAGAGAGATACATCCGTCACCTGTGCGTGTTGACATTTGTCTGGGGAAGAGTATAATAGAAACGCACAGATTGCTTGCATGCAAACAGCGCATGCAGATGAGTATTGTTACTGACGGATGGATGGACGGTATGTCGGAGTCAAAAAAATTCACATCGGTTACGGTGTTTATCCTTGCACATAAGGAAACGAATCTTCTGCAACAGACAGTCAGAGAAGTTCTGATGCATGTTGAAGCGGATGACCTGGAAAAGATTATTATTGTTCTGAAATCAGACGATTGTCCGGCTTATTATGAAGCAAACAAAGATATTGATATATTCAAATCACAAAAGGTAGAAACATATATTCAGAAGTCACCCACATTGGAATTGTGCATCGCCGAATTGCCGCCGTTGGTTGAAAGTTCACATTTTGTAATCATGACTGCAGATATGGAAATGTATCCGAAAAGTGTTGCGGATATGGTTGCAACGGCAAAATGCAACCCCGACAAAATAATCTGCGCTACAAAATGGTTAAAGGATTCCGTAGTTGAAGGATACGGCTTTTTCCACAGGCTCGGCAGCAGGGCTCTGAATTTGTTTATCAGCATTCTTTTCAATAAAAACATAAAGGATCCCGTTACATTTTTCCAGATTTATCCTACGGATATTTATAAAAAAATGAATTTTGAATATTCCCGCAAAACTGTTTTTGAATATACGGTCAGACCCCTGAAAGCAGGTGTGGGATATATTGAAATTCCTACGGTATACAAAAAACGGACGGAAGGATATTCCAACTTCAATCTCGCCGTTCTGATCAACGGTGCACTCCGGTACATGACAACGGCTGTGAGAGTGCGATTCAAAAAAATGAGTTGAATATACACACATTCTTGCTAAAAAAGGATTGCTCTCAAAAGAGTACAATCCTTTTTTAAATTTTGATTTACATTTTTAATAACATATGGTATAATTTTTAATTAGAGTTTGTACTACACAAAAAAGGAATTTTTGTTTTTTTGAGGAGAAGCTGAAAAATGAAACATGAGCCGGAACTGACCGTCATGCTCACCTACGATGATCGAACCGTCCGTGATGCGGCACAGGTGTTTGAGCAGTGCAAAGACACAAAGGCAACATACTGGGGCTTCAAAGAGGAAGGATTGCCCGTTGAGCAGATGAAAGCCCTGTTTGCCCACATGAAGGAATGCGGCAAAAAAACCGTTCTGGAAGTGGTTGCCTACACCGAACAAGAATGCATGGCAGGCGCACGCCTTGCTGCGGACTGCGGATGCGATATTCTGATGGGAACCGTGTTTTTTGATTCTGTCAATGCTTTCTGCCATGAACACGACATCAGATACATGCCCTTTGTGGGGCATGTGCATGAACGTCCGAGCGTATTGGACGGCGACATTGATGAAATTCTTAAAGAAGCAAAGCTGTGTATCGAAAAGGGTGCATACGGTGTGGATCTTCTTGTTTATCGCTATACGGGTGACCGCAAACAACTTCTTCGCGCCTTTGCCGAACAGATCGATGCCCCCGTCTGCATTGCGGGCAGTGTCAATGATTATGAACGCATTGACGAAATTCTGCATGCAGGACTTGATTCCTTCACCGTCGGCAGTGCATTTTTTGATCATAATTTTGAGGGCTCGTTTGCCGAACAGATCGACAAAGTCTGTGAACATATTCACGAAGTCTCCGCCAAGGAGGAGCAACCGGTATGATGCATCTGCTTTTCCCTTACGCTTACGTTGACAGTGTGTTTGCAATTGACTATGGGAAATTGCAGAACAAAGGCATCAAAGCGATTATTTTTGATATCGACAACACATTAGCCCACCACGGCAAGGATTCAACACCCGAGGTCGATGCGTTTCTGCTTCGCCTGCAGAAAATGGGGCTGAAGCTGTTTCTGCTGTCGGACAACGACACCGAACGCATTGATCGTTTTTTGCAGCATGTCGGGCACATTCCCTACATTCCCGAAGCGGGCAAACCCGCACCCGATGCGTTTTTAAAAGCGGTTGAATTGCTCGGCGTTGAAAAGAACGAAGTTGTTGTCATCGGCGATCAGATCTTTATGGATATTCTCGGTGCAAACCGTGCCGGGTTGCCGTGTATTCTTGTTAAATTCATGCGTTATCCCGAGGAAACAAACTTCGGAAAACGCCGTGCGGCAGAAGACAAGATTCTCAGTGTTTATAACAAGAGCAAAAAATACAAGGATCGTCTCGGCGATATTTTGATTGATTGAGGTTGTTAAAAAATGTTTGGTAATAAATTATTTTGTGAATTGAGCCCTACAGCGTATGCCATTTCCGTCAAAAAGGAAATTTACAAGCGGCAACTGACCGATAAGATGAGCGGTGAAAAGTTTGCAAAAACCAAAACGCAGGAAAAACTCCCCTTTGTGGTTGCAACGCATTGTTCAAACATGATCAAACGTGCACCCGGTGTGGACCTGACTTTGCAATTCAACAAAGCCGAAAACATCCGCCTTGCGTGTGCAGGCATCAACGGCATTGTGGTCAACCCCGGCGAAACATTTTCATTCTGGCAGCTGGTCGGCAATCCCTCCAAAAAGAACGGTTTCAAGGACGGCAGAGTCATTCATCAGAATAAAATCATTGCGGGCACGGGCGGCGGTCTTTGCAATTTAAGCAACACCGTACATCTGCTCATTCTCGAAAGCCCTATGACCGTGACGGAATTTCACACCCATTCCGATGCACTTGCCCCCGACCCCGGCAAGAGAGTTCCCCTGAGTGCAGGCACATCCGTCAGTTACAACAATGTTGATTTTCGTTTCAAGAACAATACCGACCAGGCCATTCAGCTTCTGATGTGGTGTGACGGCGAAGAACTCAAAGCAGAACTGCGCAGTGAACGAGCCTTCGACCGGTGTTATGAAATTGTGGAAGAAGACCACCATTTTGCAAAAGAGGGGGAAAAGTTTTTCCGCGTTTCCAAGATTTTCCGTGCCGTCAAGAATCGGGAAACAGGCGAAGAAGTCGGCAAGGAACTCATCTGGGACAATCATTCCGAGGTCATGTTTGACTATGACCTGATCCCTACCGATCAGATCCGATAAATTTTACATACCAAAAAAACAGGGGACTGCACTTGCAGTCCCTTTTGTTGTGCTGTTTTTATTTATCCGATGTGATCTGCAACATTCTTTTCGTAATGGCCCGTATTCACATAGCCGTTTTGTGTCTGCATGCATTCGCCGAGTTTGCGGGCGATTTCGTCATAAGAATCGGTTTTCAGTTTTGCACGTTCAAAGCCGTCGCGACTGCCGTAAAGACACCAATCCGATTCCCACATGCCGTGGCCTGCGGCTTTGTAGGTCCACAGCATCCAGCTGTAATTGAAGCGTTTCATGGACTTGAAACAGCCTTCCCATGTAGTTTTCTGATGCGGATAAAATTCACCCATCAGCATCGGCACATTGGGATGCAGAATCTTCTGCAAAAACAGGAACAGGGCAAAAATGAAGTCGGAATTGTTGTAAAAATGCACCTGATAAACCACATTATTCCAACCCTTGAACCATGTCGGCGGCAAAGCAAAGCCCGTCCAGATGCACTCCATGGTGATGATGTGATCGGCATCTGCTGCACGCACGGCATCGTAAAGGATGGTATAAATATATTCGTTGTTGATTCTTCTGTCAATTTCCGTTGCTTCCACGTCGCACATCGGCTCGTTGAGCAGATCATACATAGCAACCGCAGGATTGCCCTTGAAGCGTTCGGCAATCGCCGTCCAGAGTTCCACCGTCAGCGAACGGTAAAATTCGCCTTCTTCGGTCTGCTCATAAAGACCGCAGGAACCGCCCTTGCCGTTATGCGGTGCATCACTCTGAAAACCGGGTGCACCGTGCATATCAAGAATGACATAAAGTCCTCTTTCGGCACATTCGGCAACGACCCAATCCAGACGTGAGAAGTCCCATTCGCCGTTTTCGTCAAGAATCTTTGTTCCGTTGTCATCATAATAGAAGTTGCGGTACCAGAACGGAACACGGATACAATTGAAGCCCATTTCCGCAATCAGGTCAAGATCGTATTCGGTGAACCAGTTGTCCATATACGTATCCATCAGCGCATAGGCTTCTTCCAATCCGAAACGGTCAATGAGGGTTTCGAGCGAATCGTAATGATCGGTGGTTTCCTCATAGGGAGAAAGCCAGTCTTCCCAGATCATCCAGGAGCCGATGTTGACCCCTTTGAGGATCACTTGTTCGCCTTTTTGGTTGACGATTTTTGTGCCCTTGGTGGTCAGAAAATCATCCTGCGTAAAAGCGGATGTTGTTTCTGCCTGCACCGCTTCAGCCGCCATGACAAAAACGGCAAACGGAATTGCCATCACAAGGCAAAGAAACACGCAAAGAATTTTTCTGCATGCCTTTTTCATAATCAATCTCCTCGCATTTAATCGTTATTGTCATTGAGCGCACTGTTGACCTTGTCTGCCGCACCTGCAAGGGCTTCCTCCACCACATCGGCGGCACCGCCGAGGGCTTCACCGACTACGTCTTCCACACCGCCGAGAATGGTATCAAGGAACGAAGAACCCGTGCCGGTATATTTTTCCTGCACATCCTCTGCATCGGCTTCGGTGTTGTCGGCTTCGGTATCCGCTTCGTCAGCCGCCGTTGTGTCGGCATCTTCATCGTTTTTATCATTCTTCTCATCTGTTGCGTCTTCTTCATTCATTTCATCAACAACGCTGCCGCTATCGGGGTCATCCACGCTCACTTCGTTTCTGTTGCCGCAGGAAGCAAACACGGTGATCATGATGATTGCAAGAAAAAAGCAACCTAAAATAGCAAGAAAATTTTTCATTCAGAAAACCTCACAGTTATAATTCTTCTTTTACTGTATCATAATAATTTCAAAAAAGCAAGTTTATAAATCAAATCTGCCTGCAAAATCCGCACTTGCACACTCTGTCAGCGGCAAACGGACGGACTTCCCCTCTGCGGCGGATTTGTAAACGGCAAGCACGGTTTCAAGTGCATCCCTGCCTGCTTTGGCGGTAACATACGGCTGTCTGCCCTCCCGCACGGCGGCGGCAAAATCCTTGAACAGGCTTGTGTGCCCGTTGCCGTAGACATTGTCGGTTTTTTCAATCAGCCCGCTGAGATCCGATTCCGCATGCGGCATCTGCCAGACCTCGACGGTGTTTGCAGACGTGCCGCCGAGTTTGATCATGCCCGTATCGCCGAACACGGAAAGATGTTCTTCAAGGTCGATATCCGTGCAATTGACCGTACCTTCGAGTGTGGCAACCGCACCGTTGGCAAACTTGAGCACCGCCACACCGACGTCTTCCGCTTCAATATACGGATGCTGTCTGCGTTCCGTAAACCCGAACACTTCGACCAACTCACCGCCGAGCATCCATCGAAGAAGGTCGATGCCGTGAATACACTGATTCATCAGCGTGCCGCCGTCGGAAGCCCATTTACCGCGCCAGTCAGCCTGATCATAATAGCTCTTGCCGCGGCTCCAGCGAACGGTGATCGCACCGTGGGAAATCTGTCCCAGCCAACCCGCATCAATGGCTTTTCGCATTTCCTGCACGGCAATGTTGAAACGGTTCTGATGACAGACACCCACCGTGACATTGTGCTTTTCAGCCGCCGCGATGATTTTCTCGGCATCCTGCACGGACATGGCGATGGGTTTTTCAATAAGGGTATGTACACCGCTCGCAATGCAATCGAGTGCCGCCGCCGCGTGCAGACCGCTGGGAAGGGCAATGCTGACCATGTCGGGCTTTTCTGTATGTAATAAGGTATTCCAATCCGTATAACGGGGCAAATTGCCGAATTCTTCAGCCAATGAAGCACGCGCAAGCATATCGTCAATGTTTTCAAAAGAACAATCGCAAAATGCAATGATTTCAAGTCCGTTTGCCCTTGCGGCTTTCAGATGATGCGGCGAAACACGGCCGCAACCGATGAGAGCGTATTTCATGAATTTCCCTCGCCTTCTTTTTTTGTTTATTTCTTATTTTATTGTAACATACTGAAAAGGGAAAAGCAAGATAATAAAAATACGCGATTGCGTGAAATAAAAATAAATTACGGTTTATCTGTTTGCAACCACTCTGCGTATTACGAAAAAAAATATTAGCACTCTAACACTGAGAGTGCTAATATTTACAGTTTGGCAACAAAACGGTCATTTATTTGTAACAATATTGCGTTATATTACAATTGCCGAAGGGGAAAGATACCTAAGGTGATCCAAACAGGAGATGATTCCGATGCACAGACAATCATAGCTTGCATATAGTATACAATATCAAAAACGAAAAACAATCTTATGGAGGTACTTTATTATGTTAGAAATCAGACCCGCAACCCGCAGAAATCTTTATGCAAATCCGTTTCGTCTTTTTGATGAATTTGACCGTGCCTTTTTCGGCAACACATTCGGCAACCTGAACGCAGACACCGCATCCATCCGCACCGACATTACCGAAACCGCAGACGGTTACCTGCTTGAAGCGGAACTGCCCGGCTACGGCAAAGAGGACATTCAGCTGTCCGTGGACGGTGATATGCTCACCATCACTGCCGAACGCAAGAGCGAAACGGAAGAAAAGGACAGCGAAAACCGTGTTATCCGCAGTGAACGCAGATACGGAACCTGTTCCCGCCGTTTTGACATTTCGGGCATCAATGCAGAAGACATCGGCGCAAAATACGAAAACGGTATCCTCAGCCTGACACTTCCAAAAAAGGCAGTGGAAGTACCGCAGGCACGCAGAATTGACATTCAGTGATTTTCTCCTTCCTCACGGCGGGGGCTTTGCAGAAATGCAAAGCTCCTGCTTTTTAATTTGTGATTGCAAATTATGTCGAAATGTGTTAGAATCATTTTCGGATAAGGCAGACCTTAAACGGTAGGCGGTTGCCCTCGCAATACGGAGGGTGTTCTTTTCCCTCCGGAAAGGAGGGGATGCACATGGTAACATACGAAGCACTTTTCATGTTGTTAAGTCTTCTTATATCCTTGTCAACTCTTGTGTTTTATATGTGCGAACACATATTTAACACAAAAAAGAAATAACCGCCCCGATCCGCTAAATCAGGCGGTTATTTCTATCGCTTAACATTAGAGGTCAAACCGTCTATCGGTCTGCCTTGTTCACTTACATTATACCAATCTTTCTTCATTCTGTCAACACCTGTTTTCGGGTGTTTTTTTGTGCCGCCGATCGCAGTTCGGATCAAAAAAGGATTGACATGCATTGTTTTATCGTATATGCTGAAATCACAAAAACAAAAAAGTGAGGTTCGTTATGAAAAAGACTTTTGCAAAAATCACCGCTTTATTGTGTGCTCTGCTGTGCGTGGCAGGTCTTTGTGCCTGCAACAGCGAAATTGAGTACAAAGATGTGCTCACCGATGCCGATTCCGTTCGCATCATGTCCTTCAACATCCGTTACGGCGAATACAAAAGAAGAAAAAACATTGTTCCGCAGCTGATCACCGAATATGCACCCGATTCGCTCGGTATTCAGGAATGCACCTATGAATGGTATTTACAGTTGCAGGAAAAACTGCCCGACTATGAATTCATCGGTGTGGGCAGAGATTCGGGTGATTTAAGCGAGGAATGCGGCGAAATTTCGGCTGTGCTGTTCCGCAAAGACAAATACACCCTTGTTGACAGCGGCACTTTCTGGGTCAGCGAAACGCCCGAAGAAGTTTCCTTCGGCTGGGATGCCGCTTGCAGACGAATCTGCACATGGGTTATTCTTGAAAATATTGAAACAGGTGAGCAGTTTGCCCATGTCAACACTCACCTTGACCACGAGGGACAGGAAGCCCGCGTAAACGGCTCGAAGATGGTCGCCGAACACGCAATGACCTTCGATATGCCCACGGTTCTGACAGGTGACTTCAACTTCAAAAAGGAAACCGACCTTTACAACGGCATCGTTGCCGCAGGGCTTCGCGATACACAGGATCTTGCAGCAAGCACCATGAACGGAAAAACATACCACGGTTATGAGGGCGGCGAAGACGGTCTTCCCATCGACTTCATTTTTGTGAATGACAAAATTGAATCCGTTTCCGTTTACAAGATCATCCGCGAAAAATACAATCTCAAATACACATCCGACCACTATCCCATCTATGCGGATATGAAATTTTAAGGATTTTTCAACGGAATGACTGTTTTATCGACCTTGCGTTTCCAGCTTCTGAAATCTGCTTCGCTGTAAACTGCGGGAATCTGCTTATATACTTTTGCGACGCGGCCGCCCGACAGGGCGGCTTTTGCAGTTTTAAGCAGGGTCGGCAGATGAAAAATTCCTCTTGCCACCTTGCCGAGCATCTCTTTTGCACCCGTGTTTGCACCGCCGCTTGAAAGGTCTTCCGCATCGGCAATGCGCTTGTCAAACAGCAGGTCGAGTTTTTCGGGCTTTAAATTCAGCAGCATATTTTTGAGAATATCCACCCCCGGCAGATGTGCATGACGGCAGATGTAATCATAATTGTATTTCCACAGCGTCTGTGTTGAAAAAGCACCGTCGGTGTCGGCAAGAATACATTCGTGCAACAGTTTTGCCGCACGGATGGAAATATCAATCCCGCAACCCGACATCGGATATGTCATGTAAGCACTGTCACCAATGGCGGCATAGCCGTCGCAGACCATCTTTGCCAACGGACGACGTACGGGAATTTTTCCGAATGTGCCGCCGCGAAGTAAATTTTTACCCAATTGCGGGTGATTTTTTTTAAATTTCTCCCATTCCGCATCCACTTTTTCCTGCCCGAACGGACGGAATCTGCCGAGCAGAATATCGGTGCTGTTTTCTTCTGTAATAAACCACGACATGCCAGGCTCTCCGCGATGCATCAGATACAGCTCGTAGGCATGGGGATCAGGCGGGATGTCATCGGCTTTTTCATAAATACCGCGATAGGCATAAAACACCTCGCCGTCGGCGTAAGTTTGCTCAATACCGCAAACATCAGGCAGACTTTTTCGCACGGGAGAATCGACACCGCAGGCATCAATGACAAGATCGGCTGTGAAAACAAGCCCGTCTTCGGTGCGAATACCCGTCACACGGGCATTGTCCGTCACGGCAGAAGCAATTTTTGTATGCAGGACGAATTGCACGCCGTTTTCTTTTGCATAATCTGTTAAAAGACGGGCGAGCAGTTTTCGCTCCATTTTTTCGGGCGGATTGCCGCCAAATGAAGTTTCGATCGGTGTTTTTTCGGACGGGGAATAATAACGGTTGTCGGCAAGAAAACCTTTCTGTGTTTCATCAAGAACCACACCCGTGAGTTCTTCAACAAGACGGGTGGAATTGCTGTCTTCCCAGTCATAAGCGGATTCAACGGGGTCATTCTGTGTGTAAATCGTTACATTGTAACCGTCTTTTGCAAGCAATGCGCCGACGGCAAGACCGCCGATGCCCGCTCCGGTAATGAGAATATTTTTCATAAAAAACACCCCTTTCACGTTTTTATTAAATCAAATAAAGAAAAATTTGTCAAGACAAACAAATTACGGTTTATCGGTGAGTTGCGGTTACGCACAGACCGCCCTCCTCCACCCTTGTCGCCCCTGAAAGGGCAATGTCGTCAACTTAAGAAATGTAAGCATATTGTCTGTCTATTAAACGGACAAATTACAGTCTGTCGAGCTGATCAGCGGTTTGATTTGTAGGGAACGCATACCATGCGTTCCGCTGTGAATTTGACGATGAAAATGCATTATAAACAACAGGAAACCTCATCAGACCGCCGATTTGCTCGGAACGGATGTTATCCGTTCCCTACGGTTTGTGTCCAACTTCCTGCAAATCAATCAGTTTGCCATACTTTAAATTTATTTTCCTTAAGTTGACGACATTGCCTGAAAGGGGAGATGTCTGCGTTAGCAGACAGAGGGGTTCAATCGGCTACATCAAACTTTATTGACCAAATTTGTGCAAACTTGGTTAACCCCTCTGTCACTTCGTGACATCTCCCCTTTCAGGGGCGACAAGGGTTTGAGAGGAAAATCTTCATTGATAAGAGCCCGATAAACCGTAATTTATCATCCTTTTCAAATATTTAAAAAAAATACAAAAGTGTATGGATTTTAAAGGAAATATATGTTATAATTATTTTAATTATGGGCATTTTTTACATGCTTTTGAAAGGAAGGATCCTTTTTGAATATCAACATCAACGGTATCGACGTCAATTACCTGCACTTCGGTGAGGGGGATGCTGTCGTCATGTTGCACGGTTGGGGTGCCAATGCCCAGCTTTTCGAGTCCGCTGCACAGGTCGTTGCACAAAAATACAGTGTCTATGCACCCGATTTTCCCGGGTTCGGCGGCACATCCGAACCTGCCGACGTATGGACGGTGGATGATTACACCGATTTTGCGGTTGCGTTCATTTCTGCACTCGGTCTTAAAAAAGTGATTCTGCTCGGTCACTCCTTCGGCGGCAGAGTCATCATCAAAATGACAAACCGCAAAGATTTACCGTTTGAAATCGACAAGATCATTCTTACCGATGCCGCAGGCATCAAGCCGGAAAAGAGTGAAGCACAACTCAAAAAAGAAAAAATCAGCAGACTCGGCGGCAAGCTCTTAAAGCCGTTCCCGGGTGTACTCGAAAAGGTCCAATCCATGACGGGTTCTGCCGATTACCGTGCCGCTTCGCCGCACATGCGAAAAATCCTTGTCAACGTGGTCAACGAAGACCTGACCGACCTTTTGCCCGGAGTCAAGCCCTCAACCCTGCTTATCTGGGGCGATCTCGACACCGCAACTCCGCTGTCCGACGGGCAGAAAATGGAACAGATGATGCCCGATGCAGGCCTTGCCGTCATGCACGGATGCACACATTTTGCCTTCCTCGAAAATCCCGTTCTGTTTGCCAATATCCTTCGTTCATTTTTGAATATTCAATAAGAGAGGAGTACAAAAATGAGTCCTGCATTGCAAATTCTGTACGGATTGAGCGTTTTGCTCGGCTATTATGCCGTCTTCCGTATGACATTGTCCAACCTGCACATGTTCCAGCTCAACGGCTATCGCGCCGATACGCAGTTCAACTGGATGAAGAAAAACTTTTCAAAGTACATTGTCAACGTTCTGCTGATTCCCGTTGCAATTCTGTTTGCATTCGTTGACGGCAACATCTTCCCCATCCTTGCCGCAACGGTGGTAAATGTGCTGTACTGTGCCGTTCTGCCTTCTAACCGCAAGACACAGGCAAAGAAACCGCTTGTGTGGACTCCCCGTGTCAAGCGCATGACCGCAACGGCACTGCTTGAATACGCAATTTTCATGGGTATTTCTTTCTACACATTGAGCACCGAAAAATATCTGCTTGCATTCGGCATCGTGGCACTCAATGTTGCCCTTTGTCCCGTTCTCATCGTGCTTGCAAACGGGTTCAATCAGCCGATGGAAAAAGGCATCAATGCCCGCTACACAAGAGAAGCCAAAAAAATGCTTAGCCGCTGCCCCGACCTTGATATTATCGGCATTACGGGATCGTACGGAAAAACGAGCGTCAAGTTCTATCTGTACACCATTCTTCGTGCATGGAAAGACACGCTTGTAACCCCCGAAAGTTTCAACACCCCCATGGGGATTGTCAAGACCGTCCGCGGCGAACTGAATGCCATGCACCGTATTTTCCTGTGTGAAATGGGTGCAAAATGGGTCGGAGACATCAAAGAATTGTGCGACATCGTGCATCCTGCCCACGGCATCATCACAGCCCTCGGCGAACAGCACCTTGAATCGTTCAAGTCTGTTGAAAACATCCGCAAGACCAAGTATGAACTTGCAGATTCTCTGCCCGAAAACGGCAGACTGTATGTCAACTTCGACAACGAAGCCATCCGCAAAAATCCCCCCAAACACAAATACATTACCTACGGCACCACGAGCGACTGCGACTGGTATGCAAGCGACATCGTCAGTACCGCCGACGGCACACAATTCACCGTCAACGGTCCCGACGGAAAGTCCTGCCGTTTTACCACCAAAATGCTCGGCATTCACAATGTGCTCAACATCACTGCCGCCATTGCCGCGGCTGACGGCTTCGGCATGCCGCTTGAAGAAATGAAAATGCCCGTGCGCCGCATTGAACCCGTCAAACACCGTATGCAGATCGTGGAAAAAAACGGTGTGACCATTATCGACGATGCGTTCAACTCCAACCCCGCAGGTTGCAAAGCCGCGTTGGAAACCCTCGGCGGAATGGACGGTATGAAAGTACTTGTCACCCCCGGCATGGTGGAATTGGGCGAAAAAGAAGAAGAATGCAACCACACCTTCGGTCAGCAGGCGGCCGCAGTCTGCGACATGGTGGTATTGGTCGGCGAAAAACAGACCCGCCCCATTCTGCAGGGATTGAAAGACAAGAACTTCCCCGACGAAAAGATTTATATTACCGACGAATTCCTCGACGGTATGCAGAAAGTGTATTCCGTATCGAGCGAAAAGAAAAAGATCGTTCTGCTTGAAAACGACCTGCCCGACAACTATTAAGCAAGGAGGAAAAACGAATGAAAATCAAACTTGCCGTTCTGTTCGGCGGTATGAGTGTTGAACACGAAGTTTCCGTTATTTCCGCTTTGCAGGCGGTCGCATCACTGGACACTTCCAAATACGACATTTATCCCATTTACATGACCAAAAACAATGAATTCTACACCGGCCCCGATGCAGGTTTCATTGAATCTTACCGCGATATTCCCGCACTTCTCAAAAAATGCACCCGTTGCTTCTTCATCAAAGACGGCAACAAGGTAAAACTCATGCGCTATCCGCTCAAGAGATTCGGCAACAACGTACTGACAGAAGTGGATGTTGCGTTCCCCATCGTACACGGCACGAACGTGGAGGACGGCGTTCTGCAGGGGTATCTGAAAACCCTCGGATTGCCGTTTGTCGGCTGTGACGTATTGTCCTCGGCTGTCGGTATGGACAAATACGTGATGAAGACCGTACTCATGCAGTGCGGTGTGCCCGTTCTCGATTGCATCCGCGTGAATGTGCGTGAATTTGCGGACCCCGATAAAATCCTTGACGAATGCGAAGCAAAGATCGGCTATCCCGTGATTGTCAAACCTGTCAACCTCGGTTCGTCCGTCGGCATCAGTCTTGCAAAAGACCGCCGTGCATTGCTTCATTCCTTGGACGATGCATTCCGTTATGCACCGCAATTGCTGATTGAACGTGCCGTCACCGACCTGACCGAAATCAACTGTTCGGTCTGCGGAGATGTGGATTACGCAGAGGCCAGCGAATGCGAACAGCCGCTGAAGACGGACGAAATTCTCAGCTATGCCGACAAATATACCTCCGGCGGCGGTGGCGGTGCCAAAGGCGGAAAGCTCGGTGCCAATGGCGGCAAGCTCGGCGGTGCCAAGGGCAGCGGCTCAAAAGGCGCGGGCATGGCAAGCCTGTCGCGCAAAATCCCCGCCGACATCAGCCCCGAACGCAGAGAAGAAATCCGCACCATGGCGGTCAAGGCTTTTCAGGCTCTCGGCTGTAACGGTGTGTCGCGTATTGACTTCATGATCGACGGCGCAACCGACAAGGTCTATCTCAACGAAATCAACACCATCCCCGGTTCGCTTTCGTTCTATCTCTGGAAGCCTGTCGGCGTGGAATACAATGTGCTTCTTGACCGCATGATTGAACTTGCACTCAAGCGCCGCAGACAGGAAGAAAGTTTCACCTATTCTTTCGACACAAACATCCTCGCCGTGGATCGCTCCTTTACATCAACAGGCGGCTCCAAAGGCGGCAAATTAGGCACAAAAGGCTAAAAAAATCCCCGCTAAACCGTAAGTTGCAAATATTTTCCATTCAAAAAGCCGCTTCCTTTCGGAAACGGCTTTTTTCATTTTTGTTTTTCTTACAGTTTCATGGCAACGTCCCATGCGCCCCAGATAACGGTACGCAGGTTGCCGACCTTGTCGGCATCACCGATGACGTGTACGTGCTTTGCCTTGGGAGCAAGCGGAGTGGGAACGTAACCGACGGACATGATGACGTTGTCACAAGCGATATCAAAGGTCTTGCCGTCTTTGCCCTTGACGGTAACCTTGCCGTCAGCAATTTCGGCAACACCGGTTTCAAGATGTACGGGAACCTTGTTGGTCTTGAAGAAGTCACGCAGGAAGCTGGTGTTTGCAAGGCAGATACCCTTTGTGACAATGAGGTCATCCATCATTTCGATGATGGTGGGCTTTTTGCCCTGCAGATACAGTTCATATGCGATTTCGCAACCGGTTAAGCCGCCGCCGATGACAACAACGTTATCACCGACCGTCTTGTTGCCCAGCAGGAAGTCAACGGCTTCAATGGCCTTTTCAGCACCCTTGACAGGAATCTTTCTTGCCTTGGAGCCGGTTGCAATGATGACTTCGTCAGCCTGCAGATTTTCAATATTTTTGATTTCGGTGTTGAAATGGACACAGATAGAATCATACTTCTTGATTTCACGGATGTACCATGCAATCAGGTCGCGGTCCTTTTCCTTGTAGGACGGAGCAGCAGCGGCAATGAAGACACCGCCGAGCTTGTCGCTCTTTTCGTACAGTTCGACCTTGTGGCCGCGCTGTGCACAGACGATGGCTGCTTCCATACCGCCGATACCGCCGCCGACAACAGCGATGCGTTTGGACTTCTTGGCAGGAACAATCTTGTATTTCTTGGACTGCATGGTCTTGGGGTTGAGTGCACAGCGTGCAAGACCCATGGTGTCAGGCAGATCCTGGGTATTGGCATGACCCTTGGAGGAAGAGAAGTTGAAGCAACCTGCGTGGCAGCAGATACAGGGCTTGATTTCTTCGACTCTGTCTTCGATGAGTTTGGTGATCCATTCGGGGTCGGTCAGGAACTGACGGGCAACACCGACACCGTCGATTCTGCCTTCGGCAATGGCTTCTGCAGCCACATCGGGTTCCATACGGCCTGCGCAGACAACAGGAATGTCCACAAACTTTTTGATGTGTGCAACGTCTTCGAGGTTGCAGTTCTGGGGCATGTACATGGGGGGATGTGCCCAGTACCAGGAGTCGTATGTACCGTTGTCGGCATTGAGCATGTCGTAGCCGGCATCCTGCAGATACTTGGCGGCTTTTTCGGATTCAGGCATGGCTCTGCCGACTTCCGTGTACTTTTCGCCGGGCATTGCGCCTTCGCAAAAGCCCTTCATCTTGGACTCAACGGAATAACGCAGTGAAACGGGATAATCTTCACCGCAGGCTTCCTTGATGGCCTTGACAACTTCAACGGGGAAGCGATATCTGTTTTCAAACGATCCGCCGTATTCGTCGGTACGCTTGTTGAAGAATTCAATGGCAAACTGGTCAAGAAGATAACCTTCGTGAACGGCATGCACTTCCACACCGTCAACGCCTGCATCACGACAGAGTTTTGCGGTCTTGGCAAATGCTTCGATGATCTCGTGGATCTGTTCTTTTGTCATTTCGGGGCAGATGATGTCGTGTGCCCAACGGGACGGCTGCGGGCTGGGAGATGCCAGTTCATGGGATGTGTCAATGATGGGCTTGATGATTGCACGGGTGAATTTATTTTTGTGCAGAGGAGCAATCAGTTCGGTAATAGCCCAGCTTCTGCCCATGCCGGCGGTGAGCTGAACAAACAGTTTTGCACCTGTCTTATGGATTTCATCCATGAATTCTTTGAGTTCTTCGAACATCTTGGGATTCTGCCAGAGCCATTTGCCCCAGAAGGTATCACGCAGGGGTGCAATGCCGGGGATGATCAGACCGACATTGTTTTTTGCTCTTTCAAGGAAGAGATTTGCCGCTTCCTTATCGAAGTGACAGCCACCCAGTTCAAACCAACCGAACAGCGAGGTGCCGCCCATGGGGCACATAACAATACGGTTCTTGATTTCTACATTACCGATTTTCCACGGGGTAAATAAAGCTTCATACTGCTTATCCATGTTAAACCACATCCTTCTCATAATTACGGATTCAAACGGCTTGAAAGCCCGCCTGATATCCCATTCTATACTATAATAAGATAAAACATAAGAAATGTCAACCGCCCCTTGTTAAAAATTTAACTTTTTAATGATGTATTGCTCTGTTGGACCGAATCGGAGACAGACCTTTGTGTGAATGAAAGAAACTTGCATCGTTTCATCTTCGGTGATAAAATAGAAATATCCGATTTTTGAACTTTTTTGTAACGTTTTTGTGTTTTTTCTGTCTTACAGGTGAAAGGGCGGTGAAAATGTGACTGCTTTTGAAAAGATTTTCCATGAAAACAGAGATTTCATCTTTAAATATCTGCTGAAAATGAGCCGCAATGCGCTCGTTGCGGAAGAACTGACACAGGAAACATTTTTCCGTGCTTACATGAACTACGACTCGCTTCGCAACAAAGAAAATGCAAGCAGTTGGCTTTGCAGCATTGCAAAAAATGCATATTTTGCATGGTACAATGAACAAAAGAAACTACAACCGCTGACCTTTGCGGAAGACATGGCAGCATCGGATAACACGGCACAGTTTGCGGAACAAAAAGAACTTTCGCAACAGGCACTGCATTGTCTGCATGAGCTGGAAGAGCCGTACAAAGAGGTGTTCATGCTGTGTGTATTCGGCGGGTTTTCGCTGAAGGACATCAGCCTTTTGTTCGGCAAAAGCGAAAGCTGGGCACGGGTCACATTTTACCGTGCAAAACAAAAACTGTCGGAAAGGATGAAACAAACATATGGATTGTAATATCATCAGAGATTTATTGCCGTTGTATATTGATGCGTGTTGCAGTGAAGAAAGCACACGGCAGATTGAAGCGCACATTGCAGAATGCGCAGACTGCAAGGAAATTTACGAAAGCATGAAGGTGCCTTGCGAAACGGTCAGTATCCCTGCCGTGCCGACCGCATTGCGAAGAATCAACGATTGGAAAGCATCGGTTCTGCAGTCGGCATTGCTGTTCGGTTCATTTTTTGCGATCGCTGTGGGCGTTTCGCTGGAAGGTAAGACCCCGTCGGGATTTTCAAACAGCTTCTGGGCACTCAATCTGGTGGTGCCTGTAACGGGCTTTATGCTTTCGCTGTCGAACTGGTATTTTATAAGACTTTACAAAAGCCGAAAGCAGTTTTCGGTCTGCTCGTCGCTTGCAACCTTTGCATTTACGGTCTGTGCATATGCATGGGCGGTATGGCATTATGAAATGATTGACATTGCCTCACTGTTTGCTGACTGCGATGCGGCACTGTTTTTTGATGTGATGCATTCTCTTTTATTTCTGTATGGCATCGGCTTTGTGCTGACGGCTGTATTCTGCGTTTTGTCGGGTGTGCTTTCAGCCCTTTATGCAAAAATGCTTGGCAAGCAGTGAGGTGGCATCATGGAAAAAGCAACGCGTCTTGCCACGTATTTTCTGTTTGCACTGACGGCATTCTTCCCTGCCGCATCGGCACTGACCGCCGTTTTCGGATATAAAATCACCCTTCGGTATATCCCTGTTTTTGCAATGATCCTCGCGGTGTTATCGGCCGGCTCAATCATGGGGCACCTTATATACAAACCAAAAAAGATGTTTGTGCTGACCGCGGTGCTTGCCTTGGTAAGTATCGTCAATGCGGCACTGCTGATTTTTACATGCAACACGCCGACAGTGATTATTGGCACCCTTTTTTCCGCAATCTGCTGTTGCCTTCTGCCTGCGGTGCACGCAAAACGGCTTGCCGTAAGAATAACGGCATTGGTTTTGTCGGTGCTGATGCTGCTTCCCTGTTGTTACTGCGGTTTTATTTTTCTCATTTTCGGCAACATCGGGCAAAACACGGTGGTGCAATCTGCCGTTTCACCTGACGGAACACTTTGCGCCGAGGTTATAGACAGCGATCAGGGGGCACTTGGCGGCAACACCCTGGTACAAGTGCGTGAAACATATTCTTTCGATGCAGGGATTTTTGAAATCAGCAAAAAGGCGCAACGCGTTTATATGGGCGAATGGGGAGAATTCAAAGATATGGAAATCGAATGGAAATACGACAATTGTCTTTCCGTCAACGGACATGAATACGCAATACAATAAAAAAGAAAAAATTTCACCGCCTTGGGTACAAAAAAACCTGCGGCGGTGTGTTGTTATGATTCTCGTTTCATGACTTCCCTTGCGCCGAGCATAACGAAGTTAAAAAAAAGACGAGTGCGGGTGTTGACAGTTTAAAAATATCTTGCTATAATAAAAGTGAACAAGGCAGACCGATAGACGGTCAGCCTTCCAAGATTTGGTTAAGAAATAGCCGCCTCAGTTGGAAGCTGGTTGGGCGGTTATTTCTTTTTTGTTATGTTCATGATGAAATTCATCATATTGATAACAACTGCAATGACTGCAACAAGAAGGCTCAATAACATAAAAAGCGCTTCATAAGTTACCATGTGCATCCCCTCCTTTCCGGAGGGAAAAAGACACCCTCCGAAGTCGGAAGGTAACCGCCTACCGTTTAAGGTCTGCCTTGCCCGATTGACATTTTAATATATTCCGACAAAATTTGCAAGTGAAAAAGAAAAAAACAGCCGCCGTGGGTTCAGAAAACCTGCGGCGGTGTGTGTTTTTATTCAACTTTATGCACTTCTCTTGCGCCGAGCATGACGCCGAGCTTTGCGGAATGGAAGTTAAGACCGCCCTGCAACCACACGGCATAGGGCTCACGCAGCGGCGCATCGGCAGACAGTTCGATGGACGAGCCGTTGGTGAATGCGCCTGCCGCCATGATGACCTGATTGTCATAGCCGGGCATGTCCCACGGTTCGGGGGTAACAAAGGAATCGACAGGTGAACCCGACTGCAGACCGCGGCAGAAAGCGCAGAGCTTTTCGGGTGTTTCAAGACACAACGACTGGATGATGTCGTGTCTTGCCTCCTGCGAGGACGGAGAAGCGGTGTAACCCATTTCCTCAAACAGCGCGGCTGTGAAAACAGCAGTCTTGAGGGCCTCCCCCGTGACGTGCGGTGCGCTGAACATACCCATGAGCAGTTCGCGGTTGGTGCCGAGGGATGCACCGATCTCACGCCCCGTGCCGGGTGTGGTCATGCGGTAGGACACCAGTTCCACAAGGTCTGCCCTGCCGCAGATGTAGCCGCCGCAACGGGCAATGCCCGCACCGGGATTCTTGATGAGCGAACCGCCCATGAGGTCGGCATGACGGGCAACAGGCTCGTCCTTTTCGACAAATTCACCGTAGCAATTGTCCACCAGCACAAGAGTTTCGGGGGAAATCTCTTTGGCAAGCACGGCAATGCGGTCAATTTCGTCCACACCAAGGCTTGCACGCAGTGTATAACCACGGGATCGCTGAATATAAACGCACTTCGGTTTCAGTTCACCGACAGCCTTTGCAATACCGTCAAAATCGGGTGTGCCGTCGGGCAATAAGGCGACTTCTTTGTAGGTGACACCGAAATCCTTGAGCGAGCCTTGTCCGTCAGGACCTTTCAGCCCGATGACGGGACGGATGGTATCATAGGGTGTGCCCGTGACGGAAAGCATGATGTCCCCGGGACGAAGTACGCCAAAGAGCATAGTAGCAAGAGTATGGGTACCGCTTGCAAACGAGGTGCTGATAATGGCAGCCTCGGCACCGTAGATCTGTGCACAGACACGGTCGGCGGTTTCGCGGCCGCGGTCACCGTAGCCGTAGCCTGTGGTGGCACCGAAATCGGCTTCGCACACGCGGTTGTCGATGAATGCACGCAGCACTTTCTGCTGATTGTATTCGGTAATCTTGTCGATCTCGGCAAACTTATCGGCACATTTTGCGAGTGCCTTGTCTGCAAGAGCGAGCAGATTGGTATCAAAATCAAAAAAAGCCATGTAAAACTCCTGTTTCTTCACAAAACAAATTACGGTTTAGCGGGGAGTTGGGAGAGTCAATCATGGGGACGGCTACTGTGATTGCCACTACCATTTTTCAAAAAAGGCAATCGCAGTACTGTCCCCTGATTTACGACCACGCACAAATTTAAACAAAATAATACAAATAAATATCCAAAAATATCGCCGCCAAACCGCAATTTGTCTGTTTGAAAATCTTTTTATTTTCGTGATATAAAAATACGGAACACCCGATTGAGTGTTCCGTAGAACGAAATTACTTACTGAAGAGCAGCCTTTGCTTTTTCGGTGAGAGCGGTGAAAGCAGCAGCGTCGGAAATAGCAATTTCAGAGAGCATCTTGCGGTTGAGCGTGATGCCGGCCTTCTTGAGGCCGTTCATGAACGTGGAATAGTTCATGCCGTTTGCCTTGCAGGCAGCACTGATGCGGGCGATCCACAGACGGCGGAAGTTTCTCTTCTTCTGCTTTCTGCCGATGTATGCATAGTTGCCGGACTTCATGACAGCCTGCTTGGCGGTCTTGAAAAGTCTTGCCTTGGAGCCGTAGTAACCCTTAGCTGCCTTGAGGACTTTATTTCTTCTCTTGCGAGTCATGATTGCGCCTTTAATACGTGCCATTGATAATTACCTCCAATAATCCTAATCGTTCTTCTTATTTGTAAGGAATAAGACGTTTGATCTGCTTTACGTTGGTCTTATCGGCAACGGCGGTCTTGCGCAGATTTCTTTTTCTCTTGGTGGACTTCTTGTTCAGGATGTGGGACTTGTAGGCGTGAGCGCGGATGGGCTTGCCGTTCTTGGAAAGCTTAAAACGCTTCTTTGCGCCGGAGTTGGTCTTAAGTTTGGGCATTTTTATTTTCCTCCATTCATTATTAACAAGGGGTGCGGGGTGTTTTACTTCTTAGCCGTCTTTGCGGCGAGGAACATGAGCATATTGCGTCCTTCCAGTTTTGCTTCCTTTTCAACCGTGCAATATTCGGAACACATCTCTGCAAAACGTTGCATGATTTCAATGCCGCGTTCGGGATGTGCCATTTCACGGCCGCGGAAACGGATGGACACCTTGACCTTATTACCTGCCTGCAGGAAACGGCGGGCATGGTTGGCCTTGGTTTCAAAGTCATGCGTGTCAATGTTCAGGGAGAGCTGAACCTCTTTGATTTCGATGATCTTCTGGTTCTTTCTTGCTTCCTTTTCCCGCTTCTGCTGCTCAAAACGGTACTTGCCGTAGTCCATGATCTTGCACACGGGCGGCTGTGCCTGGGGAGCAATTTTGACAAGGTCAAGATTTCTGTAAACAGCGGCATCGAGAGCCTGTTTTGCACTCATGATTCCGAGCTGTTCGCCGTCGTCAGTGATCACACGGACTTCCTTGTCGCGGATTTCTTCATTGATTTGCAGTTCCTTGGTAGCGATAAATAAACACCTCCGAAAGTAAATACAAAAAAACGGACGCAAAATACGTCCGCTGCTCTCAGCAAAACAACACACAAAATACCACAGAAAGACACTGTGATGCGGTTTGTTTTGACTATCTACCCGATGAAACGGAATTCGGCGGGTGAGAGCGGCTGACGCCGTCTGCTTGTTTTGCCTGTACAGTATAACAAACCGATTTGCATTTGTCAAGCACTTTTTATAAAAACAGACACAGATATTTCAATTTTCAGAATTGCAGATTTTTTGCATCAGGCTCATTATTATTGAAAAACATAATATAATAAATCGGCAGATAGGTAATTTTCCCGTTCTGCGTTACACTTCTTTCATTTGAAACCACAAAGGCCTTTTTAACGTGATAATCCTCATTCTTCACAAAGGTGTTCAGCGCACTGTGAACCGTATAATCTTTTCCTGATTTGACTTCGATCGGCACAGCAGAAAGACTGTTGTAATCATCAACCAGATAGTCCACCTCACCCTTGCTTCTGTTATCATAATAAAACAATTTAAAACCGTGAGCAATCAGCTCGCTTGCAACCGCAGTTTCATAGACCGCCCCGAGATTGATACTTTTTTCATCATCCAGAACCGCACGGATATTGTTGCCATACAGAATACCGGTGAGAATCCCCACATCATTGAGATATAATTTCAATAAATTTTTCCCCGTGGATTCAATAAGCGGAAACACGGGAGTTGAAATTGCCTGCACATGCAACGCAATACCTGCGCTGACAAGATACTCAAACTCATCCGCGTAGTCGCTGAATATTTTTCCTTTTTTGTTTTCAATATTCTGCGCAACAACGCGTTTCTTCTTGCTTTCCATGTTGGACACGATCAAGTCGTAAACTCTGCGGATTTTCAATTTTTTTTCTTCATCATATTTGGAAGCATCCGCCGCATAGTAATCATGAATTTCGCTTTGAATCTCACGCACCGCCTGAATGTTTCTGGTTTCAAGATAGGCATTCACGGACGCAGGCAAACCACCCACAAGCAGAAACTTGCGAAACAGATCCATCATCTTATTGTGCATCGGTTCGTCAAGCGCTTCTGCCCGTTCAAATTTTTTGCGCATGGCTTCAATCGCAATTCCGTTCAAGCCGTTTGCATACAGAAATTCTTCAAAATCCAACGGAAACATTCTGACCTTGCGGATACTGCCCATGGGAATCGAGGTCGTCTGCGAAAGTGTGACACCAAGCAGCGAACCGCTTGCGATATATGTGAATCGCTTGTCCTGCGACAAAAATTTAAGCAACGTCAGCAAATGCGGATAAACCTGGATTTCATCAATAAAAATCAGCGTATCTTCTTTGTTTTTCATTTTATCGCCTGCAAACATACTGATTTGCAGATAAAAATCCTCCACCGTTTTTATACCGGCAAAAAGACGATCCCCCATGAAATCTGCAATCATATTCACTTCGATAAAGTTTTTAAAAATTTTCTGTCCGACATGACGGATGATATATGTTTTGCCGACCTGACGTGCACCGTCAATCAGCAATATCTTTTCCGAGCCGCTTTTTAAATGCTCTTCAATTGTCTTTTCTATTTTGCGATACAGCATCAAAAACACCTCCGCTGACTTTTCAATAGAATTATAGCACAAAAAAACCAACTTTTCAATAAGATTTACACCTCAAAAAGCCAACTCTTCAATATATTTTACAACCAAAAATGCCAACTTTTCAAATTTTGAAAAAATTTTCAAAAACTTTGTAACGAATTGCAACTTCGGGCGTATAATGGGTGAACAGGAAAAAGGCAGGTGAAAACCGATGGACGCAGATTTTGAAAGCATTTACAAAGAATATTACACTCCCGTGTACCGTTATCTGCTGTCTTTGACGAAAGACACAGCCGAGGCGGAAGAACTGACGCAGGAAACCTTTTTCAAGGCGCTTAAGAATATTGAAAAGTATGACCCTGCACAGAAAATGCTGACATGGCTTTGTGCCATCGGCAAGAATGCGTTTTTCTCGCAACAGCGAAAAGCCGGCAAAGAAACCGAACTGCACGATTCGCTCGCAGACGACGACAACGGCATTCTTGACCGCATCATCGACAGCGAAACGAGCATGGAAATTCTGCAGATTTTGCACACCTTACCCGAACCGTACAAGGAAGTTTTCACCCTTCGTGTACTGGGAAATCTGTCCTTTCAGAAGATCGGTGGAGTGTTCGGCAAAACCGAATCGTGGGCAAGAGTCACCTTTTTCCGTTCCAAAACGAAGATACAGGAGCAATTAGAAAAATGAAAAATACCGTTACATGTGAAATTATTCAGGATCTGATTCCGCTGTATGCGGACGACGTCTGCTCGGGCAGTTCGCGTGCCTTTGTGCAGGAGCATCTGGCTGTCTGCGAGGATTGCAGAAAGGTTGCCGAAAGCGGCAATCTGCCCGTTGAAATCCCCTTTTTGGCACAAAAAAAAGCACTGCGCAGGTTCAGAAAGAAGATGACAAGAAAAAATATTCTCATCGCTGTTCTTGCTTTTCTTGCGAGTGCGTGTGTGCTTGCGGGTGCATGTTATGGGCTGTTCGTTCCCGAATTTGTTGTTCCCTACAGCGAAGACCTCTTGCATGCACACATTCCGATTGACAGCGGCATTGATGTAAATATCAACATCGGCAATTACAAACAGGTGCATACGTGGTCGATTACGGACGAGGAAAGCGGAAAAACAGACGTGTATCTGACCGTCACGCAGACACTTTTCACACGGCTGTATACCCCCGAAGACAAGTCGGATTATCTGTGGCGCACCAACAACGACGGCTGTGTCGATTTTCATTCGGGGATTTATCATCCCTATTCCTTCGGTGCAACGGATGAGGATGTGCAGAACATCTATTACCTCGAAATGCCGCCCGAAGATATTCTGACCATGACCGACGGCATCACGTTTGACAACTACAAAACCTATCGCATCTGGTCAGCAGAGCAGCCGTAATTACAGCCGTTTGCGCAAAAAGTCGCCCGGTTGCAGTTTGTAAGGACAAGCAATGCGAAGGTGCTCCTGCACAAGGTGTGCTTCTTCCCTGCTGTTCCCTTTCATATCGGTAATTTCGGTGACAACAAACTTTTCACCCAGCGAATCGGGTGAAAGAATTTCAAGCGTATCCCCGACTTTGAAGCGGTTGCGCTGTTCAATCAGAATCCCTGTGTCTGTGGCTTCGAGCACGCGGGCGGTGAACTGACAGGTTGAACGGTACAGCCCGTCATTGTTGGGGTCTTTTGCTACATTGCCGAAATAAAATCCCGTGTCAAACGGACGGTGGCTTGCGCACAGCAGTTCCTGTTCGCAGATTTCCAGCGGGGCTGTGCCGTCCATGGCATGGCGGTAGGCATTGACCACGGTGGCAACATAGTAGGCGGTTTTCATTCTGCCTTCGATTTTGAATGAAGTGACTCCCGCATCGGCAATATCCTGCAGAAAATCAATACATTTCATATCTGCGGAACTGAGCACCGCCGTTGCGCCTGCTTCTTCAATGACCGGCAGATACATATCGGGACGTTTTTCTTCCACAAGATAGTAATTCCAACGGCAGGGCTGGGTGCAATCCCCGCGATTGCCCGAGCGGTGGGAAATGTAAGAACTTAACAGGCATCTTCCCGAATAAGCCATGCACATCGCCCCGTGCACAAAGGCTTCAATTTCAAGGGTGCCGGGAGTCTTGTCACGAAGCACCTTGATATCGTCAAGACGCATTTCGCGACCCAACACCACACGCTTGGCACCCATTTTGTGCCAGGTTGCGGCGGCTTTCCAGTTTACACAGTTTGCCTGCGTGCTGACGTGCAGTTCCAGTTCAGGAACCTTTTCTTTCAGTTCTGCCAGTACCCCGAGGTCGGATACAATGGCGGCATCCGCACCCGCAAGCAAAAGATTTTTGCCGTATTCTTCCAGTGCATCAATTTCGCCGTTTTCGGCAAAACAGTTGACGGTGACATACATTCTTTTGCCTTTTGCATGCACATCATTTGCCGCTTGTTGCAGTTGTTCAAATGTAAATCCCGCGCTTTCCGCACGAAGCTGCAGCATCGGCCCGCCGAGATACACCGCATCCGCACCGAAGTGCAACGCGGTCTGCAGAGCCTCAGGCGTGCCCGCCGGTGCAAGCAATTCACAGTTTTTCATATATCTATCCTCACGGTTCTCAAAAATATCCATTATATATTGTACAAAAAAAACTTTTGTTTGTAAAGACTGCAAATTACGGTTTATCGGGGATGTTGCCCGTTTCGCACAAACCGACCCACAGCACCCCTTGTCGCCCCTGAAAGGGCAATGTCGTCAACTTAAGAAATGTAAGCATATTGTCTGTCTATTAAACGGACAAATTACAGTCTATCGAGCTGATCAGCGGTTTGATTTGTAGGGAACGCATAGCATGCGTTCCGCTGTGAATTTGACGATGAAAATGCATTATAAACAACAGGAAACCTCATCAGACCGCCGATTTGCTCGGAACGGATGATATCCGTTCCCTACGATTTGTGTCCAACTTCCTGCAAATCAATCAGTTTGCCATACTATAAATTTATTTTCCTTAAGTTGACGACATTGCCCTTTCAGGGGCGGCAAGTGTTTGAGGGGGTAATTTTCATTGATAAGCGCCCGCTAAACCGTAATTTGTTCGATTGCAACAATTCCGATTTTCCGTGAAAAACCAATGAAACGGACTGTGTCAGGTGACACAGTCCGTTTTTCTGATCAATAAATTTTGCAAAAACGATAATAAGCACGTTCCTGTTCGTTTATCTTCCGGATTTCCCGCAAGAAAACGAAGTCAGCACATATTGCTTATTTTTCTTCTTTCTTTCTGCGGATGTATGCAACAAGAATGATAATTGCTGCTACAAGAGCCGCTGTTCCGGCGATGGAGCCCCAGAACACGGTCTTGTTTGCGTACCAACGGACGAAGAGGTTCGTCGATACGGTCAGATCGCGTTCAAATGCAAAGCCGGGATTGAAGATGTAATTGCCGTCTGCATCCACCGCATCGGTATCTGTGATGTTGCCGGCAAGATCTTCTACAACAAATCTGATTTTCTGATTACTGCCTTCGCCGAAGACCTGAGAACCAACAAAGCGGATGAAATCTTCAAAGTTGTCAAAGACCTGTACGATTTCATCGTTTACATACAGGGTAACCGATTTCAGACCGATTGCATCGAAGATTTCAAAGTCGACTTCCTGCTCGGTTGCATTGACAATTGCCTTTTCAAGACCGACAACCGAAGTGATTTCGGGTGCCGTGGTGTCAACGCTGAAATGGATTTCGCAATCGTCGTAGTTGGTGGTTTCGGGTCTGTTACCCACAGCATCCTGCGAAGAAACAGTGATCTTATAAATACCGTCTACAGCGAAGTTGGACGTATCAATGATGTAATCATACTGATACCAACCGCTTTCGCCGACCGTGGCAAACTCGTTGATAACGGGAGTCACTTCATAAGCAACATCATCAAGCGGCGCACCGTCGCGGCTGACGTTGATTACCAGCGAATCCTTGACAAGTTTATCCGGGTTGTATTCGGTGATGATCAGATTTTCTTCGACCTTCTGCACATACTGACCCTTGAGGGAGACCAGATAATCGCTGAAGGTGTAGACCGAACCGAATCTGTTCAGCGTGAACTGAACGGTCTGCGAGATGGTGTTACCGGCAAGGTCGGCAGCTTCGATAAAGAAGGTGTAAAGACCATCATTTTCCTGTTTTGTGGCATCAAAGGTGTCAAAGGTGCCGGAGAAGCCGTTGCCGTCTTCGTAAATATCGGCAAGATAAATGTCTTTGACATCCAGATTCTTTTCATCTTTGCGCGTACGCTGAATGGTGATACTGTGGCTCTGATGGTTGATGTCACTGAAGTTGACTTCGGGAATGACTTCACCCTTGTAGGATTTGCCGTTTTCAACACCGGTCACAATAATTGAATCAATGGTGGTATCAACCGTGAATTCCTTTGCAGCCACGGAGGAGCCGTAATCTGCACCGGAGTCCTGATTGCCTGCCATGTCGATGACCTGAATATCAAAGGTGTAGTCACCGTCCGAGGAGTAGTTGACGGTACCGGTATGGGTATCGCCGTTGCTGCTCCAGGAAACGCTCGGCGTTGTGATGGACGAACCGGCGAGAGATGCTGTGATGGTAGAGGTGGCTCTGGATTCTTCAAAGTTGTGTTCATTGACCGTAATGGTTGCCGTACGGGTTGCATTGAAATACTTTTCGTTCTGCGCAGAGTTGTTGTCGTAAGAAACAGACACCGTGGGAACCGTCTGGTCGATGGTGAAGGAAGCATCCAATGTGCTCAAATCCGTTTTTGCTTCATTGCCGGCATCATCCACGCATGTATCAACACTGAATGTGTAGTCACCGTCTGCGGTGTACTCGATGGTGGCTGTATAGGTGGTGTCATCACCGCTTCCGGTGGGTTCACTCCATTCGGACATGGAGGGCGAAGAACCATCTGCATTGTTGATTGATACAGTAAAGTTCTTTGTATCGAAGTTTCTTTCCTTAACAGTGATCGTAGCGGTTCTGTTGGAGTTGAAGTAAGATGTATTCTCGCTGTCACCGGTTTCGGGTGAATACGAAACTGACACTTCAGGAGGAGTGATGTCAATCTTGAGCGCAAGTTCTGCTTTGCCGGTGTTCAGCGCATTATCCTCAGCATAAACTTCAACACGAACACCGTTACTGTCGTTTATGCTACTCTTGACAACAATAAATCCGTTACCACCGCCGCTTTCCCATTCATTTATAACATTCTGTACTTCATCTGTTGAAGGATCAGCATACACATAGTCCTGTTCCAGATCATCCCATGAAGGATTCTCTGTTGTAAAATCAAACAGTGTACCGGTCTGTGTTACAGAATCATCTTTGTAAACCTTATAATAAATCGTTTTGAGACCGGAATATGTTTTACCTTCCACAGGTTCCTGAGCCGTGACCTTGACAACAACGTCACCATTATAGATACCGTTGAGAGGATTATCATTATCAACGATTTCAATATTGAGTTCAGGAGCATTTGTTTCTGTGACGGGCGCTTTGCTGTCAGCAATCAGGCCGGTCGTGCTGATATAGGTGACATTGCCTGCCATGTCAATGATTTTAAGATAAACAACTGCCTGGGTATCAGGATCAATTGTTTTAATGGTTCCGACTTTGGTACCATCCTTTTCAAGTGCAGTCCATTCGACCTCTTCAAGAGCATCTACGGTCAATGCTTCGAGTGCATCCGTATCGTTGCGAACCTGCGTGTAACAGAACACTTCAGCAATGGGGGAGATTTCATCGTCTGAAGTCTGATCGAAAGAGATAGACTTGTTGGCATAAATACTGTAGGTAAGATCCGTAGCCAGTTTTACAAAAGTGATGGGCTCACTTGTAACTGTCTCGCCTTCCACGGTATCGCCTGTTTCTTCGCGGGATTCAAATTTGGTCGTTGTTTTGGTCGAAACCGTTGTTACGATAATAGAACCCGTGGGAGCGGTTTTGTCAACGGTGAATTCGGTTTCCCCAAGCAGTTCTGTTGTGGGGTGGTTTGCCTTGTCCTTATAGTTGATCGACACGGTGTAGTTTGCATCTGCAGCGAACTGAACTTGCAGGGCATGGGTATCTGCGTTGACATCCTTGTCATTCTCTTTAGTTGACCACGCATCATTCGGAACAGAAATTACAGAATTGGCTTCCCCTGCACCAAGATCAGCAACATGTACTTCCCCGTCTTGCAATTCAAGTGTTGCATTTGCTGCCGAGCCATCTAATTTTGTTGCAGTAATGATAATACCGTTCAAAGACTCCTTCGCTTCTGTGGGGTTGAGGTAGATATTCATCTGCCCACCCTCAAATTTGAAGTGGTTTGTTCTTTCCGTGACGACAAATTCAGCCGTTCTTTTTACGTTGAAGTATTTTTCGTTACGCGGATCGTTCTCATCATATGAGACCTTGATTACGGGTGCGGTGATATCGAAATCAAGTATCCTGATTTCTTCGTGACTATTATCCGCATTATCTACGGCGACAACCCCAACAAATACGTTGCAAGCATTGAATTCTTTTGCAGACACCGTAAAGGAAGTCAGAATTTCGTCTCTCAGTTCTTCTTTTGTGGGATTATCATTCTTAAACGTAAACAGATTGACATTTTTCTGACCAACAGGTGCCATTGCTATTGAGGGCAGGATTTTTTCGGAATCATCTATCTTGTCATCTTTGTTTTTATCAAAACCAATCCAATAATCAATCGTTTTGATACCTGAATAATAAGATTCTTTACCATCGGCTTTCAGGAACTTATCATTGACATGGACATTGATTGTCAGATCCCTCGTATAAACTCCGTTGCATTCGGGATCAGGATCTGCGTAGCTTAACTCGATCGTAGGTTCATCCGGATCCAGAATGGCACCATTCGAACTGATAACTTCTTCATTGCCAGCGATATCCGTAACACGGACATAAATGACAAAACGTTCATCCTCATTATCTTTATTTACTGTAAGAGTTTCATTATACATATACTCCGGAGTCTGATTCGCTTCACGACCATAGGTATACGCCGGTAACCAACCTTTAATATCTGCAACATCGATCGGATCATCCGTTTTGAAATACTCTACTTTTGCAAGGGGGCTGATCAGATCATTTGCTTTGATCTCAACCGCATATGCCGTTTTCTTATAAATTCCGAAGGTAATCTTTTCAACCAGCTTAGTCCATGTCGTTTCATCAATGGAAACCGATGCAGAGGGCTTTGCGGTATCAACCGTAAAGGTAAGCGGAGACTGTCCGTCTGCCTTTTTGACATCTGCGGTCACATTGGCATTATTTGTGTAAGAAACAGAGTTGACAATATAATTTGCATTACCGTAGAATGTAACAATTGCGGTGTGAACGTCACCCTCGGACTCCCACTCACTGATTTTATATGTCGAATCCAGTGCAGTCGGCTCTTCACCATCTGTTGTCGTTTTGGTTACATTGCTGCCGTCTACAGCCACTATGTCAAGCTTGAAATTATCATCGGTGGGATTAAAAGAGGATGCTCTGTCCTCAATTATTACTTTTGCTTCTCTGTCTTTTTTGAAATAAGCACGATCACCGATGACATGATCATTTGCAACAGTTCCTTTCGCCACAATCTGAATGGTGGGCGGAGTGGGATTGATGTGGAACTTGAATTCCTGCTTGGCAATCTCATTACCGGCATTGTCGGTAGCGGTAATTGTTACTCTGACATAGTCATAATTGAATTTTTCCGCATCAACGGTGATTTCATTGTTAAAGCCTTTATCACCGGGGTGCAAATCAAGCACAAGATCTGAAAATTCAAGTTTTTCGGGCATCTCAAATGTATACAGGTTGCCCTTTTCCGCTACAACATCCGTGCGGATATTACCGCCTGCATCCAGAACATCAATCACATAATCGACACTGGCAATACCGGAATAAACACCGAGACTTTCTGCAACATCCTTTTTGGTTCCGCGATAAACCGGATTATCATGAACCTCTGTAATGGTGATGGTTACATCATCATTGTAGAAGCTGGCACCGTCTATGATTTTCGCCGGCTTTTCAATTGTAGCGGAAAGTCCGCCGGCAGTGGTATCAATAATAAGACCGTCTGTGCTGAGGTAGAGTACGTTACCTGCACCATCGGTAATGCGGGCATAAACAACAACAGCCGCATCGTCAGAAATCGAAGGAGCTTCCGCAACGAAGAAGTCTTGTTCAAAGAGTTCGTCAAGACTTTCCCGGTTAAGCGGTTTGCTGACATGCGCATCTTCTAATACATAATAGAGAACATGCGTCGCATCCTTGGAAATATTATCATCCACATCTTCGGCAAAAACAGTCACCGATGTATTAAAGAAATAACCAACGGTTTTGTTCCAGAGATTTTCAAGACCGGTACCGAAAGTGAGCACCGCGGTCGGTGCAGTTGTGTCGCAGGTAAAGTTGAAAACATTATCGGAGCCGTCTCTGGCGGTTGCTTCAACTGCAGAGTCGGACTTGCCGGCTTTGTTCACATATTCATCGAAACTCCATTCATAGTAAGCATCGCCGATGAACTGAATGGTGTAGGTATGAATGTTGCCTTTGCTTTTCCAACCGGAAACGGTGTACAATGCACCGTCGGTATTTTCAAGGGTATTTTTTGTGTCAGCAGAACTCTTATAGGCGTTGATACGGATACATTCAGTAGCAGCCGCTGCATCAAAGGTAGATACCCAGTCTCTGATTTCGATGGTTGCCGTTCTGACGACGTCCTTCTGTGACTGTGCTTTATAATGATCATCCAGGGTTGCGTTTTCGTCAATTTCGCCGTCAATGCTGATGGTGACCTGCGGTTCGTCCGTGTTCACGATCAGTTTTCTTTCGGTTGCTTTCCGGTTGCCGGCTTTGTCCGTGACAGTAACGGAAACAAATACATCATCGCGCTGATTGACCATGTTTGCAGCAATATCAATCGTGCCTTCGAAGGTGCGGGATTCCGAATTGTATCGCAAGGTATCTTTCGTTGCATCCTCATTGCCAAGCAGAATGTTATCAACCACAACGGCCTTGCCGACAGTCAGGGTATAAACAACCTCCTGCAGTTCGGAAATATCGGTGGGAACGGAAATTCTGACACCGTTCAGATTTTCGCAAGCATAATACGGATTGGTTACGGCATTCGTCTGTTCGCCCGGGAAGAGAATTTCAGCCGGTTCAACTTTGTTATCAATAAGAATTTCACAGTTTACCTTGATATCCTTGTATCTGGAAGGATTTTTCACGTCTGTCTTTTTGACGGTTACGGTGCTCAGTTTACCGGTGTGCCCGACACTTTTTTTAAACGCGCCGCCGTTCAGGCTGATATAGCCGTCGGCATATTCACCTGCCGGTTCAAAGGTGGCAGTGCCGTCTGCGGGAAGAATAATGGTCTTACCGCCGTTTACATCCAGAATCGCAACGGGTTCGGTATCGGGAGCAAAGGTAACGGTAAAATATTCATTCTCCAGAACATTTTTAACATCCTGGATTTCTGCCTTTTTGAATTCAACAACAAGGGTGGAATCTGCTTTCACGGCATCGGCAGTGAAAACAAGTCCTTCGTCTGTTTCGTCAAAAGACGAAGATGTATTGATGTTTTTGCTTGTTTCATTGAATCTGACAGCGGATACAATATATCCTTTTTCCGCAACAATGAGGAATTCCGGAGTATCCTCGTATTTAACGGAGACAGCGTCATCAACCACTTCGCCGTTGTATTTGACAACACCGTTTTCGCCGCTTTCGACTTTAACTTTGTATTCTTTTTTATCAAACTCAACGCTTATTTTGATGTCAGCAGTCACTTCAACCGTTGCCGTAAACTTTTCATCAGTCTTATGGGACTGCGCCTTCACGACACTGCCGTCTTCTGCAATAATGCTTGCGGAAGAAATGTAATATCCGCCAGGTGCTTCAATTGAAACATCTACCAAAGAGCCCGGCGCAACGTCCACATATCTGCTGACTTTGCCGTTCATTGTGACATTACCGGCCGCATTTTCCATTTCGACGAACAGTCTGAATTGACCTTCCGGCTTGGGCTCGGTGATTTCTTCCTCAGGAACTTGCGTGGGTTCTTCCGTAGGTTCTTCTGCGGGGGCATCCGTCGGCGCTTCAACAAGATCGCTCGTGGGTTCTTCCGCGGGAGCATCCGTCGGTGCTTCAATGAGTTCACTCGTGGGTTCTTCCGCGGGGGCATCCGTCGGTGCTTCAATAAGTTCACTCGTGGGTTCCTCGGAGGGTACTTCCGAGGGAGTCCCGGAAGGCACTTCGGGTGCAGTAGGTGCGGTCGTATCTTCCGTCGGAAGAACAATATCTGCCACTTCCCCTGCAAAAACAGTGGACGGAATCATGCTGAAAATCATCAAAACAACAAGGATTACGGACATTAAGCGACGCACCACGTTGCTATTGCTTTTTTCCATCTCTATTATCTCCTTTTATACGTTAATCTATCAATAAAAACTCTTCGTTAAACGATTTCTTCCGATGCAAGCAACAGGATATCCTCAAGCGGAACGAATTTTGTTTTCTTTTTCATTTCGCCTGTTTCTTGCTGTACCAGAACAGTGGTCCCATCAATCGGCTGCGCATCAGTCAGCACGGTGGTTTCTGCTCCCGTATTCAACAATGTTGTCGGATCTGCGGTTGCGGGCGCGGGTTGCTGACTGTCGGTCTGATTCTTTTTGGTTTTTTCGGGTTCGGCAACTTCTGCGGGAGGGACAGGTTTTTCGGATTTAGCGGGTTTTTCGAGTTTGCCGGATTTAGCAGGTTTTTCGAGTTTGCCGGATTTAGCGGGTTTTTCTGTTTTCTTTTTCTCTTTTTTAAGTTTTTCACTATGCTCAATCGTATCTGTCAAAGCACCACGCTCAACAGCAACCGGTGTCGGACGATATGACTTTGCACCGCTTTTTTCGTTGGCGGAACGTCTTTGTTCAATGGACTTCTTTGCCGTTCTGCCGCTCAAGTCGCCGATGATCTTCGGAATGCGGAAATTAATCCACATAACCACCGCGGCAACAAAAGCAATGCCGGCTATAGCAAATGCAACAATGGAAATGATACTGTAAATCATAGCTAAAGTCATGGATCAATCAGCTCCTTTCCTTAATGTTGCTGTATGTGGTGTGCACACGATCGAGATAATCTTCATGCGAATTCAGAATCTTGTCTCTGATTTTAACAGACGCACTTTGCGTTACAGAAAGAGCAATCGTTTTCGTCTGCAGTAAATTCAGGATATCAACTATTTTCTGTTCATCAATGTCGTTCTTTGCAAGTGCATCGCGTCTGTCATAAAGCAGATTCTGAATCTCTTTGTACATGGTCAACTTGATATATGCGCCATCATCATAATCATATTCATCGATGGAATTGATGCAGACATGCAGGGATGCAAGCAGATTTTCGTAGTCTTCCTTCTTGGGTTCCTTGACACTGGTTGCATTCATGACGAACTTGCTGAAGAAGTCGCCGATGATGTAATGACTGCGCGCAACATCATAAAATTCGTAATCCGAATAATCATTTCCGTCTGAGGGATTCACAATTTCATCGAAATAGGCCTTGGCCTTCAGCACTCTCACACGGAAGGAATTATCATTGCTGGTCGGTTCGGAATACAGATAGAAATAGATGATACCGGTTTCGTACAGCAGATCAAGGTATTCCTCTCTGTTTTCCGTTTTGTTGAAGTTAGCCTTGTTGGCATTGTATTTTGCGCTGAATTCGCCACTCTGCTTGTCGCCGAACAGACCTTCATCTTCATACGCTTCAAGCAACTTGTGATAGGCACGCATATCGGTCGGCTTGAGATCAATGGCCTCCAGGTATTTCGTGACCTTTTCGTCAAAGGGCGTAGAAGCAACAATATTTATTTTCGTATCGTAATCCTGATTGTTTTCATATACGGACAGCGCGTTTGCGCCGAAGCCGACAAGCAGCATCACCAATGACAAAGTAGCCGTGATGATGAATGTAAACAATTTGTTCTTCTGCTTCTTTTTGTAGTTTTCGTCTTCTTCCTCATAATGCTCGAGCGCATACATCAGCTCGTTGCAATTCTGATAACGGTCTTCGGGGTCAATGGCGGTACATTTGTCAATCAGGCGTTCAAGACCGCCGGACAGTTCGGGGTTCCACTGTCTGATGGGGAAGTATTCATAGTTCTGCGGTCTGGGGTCGATACCGGTCACAAGGTGATGCATCGTCATACCCAGTGCATAGATGTCGCTTCTTGCGTCCGTCTGGCGCGAACCGTACTGTTCGGGAGGTGCATAACCCCTTGTGCCGAGAACGGTTGTGTCAGCCAGGTTCTGTTCTTTATATTCACGGGAAATACCGAAGTCAATGATCTTCAGGTTTCCTTCCGGCTTGAGCATGATGTTAGCCGGTTTCATATCTCTGTAAATGATAGGCGGTTTCTGCGAATGCAGGTAGCCCAGGGTGTCACAGATCTGTTTTGCCCATTCAATGACGGTTTCCTGCGACTGTGCGCCGAATTCATTCAGCACTTTGTCAAGCGATTCGCCTTCAACGTAGTCCATGACAATGTAGATTTCAGGATTTTCAGGATTGTCGATGATGTCAACGATTCGGGGAATGGCAGGATGGTCAAGTTTTTTCATCAGTTCAGCATCATCCGGAACGGTATTGATGACCACTTCGTTGTTTTTGCCGATTCCCTGACGGGCAATTATTTTTACGGCCCACTGTTTGTTCAGTCGCTTATCCATGGCAAGATAAACAACCGACATACCGCCTTTACCGATTTGTTTGAGCAACTCATATTTACCGTCAATAACGGTACCGACTTGCGCTGTCATACAATCCCCCTCACTTCATACACTTAACGAGCACAACTGTGATATTATCTCTCTCATTTCTGCTTTTTACAGTATCCACAAGATACTGACAGTTTTTATTCATGGTATCTTTGTCTTTTAATGCCTTGAAATTAAATTGTTCATAAATTTCATCATTTGTAATAACATGTCTGAAGCCGTCAGAGCAGAGCATGAAAACCGAATCGGGTTCAATGATGCCTGCCTGCAGTTCCGGTGTGACGGTTTTGGAGGCACCGACACACTGCAGAAGCATATTTCTTCTGGGATCTGTTTTTGCCTGTTCGGGCGTCATTCTGCCGCGCTTGATTTCACGCGCAACAAAAGTCTGGTCCTCAGTAAGTTGCATGACGCAATCCGTGATCTGATAAATTCTCGAGTCGCCCACATTGACCAGCACATACTCGTCGCCGATAAGAAGCAAAGCCGTCAGCGTTGTGCCCAGAGAAACATTGTGGGCAACACCGTAATCACCGATACGGATATTTTCCGCTCTGATCAGGTGATTCCATTCGGCTGTGATTTCGTCAAAATTACGGATGGGCAATTTTGTCGGCAAAACAGTATCAAACCAGTTGAGCAAGGTTTTGGCAACCGTCGCACTTGCAACCTCACCTTTTTCCAGACCGCCCATGCCGTCACAGACAACGGCAAAGACAATCTGTCCGCAAATATCAGTGTCAACTACTTTTACAAATGCACTGTCCTGATTTGTCTTTTTTACATTTCCCTTATCAGTAAGGGCTGCTACTGAATACTTCATTTTTTCCTCCGTTGTTCGGAATTGAACAAATTATACAGTGTGAAATTCAAATCTTTCGTTTGCCAGTTTCAATTCATCACCGTCAAAGATTTCTGTTTCGGTTTTTTCGGGAATCAGACGTCCGTTGATAAACGTTCCGTTTGTTGAATTGTTATCCGAAATAAAGAATCTGTTGTTTTCTTTTGTGATGATATCCGCATGCAACCTGCTCACGGCACTGTTATTTGTAACAAAATAGTCCACATAACTTTTTTCTTTGCCGATTCTGAAAACAGGCTTATTGACTTCCACTTTTTCGGAATCCTGAATTCTTACGATGTACGGCCTTACTTTTACCTCTTCGACAAGAAGGCCTGTTTCCGGATCTTCGTCGGCAACCAGAACCGTTGTTTCATTCGATCCGTCATCATAATCCGCAAGAAGTCCCGTTCCGTCTTCGTCATCATCCGTATAGTCTACAAGCACCGTTGTTTCTTCCGAACCGACACCGGCATTGACTCCGGCATTCGCTTCCGGCTGTTGCTTATTCTGCAATACGTTACTCTGGCCATCACGCTCACGATGAATCTGTTTGTAAACTTCCGGATATACCTTTGTTATGTATTGTTCTATCTGTTCTGTGGAAAAGGCCTGCATGCCGCGCAGGAAACTGATCAGCTCATTCAGGAAGTTGTCGCCTTCATCCAGTTTCAGATTTGTCCGCTGGATAACATCATATATAAAGGAAAACAAATTCGTGGGAGTCGCCTGCGTGGTAATCGGTTGATAGATGAAATAAAGTTCCTTTGTAAACTCATTCACAAAGACATACTTCATATTTAAAATTAGGTTATTTATATTAAAGGAATTTTTTTCAATTTTTCTGACAACTTCAACAATCTGCATAAAAACCAAAAAGAAATCATTCTTGGTCAGACCTTTTTGAAGATACTTATGCAACGGAAGTCCCATCGGCGCCAGATAAGAAACTTTCCGTTCGGATTCTACTGCAGGACGCATGAATCCTCTTATGAGTTTTTTCTGGAAAACTTCAATCTCGCGCTCATTGACCGCCTCTGTTTTGTCCAGTTTGCTTTTTACAATAATTTGCGAATCCTTAATCGATACTTTGATTTTTGCCATATCAGAAGTCCCGCCTTTATCATCAAATTGCACTTGTCGTTCATAGAACATTCTATTCCCGGAGATAAATATACAGACTAATAATACTACATAAGGAAAAAATAGTCAATCGTTTTTTGTGTAAATTTCGATTTTTTTGCGTTTTTATAATTTCAAAAAAATTGCCGCCACCAAGTGACGGCAAAAATATACATTTTTCTCAAAAAAATGGCCATTTTTTTCATTCAACTCTTTGCTGATGAGTAATGAAATTTCATCGCCGGATCGTTCCCGCAATTTCTCAGGTCTCAGACTTTTACACCTCTACCGCCGGAAAAACAGATCCGCAAAATTATTCCCACTCGCTTCAGTTCAAATAATATGCGAGTTTGCGAGATCTCAGGGCTTGTATTTAGGAAATACAGGCATGCCGTAATCTCTACGCTCTACCATGTACTCCGCTTTTTAGTATCAAAATCGTATCACCTGAGTGCAGTTAAATTATAACGGATTGACGGTGATTTTTCAAGTGGAAGCATTATTCTCCCGTGCTATTTTCATCCTCATGCCACTTTTCCAAAACAGCTTCCACCTGTCTGATTAACTGTTCCTTGTCGGGCATATACAGTACATACTTTGAAGCGAAGATTTGGTTGGACAAGCCGCCAAGTGCATACTGTACGTCAAAGTTACCTTTGTCGGTGCAAAGGATGATGCCGATGGGCGGATTATCGTCCTCGTCATTGACTTCGTTTGCATAGTAGTTCAGATACATATTGAGCTGTCCGACAGCTTCCGGCATAAGCTTTGTTGTTTTCAATTCGATCAGCACATAGGAACGCAGAATTTTGTTGTAGAACACCATATCAACATAATAGTGGTGGTTTGCAAATGTCACACGTTGTTGTGTGCCAACAAACATGAAGCCACGTCCAAGCTCAAGCAGGAACTTTTCAATCTGCTGAACCAACGCACGCTCCAAATCGCTTTCCATAAACGGTTTGTCCTCCGGTAATCCCAAGAATTCAAAAACATAGGGATCACGGATAATATCCGCAGGTGTAGAAATCTCATTACCTTTGAGCGCCAATGCCAACACCTGTTCTTTGTTGGCATCGCCGCGAGAAAGCAACAGACGCTCAAAAAGCGAGCTTTCAATTTGTCTTTTCAATTCTCGAACTGACCAATTTGAATTGACAGCTTCTTTTTCGTAAAAATTACGCTTATCTGTATCTGAAATAGAAAGTAATTCGCAATAATGCGACCAACTCAATTTAACAGACGCTGTCTGTTGAATTTGATATGTTTGATAAAATCGACGCATAAACTGAATATTTGACACAGAAAATCCTTTTCCAAATTCTTTCGTAAGCTCTTTGGACAACGCTCTGAGTGTCTGTTTCCCATAATCAGCTCGTGCGGAGTCGGATTGCTCATATTCACAGATTATGCGACCGATGTGCCAGTAGGTATTCAAAAGTTCATTGTTTACCTGTCGTGCCACATTGTTACGTGCGGTATCTAAAATAGTTTTAATTTCTTGTAAAATCGGAGACATTTTTGATGCAACAACCATTTCATTGTCTGCCATACATTCACTTCCTTAACGCGGACAATCTTTTATAGAATGCCAAGATAACGAACTGTTTATTATTATAAATCCAAAAAAAGATAAAGTCAATGCGTTGTTACAGCGATAAACTACAATAAAAGCGAAATTGTAATCTGATCCCGGATAAATTACTACCAAAAAAACGCATTCAAAATGAGTAGTACACTTGTAGTACGTTCGCTTAAAAGAAAACCCCGGGAAGCCTTTGGTATCGGGCTTCTCGGGGAAGAGTGGTCTTTATTCCCACTCGCTTACGAGTTCTTTCCCACAGTTACTTTTCGCCTTATTTTGGGCTAATTTCCTTTAGATTTCTCTCGTTTTGCTTCGTTTTTCTCTGTATTCTCTGTGTTCTCAGCCCGTTTGGTACTGTTTGGGTATCAAAGTTTGGTATCAATTTTTCGAAAAATCGGTGGAGAAAAAATCCGTTATTCTTTTTGAGTAATTGATACTTGGCTCTGCCTAACAGTTCAACTGGCTTTGATGTTTGGACAAAAAGATGAATGTAAAGGTCGTGCTCCTTTTGGAGTAATTATATTATAGCAGACGATAGTTGCTAATGCAAGTTTGATGCTATACTTTGACAGGAAATCCATTTCCTTTTTCTTTTTTATCGTTCATTGCCTGCACAGGATGCAAACCGCCACGGTGTGTTTCTTCAAGCTGCTTCAGCCGTTCTTCCTTTTGCTTTATGTCTTCCGCTTTTTGTTTTTCTTTTTCTGTATATTGCTTTATGAACTGCTTGATTCGTTCAATCATTTTCATATCCTCTTTCTTTGGTTATTCCCTGTACAAATCCTGCAAGGTGACCAAGGTTACTTCTCCGCAAGCGGCACAATCCTGCAGGCCTTGTGTGAAGCCACCCTTTGAGAAAATATAATAATGATACGCATCACCCTTGCCGAACACAGAAGCATAGTGCTTCAATCGTTCCAGCTCATCCACACCGATGGGCTCGTTTTTATATTTGCAGGAGCCGATGATGTATGCATTGCCCTGAGCAGGGGTACCGACAATATCAATCTGCACCTCTTTTTTGGCTTTTGCGTCCGTACCCCACCATTGCCCGACATCCGAAAGCAGAATCGGAAGATTTTCGGCATAACGCAGAAGATACTCCTTGCACATCTGCTCAAAAATCAAGCCCATGTATTCGGGAAAATACGGCTTGATAACCGCATCATAAACACGCTCAATGCGTCCTGCACCGATTGCAGAGGTGTTCTGCGGAACAAAGCGATACCAGAAGCGGAAGAAGTTATCGCCGATGGCATAAATAGTTTTTCTGCCTGCTTTTTCGGTGATCGGTGATTCCTTGCGGATAATGCCGAGATCAAGCAGAACCTTCAGATATTTTGCACAGAAGGCGGATTCAATGCCGACCTTGGTAGCGATTTCATTGGCACGGGAAGCACCGCCGGCAATCGCTGAAATGACAGAATTGTAGATAACAGGTTCACGAAGCTCTTGCTTCAGCAGGTTATCGGGTTCCTCAAACAAATAGCCTGCGGTATTGAAGAAGTTGGTTTTGAGTGCTTCATCAATATCATTTTCAACATCAAGCTTGTTGATGTAATGCGGAATGCCGCCCGTAATGCCGTAAACCAGTGCCTGCTGTTCTGCGGAAAGCTTGGGATTGAAGGCCGTTATTTCCTTATAGGTCAAGGCCTGAATCTTATATTGACCGGTTCTTCGTCCGTACAGAGGACTTTCGTACCCCAGCACCTGATATTCCATAAAGCTCATTGACGAGCCGCACAGAATCAGGAACAGCTGTCCGTTTTTCCATGTGTGATCAATGATGTGTTGCAAGCGTGAAGAAATGGATTTTTCCGCTTTTGCAAGATACGGATATTCGTCAATCACAAAAACAAGACGCTCTTGTTCTGCCATGCGTGTAATCTCCGATAAGGCTGCATCATAGGTCGGATATATCGGAAAAGAATCCGCAACGGGATGGTCTTTTTCGTAGATTGCCTTGGAAAGAGCAATCAGGTTTTCCTGCGATGTTGCATTGAGTGCAGATAAAAATATGGTTGCCTTGTCTTTGCAGAATTCGTTGATCAATGCCGTTTTGCCGACACGACGACGTCCGTAAACGACAATGCACTCAAAATTCCCTTTGTTATATCTTCGGTTCAGATCCTGCAATTCGGTTTCTCTGCAATGAAACATACACTCATCTCCAAAAAACAAATTTATCAACTCGTAAGTTGCTAACTCGTAAGTTAGTAACTCATAAGTTTATTATATCAATATTTTTATTTTTGTCAAGAACAAAGCAGTTCTTTCTTGCATTGCACAATATTTCAATTATCACCTCTTTTCGTATTGCATATTATAGATGAACCCAAATACGAAAGGAGTTAGAAAAATGCAACTCGTTCCCAAAAGTACAACCGAGCGACACAAAATTTCCGATGAACTCGAGCTTGAAATCACCGTGTATGAAGACAAGCGGCAAAAAACATATACCGCATATCTCATCGGCGAAACTGCAGAAATCTTACAGGAGTATCTGCTGATTTTGTATGCAAAATTTCCGGTCACGATGTTTTCAGAAGAAACCGAAAAAATGGTTATGACAGAGATTGACAAATTTCTGCATAACAAAAATCTCTGTGAACAGGTCTGGAAAACCTGCCGCGAGCCCAAAGAATGAATGCATTTTAAGAGAAACAGCCGGGATTTTGCCCCCGGCTGGTTTGCTGTAATAAGGGAATGCAATAGTGGATGAAATGGTCGCAAATGAAAGAAAAATGCAAAAAGGTGCAAACAATTGTCTGAAAAACCTTGAAAAAGGTGCAAATAACTCTCTTAAAAACATACAAAAAGGTGCAAATAATGATGCAAAAAACTTGATAATCGGTGCATATTATGATACAATACAAACAGAATAAGCGTATCGGAGCGATGCAAATGGAACGAACTGCATTACAGAATCTTATTGACTGGAACAACAATAAACGCAAAAAACCTCTGATCGTATGGGGTGCAAGGCAGGTTGGCAAGACTTACCTTATTGTTGAGCTTTTTGCTAAAAAGTATTACAAAAATAACTATCTTTATATTGATTGCAAAGCAGAGGATGAAATCCGTGCATTCTGTTCGGAAACTGCCAATGCACAAAAAATCATAGAGTATATTTCTCTGTTGAAAGGAAAGCAAATCAATGAAAACACTCTTTTGATTTTTGATGAAGTACAGGAATGTCCCAATATTATATCTGCATTAAAATACTTTTGTCAGGATTTCAGGGAAATACCTGTTATTGCAACAGGTTCCATGGTTCGCATCAAACTGCAAAGAGAAACCAAAAAAAGAGGCTCAAAGGAAGTTGATAAATTCCTTTTCCCGGTCGGCAAGATCAACCAGATTACGATTTATCCGATGACTTTTGATGAGTTCCTGCTGAACAGCAACGAAGTTCTTTACAATACGATAAAAAAGGCTTATGAAAACAAAACAGCCCTTGATGCAAAAATCCATGATCTGGCAATGGAACAGGTATATAAATACCTGCTCATTGGCGGTATGCCGGAAGCCGTTGAAGTCTATATCGAAGAAGATAATATTTTTGAATCAAGAGAGATTCTGAAAGTTTTGTACGATAACTATCTTTCTGATATGGAATTATATCAGGCAAGTCAGGAAGCGGTTTTACGTTCCCGCACACTGTTTCAGAATATCTATAAGGAATTAAACAAAGAATCTAAAAATTTTTCACCGGGCCTGCTTGAGGAAAAAAGCAAAACAAGGGATTTCGCCACATCCATTCAATGGCTCACTCTTGCTCATGTGGTGAATCAGTCTTTCCAGCTCAAAGAGCACGTCACGCTGCCTTTGCTGCCCGACAGCGACAGCAGTTTCCGTTTATTCCTTGGAGACATCGGAATGTTCTCATACCAAAGCGGTATCAATGCAGCCTCTTTTATATCTTCCGAAAGAGAAAACACATTGTCAGGCATTTTCTTTGAAAATTTCGTTGCGAATGAACTGATTGCAAAGCAGCTCAAGCTGTTCTATTGGCGTGGCAAAGCATCTGCCGAACTTGAATTCATCATTGAGTCCGATAATAAACTGTATCCGATTGACGTAAAAAAAGGCAAAGGAACACTGAATTCACTCCGGAAATTTTCAGATCATAATAAATTTGAATTTGCAATCAAGGTTTCCAAAAACAACTACGGATACAACGCAGAGCAAAAACTTCTTACGATTCCTTTTTACTTTATTCCGTTTGTTGCAAAAGATCTTGCAGACGGAAAAATGGAAATATAATACAAACAAGAAAGATATATTACTTTTCAAAACCAGCCGAGGATTTTTATGTCCCCGGCTGGTTTGCTTGGTGCCTTTAGGTGTGGAAATAAACCCCCAGTTCTACTGGGGGAGAAAGAAGACTTTAGTAAAGCCAAAAACGGGCGAGCTCAAAGCCGCCCGAAAAAGAACTAACGGAAAGAAGAAACCTCCTGATATAATAGTAAAGGTTTGGCAGCCGCATTACTAAAATAAAAGGAGGATTCAAACAATGAAAAAAGATAATGAGATAAAGAGTAGTGCGCATTCCCGATACAGATGTCAGTATCATATAGTATTTGCCCCGAAGTACAGAAGGCAAATAATATACGGACAAATCAAAAAGGATATCGGAGAGATATTAAGAAAATTGTGTGAACAAAAAGGAGTGGAAATAATCGAAGCAGAGGCATGCAGCGATCATATCCACATGTTGGTGTGTATACCACCACATATAAGTGTATCACAATTTATGGGATATCTCAAGGGAAAAAGTAGTCTGATGATTTTCGACCGACATGCAAACCTGAAATACAAATACGGTTCACGGACATTTTGGTGTCGGGGGTATTATGTGGATACGGTCGGTCGAAATAAAAAGGTAATAGCAGAGTACATAAAGAATCAATTGGCTGAAGATTACGCACAGGATCAAATAAGCATAAAAGAGTACATCGACCCGTTCACGGGTAACCCGAATAAGTAAGCAAAAATAAACAGCCGCACGGGAGCGGCTGCTTGAAATAGTAATGCGGTGCTAAACTTCAGGACCCCTTTCAGGGGTAAAGCCAGTAACGGCCCCTTATAGGGGCAGAGCAAACCACCGGTTCCACCGGTGGTTTTGATTTTTATCACCATACAAAATGCCGATTTCGGAAAACTCTCTGCAAAATGCAGCAGAAAATGCCGATTTCGGAAAACTCTCTGCAAAATACAGAGAAAAATGCCGATTTCGGCATTTTATTTAAAGTGGGAAACACTTCATTCTCATATTATATATACCAAAATAAATTGCGATTGGCGTTACAAAAATGTCTGCTAAAAACTAAACGCAAGGTGAATTCAATTTTCAGTTCTGCTCAACGGTTTATCACCTCCGGCAACAGGTTTTTATTTGAAATCCTGATTGCAACATATAAAACATACCATGCATCGGGAAAATATTTCATAAAAAGCAAAAAAAGCCCCCGATGCCCTTACTTAAACCGCATTGCCCTTAAAATTAACCTCAAATTAAGGGTAAAATCAAAAGATATATTGACTATTCCCTTAAAAGTGGTTATAATATAAGGGAACCAAAGGAGGTTAAGGGAATGCGACCTTTCAACTACTCTGTTATTAAAAATCAAAAATGGGACTCCGAGATTTTAGGACTCATTGCTGCGATATACAAAGAAGCCGGCAAGCAGGAGGTTTATCTCAAGCAGCGTCCGACAGAACTGGAAAAGCTGGTTGAGATTGCAAAAATACAAAGCACCGAGGCATCCAATGCGATTGAGGGAATTGTCACCACCAACACCCGCATCAGACAGCTGGTGGAAGAAAAAACAATGCCAAAAAACCGTGACGAACAGGAAATTGCCGGCTACCGTGATGTTCTCTCGGTTATTCATGAAAACTTTGATGCAATCCCCTTGTCCCGCAATTATATTCTGCAGCTTCATAAAATCATGTACAGCCACATGAACAACCCCTTTGCAGGACAGACAAAAAGCATGCAGAACTATATCAGTGCGACCTATCCCGACGGACACACGGAGATTTTGTTTACGCCCCTTGCTCCGTTTGAAACGCCGGAAGCATTGGATAAAATCTGCGACGAATACAACCGTGTGATCGGGAATATGGAGCTTGAACCGTTGATTGCAATTCCGATTTTCATTCACGATTTCCTTTGCATTCACCCGTTCAACGACGGCAACGGAAGAATGAGCCGCCTGCTTACCACAATGCTTTTGTATCAGAGCGGATTTCATGTGGGTAAATATATTTCCCTTGAAGCAAAGATTGCCAAAAACAAGGACTTGTATTACGATGCTCTCGGTCGTGCTCAGCACGGATGGCACGAAGCAAACGAGGATGCCGTTCCGTTTATCAAATATCTGCTCGGCACCATCCTTGCAGCATACAAAGACTTTTCTGACAGATTTTCTATTGTTGAAGAAAAACGTCCTGCCGTTGAGACCGTCCGAAAGGCTACGCAGAGCAGAATCGGTCGCTTCACCAAGCAGGATATACTTGACCTGTGTCCCTCGCTCAGCCTCAGCTCTGTCGAAGGAGCTCTTCGCAAAATGGTTGCCTCCGGTGAGCTGAAACGCGAGGGCAACGGCAAGGCAACGTGCTATATCCGATTGAAATAACAGCAGTCAAAGAAAGCGAAACCGATCAACCATCCGCAGCATTTTTTCATTTTTTCAGTTATTCCCAACCTCATCTGTCATACTGTATATGAAGCACCAAAAAGTGCTTCCGTCAAAGGCAGGGATTGACCTGTTCCTACTTTGTCGAGCGAGGCGGACTTTCGAAAGCCACACCGAAAGCCGCTCCAATTGTGTATATGAGTTGTGAAAGCAGTCGTCGGTACCCCCGGCGGCTGCTTTCACTTTTTCGGTTGGGAGTATGTTGTATCTTTCATATTATTGTTACCAAAGAAAAACCGACGAAAAGGAGTTATTACTTATGTCAAAAAACAACAAGCACTTCAACCCCGTGCCATTTTCCTTTATCCAGAGCTATGTCTTTTTGCTTGAACCCAACGAAGACGGCAATTATTACGGCGAGCTTGAGATTACAACCATTGCGGACAACAACCTGCAATATCAGTACAGTGTCGTTCGCGGAGACAGTGTCGAATGTTATCGCAGAAAAACCGTCATTGCAACCGAAATTTGCAAGGCAAATGACTACACGCTCCCCGTCTTCCATGTTGAAATCCCGGAAAGCATTCAGAAATGGATCAGAAACAAAGGAAAATGCTTGCAAATCTACCGACTCATGCGAAATGAAATCTGACATGATGTAATGGAAAATTCCCGCTTTGAACCTGTGGTTCGGCGGGATTTTTCTTTATGTACAAGATTTTTTGCCTTAAACGTCCGTTTGTTGGTACAGAACCTTGTAAGTCGCTTGACAGTTGTTGTTATTTATGGCATAAAAGAATTGAGGATTGTAAAATATTGATGAAAGAGGTTGTTTTATGCGTACAAAAATAAAAAACACAACTTTTGTATCAGTTGTATTCATTTTGATTATGCTTTTTTCTGTTTCCGTTTATGCAACAGTAGATAATACGGTGGCAAACGGCAAACTGTTCGAGTTTGGCAAGGATGACCATTATGAGTTTTCCGCAAGTGATACTTTTACATCGACCGACGAAGCGGATACATACGGCGATTTTGCTGTTAATGGGAATATTGCAGACATCAGCTCAAAGGATGGCGTTCCGTCTTATGAGGTTAGTGAAGGTAATTTGTCCGTTTTCTACAATTACACAGATGCAGTTCTGAATGCAGATGTTGATTCATGGCATCTTTATGAAGATAAGAGTAAAAAACTGAATGATCTTGAATTGGACAGCAACATTCTGAAAGGTGCAATCATTGTGCAGACCTCCAAAGACCGTCTGAACTGGGTCAATCAGAGTGTAACCTTGAATGCATTTGCTGATGTTCCTGTTCGCACGGATGCAATTTATGAAACGACAGACGTTGAATTGCTCAACGGTTGCTTTTATCGTATTCTTGTTGCTTATGAGCTGCGGATTCGCACGGAAGAAAATAAAGTTTTGTTTGTTAACGCAGATAAATACGATTACAAAAAATGTGTTGAAGTATATGAATTTTACGCATTTGTTGACAACGGAGAAATTGCCACGGAAACAGAACAGCAGTCTTACAATCTTGGTTCCAAGGTAAAAACAGAAAATTTTGACGGTTATTACGGCGAACAGACACTGGAGGCAAAAGACATTCACTACGGCTGGGATCTCGGTCAGTTCTTTGTCAGTGGATATACCTCCAGAACCGAAAAGGACGGAACGGTTGTATTCCTTAAGAATGTCGGCGACAAGGTAACTCTCTGGTTCCGGCTTGCTCAGAACATCAATGCCCTCAACGGCAAGGATACATTGAAAATCACCGCCGACCCGGAAGGATACGATCAGGCGATGGAAACACCGCGAACCGATTTCGGTCATGGTGCATTGATTATCCGCTACACCGATTACAACAATGTCAAACAGGAGCCGACCATATATACAAACTACCTTGAAGCCAATACTTCTGTCGGAGCCGATACTAAGGTGCAGCTGTTTGAAGAAGGCGACTATGAAATCGCTCTTGATTATCAGGTAACAGACGATCAGCTAATAGATAAAATTGGGCATTATCGCATTGCCTTTAAGTTCTCGGTTCGAAACGGCAATTGCATGGCATATCCTTTTGACCTGCAAACAGGTAGTGAGTTACCGAATGGAGCCATTACGGAAAACGGTTTCCGTCTTGATCTTGCAAAATCAAGATATCTGAAAATCAATCTGAAAAGAGAAGTTCTGACCGAAAGTGCGGACGGTCTGACAGAAGATACCCGCTTCAATGGTCCTGCAAAGGACGGTGCGGAGTATACGCAGGAGGGTATTTATACCATCACCGTGCAGAATGAATACACCAATCAGCTGACTGTGAAAAAGATTTATGTCGGCACAAACGATGTGCTGAAAGCATACATAGCCACAGGGCTTTCTATTCCCGAAATCAACAACCTGATTGCAGACGGTGCAACGATTGCCGCCGACGGCACAATTCAGCTGGCACCGGCCAAAAACGGGGATGCAACCCCCTCGGAAGAAGCAACCTTTGTTATTGAGCAGACAGATGAAGTTGTACAGCCGGAAAAAGACAACAGCTATATGAAATTTGTCCTTCCGGCAGTCGCAGGATTTTTGCTCTGCTTCATAATTGCAACCGCAATCATGAAAAAGAACAATAAAAAAACAGACATTATCCCCGATCCTGAAGAACAAGAAGACAACCAGAGAGGTGAACAGGCATGAAAAGACTGATTGCTGTTATCCTTTGCATTGCATTGTTGCTTGCCGGGTGCTCGGTTGTGCAAACCACAGAGCCAACTGAACCCGATTCAGCGACAGATATTACAAATCCGGAAATTCTTATTGCAGAACTAAATGAATATATGATTGATGAGAATCATTTTACAGATTTGAACGATCCTGCCTTGTTGCAATATGCAGAAGATCAGATTTATGCGGAACTTTCTGCAGAATTCAGCAGTGATGATTACACAATCAACAATATTGTTGCTTCTTATATTTCACAGGAGTATCTGGATGAGGTTGCTTTCAATTCGCAATCAAACATCTTTTTCGGTTACACGCTTGCGGAAATCGATGCTCAGTTTGAAGGCTCTCGCTATGTCTTCACATTAGGCGATGACGGACAGACTGCTGTGCAGGAAATGCAGATCATTGAAGATACCACTGTAAATGATGTCATTAAAAATGTGGCAATCGGTACAGGTGTCATTATGGTTTGCGTAACGGTATCCTTTCTTACTGCTGGTTCAACAGTTCCTGTTGCGGTTAATCTTATTTTTGCAACTGCTGCAAAAACAGGTGCCGCCTTTGCTTTATCTTCTTCTGTTTTGAGTGGCATTACGGCAGGAATCACCCGAGCTTATCAGACAGGTGATGTCAGACAAGCATTCAAAGCAGGTGTTGAGCAAGGCAGCGAAGCATTCAAATGGAATGCCATCATGGGGGTGCTGACCGGTGGTGCAACGCAGGCAATCGCAATTGCAAGGTCAACAAAAGTAATTCCGGGTTGGCGTGATTCCGAAATCTATGTAAATACGCAAACACAAAATGCGATAGAACAGGCTTCATATTTCAATGGTAAAAGAGTCAGTAAGAGCACACACTTTGCTGTCTCTGAACGGAGTATGATAATGATAAACGGAAAAGTACGGGCAGTTCACCAATTTGCACAACAGGTCAATATGTTCAGCCCGCTTCTTTTTTATGTTCGTGTGATTGCCGTTTTTCAGAGCAACAAATATATTGAATTTATCATCTGAAATCTCGGGAAGAAAAGCTTCAAGAAATGCACGCAGGTGCTCCGGCTCGGGTGGGGTGTCTGTACGCAGATATTCATCAACCAGATTCTTTACGTACTTGCTTTTCATGCTCTTTATGCTGTTGTGAATATTTTTCTTTTTCTGCTTTGAAAGTTCTTTGGGCAGCGTATACGGCTCGGCGTTGACAATGGAGTCATAAAGATCATAGTCAAAAAGATAATCAAGTTCTTCATCGGTAAAAATGTTTTGAAATTCTTCAAGTAGTTTCATAAGGATCAATCCTTTCATAAATTTATTGAAAGACATACCGATTTTGCCTTTCACCAATAGTATGAAAGATTTTTTGCAGAAAAAATTTCTCTGCATAACGAAAAATCGCAAAATTGCAAAAACTTTTACTTGACGGATTTGATGATTGTGATAATCCGAAAAATACTGACTATGATTCTGATGATTATAATGATTATAATCATGATTATAATCATCAGTATGCCGACACAAAGAAATTACCCGCCCTTCATTGCGAAGAGCGGGTATTCTTATGCTGCTTTTTTGTAATTTTTCAATACGAAATTGGTGTAGTAGACCATGGTGTCATTGACGGCTTTCCGTTTTGTCTGGATTTCGCCGGAGATTTTGATATGGTCACCGACATTGATGTAGTCATCCGGGTAATAGGTGACGATCGGCACCACGGATTTGTGGCGGGTTCTTGTTTCAACATACAGAACCGTTATATTGTTGTCCCTTTTGGCGATCCGGACAACCTTTCCGTGCAGCTTGAAAGCGGATTGCGGATCAATGCAGTCGGACAAAATTTCTGTGCCGAAAATTGTTATGACCTGTTTTCCGTCCTTGTTGCTGCTCTGCAGATTGCATTTCAGGGCGATGTGATCAAGTATTTTGTAGTTTTCAAAAATGTGCTCTGCAAGCGGTCCGCAGATAAAAATACTCGGATGATTCTTTTTGTTCGCCTTGAGTCTTAAAATCAAGCGGTTCGGAAGAGGTCTGTATAAATACAGAATTTCTCCTGCGAGGATTGCTTCGTTGCGGTCTTTCATTTTTTAATATAACTCCTTTCGCAGCGGATTGCTCCTGCTGTCTTTTTTTTGGTTATATATAATATGAAAGATAAGATTATCACTCATCACAAAAAAATAATTGAGAAAAAAGATATGCAGAAAAAAGAAGGTGAAGTGCCGGAGCATTTCACCTTCTGCTTTTTAAAGCTCTGTTTCCTCAACAGGAAGTCTGTAATAGGCTTTGGGGGAGTCCATCATTTTTTCATATTCAAGCAGTGCATTTGTTGCATCAAATGTCTCACTGCTTTTGGATATTGTAGAAAGCATCCTTTCATTACGGGAAAGCGGCGATCCGAATAATCAGTATTTGCTTTATCAATTTCTATTTTTTCTTGAGCTTCTTCTTCTGTAATAATAAGATAATCTCTATTAAATAATCCATCCCATTCCTTTATGCCCCATGTATACTCTCTCTGATATTTAGGAATCTTATAAACTTTATCGCTGGAAATAGAAAACACATCCGCAATTGTTGTTTGTGAAACCGTTTTAATCATACTCTTTTTCCTCCTGCTTATTCAGCTATAACAAACTCCATAATATCATCCACGCCGCAGTTGAGGGCTTTGCAGATTTTCCCAAGGGTTTCGACGGTGACATTTTCCCCCTTGCTCATTTTGGTGATCGTATAATTGCTCAGATCTGCAACCCGGGCGAGATCTTTTTTCTTCATGTCGCGGTCAATCAGGAGTTTCCAGAGTTTTTTGTAGCTGACAGCCATAGTGCACCTCTTCAGAATTTTAAAGTATAATAATCCACTAAATATTATAACAACAGAAAAAACATAATGCAACAAAAATCGAGCGAAAACTAATTTTATTTATGACAAAACTGCATCAGTAGGCATAAAAGAACCGCAAAGTCAAACAGATGACTTTGCGGTTTTGTGCTTATATGTTGTTGTATATTTTTTCAAACCATTCATTGGGGTCGTCCAATCCGACCGAAGCACGAAGAATCAGACGGGCATCGGAAGCGGAAATTGTATCGGCACTTTCAACCTTTGCGGCCTTGTATTGCACGGAGGTTTCATCATAGGTTTCAAGACCGACGGATGCTCTGAGAGCAAGTCTTGCATCGGAAGCGGAGATATTGCCGTCGCCGTCCACATCACCGGGCACAAAAATTTCATATTGTGTGCCGTCAGCAAGGGTCAGCACCGCACCTGTGCCGACTTGTTGTTCAGCAGAAAGTGCATTGCCGTTCTTGTCAACAAGCGTTGCACCGTCACTTGCCTGTGCAAGCAGACTTTCGGCAGTCTTGCCGACATTGACACAGATATTGCCGTCATCGGTGAGGATAGCATCTTCGCTTTCGGTGAAAGCAGTCGACAACTTCTCAATCACTTCTGTTTTTGTTGCACCGCAGACAGAACAGGTGTAGGTCATAATGCCTTCTGATTCCGTTGTCGGCTCGGTGGTGACAACACCGTCGCTCCAACTGTGACCGGATGCAGTAACTTCATCAGCGGTATAAGAATCACCGCAGGTTAAACAGGTGTAAGTTGCGAAACCGTCATCTTCGCAAGTCGGAGCCGTTGCAACTGCCTTGTAATCGTGACCGGTTTTTTCTGTCAGAACTTCTCCACAGACGGTGCAGACTTGATCTTCGGTACAGGTTGCAGCCGCACCGGGAATGTGACCGGTTGCGGCGATAGTGTATGAAGAGCCACCCAGTTCATTTTTACAATTTGCACAATAAACAACAATCTTGTAAGAGCCATCCACAGTGCAGGTTGCTTCAATTCTGTCTTCTATAACTGCATCTCCAACGGCATGTCCGAATGAAGGAAGACTGTTTTCTTCTATGTGACTTGCATCGGTTTTACAGACTCTCTTTTCAAATCCGTCAGATTCGCAAGTGGCGGCAGTTACAGTTGTCCAGTCACCCCAATCGTGACCAAGCTTTTCAGTCAGAACTTCACCGCAAACGGTGCAGACTTGATCTGTTGTACAAGTTGCATCTGCACCGGGAGTGTGACCAAGTGCTACAATAGATTCAGTGTAAGTATGGCTTGTATCGTTGGAGCAGACATAAGTCTTTACGCCAGCAGTGGTGCAGGTCGAAGCAGTTGTGACAGTCCCGACATAAGCATGACCAAGTGCAACAACTTCGTCAGAAACATAAGTATCTCCACAGGTAAAACAAGTGTAAGTGGTGAATCCGTCAGCTTCGCAAGTCGGAGCCGTTACAACTGCCTTGTAATTGTGACCGAGTTTTTCATTCAGAATATCACCACAGACCGTGCAGACCTGATCTGTTGTACAGGTTGCATCCGCTCCGGGGGTGTGACCGGAAGCAGGGATGGTGTGAGCTGTCGAACTCAATTCTTCACCACAGGTTGTGCAATAAACAACCATATTGTAAGAACCGTCAACTGTGCAGGTGGCTTCGATTCGGCCTTCTTCCACAGCTTCGCCGGGAGCATGACCGAGTGCAGACAGAACATTTTCTTCCACATGACCGGCATCGGTCTTGCAGACTCTCTTTTCAAGACCGTCAGTTTCGCAAGTGGCGGCGGTTACGGTTGTCCATTCACCCCAATCGTGACCAAGTTTTTCAGTCAGCACTTCACTGCAAACGGTGCAGATCTGATCGGTTGTGCAGGTGGCTTCAGTGCCGGGCGTGTGACCGAGGGAAGTTATCTCTTCCGTGTAGGCATCATCGCAAACAGAGCATAAAAAGGCTTTGATACCCGTTTCAGTACAAGTGGGGGCTTTTGTTGTAACGCTGTTATAGCTGTGACCGATTGCATCGATTTCATCATCCACATAGTTGTCACCGCAAATACAAGTATAAGTGGTATAACCAGCTTCTGTGCAAGTGGGTGCTGTTATAACTTTTTCATACGTATGGCCGTCAAGTTTTGCAACAGGTTCTGTGTAGGTATCACCACACTTGCAAGTGAATGTTTCAACACCTTCTTCTGTATGAGTTGGTTGTGTTGTAATTTCAGATGTGTATGTGTGTTGATGTACAATACTATCTAAACATAATGCAGGGCGTATTCCATAATTAGTCTGATATGAATTATAATAGGAGCTATCTGCATAACCAAAAGGATAGACAAGACAAGAGCGATCAGAAAGGCTACCGGGCGTACGAAGATGCCAATAGGAGAAGCCATAGCCTGACATGCTGTTTGTGTTATCGTAAACATAAAGATTTTGACATTGAGCATATTCGCTCCCCTGAACTTTACGTGCCGCATCTTGATTAGCCGCATCTGAATCAAATCCATAACTACTGCTCCGAATCTCATCGTATGAAAGAAGAAAAACCTTATCTTTTGTTTCTTTACTGTCAAGCTTTTCATATCCTTCTATGCCGAGCAAAGTCTTGTAACTACTATTATCCAAAGTTGTGAAATTGATCTCTTGTTTTTGATTCACATCAAATGCTGTGTTATAAAAATCATCATTCAGCCACTCTCTTATCGTGCTTGTTTCGTAGTCACTGGCAAAATCGCTACAGGATGAATCTTTAAACCAACTGTAAGTATAATCACCTGTATCTTTCGCATAATAAACAGTATTATTATACGGTTGAGCATCAATAATAGTTTTGCATACAACAAGACCTGTAGCAGGGTCTAAAATTATCCAATCAATAGGCTCAAACTTGAACCAATAAATCACATTGATATAGTATCCGTTATCATCTTGGTTTGTAGTTGATGTTGAAGACACATGATGCGTACGTGAAGGTCTGTATTGTGTAAATCTAACCCCACGGTATTTTGCACCATTAAACTCCACATCGTAATAACGCATCCAATCACCTTGAGTTGCTGATTCATAATTGCCTGATGATTGATAGCTACCATTACCACTGTAATAACCGTAATTTATCCATTTATCCCATGAAGGAGCAAGAGAATTTAATTCAGTTATTAAAGCTCCATCTTTAACTTCAGATTGCGGGTATGAACCAAATTGAATGACAGAACCGACTTCAATAACCACTTTTGGGATAACTTCAGTGTAAGTATGACCACAAACACAAGTGTAGGTCTTTACACCTTCTGCGTCCTGAGTCGCAGGTTTAGTAATTTCTGATGTGTATTCATGGTCAGTAACATCTGTGTAATCATCAACATAGCTGTCGCCACAAGAGCAGATGTAGGTTGTGTAGCCTTTTTCCGTGCAAGTAGGAGCAGTTACCGTTGAGGTATAGGAGTGTTTTCCTGTTGCCGGAACAAGCGTATTCATGCTCTGTGTTACATCACAACGGTCGCACTTTTCGTGTTTGAGACCAGTTACGCTACAGGTTGCTTCTTCATCAATAATCCAAGTAAAGCTATGTCCCAAAGCATCTACTTCATCAGCAACATATGTATTATCGCAAGCGGTGCAAGTGTAGGTAGTGAAACCGTTTACAGTGCAGGTCGGAGCAGTTACAACAGATGCGTAATCATGACCGAGTTTTTCAGCAAGAATATCGCCGCAAACAGTGCATGTCTGATCTTCGGAGCAAGTTGCATCTGCACCGGGAGTGTGGCCGGGTGCAAAAATTGCATACGGTGTCTTGCTCAGTTCTTCTCCGCAGGTTGCACAATAGACAACCATATTGTAAGAACCATCAACCGTACAATTTGCATCAACTATATTTTCCATCACAGCCGCACCGGCGGTATGACCAGAAGCAGGAAGTGCATTTTCTTCCACATGGCTTGCATCGGTTTTGCAGACTCGTTTTTCAAGGCCGTCAGTTTTGCAAGTTGTGGTAGTGATGGTTGACCATTCTCCCCAAGCATGACCGAGTGCAGCGACTTCGTCAGCAACATAAGTGTCACCACAGATGACACAAGTGTAAGTTGTGAATCCGTCATCTTCACAGGTCGGAGCTGTAACAACGAAATCATAATCATGCTCGAGTTTTTCAGTCAGGACATCACCACATACAGTACAAACCTGATCTTCGGTGCAGTTTGCTTCCGATCCGGGCATGTGTCCATTTGCGGGAATTACTTCGGACTGTTGCAATACTGCTTGACAAAAGACACAATTAATACCTTCAGTGCAACCCGGTGTTGTGCAAGTTGCAGAAACTGCAGGGATTGTTACCGTCCTGTCATGTGAACAACTGATAACTTCAAATGTGCGATTATATTTATCAGCATATGCTTTTGCTGAAGAATTATCATAGCCAATAATGGTTGCATTTTCAGCAATTGTATACTCATCATCTTCAATTATACACTCTGGGTTTATGATCTTTATAGAGGCAAGTGATGAACAGCCAAGAAAAGCATATTTACCGATATTTGTTACACCGTATGGGATTGTAACTGCAGTCAGCGATGTGCAACCATAGAATGCTGAATCACCAATGTTTTTTACACTGCTCGGGATAGAGATTGATGTCAGTGATTCACAATAACAAAATGCATCCTCATCAATGATCGTTACACCATCCGGAATGGTAATTGATGTCAGAGAATCACATCCAAGAAACGCTGAAGCACCGATTTTTTTTACTCCGTTCGGTATGGTAATTGAAGTCAGTGATTCACAAAAACAGAATACCCCCTCTTCAATACTCGTTATATTATCTGGAATAGCAATCGAAGTCAGCAAAGAACAACCATTAAATGCATATTCACCGATACTTGTTACATTATGAGGTATAGTGATATTTTTGAGTGACTCACAATAATTAAACGAATAAGGTTCAATACTTGTAATATTATTCGGCAAAATTATCGAAGTGAGTGCATAGCAAAATCCAAAAGCTCCGCCAATCCACATCACACTGTCAGGAATATTGATAGATGTCAATTTTTCGCAAAAACCGAATGCACCGTCGGCAATTGTTAATGTACCTGCCTTTACTGTATAAGCACCGCTGATATCTTCATTCGCATCTATAAGATGATTTCCAATGTAAAGCACCATATTATCCCAGTTACTTGCATCATTGTAATATGCAGTTTCACTGAACACTTCCCCACCAATGCTCATTACCTTATTCGGCATTTTTATTGTAGTTAATGAGGTGCAATAGTAAAAAGCTGATAAACCGATACTTGTTACGCTTTCCGGGATATCAACAACACTCAGTGAAGTGCACTCAGAGAATGCAAAATCTCCGATACTATCTATATTATCCGGGAAATTGACTGATGTCAGAGATGTGCAATTTCTAAATGCATAATCCTCGATACACACAACACTTTCCGGTATTGTAAAAGAGGTGTCTGACTTGCTTGCAGGATAATGAATAAGTATGGTTTTGTCTTTGTTATACAGCACGCCATTGATGGAAGAATAATAATTGTTGTTTTGATCCACTTCTATTTCTACCAACGAATCGCAATAGGAAAACACATTAGAACCAATACTTGTTACACTATCCGGAATTATAACGGTGGTCAGTGAAGTGCAGTTCTGAAATGCTGAATCTTCAATCTCTGTTACTCCATCTGCTATATCAACCATCGTCAGTAACTCGCAGGAACTGAATGCTACCTCTCCGATGCTTACTAAACTGGATGGCATAGAAATCGACAATAATGAAGGACAATATCTAAACGCCTTGGCACCTATTCTTGTTACCCCATCTTCTATAACGATGTTCGTTATAAAATCCGTGTATAAATCCCAAGGAGGATATGCTCCGGCACCTTTAAAGTCTTCCATATCTCCTGCACCAGAGATTGTGAGTGTACCATAAGTATCCAAAACCCACGTCAGATTTTCTCCACATGCACCAGAAGCATACACCTTAGATTCACCACAAACGACACACACACCGTTGACAATTGTATGTGATGCTAAAACTCCATCCCATTTATAACTTTCACCACAATTAGAGCATGTGTATGTTGTAAAACCATTTTCTGTACATGTCGGTGGTGTAACAACCGCAACGTAATTATGTCCGGTAGGATCAATAAAATCCGTTTCTGTATAACCACATCGAGTACAAATTTGTTGTACCTCACCTGCTGTTGTGCATGTTGCGGCAGTTAATATATTCTCAACAAAATCATGACCAAGAGCTGAACCTTCTGTTTTTCCACAGAATGAACAAGTCTTTGATGTCAGGCAAGTTGCTGCAGTCCAAGTATGTGCCGTTTTGGCAACGGCTTCAGTGTACATATCACCGCAAGAACAAAGATAAGTTCTAACACCTTCTTCATCACAAGTCGGTTGCGTTGTAATTCTTGATTCGTAAGAATGATTCTTTTTACTTATTGTATCCGTGTAACTATGCTTACATTTATTACAGGTATATGTTCTGATTCCTGTGCTTTTGCAATCAGCCGGTATCGTCACTTGAGAAGAATAAGAGTGAGAATGGCTTTCTAATTTCCACTTCTGTGCATTGCTGCCGTTAAAAGAGTATGCCCAGACATTCGTGTTGTTGACACTATCTCCGTTTGCAACATCTACATACATTCCGAGTTTAGATTTTATATAGCAATAGCCATTACCGGCATCGTAGAACCTGAAAAATTGTGCATCATAATCGATTGTTTCCCACTGATGAATATTAATTCCGGATCCGGCAACTGCACCTTCAATATCCATTGCTTTGCCGTTGCCAATATTGATAATTGTATACCAACCGTCTCCAACATGTGTAAGTCTGAAATATTGACTTATTACAAAATCAGGATCGCTGTGGTTGTCGCAGTTTTCATAAATCTGAACATTTTTGTTTGTGCAAGCAAAGTCAAGGTACATATTATTACCGACACCGGATGCGATTTTATATATGCCGCCATTGGTGGGATATATGATTGTTGATGATTCTGCAGGATTACATTGTGAACACGAAGAAACATATGTTGTCGCTCCAGTATAATACCAATCACCGCAAGAGCATTTATTATAAACTCTGTGCGGATGATCGGCTTCATAATGCGATGAATAAGAATGCGAATGCGAATCCTCAACTTTGAATGTTTTTGTATACACCGAAACGGATCCGGTTTTTGTGGGTGGATTCTTTCCTTCAGTTGCTTTTCCCTCAGTGGCATAATAATACTTAAAAGATGCAGTAACAACATAAGTGTGTTGTCCGATCGACAGTCCATCAAAAACGGTGTTCGTATCAATTGAGCTTCTGTTAAGAGAATATGATTTTCCATTCACCGTAGCAGAATCGCCGGTATCCTCTTTTCCACTTGTTTTTGTGCCGGGATAAACATATGCAGAGACACTTGTAATGTAATTGTATGTAGTTATTATACTACCGGTCAATGGATATGGCTTGCCATATGTATGCGTGTCCGGAACCGTAATTCCGGGCCCTGTTATGCTGTTACTAACATGCGAATACCATTCGACATTACCGGCATAAATGAATCCCCTGTCACCGGATGATGTTATAACTTCATACCAATAGTTTTGTTTCGTATTAAGAATCAAGCGAACCGCTTCAAGACGGTCACCTTTGTTAACAGTTGCGTTTCTCGTGGAATTAGAATCCGTTTCTTTGCTGCAAGGCATATTCATAACGCCCTTATCATTTCCGTTAACTTCAAGTCTGCAATGGCAATCGTAACGTATTTGTATATGATTAGTACTTGATGTTTGATAAAGGTTATCATAATAAGTATTTGTAGGTTGAACAACATGACAAATATATCTTGATTTTCCACTTAGCATAGTTGCGTTAAACTCATCCCATGTCATGCTTGCAATACGAACCAACCCATTTCCATCACCATTACCTTCCAAAAGAGTTATCAAAGACGAGTTGTATGATAAAATGATAAAAGAATGTCCATAATCCCCATTATAAGTACCATCAGCATTTGCCGTTGTTCGCATATACGCCCCACAACGCACACCAGCACTATTGAACATATTGAAATTAGCAGTGTTACTACCGCCAGATATAACAACATTGGAATGGGCAGATGAAGTCCCATGTCCTGGCCATTCATTAAATAGCTTATTATATACAGCATTCGCATAAATATAACATTGCCATCCTGAAGCGATATCTTCAGTTTGATTTTTCACATAGTACTTCGTATTCATAGACATTACATGACCAAGCGGCATCGACACTTCATTTGTACAATCCTCGTTTAAATAAATATCAATATCTCCAAAAAAAATCGAATCCAACATACTCGCTAAAGAAGTCAAAGAAGTATAGTTTTCCCCTTTTACAGAAGATGGATTTGTAATATGAGTCTTAGCCAAAACTGGAACAACAAAACTATCTAATTCAATTTTTGAGAATTCTTGTAATGGCAGAGCACTAAGCATTAACAGAATTGCCAATACAAAACAAAACCACTTTTTAAACTTTTCCATATTTCAATCCTCCTTTATCTAAATTTTAGTCTATCACTTCATATTGTTCGTGTCAAGAATATTTGCCGTTTTCTTACTTATATTGAGAATAATAATGATTTATTGTTATTTGTTTGCTCAAGGTTTTTTGTGAGAACATGACAATTGAATTCAGCAAAAGAACAACAGAAGTCTTACTGGTATAAATTATCTGCGGACGGAAACTGCATTTTTCCATGTTTCGTACGCTTGCAGTACGCCGAGGGAAATGAAAACCCCGGGAAGCCTTTGGGATCGGGCTTCTCGGGGGTTATGGTCTTTATTCCCACTCAATGGTGCCGGTGGGCTTGGGGGTGAGGTCGAAGAGGACGCGGTTGATGCCGTCGACTTCGGAGGTGATGCGGTTGGTGATTTTGTGGAGCACTGCGTAGGGGACTTCTTCGATGGTGGCGGTCATGGCGTCGGTGGTGTTGACGGCACGGATGATGGCCGGCCAGCCTTCATAGCGGCTTTCGTCCTTGACGCCGACGCTCTTGATGTCGGGGATGGCGATGAAGTACTGCCAGACCTTGCCGGCGAGGCCTGCGTTGTCGAATTCTTCACGCAGGATTGCATCTGCTTCACGCAGTGCGTGCAGGCGGTCGCGGGTGATGGCACCGAGGCAACGGACACCGAGACCGGGGCCGGGGAACGGCTGACGGTAAACCATAGCATGCGGCAGGCCGAGTGTCTCACCGACGACACGGACTTCGTCCTTGAACAACAGCTTGATAGGCTCGACGAGCTCCATAGCCATTTCTTCGGGCAGACCGCCGACGTTGTGGTGGGACTTGACTGCCTTTTTGCCTTCAGCCTGTTTGATGCTTTCGAGGATATCGGGATAAATGGTGCCCTGTGCAAGGAAGCTGATGCCGTCGAGTTTGGCGGCTTCTTCGTCGAAAACCTTGATGAATTCGGCACCGATGATCTTTCTCTTCTTTTCGGGATCGGCGACACCTGCAAGCAGGTCAAGGAAGCGGTCGGTGGCATCGATGTAAACAAGGTTTGCATCCAGACCGTTCTTGAAAACTTCGATTACGTTTTCGCTTTCGCCTTTGCGCATGAGACCGTGGTTGACGTGCACGCAGACGAGCTGTTTGCCGATGGCTTTGATGAGCAGTGCGGCGACAACGGAACTGTCGACACCGCCGGAGAGTGCCAGAAGCACCTTCTTGTCACCAACCTGCGCACGGACAGCGGCGACCTGTTCGTCGATGAACTGCGCGGCAAGTTCGGGGGTGGTGATGCGGGCCATGGTTTCGGGACGAAGATTGTTGCTCATGAAAATTCCTCCTGTATGATGAAAATTTTTAAACAAGTGAAAGGTGCGTATAAAAACGCGCGTGCCGACAGACACAGGCGGCAAAAACGCCCCTTGCCGCCGACACGGATAGACATAGTAGGTGTATTTCTTTTGAATAGAGGTATTATACACCCAAAAAAAACAGAGTGCAAGAAAAAAATAGAGGAAATTGAGGATTTTTTTGAGAATGAGCAGAGATGAAAAATGCACCGGGCAGCAGTACGCGGAATTATATAAAAAAGAAAAAAGAATTGCAGGAAAACTATTGATTTTTTTGTTTTAAGGTGGTAAAGTAATGGTGCGACTCAGTTTAATACTTTTTGTCTTGAACAAAAATGAAAGCGGCATTTTTTACATTTCAGTAAAAAATGCATGCTCTGTTTTGCTTGCTTGAATTTTTGTTCAATGTAATCAACTGAGTCGCGTCAGAGGAGTTATGCGTTTTTTGTGCGTGGCTTCGGCTGCGCACTTTTTTGCTTTTACGGGGAATTGCCTGTAAAGATAATATGTTCAAAACGCAATCTCACATGTGCCACACAAGGTATGCGAATGTGCATGCAAAAGAAAAAGACTGTTGTTCCGACGGAATGGCGGTCTTTTTCTTCGGTTGGGCGACAAACGAACAATGAATTGAAATCCGGTAAACGGAATTATATAAAAAAGAAAAAAGAATTGCAGGAAAACTATTGATTTTTTTGATTTATGGTGGTAAAGTAATAGTGCGACTCAATTTCATAAATTTATTCAATCGTCAGAGAATACTTAGGTAGAAATGTATTCTCTTATTTAACTATATCTGATGATTGATGTTAAAGAAATTGTGTCGCAACAAATGAGATGCATTTTTGCAGTGCGTCTCATCCGGGGCGCACTTTATTTATTTAAGGAGGATGTAAAAAAAATGAAAAACGGACTGAAAAAAGTGTTGTCGGTACTGCTTGTGGCGGTGATGCTGCTGACAGCGGCACCGCTTTCCGGCTTTGTCGGACTTGATTTCGGCCTCACCGCCGAAGCCGCCACCATCACCTCATACAGCAGGGGAGACATTATTGAATTCGGCTGGTATCCGCAGAGCAGGGTGATAGACAGTGCCACCATTGATGCACTCAATGCAGAAGACGGTGATTGGATTTCGTACAACTACTACATCGGTACAAATCTTAATAATGCGTCGGACGGTAAGATGATCGCTTCCGCTTATATGTGTTATAAAGACATATTGTACAACGGCAACAAATACCGCGGGGTGTTCTTTGATTCTTATAGGCCGTCCATGACGGGTTCTCTTTCGGAAGGGGTTTGTTCCCAGCAGGACAATAACGGCTACTACACCAATACCGTTTATTGGTTCAAGTTCGATCCCATTAAATGGCGTGTGTTTGTCCCAAGAACGGGCATGGTGATGTCAGAAACCATCCTCGATTCGCAAGCCTATAACAATTATGTTCTCTACGGCGGAACCGATAAAGATGAATACGGCAAAGGGGTTTGTTGGGGCGATTCTGCAAAAACGCATTATGCCAACAATTATGAAAAAAGTAGCATCCGTGCCTGGTTGAATAATGATTTCTACAACACCGCGTTTTCATCCGCACAGCAGAATATCATTGCTAACACCACACTTAACAATTCCGCTTACAGCTCTTCGTATTCCGCTTACGGTTCAGCATCCACCAATGACAAAATTTATCTGCTTTCTTATGCCGATGTACTGAACCCGGCTATCAGTTATTATGTGCTCAGTGAAAGTGGTAACAGGTTTATTCCTCTGCCGAAAGTCTCGGATTATGCCAAATGTCAGGGGTTATGGATGTACCCCGGCGCCAACGACAGTTCCAACGGCGGCAACAGCTCTTGGCTTCTCCGGTCCGCCGGCTACGATTCCATTAGTTGCTGCAAAGTTAACTGCGTCAACGACTACCGCAACGACGCAAGTACGAACAATACCAGTGTCGGCGTGCGTCCCGTATTGAATTTTGATTTGTCCGCTGAAATCTTCCAATCGGATGTAAAGGATGTCGGCAATTCCTCGGAAAATGGGAATAACAACGAATCATGGAAAAAAGGCAACGTGAAAATAGAATTCCGTTTTGCCGATACAAAAAAAATCATCGACACAAGTGATAAATACATATCGGATTTGCAGATCGGATTAAACTACAACAGTGTTGAGTATGGACAATTGTATCGATCTGCAGATAACGGAATTCTTTATTTGCCTGCTTTGGACTTCCCATTAAATTATTTTAAAGCAACATGGCAATCTGCGTTCGGTGACGGAACGCAATATATATGCGAATCATCAGAAATACTGAACGCGAATGCCGGCGACACCATTGTGATTTATATGTCTACCAATGCAAAGCAAAGCAGTGTCACCAAAAAAGTAACAAAAGGCGAAAAAACAAATTACGGTGCAGGATACACAGCGAGTACGATAGAGGGTGAAATTCTCACTGCCGCAAAAGAATATGTGACTGCATTGAATGTCTATTTGAAGATTTTTAATGACAAGACAAAAACAGTTCCGAAAAACGACACGGAAAAACTGCAAACAAAAATAAATGCTCTTAAAAATGCTGAAAATAAAATTTATGCTCTTCCTGCAGATGTACCAAAGTCAGAGAAAGCGGCCTTTGAAGAGGCAGTTTGTTACGCTTTGGCAACTTGTCTGGATGATAAAATTGATGATATTGATTTGGGATCCATTGATACAAGCAAATCTGAAGAACAGAATGGAATGAATTTGACAAAAAAAGTCATAAGCTTATTGGATTCAGTCTACACAACTGTGCAGTATAAGAATTATTATGTCACACTCAATTTGACATTTTTATCATCTGCTTTTACCGGAAGCATTTCAGTTCGTAAGACAGGCCAAGTAGCTTCAAAAGTTATGCCCGTTGCATCTTCGAAAAAAACAACAGAAGCAACATTAAATGCCTACTGTAAAGCTGTTGTTCAACTTCTCGATGATACACTCAGGGATGCCTTGAAATCTGTTTTTAATGATCTGACAGATGTTACGGGCTTAAATGATGCAATCGATGACTTTACCAAAAAGAATGTGAAAAACGCATTAAAATGCCTTGAATCCAAAGGATTCGGCAAGGTAAAAGACACAATCTTCAAAGCGCAAAAGGTATATTCCGGTATCAAAAGCCTGGCAACTGCAAAAAATGAATCTGCAATTTCAACCGCACTGAGCAAAACGGAAACCGTCCGAGAATTGTATGAATTGGTTTATGATAATGACTATTCTACAGAAAAAATCAACGACACTCTTGTAAAAAATGCAGTTACTGCACTGAACAATGCCAGAACAAAGCTTTACAATGCCCTCTATAACAAATTATACGGCATGAACAAAGACGGTGAAGATAAAGCTTCTTATTTTGATCAATTCAAAAACTGGCTTTCAACAAAAATAAAATGCCCCGTGGATATAGAAGTTTACGATGAGAACGGAAATCTGATTGCTTATGTTGATACAATGGGCAGACATGAGGAATACATTTATTATTCGGATGATGTATACATCGAAGTGGTCGGCGATGCAAAATATGTTTATTATCCTGCTGATAAAAAGATAAGCATTCATGCCGTTCCGACAGATAACGGAACCATGAATGTTACATTGGAGCACGCACAGGATGGTGAAAGCAAAGATCGGCTGAACTTTTATAATGTTCCTTTGACTCTCGGTGAAACATATATTCTGGACATGCCGCAAACAGACAGCCTGGAAGAAATCAAAGATACTGTTTGTCTCGAAGGTGCAACGGTTGTGTTTGCAAATGAATATCTGACCGCTGATGACGATACTGCCCATGTAAGAGTGCTGTATTCTGCAAGCGAAGGCGGAAGCGCATACGGACAGATGTATTACCCCAAAGGCGATTATGCCGCACTGTATGCAACTCCCGATGAAGGATATGCTTTTGTTGGTTGGTATGCTGATGATGTTTGCGTTTCAACAGATGCGATTTACTATTTTACTGCCATTGAAGATGTATATCCGGAAGCAAGATTTGAAAAAGCAAAACAGAAAGACACTTTATATTACATTGATATCGATGATGAATACTTCCTGTCAACTGCAGAATTATATCATCTTGAAGATTCCGATGAAATCTGCCTTACTGTTGCAGAGCCGGATTCCGATGCAATGCAGACAATAACAATCAAAGCTTATCTTGATGGTGCATGCTGTTTTGAAAAAGAAATTGCAACGGAATCAACCGATGGAGTTGTGTATTGGGTAAAAGACCTTGCATCACTTGATTATTCATTGTTTGAAATTTATGATGCAAATGAGGTTCTGATTGCATCTGCACACAAAAAAGAAAACTATACCTTCGTTGTAAATCGCCTGTCTGTTTCTGAAACACAGTTGACCATCAAGGAAAATGAACAAGCGGAACTTTATTGTCTCACAGTTCCTGTCGAATCAGATGCCACTTTGCGCTGGATTTCTTCGGATAATACTATTGCAAGTGTGGATGAAGATGGAGTCATCACTGCACATAAAGCAGGCACAGCAGAAATCATTGTCTGTCTTGAAGCGGATGAAACAATTTTCAAAACCTGTTCAATAACAGTGGAACATTCCGAAGAAATTCTGCCTATACTTGACCCGACCTGCAACGAAACCGGCCTGACGGAAGGCAAGAAGTGTACCGTTTGCGGTACCGTTACGGTTGAACAAATCGTTATCGACAAACTTACTCACAACAAGGTAACGGTCAACCAACATCCGGCAACCGCCACCGAAGACGGCTACACGGGCGATGTGGTGTGCAGTGTCTGCGGTGAGGTCTTCTCGGTCGGCACAGTCATTCCCGCAACAAGCAAAAATTGTGATCATATGTGCCACAAGACAGGCATCATGGGCATTTTCTGGAAGATCATCCGCTTCTTCCAGAAACTGTTCAAGATGAATCCCGTCTGTGAATGCGGCGCGGCACACTATTGAAAAGTTTTTTGAAAAATTCAATCTTTTTCAAAAATTGTTGTAACACTTTTTTGTCTTGCGTGTATACACAGATGAAAGGCAACGAAACGCCGGACAAAAACAATAACAAAAACATATTTAAAGGAGAAAACACAATGGTTATTACTGATGCAAGAGTAGAAATGCTCGAAAAAATTCTCACAAACGACATGGATTTCGCTAAGGAAATCGCAGAAATGGAAGCAGAAGATGCTGCAAAGGCACTGC